>CATOMC010000001.1 GCA_951801245.1 uncultured Lachnospiraceae bacterium
GAAAGCTGTCCACAAAGCGCAGAAGTATCTGGCTGGTTACGCAGGTTGGTGCTTTCTTTGTGGAAAACTGACGCGAGAAACTTTTTAAATTTCTCTCTTTTGACTATGAGAAGGCTGAACTGTTACCAAATTGCAGCCGGCCTCAAGAAAACGGTTGACAAATCCTGCAAGTATAATAAAATTAAATAAGTATGGAAAAATCTTACCAGGAACGATAAGCCGTATACAAGCGGCAGGAAAGGTATGGAAAACAAAATGGCAGAAGTATACAATCACAGAGAAGTGGAGACGAAATGGCAGAAAGTATGGGATGACGAGAAGGCTTTTAAGACTTCAGATGATTATTCCAAACCGAAATATTATGCATTGGTGGAATTCCCTTATCCCTCAGGGCAGGGGCTTCATGTGGGACATCCAAGGCCGTACACGGCACTTGATATCGTGGCGAGAAAAAGAAGGATGCAGGGTTATAATGTCCTCTATCCGATGGGGTGGGATGCTTTCGGGCTTCCGACAGAGAATTATGCGATCAAGAATCACATTCATCCTAAGATCGTGACGCAGAATAATGTGTCCCGCTTTAAGAGCCAGCTTCATTCTCTTGGTTATTCTTTTGACTGGGACAGAGAAGTGAATACGACAGATCCCGATTATTATAAATGGACCCAGTGGATCTTTTTAAAACTGTTTAAGGCAGGACTGGCCTATAAATCCGAGATGCCAATCAACTGGTGTACTTCCTGCAAAGTCGGCCTTGCCAATGAGGAAGTAGTCAACGGTGTCTGTGAGCGCTGCGGTTCTGAGGTGGTTCGTAAAGTGAAGAGCCAGTGGATGCTTAAGATCACAGAATATGCGGATAAGCTGATCGAAGGGCTTGACACGGTAGATTATGTGGAGCGTGTCAAAGTGTCCCAGAAGAACTGGATCGGTAAATCTACGGGTGCAGAGGTGGATTTTGCGATCAAAGGTAAGGAAGATAAGCTTCGTGTGTATACGACCAGATGTGACACTTTGTTTGGCGCAACGTACATGGTAGTATCCCCGGAACATCCGGTGATTGATAAATATAAAGACGATTTAAAGAACTGGAATGCCATCTGTGCCTATCGTGAACAGGCGGCAAGAAAGTCTGATTTTGAGCGGGCAGAACTGGCGAAGGATAAGACAGGTGTGTGCATTGACGGCATGACGGCCATCAATCCCGTCAACGGAAAAGAAATCCCGATCTTTATTTCGGATTATGTATTGATGAGTTATGGTACCGGCGCTATCATGGCGGTGCCTGCGCATGATGAGAGAGACTGGGATTTTGCGAAGAAATTCGGTCTGCCGATCATCGAAGTCGTGGCAGGCGGTAAAGATGTGCAGGAAGAGGTGTATACGGACGTTGCTACGGGTACTTTGGTGAATTCTGACTTTTTGAACGGGCTGAGTGTGGCCGAGGCCAAAGAGAAGATGATGGCCTTTTTGGAAGAAAAGGGAGTGGGCTGTGCCAAGACAAACTTCAAGCTGCGTGACTGGGTATTTTCCAGACAGCGTTACTGGGGAGAGCCGATTCCAATCGTACACTGTGAGAAGTGCGGTTATGTGCCGCTTGATGAGAGTGAACTGCCTCTGGAGCTGCCGGATGTGGAGAGTTATATGCCCACAGATACGGGAGAATCCCCATTGGCGCTGATGACTGATTGGGTCAATACTACCTGCCCCTGCTGCGGCGGGCCGGCGAAGCGTGAGACAGATACCATGCCCCAGTGGGCAGGGTCATCCTGGTATTTCCTGCGTTATACGGATCCGGATAACAAAGAGACTCTTGCCAGCAAGGAGGCGCTTGATTACTGGATGCCGGTAGACTGGTATAACGGCGGTATGGAGCATACCACGCTGCATCTGTTATATTCCCGGTTCTGGCACAAATTCCTGTATGACCAGAAGGCCGTGCCCTGTCCGGAGCCTTATGCCAAGAGGACTTCCCACGGTATGATTCTGGGATTAAATCCGCACTGTTTCTCGAATCTGCCCGCAAAAGAACAGGAACAGCTTCTGGCAGAGCATGGCAGTGAGAAGGCGGCCAGAGCGGCATTAAAGGAAAAATATGGGGAGATGGCGGAGCATCCGGTGGTGAAAATGTCCAAATCTCTTGGCAATGTGGTCAATCCGGATGATATTGTGGCGGATTACGGTGCAGATACCCTTCGTACGTATGAGATGTTTATCGGTGCTTTTGAACTGAGCGCCGGATGGAGTGAAGACGGTGTCAAGGGCTGTCGTCGGTTCTTAGAAAGAGTGTGGAAACTGCAGGATATCCTGACAGAGGACATGGGTTATTCCAAGGATATGGAGATTAAGATGCACCAGACCATCAAGAAGGTCAGCAATGATTTTGAGAGTCTTAAGTATAATACGGCGATCGCTGCCATGATGGCCCTGGTCAATGAATTCTATAAGAAAAATACGGTGACAAAGGGTGAATTCAAGACCCTGATTACTTTGCTCAATCCGGTGGCACCTCATATTACCGAGGAATTGTGGCAAAGAACCGGGTTTGACGGCAGAGTTTACCAGGCCGCATGGCCGGAATTTGAGGAAGCTAAGACAGTGGAGTCTACTGTGGAGATTGCCGTACAGATCAACGGTAAGACAAGGGCTACACTTGATATCGGCAAGGACGATCCTAAGGAAGAAGTCATCGCAAAAGCCAAAGAAGTCATCGCGGATAAGCTGACGGGCACGATCGTGAAAGAGATTTATGTACCCGGCAGGATTGTGAATATCGTGCAGAAATAGTCTTTATCTTATGTGTTTGATTTTACAAGGATAAACTCTTTTTCGGTAATACAAAAATGAAATATAAAACGTCTAAAACAACCGCCGCTGCCTGTGTAAAGGGCAGCGGCGGTTGTTTGTGTATCCGGCGGTGCACGTTTCTAATTCACAGTCGAGGAGTCTGTTCTTGCCAATTCGGCGCCGGAATCCGCATTGACGTAGATAACAGTCGTTTTGGCGTCATCCGCAGGTACACCATTATAAATCTGATAGCGGTCCCCAACGGTATAAAATGACATCACCAGAGTGGATTCATATAGATTTGGCTGGTCTGCAGTCAGATAAATTGTAAACTCAGTACAGTCAGAATTTACACTGATATCCGATATGTTGGGATAATATTCCTTATCGGCCAGGATGGTATGGATACTGGATTGAATCTCTGCGGCCATATCGTTGACAAGCTGTGTCCTCGTTTCGCCATCGAGTTCGTAAGTAATATTATTGTCTGCATCCAGCGTTCCATGTATCTGACCGTCTGTATGTGATACATCATCAGAAGATGATTGACTTTCCGATATATTAGAAGGCTGTTGATCGTCTGCACTGTCAACGGGAATATCTGCGAGTTCATCGCCAGCCAGTGTGGCCGGAATCTTGATTTCTGCGTCCGGAAGATTAGAAACCTCCTTAATCATAGACTCCCGGTTGTCCGGTTCACTGACAGAGTCAGAGCCACATGCCGTTGCAAGGCAGAGCATGCCGGCGCATAACAGTGCCTGAGGTAAATAGGATTTTTTTGTCATAGACTGTATTATAGGACAACTGATTGTAATCTGTCAAATGGAAATTTATTTTAAGATCTAACTTTTAAGATTATGTGAGAAAAGAAAGAACTACGTCATTTGGTGTTGTGCGTTTGTACAGATGTGTTTGGCGCAGGATAAGGCAGACGTTCATTTGTCAGGCCAAGTAGATAATCTACACTGGTATTGTGGTAATGTGCCAATTGAATCAGTACGGCGGTCGGTAGATCATTCTCCCCGGTCTCATATTTTGAGTAACCAGTCTGCGACATTCCCAGAATAGCAGCCATCTTTGTCTGGTTCAGATCACAGTCTTCTCGCAGTGCTCTGATACGAGGGTACAAGGAAATCCATGCTCCTTTCTGTGAAAATATATGGTGATATGGATAATGGTAATTATAATACATTTTGGTGTAGCATATTGACATTTAACCTGAAACAGGTTAAACTTAAAGCGCAACAGACATAGAAAATATGTCATGATAGCGCTATTTTCATATAATGCTATGCTAAATAGCATTTGTAATGGACGAAGCGATGAAGGCGACAGCATCTAAAAGAAAAGTGAATAAGCGTGTGCGGTCTGCAAGACGAATCATACATATTTGCAGTATCCTTTTTGCAGTACTGTTAGGAGTAATCTTATTATTCGGAATAGTACTTTTTATTATGCATGCAACAGGCAAAAACAGTCTCTACGGAAAAGCGGCAAGCGATACAACGGTAGGAATGAATTCCGAAGAGGAGAGGCTGATCGCGCAGCAAAAGGCCAAATTGTCTGCGGTACAGTGGCAGTCCGACTGGATTGCAGTAGATGATAGGATTTTTGAATATAATAAAGATTCGATCAATCTGTTATTTCTGGGAATCGATGTGGCGGGCGGCCTGGATCGTGACACGGATTATACGGACTGGGAGGCCGGGCAGGCGGATGCTATCTTTGTTCTGTCCCTGAATCCCGGGAATAAGACAATGCAGATTGTTGCCATTCCCCGTAATTCCATGGTGAATCTGAATATATATGGGCCGGACGGAACCGTGCAGGAACAGATCAGGAATCAGATCTGTCTGCAATATGGATACGCAGGCGGCGGGCAAAACGGCCTGATGGAGATGAAGCGTGCCGTATCGGAACTTCTGTATCAGCTCCCCATTCATGGGGTGACAGCGATTGGCTACGATGCCATCGCACAGATCAACGATGCGGTTGGCGGTGTTGAGGTCGAAGTCCTGGAAGATATTATCTATGATCCGGAGATGGTAAAGGGGAACAGAATCCGCCTTTCCGGTGAACAGGCTTTTCTTTATCTGCAGTACCGGGATGTTACGGTGGCCGGAAGCCCGACTGCAAGACTGATGCGGCAGAAACAGTATCTGACTTCGTTTGTCGGCAAAGCAAAGCAGGAGTTTAAAGAAAATCCCCTGATCGTTTCGCAGATGTATCAGTCACTTGCGACCTATATGAATACGGATATCGGGTTAGATGAAGCGGTCTATATGGCATCAGAGATTTTGGATTATCGGTTTGATGCAGGTGCGATCAACATCCTTGAGGGGGAGGATAAGGTGATTCCCTTTGTGAATGAGGAAGGCGAAGAGGACTTCTATGACGACTATTATCTTTATGATGACAGTATACGGGATACGGTCGTGAAAGTTTTTTACAGAGAAATAGACTGGAATGATCGATGATGATTAGGATTATTAAATGCTCTGCATTTAATGATAAATAACAAAAAAAGGAGGAGAGGGCAATGAAAAAGAGAATGATTGCCGCAGCATTGACTGCAGCCATGGTGATGACAATGAGCATGAATGTGTTCGCTGTCAGCAGTACCACAGGTGCGAACTCAGGTAATGCAGGTGTGGCTGTTGAGGCAGCGGCACCGGGTGCAGCAGTTAACACAGACACGGTGAGAGTTGCAATTACAAGACCGGATGGTACGGTGGCAGCTGTGTCTTTGACAGAGCAGGTTGCAACAGCAAGAGAATCTGTTATCTCACTGGTAGCTACCCAGACAACATCTGGCAGCAATGCCGGATTAGCGGTATCCAAACTCATGACGACCCCTGCGACACCGATGTTTCGCGCTACGATTAATGCACTTGGCGGCAACGTAGGCATTAATGACTGTGGTACGGTTAAGACATTGGCTGCTGCTCAGGATGCTTTTGGTAACACAATCGCATCTGCAGGTGTGATCCCAGGCGTAACAGCCGGATCTCTTGTTATGCTGATGAGCGTAAATGCAGACGGTACCGTTGAATTTGTCGAGGGTCTTGTAGATCCTGTGACAGGTCAGGTTGTTGGCGCTTTCAAGGGAGCACCGGTTACAATTTCCGTCATGGTATTTGTTCCTGCTGTGTAGAGAGTATGCGGACGCTGTGTTGAATACCCCGCGATTAACAGCGGGGTATTTAACCCCCGCAGCAGTCGTCAAATATTCTTATGAAGCGTCTGTTTGACTCGCTGCCAGCGGGAATAAGGAGGCGGAAACGCTTCCTTATTTTGTGCCGTACATCATGGCTGTAAAAGTGAGAGTGGAAGAATTTGCGCCGCCGCTTCAGCAGGCGGCAGCTTTTTGACAGAAAGCAGGTAATGACCTTGCATGAATAAAAAAATCTTGATAGTGGCTTCAGTCTGGGGATTTGTGGCGAAGTTTGAGTCTGAGGATGTTCGGATATTAAAGGAATTAGGATATGAAGTACACTTTGCATCAAATAAGAACAATCCGATATATCGTTTTCCGGAAAACATCTATGAGGATATGGGAGTCGTTTATCATGATATAGACATTTGGCAGTCGCCGTTTGGCATCAGCCACAATGCCAGAGCAGTAAAGCAGCTTCGGGGTATTATCAAAAAAGAGCAGATGGATGTTGTACACTGTCATACACCGTCAGGAGGACTGGTGACCCGACTGGCGGCTTTTAGAACATCAGCCTATGTGATCTACACGGCACACGGTCTTCACTTCTATAAGGGTGCCGGCAGACTACATAATTTTATTTTTCATACAATAGAAAATTTCTTAAGCCGCATGACCGATTATATCATAACGATCAACCATGAAGATTACTGTGCGGCAAAGAAAATGCATGAAAGAGATGGAGCCTGCCAGATTCCGGGGGTAGGGCTGGACAGGACATATTTTCATGAGACCACGAAAAAGCAGCGAAAAGAAGCAAGGAGAAAGTTAGGCGTCACGAATAAATTTATGCTGCTTGGGGTAGGGGAACTGCGGGAGAACAAAAACCCGGAAGTCATCATAAGGGCACTAGCCTGCCTTAAAAATAACGGAACAGATATCAGTTCCGTCTGCTATGGACTTTTGGGCGCCGGTAAGCAGAAAGAAGAACTGGAGAACCTGGCCAGACAGTTGGGGGTAGCACAACAGATTGTGTTTTACGGATATCAGATGGACGTACGGCCTTATCTGATGGCGGCAGATGTGATGATATTTCCATCCATCAGGGAGGGACTTGGCATGGCAGCGTTAGAAGCACTCGCCATGGGGGTTCCGGTACTTGCGGCCGATAACCGCGGGACCAGAGAGTATATGCAGGATACGGTCAACGGCTATGTCTGCAGGGACAACACACCGGAAGCATTCGCTGCGTATATCTGTAGGCTGTACACAGAGAGAGAAAAGTGGGGAGAGAGCGTGGAAAGAAGGGCAGAGATTAGAAAGACCACGGAGAAATTTGATAAAAAAGAAACAGCAATGATCATGAAAAAGGTGTATGAGCATGTCAAGAATTAGTGTGCTTTTATGTGTATATAACCCGGATGAGGAACAACTCCAAATGGCTGTGAAGTCTATCATAAAGCAGACATTTTCCGATTGGGAAATGATACTCTATGACGATGGCTCTGACGGATGTCATATCGGCAAGATCAAGGAGATGGCCAATCTGGATACAAGGATCCGCTATGTGAGAAACGATATACACCATTCGCTGGCCTATGGACTCAATGAATCTTTGAAACAGGCAGCCGGTGAATATATCGCAAGAATGGACGCGGACGATATATCGGAACCGGAGCGGCTGCAGAAGCAGCTTTGGTTTTTGGATCATCATCCACAGTATATGTGGGTGGGGAGTAATATAGCAGTGATTGACGAGCAGGGTAAACAGTGGGCGCAGCGCTGTTATCCGGAGATACCTACCAAAGAGGATTTTCTCAAGTATTCTCCTTACGCACATCCGGCCGTCATGATGAGGCGGCGTAAGCTCTGGGAATGCGGAGGCTATGAAAATGGAGAGAAAGCCTGCAGAGGTGAGGATTATGAACTGTTAATGCGCCTTCATGCAGTGGGAGAACAGGGCTATAATCTGCAGGAGTATCTGTTGCAGTATCGGGAGACGGCGTTATCTTATAACAGAAGAAAACTGCGCTATCAGCTACAGGAGATTAAGATCCGCTATATCGGATTTCGCAGTATGAGAGTACTGACACCGAAAACCTGTATTTATGTGATAAAGCCCATGATCGTATGGATGATACCAGGCAGGATCAAACTTGCCTTACATAAAAAGCAGAGTCAATTCGGGAGGGCCGTGGTTGAATCAACATAAGAAGACAGAAGAATATCATAGAAGACTTTCCCGGAGTACCTTACTTTCCCGGACGACGCAGACACAAGACCACAAAAAGGAAGCGGATGATACAGACCCGGATCAGGAGATTATGAATCTGGTCATAGACAATGTGCTGGCACCGGCGTTGAACGGATTTGTGGTGTGGGTGTTAAGAAAGGCGATGGAGAAACGCATCGAACGGCTCTATTTTCTGGCAAGGGATGGCTATCTCATGTATCGCACTGCGGTGAATTATGTCAGGAAATATGACCTGCCGGTCGAATGCAGGTACCTATATTGTTCCCGTTATTCCGTACGCGTGCCGGCTTATCATCTGGATGAAGAGAGCGCGCTGTCCTACATCACCCTTGGCGGCCTGGATGTAACGGCAGATAAGATCTATCAGAGGGCAGGCCTGCATACGTGGCAAAGAAAAAGACTGCACGATGAAGAGATTATTTCTTGCGGGAAGAACGAGCAGATACCAAGGAAAGAACTTGGGCAGGTACGGGAAAAACTAAGACAAAGTGATCTGTTTATGGAGTTCATGCGGGAAAATTCCCATAAGGCATTTCCGGCCTATGAGCAATACCTGAAACAGGAAGGAATGACGGATAAAGTGATCGCAGCGCTGGTAGACAGCGGCTGGGTTGGCTCTATGCAGAAAGAATTGGAGCAGTCGCTTCAACGGCTTGGCAGAAAAGAACCTTTAAATGGATTTTACTGGGGATTATATGAAATCCCGTCAGACATGGACAGGGATTTTTATCATACATATTTTTTCTCACCGGAGGGTGAGATCAGGAGAAAAACGATATTTAACAATTGTCTGTTTGAGACGATTTTTACAGCGCCCCATGGAATGACACTTGGTTACAGAGAATGTGGGGAGAAGATAGAGCCGGTATTATCGAAGATGCAGCCGGAACGGAGAGACAGACTCATCTCTATCGAAGAAAGGTTTGTCACCTGGCAGGAAAGAATGTTTGACCAGGTGCCGGCAAAGTCCTTTGCTGAAATAGCGCAGTATTATGAAGAAGAGCGGACCTTCAGGGCCATATGCAAGAATCTGGAACTGTTTATGCACCATCCAACCAGAGAAGAAGCCTGCGCTTTTGGGAAAATGGATTTTACAGATGATGTATTAGAGACAAAAGGAAACAAAATCGCGGCAGGGATTTCCTTTCGGCGCAGTGCCTGGTATGAAGGGAGCGCCACAATCAACAGGAAACATCCGAAATGCTATATTGCACTGTATGCCGTATATAAATTACTTCTTTATGAGCGACAGAGGAGTCGGTATATGAGGCGGGAACATATAAAATGAAACAGAGCAGAAATAATCGCATCAAGCAATACTTATTTGTCATCAGGGAACTGACAGGAAGAGAATTGAAAAGAAAGTATTCAAGAAGCAAACTGGGTATCGTATGGTCCGTGCTGAACCCGCTTTTGAATATGATCGTGCTGTCTCTTATCTTTTCTCAGATGTTTAAGAGATCGATAGAGAACTTTCCGGTTTATTACCTGTGCGGAAGTGTGCTGTGGAGCTTGTTCACCACATCGACACAGACGGCGATGACAGCGTTAGTAGATAATAAACAAATGCTGATCAAGGTGAAGATACCAATGCAAGTATTTGTGATTTCCAGAGTGTATACCGCCTTTGTGAATTTTATTTATTCACTGATCGCCTTTATACCAATACTGATCGTGTTTCGTATCAAATTGAATTATACCATTTTATTTCTGGTTGTTATCGTTTCATTTGAGCTGATGTTTACGGTTGGCTTTTCATACTTGCTGAGTATCGGCTATGTGTTCTTTGGAGATGTTCGCCATCTTTATGGAATCTTGTTGACATTGTGGATGTATCTGTCGGCCATTTTTTATCCGGTGGAAAGGCTGCCGGCGGCCATGATAACAGTAGTAGCAAATAACCCGGCTTATCTGTTTATTGATGGAATGCGTTGGATTGTGCTGGAAAATGTGCTGCCGCCCGCAAGAAGTGTTTTTAAAATGATCGTCTGGAGTGTGTTGGTGTATTTGATCGGAAATCTTGTCTTTCAGAAGAATAAGAATAAAGTCATGCAGAAGTTATGACGAGGAGTAATAAAACAATGAGGCAGTATTGTATAACCGGAATCATATATCTATTTCTTTTGGGAATGATGCCTGGCGGGAATATGGGGAGTGTCCATGCGAAAGAGGCGGTGGCTTATTTCGGGACAAATGACGGATACACCTGGGATGTAGGGGAAGTTTCCCACATTGGATTCTATCTGGAGAGTGCATCAAATGAAGATCTGAAGCATGTACGCTTTCTGGTAGAATATGATCCTAGGGTGCTGGAATTGAACAGTTCGCGGGATGAAGGAATCACGGTGTTAGAAGAAGGGAAGTTTGTATTGGAACGGTCGGGGGATTTAGGACCGGTATTCAAACAGATCCTGTACTTTGAGCCGCTAGTGTCAGCCCATACCGGAATAGAAATCCTTTCGGCAGAAGCTGAAACTTCTTCGGGATCAATCTGTACAGAAACAGAAGTCTATACGGAAATTGATATTCCGGTGGAACCAGGATGCGAACTGAAGGGATTATTCGTTGACGGTGTGGAGATAGAAGGATTCCATCCGGATAAAATGTCTTATGAAATTTCGGCAGCCGGCGAGAAAGAGCCGCCTGTGATCAGTGTTGAAACTGCTGACGGTACAGAAGCAGAAATATCAGATAACGAATTTGTGGTGGGACCCAATACCATATATATCACCACAACGAACAGGCAGGGCCAGAAAGCGCTTTATACAATATATATGGATCGGGCGGCGGAGCCTTTGACCGGAGAGGCAGTTGCACGGGAGGGCGGGAAAGAGATTCCTGACAGTGCAGATTCAGAGGGACAGGAAAACCAGTCAGTCCAGGGAGACGGAAACGCTGTGGAGCATGGCCGCGAAGCGGCGTTGGCAAATCCGGAGAGTGAAATTGTGACCACATCTTCTAAGGAAGACATAACGTCCAGGAAGAGGGCATTGGCAGACCGGATATTAAAGGGAATGGTCATAGTCATCTGTGTTCTGGCCGGATCGGAAATCGTACTCCTGCTCTATAGGACTGTAACGAATAAGAGTAAAGGGCCAAAAGCGGAGCCGCAACGGGATGCGACAAAGAAACGTACCAAAAGAAATGTTTCATCCACAATGCCGCCGGTCGTTATACAAGCTGACCATGTGTGTATGGATTTTGACAGAGCGGTCAATGAGTACAGCTCTGTGAAGGAGTTGATGATTCAGACGATCAAGGGGGAGCGGATCAAGGAGAAGTACCGGGCTCTGGATGATATTTCCTTTTCCATCAGAAAGGGAAAAGTCATCGGTGTGATCGGTACCAATGGAGCCGGCAAATCGACACTTTTGAAGATCATTTCAGGGGCACTGCGTCCGACAAACGGAACGATGCGTGTGAACAGGAATAAGATACAGATTCTGACCCTTGGAACCGGATTTGACGTGGAACTGACGGGCAAAGAGAACGTATATTTGAACGGTGCGATCATAGGATATGAAAAGCAATTTATAGATGAGCACTATGAAGAAATCGTGGAATTCGCGGAACTGCAGGATTTTATGGGAGAGAAGGTCAAGAACTATTCTTCCGGAATGGTAAGCAGGCTCGGATTTGCCATCGCTACAGTGGGACAGCCGCCGGAGATATTGATATTGGATGAGGTGTTAAGTGTAGGCGATCAGATTTTCCGGAAAAAGAGTTTAAAGCGTATCAAGGAACTGATCCACAGCGGGGCGACGGTGATCATGGTCTCTCATTCCATAGGTACCATTCGGGAAAATTGTGATAGTGTGTTGTGGCTTGAAAAGGGGCATATGATCGCCATGGGAAATACGAAGGAAGTCTGTGATATGTATGAGCGGTATGACGGGAACTTTGAGAAATTGATGAATGAGCGGGAGAGTGAGTTTTGTGCGCTTGAGTGGATTGTGTAGGGGGGAGCAATATATGAAAATTGTTGCCATAGTACCAATTAAAATGAACAATGAGAGGCTTCCCGGTAAAAATACTAAGATGCTTGGAGGGCATCCACTGATATATTATACACAAAAGATGCTCTTAGAAGTGGAAAGTATTCAGGAAAGGTATGTATTTTGCAGTAATGAGGAAATCAAGAATTACTTGCTTTCCGGAATATCTTATTTACGCAGAAGCAAAGAACTTGATTTACCAACATCGAACTTTACTCAGATATTTGAGTCATTTGCCGGTATGATCGATGCAGATATTTATGTGTATGCACATGCAACGGCTCCCTTTATAACGGCAGAAACAACGAAAGAATGTATCAGCGCTGTTAGCAAAGGTGAATTTGATTCGGCTTTTTGTGCAGTTAAGATTCAGGATTATTTGTGGGAGAACGGTAAACCGTTAAATTTTAATGCACAAAATTTGCCCAGGAGTCAGGACCTTACGCCGGTATATAGGGAAACATCCGGGGTTTATGTTTTTACCCGGGAAGTGTTTCAGAATTATTATAGGAGAGTCGGAGTAAAAGCATATATTAAAAATGTGAGTTTTAAAGAATCAATCGATATCAATACTTTTGAGGATTTTGAACTTGCTGAAAAATTTATCAATTTTTAAAGAGAAAGGGAAGCTATGAGCAAGAAAATCGATGAGATATTGAAGCAGATTTCTAGTTCCAAAATCAGGTGTGTGAGTTTTGATATGTTTGATACACTTGTTCAGCGTCCCGTGCTTGCACCGGAGGATTTATTTAGTCTGGTGGGAAATATTCTCGGTATGTCCCCGTTCTTTACAAAGAGAAGAATGGCGGCACAGAATCGAGCAGTACTTATGAAGGATTACTATACGGCATACGTTAAGCTGGATGATATTTACGAACATTATCAGATTATGTTCGGTGCAAGTGATGAAGAAATACGACGCATGAAGCAGACCGAATTGGAGGTTGAACGCAAGCTTTTATTTGTGAGAAAAAGTGTAAAAAAGATATATGACTATGCCGTAACGAAAGGAAAGACGGTAGTTATTGTGACCGATATGTATCTGTCATCAGATTTTCTGGAAGAGATATTGAAGAAAAACGGTTATAAAAAATGGTATAAGCTTTATGTTTCCTGTGAGGAGAATGCAACGAAGAGAAGTGGAAAACTTTATGATAAAGTGATATCAGATTTGGAGGAAATTGGTATATGTGAGGATAATATAATACATATAGGAGACAATGCCGAGAGCGATATAGCAATGGCAAACTCAAAAGGTATGAGAGCCGTACATATACCGTCTGCGCACACCTGTTTTATGGAATATGCAAGGCTGGCGACAATTGAGAAATGGAAATCTGTAGTATATCCAAGTTCACAAACTATGATGTTGGGATTATATGCCTGCATTGCATTTGATGATCCGTTCGCAGACTTTGACAAAGGAAGCAGATACAATGGAGACGCTTCTCTGCTAGGTGCATTTGTGGCTCCCTTTTTGATATCTTTCTGTTTGTGGATGATAGAGGAGGCGAGCAAAGATGGTATTGATCGACTGGCTCTTGTATGGAGAGATGGCTTTCTGATAGAAAAGATTATTCATTTGTTGCGTCCTTTTGTCAGGACAGAGATTCCGGTTCTTCATAAAGTATATTTGAACAGAGCACTGAGATATTCGTTTGTTGCGGATAAAAGAGGTGGTTTGTTTGATTCCATGCATCAGTGGACAGTAGATCCACATATGAATATTACAGAATTTGTGGAGTCTTTTATGAACTGTACTACCGAAAAAGAAAAGAATGCTGTTTACAATATATTTGCAGATAATGGATATACTTCCCGCTATGACGAGATAGGTAGTATTGACAGATACAACTGGTTTATTCACGAGTTGGAGCCAGTGTTTCAGCAAACACATGAAGAATCGAAAAAGATAATTTCAGAGAAACTGGATGAGTTAGGAAAATCAGAAAAAATAGGTATCTTTGATATTGGATACCGTGGAACGGTATCGCGGTTTTTAAAAGAGACTTTTGATAGGGATAGTATTTCCTATCATATGCTGGGGACAATGGGAATTGATGAAAAAGTAGATGGAGTCGAACTTAAGGCATATGTTAAATACGGACAAAATATTGTTCAGAATACGAAGAATTCTCTTCATAAATTTATGGAATTGATTATATCTGAACAGGTTCCGGGGATTTTACGATATGAAAGGTATGAAAATGATATTCAGGAAATAACAGATCCCTTTTTTGAGAAGGATAACAGAGTCATAGAGATACAAGAGGGAGTTATTCGGTATGCAACTGTATTTGCAGAATTATTTGGTGAATATATTCCTTATATGAATGTTGATCGAAATGTTTTGTTTACGATGGTTGTTTCATTATTGTCAAGTCCGAACAGGAATGATGCTGATGTAATCAGAAAGCTGCGAGTGACGGTAACACATTATGCAAAAATACAAACGGCTTTTGATTCCTGGTATGATGCTTTTTTTGAGGGTAAAAAATAATATGAAGGCACAGAAGGTGGGTAGTATACGGGAAACTGGCAATTCATTTATTGATCATAATCTTGATTACATACGACAGTATTATGCGACCATGTCAAAGCATTTGGCTGATAATACTATTCAAAATATTTTGTTTTTGGGGGAAACGAATCCATGCTTCTTTAAGTTTTATGAACAGTTACGAGATATCGGGAAGGAATATGAGTTTGCGTGGATGCGCTATAAGAAGGAATATACAGAAACCTATACACATGGTTTTATTATAAAGGTCCCGCAGAATATAAGTCGGGTCAATTATCATTTGTTGACGGAAGAGACGGAGCTGTCTATCAGAGAAGTAGAAAAGGTTGAGAACAATTCTTACTATAAATGGGCATATGATAATATCATGCTTGCTCATCCGTATGATAATCCTGATCATGTAAGAAAAATGCTCTTGCTTTCTGAACAATATTTTCTTAATGTGTATGATTTGATGAAACCATCGGCGATTATTGTGTGGAATCCATATGTTGCTTTTAATCATGTGGCGGAGTATGTAGCAAGAGAAAGAGGAATCAGGGTCATATATGCAGAAAGCGGTGTGATTCCGGGAACAATTGCATTTTCAACCTGGGGAGATTTGGGAGAAAGCCGGCCATGCATAGAGTATGGGAAGTTTTTGCAGCTTCCCATATCCGCGAAAGAGGTTGCGTATGCGGAGTATATTGTAGCATATTTGCGCAGGAGTGGATTTAACAGAAATATTCAGCCCCAAGTAAAAAATAACGTTCTGTTATCTAGAAAAAAACCAATAATTTTTTTGGCAGGCCAAAATGATTTGGAGTGTGGACTGCAGCCATATGATGATAATGTCACCCAATATTCTCCTGTGTTTGATTCGTCAGAAGCAGCGCTGACATATATTGCAGAACTTGCGTTGAAAAATGACTGGAATATTGTATATAAACCTCATCCGATTGTTGCGCGCAGAGAATTGGAAAAGGGGACAATCCCTCAAAATGTGATTTATCTTAAACAGGGTGATATTAATGATATTATAGACAATTGTGATGTATGCATTACGATTTTGTCAACAACTGCATATGTATCTTTGACCAGGGAAAAGCCTGTTGTTATGCTAGGAAAAATTCAATTGAATGGGCAAGGATGTACCTATGAGGCATTTACCAAAATGGAAATCGAAAAAGTCATAAAGGATGCATTGAAATATGGGTATACGAAGGAACAGAAGCGGGCATTTGCAGAACATGTAGCAAGAATGTGTAAATATTATCTATTTGATAGTCTACAGCCGCGAGAGATACATTATGGTCAATCAGTTGAGGATGCTCTTACATTTATAGATAGAGCAATACAAGGTGAGGCAGTGTTTTAATGAAAGAGAAAATATCTTTGCTAAAAATAAAACTTTATTGCTTTATAGTGAATCAGAATCCATATGTGAAAGATGCCTATCAATTGCCAATTGATCTTGATAAGGAATATCATCAGAAACATAGAATGTTAGAATGGATTCGGCTGATAGGGCTTCTGATTAGATATAGGATTATGGATATCAAACCAACAGATGAAAAACTGGCAGAATGGGAAGAGATGAGGAATAAGAAAACCCAAATGGAAATGGCCGTTATGGAGTCTAAATCAGAATCCGATGAACTGACTGAAAATGCTGCAGTGAGATTGCGGCGGACAGTTGATGCTGCGATTAATGAGTTGAAGGGGGCTGACCTGATTCGCTTTTCTGATCGAGAAAATATTCTTATTTGGGATGATAGAATGGACAACCATGTTTTGTCTTTTGTAAGAAATGTCGTCAGGGCATCTGACACATTTCGCCGTGAATATCGCTTTGTGCTGTTAAAGAATGCTTTGGGGGAATCAAAAGTGCAGGAGTTTCCGATGTTCTGCTTTCCGCGTTTTTTTATGGAAGAGACATTTACAGAGGAGGATGACGTCCTGACAGATGATGAAAACCGAACGTTATCGAGATATATGTTTTTACAACAGGCAGTGAATATGCTTATTAAAAAAAATCCTGAAATATATTTGGAGTATGCGGACTTAATTGTAGTTGAGATTTACAGATACTTTTTAGCAGCTTTGGAATATATCAAACCCGAACTTATACTTTTCTGGAGTGATCTGACAGAGTTTAACATAATTTTCAGGTCGATTTGTAATGAGGCAGAAATCCCTTGTGCACAGGTCAGTTATGATTACTTTAGTTATGCATATTGTTTTAATTCCACGCAAAGTCCCCAGAATAATATGCTGATCCGTTATCCGGGGTGGACGGCCTGGGTCAATGAGCCAACGATGGAAGAAATTCGTGAGGCAGACAAAATAATAGAAAAATTAAAAGTTAAAAAAGCCAGAAATCAAAGAAAGGTTGATAATCTTATTTCAAAAATAGATTTCTCACGTCCCCTAGTTTTTGTGTGCGGGCAGGATGATACGTTAGAAGAAATTGTGCCGGAGGATTTGAAGACAAAAGGGCATCACTCTCCAATATTTTCTTCCACGAAGGATGCGTTATCTTTTGTATCACAATTGAGTCAGATTAACAAATGGAATTTGTTGTATAAATCTTGTTCAAATGTAGGGTGTGATCCAGAGAAGTACGAAAAAGGACTGCCTTCTAATGTAATAAATGTTTCAGAATATGATATTGAAATGTTTATTGATATGTGCGATGTGTTTGTAGTTCTTAACAATGAGTTTTCTTATATTGCACTGATACGGAAGAAACCGGTAGTACTGTTGGGGGAGTCGAGTATTTCCGGACAGGGATGTTGTTATGAAGCTTACAGTACAATGGAAACAGAGGATGTTATAAAGGATGCCATTGAGCAGGGTATGACAGACAGTCAGTACAGCCAATTCCTGAGATATATTGTTTGCCTGGGAAAATACTATTTTTATTGTGAAACTACAAATACGTTGTGTGGTCAGCCGATCGAAAAGGCTATTGATTATTTGGAAACTCTTATGGAGAATAATGCGTCATTTTAATATATCTGCATGAAATATTGTTGTATTATGTCAAGCATTTGCTATTACAGTTGCGTGAGGGGACAAAACATAGTGTTAAATAAAATTAATGATATATTGAAATATTTTGAGGTTCTAGGGGATATAAAGAAACAATATGTGATTTGCATCGCCATGCAAGGTGACTGGAAAAAGGAAATGAATGACAGCCTAAGTGACAGGCTGCAAAATTTATTAAACAGTAAAATAGACTTTAATAGGGAAACAAATTTCTCATATTGCGCAATTATCTGTGATGAAAGTTGTATAGAAAATGTGTCAGATAAAAAATATGCGAAGTGTTCCAGTATCTGTAATAAGAATACTGTTTCGTGTGAGATATCAGTAATCTCAAGCTATCAGCTACAAGGGAATTCGCATATCGAGCCAGGCATTACAGTTGATGGAAAAAGGTATGGTTTTTTTGTCAGAGGAATTAATATCGTCGTATGTGATATTGTTAGCAAACAGCTTATTGACTCGGTTGCATTTGATACGGCAAGAACAGACTATAAAGCTGTCCACGTTTTTGAAAAAGCGGCTCAGATGTCTGATATGCTTACGGAACTTTACGGGGGATTTGGTTATACGATTGCGCAATTGCTTTATGACAGTGGCGTGACATCATTATATGTATATGCAGAACCGGGATTTGAGGATCTTGTAAGGACAGCGTTATTACCCTTAGTGCTTCATAGAAAAATTCATATTATGAAATATTTTTCCACTTATGAGTATACATTGAAATTCGTTTACGATGGAGCATTTCCAAGACAGAAATTTGAAGAATTTGGTATTGATAAAATCCAAAAGGGCATTCCGGTTCTAATATTGACACCGTTTTGTAACAGTAAAATAAAGCCTGCAGTAAAACAATTGGGAAACAAGCTTTATGAGATTGGAAACCTTTTGCCGAAAGCAGCTAATTATATAAAAAATGAACAAATCGTGTTGCAGAAATTAAGTGAAACACCTGGAGTAATTGCGGTTTCTTATAGTAAGCCAAGAAAAGAAACCTGTTATGACACGAATGGGCATAAGAGAATGCTTAAAGAGGGGGATTCAACTGATAAAATATTCAATGCTTTGAGAAATGGGTTGGGATATCCTTATGTTTCCAAGGCGATTGTGGAAGCAGATCATACCATTGATGAATGGGCAGAACTCATGTGCCGGCCAATTCCAGAGCAGTATGTTGATGAAAATGGATATGTAAAATTTTATGATAAATCAGGAAGATATGTAAATATTCATGACGGACATCGAGAAGTTGAGTATAAACCTGATAACGCAGAGAACACCATATATATTTTCGGTGACTGTAATACATTTGGCATATATAATTCTGACGCGGAGACTTACGCTTCACAGTTACAGAAAATGCTGAATGAATCAGGATATCGCTATTTAGTTAAAAATTATGGATGGTTTTTGTTTAATTATCAAATAAAATCAGCAAGTATTATTGCACAGATTTTTCCACGAAAAGGTGACATCATTGTTTTTGAAGGTGAATCAAGCGGCGTGTTTGATTTTCCTCATTTATCATTAAAGAATGAAATTCTTCCAAAAGATTTGGGTGAGATGTTTTATGATTCGGCTCACTATACGCCTAATATGCATAAGTGGATGGCGGGGAAATTTTATGATTTCTTTGTTGAAAATGATTTTTTTAAGGATTTTCCAGAAAATATAGAATATAAGACGTTCAATATTCCATTATCTGGTTTCTGTCCGGTGCAAGGTTTGGATAATAAAAAGAATATCCTGACGCAGGGAATAGAAGAATTTAAGAAAAATCTTCTGGAATATAGAGTTCCGATTGGTGCAATTGTCATGAATTGTAATCCGTTTACAAAGGGACATAGGTATCTTATTGAGCAGGCATCACATCAGGTAGATAAACTATTTGTATTCGTTGTGGAGGAGGATAAAAGCTGTTTCACATTTCAAGAACGGTATGAGTTGGTGCAACAGGAAACAAGAGATTTGCCTAATGTAACTGTACTGCCAAGCGGAAATTTTATGATCAGCAGCCTTACTTTTTCAGAATATTTTAATAAATCAGAGATACAAGACAGAAGGATTGACCCGTCAAATGATGTCGAAATATTTTGTCGGCATATAGCTCCTTTTATGGGTATCAATATTAGATTTGCAGGAGAGGAACCTTTAGATAATGTAACAAGGCAATATAATGAGACAATGAAGCGAATATTGCCAGATTATGGAATTATATTTAGAGAAATACCAAGAAAAGAGATTGATAATGAAGTTATTTCGGCGAGCCGGGTAAGAAAAGCAATTGAAGATAAGGATTGGAGGAGCGTTGAGAGACTTGTTCCGGAGACAACATTATCATATTTAAGAAACAAATATAGATAGATTTCTGAAAGGGGACAATTGATGAATGACTTCAAAGTACTTGATGTTACTCTACGAGATGGCGGCTGTGTTAATAATTTCAACTTTGGAAGTACATACATGGAAAAGATACTCGCTGCACAGGAATCTGCTGGTATAGATATTATTGAACTTGGATACATTGATGAGAAGAACGGATCTGAATGTGGAAGGACACAGTATATTAACGAGAGAGTGATTTCAAAGAATATTCTGCATTGTAAGAAACCGGGAATTACTTATGTTGCAATGATTGATTACGGTAAATTTGATATAGACAATCTTGACTCAAAATCAGAGGAGAGCATTGATGGTATCCGTATGGCTTTCCACAAACACGATTATAAAGATATGATTGCACTTGGACGCAAGATAATGGATAAAGGTTATAAGTTTTATATACAGCCTATGATTACCTCTCGATACAGTGACGCGGAATTATTGGAATTGATAGATCTTGTGAATACCGAGTTACCAGATGCATCGGTATTTTATATAGTAGATAGTTTCGGTGAAATGTGGCCTGATGATTTAAAACGGCTGCTTCATTTGATAGATCATAACTTGATAGAGTCTATGTCGATTGGCCTTCATTCTCATAATAATCTGCAGATGTCATTTACGAATGCATGTACTTTGCTGCAATTTGAAGCAAATCGAGATGTTATACTGGATAGTTCCATAATGGGGATGGGAAAAGGTGCTGGAAATCTTAATACAGAATTATTGATAGAGTATCTGAACTGTTTTTATGATAAAAATTATTCGGTGGAGCCTCTCCTTGCGGTGATTGATGATGTGATCAATCAAATACATAATGAGTTTTACTGGGGGTATGCGGTTGAATACTATTTATCATCAGTCAATCATTGTTCTCCATCTTATGCAGGATATTTTTATCATGAATGTATGCTCTCGACAGCCCAGGTCAATGAATTATTGTCGAGGATGTCCGAAGACAAAAAGATATCCTTTGACAGAGACTATGCAGAAAAAATATACCGGCAATATTATGCGGACAAGCCGGTAAAAGCCGGGGGGGGGGCAAAAAACAGCAGTGGAATATCGCAAACTGTTAAAAAGGGCAGGTTTGTTCATTGCGCAATAGACTATGACAAAGGATCCTATGATTTGGACACGTTAGAAGGCTGCCAGATTTCTTTTGGTGAGAGGATAAAAGGATGATTTTGATAAACAGTAAAAGTAATCCCCTGTTGGCTAACGGAGAAAAAGCATTTGATTTGCGCGCTGAAACAAACAAAATGTGTCAATGGGGACAAAAAAGAGAAATGACGATAGAACCCCCTATAAGATTGGGAGGAGGGCATTTTTCGTGCGGCTTTATAGGTGCTTTTACCTTTTTTAATGGAAATAGTTGTATTCGTGAAGTTGATTCCATTGGCAGATTTTGTATGATAGGGCCTGATGTCACGATAGGAGATCCACAGCATTATGTAACTGATGTAAGTGGCCATATCATTTTTACACATAGTGATTGCAGACATTTTCTTAAATTTACCAATTGTGAAAATCATTACTTTCAAGAAAGTTTTAGAGAAAAGCATAAAACAAAAAAACCTAAAATTACAATAGGAAATGATGTTTGGATTGGACGTAACGTCATGGTCATGAGAGGAATAACGATAGGAGACGGAGCAGTAATCGGGGCAGGAGCATTGGTTACAAAAGATGTACTGCCATATTCTGTTGTTGGAGGTGTTCCTGCAAAATTTATTAAGTATAGATTTACGGCAGACATCATTGAAGAACTGGAAAAGATAAAATGGTGGGAATACGGCCCTGAAATAATGAATGGAATAGATATAGAAAATCCACAAAAGGCGGTAGAGCAGTTAAAGAAAAAGAAAGAAAATATGGAAAGCTATAAACCACAGATGGTTATTTTAAATCCAAAAGATAATACCATAAGAGTATGCTAGAAATAAAGACGGGGGGGGGGTAAAATCAGACATGATACTTCAGAATATTATATTTCCAATGGAAAACATCAATGAAAAGGAAATATATATAAGAAGTTTCAGTGAGATAAATCAGCCCTATGAATCGGGAAACGTATTACAGAATGAAGAGATCAGTACGGATACCTATATGAATGCATTTGATATAGGCGCATGGAAAAAATATACCAATATTGAAGATTTGTATCTTGTATGGAGATTCCGGGGAAAAGGAATTATAAAGATTTATTGGGAAATGCAACATAAAGAGGCTGTATGTCTGGTGGAGAAGACTGTTGAAAATCTCAGCAATAGGATTGAGAAAACACAGTATTCTATTCCGGATTTTAGCCAGATGGAAGCGGGGGTACTATACTTCCAGTTTCAGGCAGAAGCTGATTCTTCTATAGAAGCATGGTTTGAAACCAAAACCCCGGAAGCAAAGCAAATTAAACTTGCAAGCATTATTTGTACCTATCAAAGGAAAGCACAATTAGAACAGCTTATCAAAGTGATGCAGGATATCAATAGCAGAACACTTGTTGATAAAGAAGAAGACCAAATGGGACAACGGGATTGGCTTAGGACAATCGTGATAGACAATGCATCGGAACTGCCAGATGCATATGGGGAAGAAATCACAGTATATCATAATCCTAATACGGGCGGGTCGGGCGGCTTTGCAAGAGGAATGAAAGAAGTGTTAGAAAATCTGACTGAGTTTCAGGCAACGAATATTGTTCTGATGGACGATGATGTCATCCTGCAGCCGGAATGTATCTTGCGGCTGTATGCACTATTGACATATATCAGACCAGAATATGAGCAGGAAGTCATTGCCGGAAGAATGTTCAGACTGGACAGGCCTCAGATACAGTATACGGCTGTTGAAATCTGGAACCGGGGAGACATTAGGCATATTGGCTGGAATCAGGACATGACTGATAAGAACTGTCTTTGGAATATGAATGAGAACACAGGCGGAGAGTATAGCGGCTGGTGGTTGGCCTGTTTTCCAATAGAATTTGTGAAAGAAAATGAACCGCTGCCATTCTTCCTGCATTGCGATGACGTGGAATATGGATTGCGGCATGGCGGAACACCGATCATTTTGAATGGCATTCATGTGTGGCATGAGACACATGAATATCGGAATGTTCCGGTGATGGCATATTATGATTATAGAAATAGTTTGATCGTGAATGCAATTTACGGCATTACAGAAAGAGATCGGGACGCGCAATGGAAGCGTTTTATACATAAAATAACGAAGGCGCATAATAAAGAGGATTATCTGTTAGAGTACTTTTTGATCCAAGCATTTCATGACTATCAACGAGGCATGAAGTGGTTTATGAAAAAGGATGATGAGAGAATACATGCATCCCTGATGAGAAAGAAAAAGGTATGCAGGTATGGAAATTCCGTTAGGTGGAGAATTGTATTTTTGAGGGAAAAGAGAAGGAAAAATGGTTAAAGTTTCGGTGATCATACCCATCTATAATGAAGAGAAATATTTGCGGGAATGTCTGGATAGTGTACAGAATCAGACGTTAAAGGATATGGAAATCATTTGTGTGAATGATGGATCGACAGATACATCAGGGGATATCCTTGATGAATATGCCCATATGGATCAAAGGATCAAAGTCATTCATAAAGACAATACCGGTAATGGTAATACTATGAACTGCGGGCTTGCGGCAGCAACAGGAGAGTATATAGGAATCGTAGAAAGCGATGATTTCATAGAAGCCAATATGTATGAAGAATTGTATTCTCTATGCCAGGAAGGGACGGTAGATATTGTAAAGGGGAATTTCTATGATTGTTATGATGAGTTAGACGGCAGTATCACCAAGGTTCTTAATCAGGAAAGAAGAGAACTGCCGGATCTTACAGAGGCAGGATCCGTGCACGAACTGCCGGGTATTTTATGGGGGCATCCTTCTATTTGGAGCGGCATATATAGGAGAGCGTTCATTGAGAAAAATCAGATTCGGTTTCAGGAGGTACCGGGAGCGGGCTGGGTTGATAATCCGTTTTTTTTCGATGTGGTCACTGCGGCAGAGACGATTGTATGGACTGCGAAACCTTATTATAACTATAGAAAGTTAAATTTGAATTCATCATCAAGGGGATATGATCTGAAAATACCGTTTGAACGGATGTGCGATAATCTGGATGTGCTTGAAAAGAACAATTGTATAGATGAGGTTACCTTAAAGTATGCCTATGCAAGAGCGCTTATGTATCTGGTGGGAGCAACCAAAGAAGAGCATTATCCTAAAAACATGGATGAAGTTCGTCCATACATGCAAAAAATGCTTCAAAAGATAAACCCCAATATCATATTGGAGAATTTTCATTTACGTGACCAGAGTAATTTTTTTAGATACTTATCACCACTTAGGACGTTAATGCCTTTTACTGCCAAAATACTGATTTATAATTGGGTTCCCTTTGATAATCCCAATAAAGTGGGCGGTGGAGTGACGATATATTGTAAAAATCTTATTGAGACAATATTACATCAGCGGCCGGATATCTGTGTTTATTTTTTGAGCAGCGGATGGGCGTATGACATTAGCCGGGAAGAATGTTATGTCCGGAAAATAGATAATATTTTTGGGGACAGATGCAGAAGTTTTGAGATTGTGAATTCACCGGTTCCTGCGCCGCAGGATATGCTGTTTCAAAATCCGGAAGCGGCTTTTGAGCAGAAAGAATTAAAAACTGTATTTAAAAACTTTATAGATGAATACGGGCCGTTTCGCGATATTCATTTTAATAATATGGAAGGATTATCCTTAGATGTATTTTCCTTGAAAAAGGAGTATCCGGATTGCAGGTTTATTTATTCATTACATAATTATGTTCCTATATGTATGACAGGATTTTACTTTCAAAGACATACCCTGCAGAATTGCAATGCCAGTCATTGTGCAAAGGATTGTGGGGAATGTATTAACCGTAAAAATTATAGAAAATTATGTACAGAAATGATAGAAAGAGCAACTTTTAATCCTGTGGACATGAGGAACGTGGATATTTTGTCGTGGTGTCGGCGGTTGGCTTTTGACAAATTAGACGAAACGCGGGAAGCAGAATACTTTATAGAGTTTACAAAACGCGCAAAAGAAACTTTAAACCAGTACATGGATGTAATCTGTGCCGTTTCAGAGAGAGTAAAGCAGCTTGCGGCAGAAAATGGCATCAGAGAAGAAAAAATGATAACAAGCTATATCGGCACGAAAGTGGCTGACGTTCAGGTAAGACATTCCGTTGCAAAGGATAGTGAGTATTTGCAGGTGGCATATCTGGGAAGCGGCCTCGATTATGTGGAAAAGGGGTACCCGTTTCTGATCAGAGCACTGACAGGTATGGACCCGGTCCTTGCTTCTAACATAGATTTGCTGTTGACAACAACGACCGCCGGAAGAGATGAGGAACTGGAAAGAAATCTTTCACATTTTCATTCTCTGCAGATCATTCATGGATATACACATCAAGAATTGAGCCGGATTTTAAGAGACGTACATTTGGGAATCATTCCGGTACTTTGGGAGGATAACCTGCCGCAGGTTGCGATTGAAATGGTTGCTATGGGGGTACCCATACTTTGCAGCGATGCCGGCGGTGCCTCAGAGTTATGTGATTCTGAACTGTTTCGATTCAGGCATGGAGACAGGGAGGATTTTATTACCAAACTCAGTTATTTGGCAAAGAATCGTAAGATGCTTTTTCAATATTGGGAGCACCATCATGGGTTGGTAACCATGAAGGAACATTTTGCCGATATGGCCAGGATCTATCAGTTGCCGACGGAAACATCAGGAACGATTTCGACGGAGCAGTATGCAAGACTCCTGGATGAAAATGATTTCTTATACAGAAATCTTGGAAATGGGCGAATGGAAGCGGAAGACAGAGCCGCGCAGTTAGAGGGTAGATTGCAGGCAGTGGAAAACCAGAGGGATTATCTGCAGTACTGTCTGGATGAAACGAGAAAGTCAAAGTCGTATAAGCTGGCAAGGTTTATGACGTATCTGCCCAGGAAGATCAGAGAGGGAGTTGAGAAAAAATAAGTTTTAAAAAGCAGTATCCTTTAGAAGAGGAAAGCAGAAGCATAGAGGAGAACGGATGTCAAAAATTAGAGTTGATACATTTGGCTGTTGTATTTTAAGAGATATTTTCTATATAGTGGATCCGGAGAAAAGTCAGGTGGACTTGAACAGAAATATTGGTTTTATTTCACCGATGTCTATGTTTTCTGATTCTGTGATAAAAGACGGGATGGATGTTTCATACAGACAGGGAGGGAATAAAGAAAATCTTATTAGAAACATTACGGAGGAGTTTAAAAAATCAAATGTATCAGGCTTTAAACAGCGAAACTTCTTTTTAGATTTGGAAAAAACTATTTTTGATTATTTAAAAAGTGATGTTAATTCATATTTACTCATGGATTTATCAGATTTACGCTTTCGGATTATGGTAAAAGAAGGGATTGCCATAACCATTCGGGAAGATAATCAGAATGAGGTAAAAATTATTCGGAGAACTCTGGAAGCGAAAGGGTTTTCTATTAAAAAGTTCAGGGATTTTTCTGAGAAAGAGGTTTATTGCATTTTAGACCGATTAGCGGAGCAACTGCAGGAACTGTATTCCAGGGAGCGAATTATCTTTTTATATACAATGCCAACAGATGTATATATTAACAAAGATGGTAAATATGTGGATGATGATGTGACAATGCATCGGAAATATATCGATTGCTTACCGATGGAACTGAGCAAGTACAATGATTATTTTATAGAGAAGTGCCAGTGTCAGGTGATCAGATTTCCATGGAAGGCTGGTCTGGTTGCAGATGCGAAGCATAGATGGGGACTTTTTCCATTGCACTATATTGATGATGTATATAGATATTACTATTGGGAATTTATGCAAAAGACGGAAAATGGAAAGAAATTATGCTATATTCAAAATCCGTTTTTACATAAGATTGAGACATATATAAATCAGTTGAGAGGAAGAAAAGAGACAATGAAAGATTTTCAGATGGAAACAGAGTTTAATAACTATATACGCGCTATTGCAAGGGAAGAATATTTAATCGTCATTGCGGTCAGAGATACGATTGGTGGCAGAGTCGGATCTGAGGGATACAAAAGTTTAAGAAATCTGGGCCTTCAAATGCTTGGCTCTAAGGAAGATGGCAGTTATGATCATTGGAAGGGGTATGTAGCCATTCTATATAAGGGAATGCTCCAATACGAAAATCTGGAACAACTTGATATGACAGTGGAACATGAGACAGTTTTGGGTGGTGTCAGGCTTGAAATCTGCAGTTCTCCATATAGAAGCGCAAACAGAGCATCTATTATTGTCAATGGGGAGGAATATGCGGTAAATCGTAGAGGATTGAATATTGTTGTGATTGATACGGAAGATGGAAGTGTGATTGATTCAGTCGCTTTTGATACCTGGGCAGACGGCAGACCGTGTTTTAGGAATGAAAGAGAACGAAAAATAGTCGTAGCGCCTTGTAATCGGGATGAGAGGAATCTCTTACAGGTGAATGAAGTAAGAGAGAGATTAAGATTGCGTAATATTATTGATCAGTTTGGGCGTTATCAGAAAATTAAAGTACGGATATTTCAGTGTGGTAGTTCTCAGTTATGGAGTGCTATGGAAAGTGTGGCAATGGAATTTGAAGCAGATGAAAGATATGATTTGCTGGTGATTGTAAAAAGGCAGGGAGAAGATGGAGATAAACTATTAAAGAAGGTGTCATCACTTGGAATCAAGGCACTAAGGGAAAAGGAATATTTTTTGAATAAAGACAGGCCAGATATTGCAATTTTTCATGATCAGGCAGATTTTGGGTTGGCAGATTGTGAGTCTGTTAAGTTGAGATATCTTGTTCCGGTAACATTAATTAATGGAATACTATATTCAGAAGATACAGCAATTACAGAATTACTTATGTCACAAAAGTATAAATATAAAATAAACAGAATATTCGTTGACAATAATTTATTCGAGAAATTGGAGCAGAAGCAGTCAGTTGAGATAGCTGAATTATCAGGGAATCCGAAATTTGACATTATTTATAATAAAACCACAAGAGATAAGGTACTACCTGAGGAGTGGAAAAAGTTAAAAAATAAAAAGGTTTTTTTATGGGCATTTGATCATAATTGGTGGTTGAGAAGTTCCTCTGTAGATTTATATTTTAAGGAGTTGATTCAAAGTGCTTTGACAGACGAGAAAATAGGTTTGATTATAAGACCACATGTAGAGTTTTTAAATGAGATGCTAAAACAAAATATTTGGACTAGAGATGATATAGATGCAGTAAACTATTTTTGTGAGACAACTTCTAATATTATCTGGGATGATACGATTGATTATGGTCATGCATATTGTGCAGCGGATGCTATTATGACAGATGTAAATTGCGGAATTATCATTTCAGCACTTCCTCTGGATAAACCGATTGCTGTATTACAAAGGTTTGATGGCAATGTATGTAAGGCACAGTATCCGGATATTGTGGAAGAACATTACAATATCAATTCGATAGAGGAATTACATTCTTTTTTGGAAATGATAAAAAGAGGAAAAGATCCTAAGAGAAGACAGAGGAATAAAATGTATCAAAAATATGTTGCTCATTTTGATGGATTAAATGGAAGAAGAATTAAAGAGTCAATTGAGAAAGATATACAAAAATTTGGCTTAAGAGAATGAGTGCAGGAGTCTATGAGACGGCAGAAAGGAACATAACATGATTTTGGAAGATAAATCTATGGAATATGCATTTTTTGAGGGAAGGTCTAAGGACGAACGCTTTTTAAAAAATGTGAATGCAGTCAGGACGGAATTGCAGTTTGACAATATTCTTAGCTATGTAGAGCAATTGAAAATAGTAAAAATAAATAGAACGAAAATCCGCTTTTTTTACTGGGGTGGGGTATATCAGTGGGCAAGTATTGAGAGTGTAGCTATGGCTTTTTTTAAAGATCCGTCTTTTGACGTAATGGTTGTTTCAGTTAACGATAACTATGAGCCGAAGAAACGTACAGTAGAAAAAACGGGAATCGCAATCGTAGATTGCCGGGATTATCATATCGGTACAGATTTGCCGGATATAGTCGTTCTGAATAATCAAATTGACTTTGCAAAATATAATAATTTGCGGAACGTAAAAATGATTGTTAATATACCATCTGTTTTAGTCAACGGGTGGATTGTGAAAGACCATATACAGGATATGATGACAGAAAACATTCTTGGAAATGGAGCTGTTATGCCAGACTGTTATTTGGTAGAGAAGATTATCTATGATGCTTTTGCTCCAGAAGATTTAAAGAATAAAACGTGGTTTGTATGTGGCAATCCTAAATTTGATTTGATTTATAACAATGTTATGAATGATTATCCGGTTACAGATGCCTGGAAAAAACTGAAAGGAAAAAAGATAATATTATGGGCATTTGATCATAACTGGCAGACAACAGGGTTTTCTTTTGATTTATACTTTAAGTTCTTTATAAGCTGGTTCGCACAACATGAAGATGTTGCATTAATCATTCGGCCGCACCAGGTTTTTATATATGAAATGTATAATAAAGCAATATGGCCAAGAGATGGGGAAAAGAAGATTAAGGAGATGTTAGGAAAAACTGAAAATGTAATCTGGGATGATTCACCAAATTATGGACAGGCTTATGCAATTTGCGATGCGGTCATTACGGACATTAATTGTGGAATTACGATTTCGGCCTTACCGCTAAAAAAGCCAATAGCTGTATTACAAAGGTATGATGGGAATGAATGTGAACCTCATTATCCGGAAGTTACAGATAGTCTGTATCATATAAAATCGTATGAAGAATTGATTGAATTTTTATATATGGTAAAAGCAGGAAAGGATCCTATGCTGGGAAAACGGATGGGATTAATAAAAAAATATATTGCCAATTTTGATGGACAAAATGGACAGCGGATTAAGAATAAAATAGTAGAACTTTATCAAAGGAAGCTAAAGAATTATAGGGAGCAAGTTGATTGTTCATGCACAAAAGATGAGGAGAAGGATGGATGATAATCAACACATCAGAACTTACAACAGAAGATAATAGTATCAATGGAAATCGTTTAATATATCATAACCACAGATGCCATTGTAAAGTTAATTTTAAGGGAACGGGAAATGAAATTGAGATAGGAAATAATGTTAAGTTCCCAGATGGTTATATGTTGACATTACCAAATAATTGTAAGGTAAAAATTGATGATAATGTTTCAATAAATGGTGGAGGTCTTCAGTTTTGTGATAATGCATCATTGACGATTAACAAGCAAGTACAATTTTACTATTTGAAAAGGCTCAGGATATTTCAAAATGCAGAGGTAGTCATTGGAGAGCGTACTACAATTGGTGGCGGGATAGCAATGGACGTTCATAGAGAGTGTAAATTGGTGATAGGAAAAGATTGCATGCTTTCATGGGACATAGAGATCTTATGTGGTGATGGACATGTAATAATAGATGTTCTAACAGGGAAACCCATCAATTCTCCGATTGAAGAAGAATATAAGACCGTTATAGGGGATCATGTCTGGATAGGCGGTGAATCTTGTATTTTATCTGGTGCGGTTATTGGTACCGGTTCAATCGTTGGGTATAAAAGTACAGTAAATAAGAAATTTCCCAATAATGTTATTGTGGCAGGCATTCCGGCAGAAATCGTAAGAAAAGATGTAACATGGAGCAGAGGTTCATTTTTAGATGGTGAAAAGTTGTATGAGGAATTACCGGCAGAATATAAAATGCTGACAGAAAGGCATGAATGATGATGGATTTAACAAAAGCAGAAATGCTGCGATATTTGAAAGAACATATTCCCGAGATTAATATTCTTCCAGTATTGATTATTGATAGTATTGAATATGAGAAAAATCCGGAACAATTGATCCATAAGATAATTCAGTTTGCAAAAGGGGAAAATCTGATAATCCGTTCTTCCTCTGCAATGGAGGATACCGACAGCTATTCCAATGCCGGGAAGTTTGAATCAATCCTGAACGTCATGCCAGATAAAGAGCATATAGATGCAGCGGTACGGAAGGTATATGCTTCTTATGAAACAAAGGAAAATCAACAGATACTAGTTCAGCCGATGCTGCGGGATATCAAAAAATCAGGTGTCATATTCACTTCGGATATGGATACATTGGCGGACTATTACATTGCAAACTACTATGAAGGAAGTGACTCTGCGGCTGTCACAAGCGGCAGTACGGGAGCGTTAAAGACCTATGTGCAATATAAAAAGTGCACAAGCGGTCAAGTGGATGCAGATATGACCAATTTGGTCCGTTCATGTCAATATATAGAGTCTTTTCTTAAGAATCCGGCATTAGACATTGAATTTGCCATAACCATGGAAGAAACTGTATATATTTTTCAGGTCAGGCCCATAGCGAAAGGTGATAAACGGCAATACGAATATATAGATATTGGACCCGCATTAAATCGTATTTATAAAAAGGCAAGTAAACTGGCAAAAAGACATCCTTTTTTATTGGGACATACTACTTACTTTGGGGTGATGCCAGACTGGAATCCGGCAGAGATCTTAGGGGTGAGACCGAAAAAGCTTGCAATTTCTCTTTATAAAGAATTGATAACGGATACTATATGGGCGCATCAGAGGCATGACTATGGATACCGTAATCTGATAATGCATCCGTTGATGATCTCTTTTTGCGGGATACCTTACATAGATACCAGAATTACTTTTAATTCGTTTATCCCGCAGAATTTGAATGAGATAATTGCGGAAAAGTTGGTGGACTTTTACTTGGCCAAATTGGCAGCTTATCCCAAATATCATGATAAGATTGAGTTTGAAATCGTATATTCCTGTTATTATCTGGGATTACATGATGATTTAAAAGAATTGTTAAAGTATGGATTTAATGAGAACGAAATTACCAGGATAGAATTCTCTCTTTTGGAATTAACAAATAATATCATTAATCCTAAAACAGGACTGTACAAGCAGGATATAGAAAGAATTGAGACCTTGAAAGAAAATTATGAAAAGATCAGACATTCTGAAAATTCTCTGGTTGATAAAATATACTGGCTGATCGAACAGTGTAAGGAGTATGGGACACTGCCGTTTGCAGGGGTGGCCAGGGCAGGGTTTATTGCAGTGCAGTTCATGAAATCCTTTGTCAAGATGGGGATCATAAATAAGGATGAATATGATTTATATATGAATTCTCTGGATACAGTGAATAAACAATTGAATTATGATCTGCGCAGGTTTTGTACAAAAGATATGACAAAGGAACAATTTTTAACAAAGTATGGACATATCAGGCCGGGTACTTATGATATTTTGTCGGAAAGATATGACGAAGCTTTTGACAAATATTTTACAGAAGACAGTTATTTACATGACGAAGTGGCTGATCAGGAGTTTCATTTTACGAAAGGACAAATGGAACAGATCCAGCTGGAACTGGATCAGAACGGATTGCAGATAACAACAGAAGAATTATTAATCTTTATAAAGGAATCTATTGAGGGGCGGGAATATCTAAAATTTGTTTTTACCAAAGCAGTGAGCGATATCTTGAAACTGATAGAGGAATTAGGGAAAAGAGCGGAGATCGGGAAAGAGGATATGGCACATCTGGATATTTCTGTTGTAAAGCAGTTGTATGTGGACTTATTTACAGGTGAAATTAAATCCATCTTTCTGGAAAACATTAATAATAATAAAAGACAGTATGAAAATGCCATCCGGATAAAACTGCCCAGTATTATTGTACAGCCGGAAGATATATATTCTTTCTATTTACTCAGCGAGGAACCTAATTATATCACACAGAAGTCGGTGACTGCATCGATTGCTGAGATTGGTGAAAGTGATTATAAAGATAAGATTGTGTTTATCCAAGCGGCCGATCCTGGATATGATTTTCTTTTCTCTAAAAACATCGCAGGCCTTGTCACGCAATTTGGAGGAGTTAATTCACATATGGCGATACGGTGTGCTGAATTGGGGATACCGGCAGTTATCGGAGCAGGAGAAGCCAATTATGCAGAGTGGTCAAAATGGCAGGTCATGACTTTCGACTGCCTGAAGAAGCAGGTAATTAAGATCAGGTAGGGGGTGCCAGATGAAAAATTTTATGATCTATATGGTAGGTATCAGTGGAAGCGGTAAAACAACGATAGCCCAAGCACTTGAACAGGAAATCAGAGAAAGACTGCATCAGAAATTACAGCTCATAGATGGGGATAGAATCCGCAGTGAATTTGGTGGTGTATTTGGATACACATATGAAGAGAGGATGAAGTGTAATCAGGCAGTCAGGGTTGTGGCCAAATATTTAATCCGTAATGATATATCTGTTGTTTTAACACAGGTCGGTGCATATGAGGCAATGAGACAAAATGTCAGAAAGGATTTTGCCGAGATCAGTGATTATATCGAAATCTATGTGAAATGTTCCGTAGAAGAATGTATGCGAAGGGATGTAAAGGGGTATTACAAAAAGCTGAAATCAGGTGAAATGGATAATTTAAATGGGGTAAATGATGTATTTGAGATTCCCCAAAATGCAGAAATCGTAATCGATACGGAGCAGGTGTCTGTGGATGAGGCTGTGGACAGTATTATGCGGTATTTGGAGGATAAAGGGTATGGTGTATAAGTATACTGTTCTATTCACACAAAGGGTAGAAATCGTGGAAAGCTATCAGGAGAGACGGGATTGTGCAGACCAAAGGATAGCAGAATGGATCAGTAAGGCAGGTTTTTTACCAGTTCCGGTTCCGAACAATGCAAAGACAGCAGAAGATTTGGTTAAGGTATTAGGACCGGCCGGGATCGTTCTGACCGGCGGCAACAGCCTTGCTGCATATGGAGGGAATGCGCCCGAGAGGGACCAGGTAGATGAGATATTGATCAGGACAGCCATCAGACAGGATATCCCGGTATATGGATTCTGCAGGGGGATGCAGTCGATACTGGTCTATTTTGGCAACAGGCTGGAGCATGTGACGGGGCATGTGGCAGTGCGGCATGATATTGCAGGGGAGATCAACAGGAACGTAAACAGCTATCATAACCAGGCATGTATGGAACTGAAAGAAGGATGTGGGCTTACTTGTACAGCAAGGTCGGAAGATGGCGTAGTTGAGGCGGTCAGGCATCTGGAATATCCGATAGCGGCAACGATGTGGCATCCCGAAAGGGAAGAGGGATTTGATGAAGATGATATTGAGATGATCCGGCAATTATTTTGTCAGGAAACAAAGTAAGAAAAAGAGAGGGAGAGAGCATGAAAGCAATCATATTAGCAGCCGGGCAGGGAACAAGATTAAAAAAGTATACGGAGAACTTACCGAAGGGAATGCTGCTCTTTGACGGAAAGACGATTATCGAACGCCAAATCGAACTGTATAAAGCATGTGGACTGGATAAGATTATTGTCGTCAGGGGATTTGCGGCTGAGAAGATTGATTATGAAGGGGTTACTTATTATACAAATGAAGATTATGCCAATACCAATATGGTCGAGTCTCTGATGGCAGCAAAAACCGAGTTTGATGATGATATGATAGTAAGTTATTCGGATATTCTGTTCCAGGAAGATATGCTGGAAAAGATGATCTCTTTTCAGGCAGAATTTGGCGTTGCAGTTGACGATAACTGGCAGTCGTACTGGAAGAAACGGTACGGCAGGATAGACTTCGATACAGAGAGTCTATCAATCGATGAAAAAGATAATATAGTCGAGTTGGGTCTGGAAAACCCTGAACTTTCGAAAATAGATGCAAGGTATATAGGACTGCTCAGATTCTCGAAATCCGGATTAGATAAGATAGAAAGTATTCTGGAGGATGCTTATCAGAAGTATCAGGATAAACCGTGGCAGCAATCCGGGAAAACGATCAGAAAAGCATATATGACAGACCTGCTGAATGCATTGATTGAATCCGGAGAGCAGGTAAAAGCGGTGCATTTTCATAATGGATGGCTTGAGTTTGATACCAATGAAGATTACGAGAAAGCCTGTGAATGGGTGGAAGATAAGTCAATTCAGACACTGATACAACTATAAGCAGGAAGACATGCAGTCTCCGATGATTAACAGATGAAGGAGTGAGAGCGTGAAAGATGCAGTCTTAAGTGGAACTGCCAGAAATATCTTGGGGGGGGGGGCAAACCAAAATGGAAAATCCCTTGATGAATACAGACGACCGCGACATTATCCAGACAATTGGGATGGCAGAACTGCCACGGATCATAGATACTTTATATACCAAATACCATGGTAGATATCAGTTGATCGATATAGGCGGCGACTGCATGTTTCGTTTCGGTAACACGAATGTGGCCAATGTATCTTATCTTGCAACTTATATCCATTTTATAAAGATTGAGAATGATGTACTGAAAATAGAAGGAAATGTTTCATGGCCGGCTGTGCTCAAGGAATATTTCAGATTACATATTCGAGTAAATGGGGTGGAATATGCACCCAGAATGTTTGAGGCAGGGTTTGACCTGGCAGATGGGACAAAGCCGTATGAGACGAGGACAGCCTTCTCCTATGAACAGACACTTGACCACAGAGAACGTTATGAAGTCGCTTTTATCTATGAATGCAATGGAATCACATGTAAAAGCGGCAAGATCAATGCCATGCGTTTTTCCCCGGTGGCGGATGTACTAGACCATCAATATGCACTGCGGGACGGATGGCTGTTATGGATCGAAGATGGACAGATCAGATTACAAAGGGCGGAGGGAGAACAGACAGTTTTTGAACAAAGATTCCGGGATGTGGTTACCGCAAGGCTGGATGGGCCGCATGCCTTGAAGGTGCTCGGCATCCGTGAGGCCTATTTTGTGCAAAAGGCAAAGCAGAAGAAAAAGATCTGGCTCTTTATGGACCGGATAGATAAGGCGGACGACAATGGAGAAGCGTTTTTTACATATGTTTGTCAAAGGAAACCGGAAAACATTGACTGTTACTTTGTGATAGATAAGGATTCTGCCGATCATGAAAGACTGCAGAAGATTGGAAACGTGGTGGATGCATTATCCAAAGAGCACTGTGTGCTATTGCTTTTGGCGGAATATATCTTTACGTCACAGTTGAATGGATGGGCGGAAAATCCATACGGGCCTTTAGAAGAATGGTTTCGGGATCTCTATCATGAGGCGAAGGTCATATTTTTACAGCACGGAGTGACGAAGGATGATCAGACCAAATGGCTGAACCGCTACAATCAAAATCTCTATGCCATTGTCTGCAGTTCGCCGATGGAGAAGAGTGCTTTTTTAACATATCCCTATTTTTATAAAGAGAAACAGATCTGGAATGTGGGGATGCCAAGGCTGGAAAAACTGGAAAACAATACTTCCAGGACCATCTTGTTTATGCCAACCTGGAGACGCCGGTTGATGGAACAGAAAGAGGATTCGCAAAAGGGAATTTATCGATGGCATTTGCGGGAAGGATTTTGGCAGAGCGTTTATTATCGCATGTACCATGAGGTGTTAAATGACAAAGCATTTCTGAATCGATGTCAAGATGCCGGATACAGAGTACTGTTTATGCCGCACCCGATCATGCAGCCATATATTTTAGAATTTCAGGTGTCAGATGAGGTGATTACCCTGCCGTATGAGACAAGCATCCGGGAGATCTTTGAAAAGAGCAGTATGATGATCACGGATTATTCTTCTGTCGCTTTTGATTTTGCGTATTTACACAAACCGGTCATTTACTGGCAGTTTGACAGAGAGGAGTTCTTTGCATCGCATACGTATCGGGAGGGGTACTTTGATTATCAGACAATGGGATTTGGAGAGGTTGTTACGACAAAGCAAACGCTTTATCAAACCATAGATACGTATTTGGAAAGCGGATGCCGGGAAAAGGATGTTTATGAAAAAAGGGTAAATGACTTCTTTACCTATACAGATGCGAAATGCTGCGAGCGAATTTATGAAAAAGTGATGCGAAATGACAATGGGATATGAATTTGAGATAGTAGAAGGACATATTATACAGATAAAGCATATAGGCAGTAACGGGCAGGAGCAGCTTTGGAATATTTATCTGGAAAATATTTTCTGGGGCGGAAGAATCACATTTCCGATGTATGTGGAGAAGAATTCGCTTGACCGGATCCTCTGGATGTATGACTTAAGCCCAGAGGAATTCATGACGACTGGTGAATTCCTGGCGAAAGGACCGTCAACAGGAGTCGTATGTGTCTATACCAACAGAAAACGAAATGAAATGTATTTTATCATGTACACAAACCGTGCACAGTTGTATAAACGTTTCCTGCATTTCAGCCATAGGGCAGAACATGTCAGTCTGAGGAAGGATCGGTTTCATATTTCCTTTCAGGGATGTGTCTATTCTGCCAAGTGGCAGGATCTTCCTTTGACGAAGACAACACTGGTTGTGGACCAGAATCACAGGATGAATGTGGCGATGAAGCTTCAGCCCGGAAAGCGGCATTATACAAAGATAAGTTATGAGATACCATTGGATTCCATTATCTTACAGGAAACACAGATCAATAACCCGATTCATATCGAAGCCGATGTGGATGGAGCATGCCTGGAATTTAATGTAGGGCATAAGACGAAGCATAAGAAAGCGGACAGGTTCTATTATGTGCCCATAACTGGTATCTATTATAAGGATAAAGCGCTGTTTGTCCGGGGCAATGTCCATCAAAATTATACACTGGTCGTAAGGGACAGAGATCCGATTGAGTATGAAGCGGCCTTTCTGCAAATGGAGGGCAAATGGAATTCCTTCCTATTATATTGGGGCGGGCGGATCAAGCGGTTTTGCAGGAATATGCCGTTGAATTTGTATTATGAGAAGAATTCCATGAAAGCGGAAGAAGGGACCTTTGAAATCTTTCTTAACGCATTACAGTCGGACCGGTCAAAGAATTATTATATATTAGACAGTACATCGCCGCAATGGGAGGCCTTGTCAAAGCATCCGAATGTGGTAGCCAAATATTCAAAGCAATACTATGAACTGGTGTACAGCGCGGATTGTTTCATTTCCACAGAAACGCCCTCCCATTTGAATGTACACCGGGCGGTCAACAAATATATCAGAAAGACCCTTTTGGAAAAAAAGTTCGTTTTCCTGCAGCACGGAGTGACCTATTTAAAGTGTCAGGGCGCCGGGTCGGTATTTGGCAGGGGCAAAGAGGGTGAGCCTGATTATATGATTGTGGGAAGCGAGAAAGAGGCGGATGCCGCAGCACGGATGCTCCATATTCCCAGGGAACGATGTATCCGGACAGGTCTGCCGGTCTTTAGCAAAATAGAATATGAACATATCAGCCAGACTTCTGATGATGTGGTCACGATCATGCTCACGTGGAAACCATCGGAAGAGCATATGTTACGTCACTTCGAAGAATCTGGTTATTATCAGAATACCCGCATGGTATATGAATTGGTTCAGAAACATATTGCGGGACAAAAGATACAGTTGGTGCCGCATCCGAAGGTGATGGAACTGCTGATGCGGACAGACCTTGCAGGGTCTGTCTGGAAAGGATCCGTTTCGGATGCGCTAAACAATACGAAACTTCTGATCACGGATTATTCTTCGGTGTGTTATAACGCTTTCTATCAGGGGGCGGCGGTGGTGTTTTATCAGCCGGATCTGGAAGCGTACCAGAAAGAAGTCGGCAGGCTGGTGCCGGAGGATGATGAATACATCGGCTATAGGGTCTTTGAACAGAATGGACTGGAACAGTTGCTGCAAAGTGGCATCCGTCAGGGACACATTGATCTTACCTATATGCGCTCTGAACAGTTTATGGATCGCTATAGAAGCATTAATCAGTTTACGGACGGAAAGAACATTCAGAGAATCATAGATTTTCTAAAAGAAAAAGGTATCGTATGACCGGAAGGAGAAGCCATGGCAAACGCACTCATATTTGCTGGAGGAGTTGGTACAAGACTGCATTCCAAGGATGTGCCGAAACAGTTTCTAAAGGTGGATGGGGTTCCTATCATTATCGGAACAATTGCCCACTTTGAAAATCATGAGCAGATAGACAGTATTGTTGTCGTATGCTTTGAACCATGGATAGAAGAACTGCGCTATGAGTTAGCCAAATACGGAATCCGGAAAGTGGTTGAGATATTACCGGGCGGCCAGACAGGATTCCAGTCCATTCATATCGGGCTGGAATATCTGAATCATATCATGTCCGAACAGGATATCATACTGATTTGCGACGGTGTGCGGCCCTGTCTGAGTGCAAAGCTGATCACGGAATGTATTGAAAATGCGGCCGTCTACGGTTCCGCTGTCCCGGTGACGCCAAGCATTGATTCTGTGTTGTACAGTGATGATGGAGAACTGTGTGATAAGAATATCTCTCGAAAGAAAATATTTATCACCCAGGCGCCCCAGGGGTATGCCATGGGAGAAATCATGAGTGCACACGCGGAAGCGATTCAGAAGAATAAAGAGGCGATTTCATCAGCAGATCTGATGATTGAGCTTGGGAGAGAAGTCCATCTGTTTCCGGGAATCCGTGAAAATATTAAGGTTACAACGCAGGAAGATCTGCTGACCCTGCGGGCAACGCGGTATTATGAGCATTTCAGGGACTTTGCACAAGAGGAATTGAATAATTTTTGAGGGGATGGATAGAGAAGATGGATGAGATTTATTTTTCAATGATTGTCTACGTGGATGATGAGGGTTTATTGAAGCGTTCCCTGCGAAGTATCCTGGATGTAACAGCAAGGATCATAGGGAAAATCAAACTGATCGTGGCGGATGCGATTGTATCGGATACAACGAAAGAGGTATGCGACAAGGCGGCCGAAGGGTTACATGAGTACCAGTATGTCTATCTTGCCCTTGCAGATGCGGTCATCGGGGAAGCTTATAATCAGGCCCTTCGGTATATAGAGGGGCGGTATGTCAATTTCTCTCTGGCAAGCACCTGGTTCGAACCAAAGACGCTGGACATGGTCTATACGTTTGCACAGGAGCAGGAACGGCCGAAACTTCTGGCGCTTGCCCCCTGGACAGTGAATGAGAAGGACGAATATGTACAATATAAGATGTCTCCGGAAGCAGATAAAGAACGGTATGTGAAGATCAGTCTGCATGATACACCAGAGAAACTACATCTGATGTTCCATGCATACTTTATCCGGTGCTATCTGATACGCAGTTCGGAATGCCACAAGGAATTCCGACCGGAATTATCAGAAGATGCACCGCTTGAAATGCTTTGTAATCTCCTGGCAGAACATATGCATTATACGTATTTGCAGCATGTTTGTCTCCATTATACCAGACAAATGGAAGACAATACCTCTGCCTTTATGGAACAGCATTATACATGGTGGTATATGGATTCTTTTCGTGACTGGATTCTGCCGTTTGCGAAGAAATGGGATGAAGCAAATTACCCGCTTCGCAACAGCATGCGGATTCTGCTTTTGTATCTGGTCTTTGCAAGATATAACTGTAACATGAATGACCGTAACAAAGGCGTCATAGAACGTGAGGAAATACCGGAATTTCGCATGCTTACTGGGAAGATTTTGCAGTACGTGGACAGTAAGATTATTTTTGACAAATCATCCCTGCAGAATTTTACGATTCCAAGGGCAATGCGGGTCATGTTCATGGAGATCAAGGCAGAACAGACAAACTGTGTCTGTGAACCGGTCGTGTATGGCGGACAACTGCTTATGTGGACCCACAAAAAGTACGGCAGTGTAACACAGCGCACGCTTGAACATACTTCTATCGGAGCAAATGCCAGCAGACAGGCCGTGGAAGCTGCAGGAAAGGAACTGGATATAACGGGGAGAACATTTACTATTTCCCGGGAAGAAAATACGCTGCCGGTATTGAAATGGTGCAGAGAAGAAGAAACACTGGTTCCGGTATGTGAACTGTCAAAAGAACATGTCATTCTCTCTGCAGTCAATTATAGCAGAAATGCGTTAAAGATTGATGGGCTTTTGTCCCTTGGTAATTTTATCAGGCGGGAGGATATATGCCTTTATCTGTATAAAGACGGCAGGGAGTATACAAAGATTTCTCCGATTGATGTATACGACCTGAAAAAGGTATTTGGCATCACCTACGCAAGAGATTACAGATTTTACGTGGAGGTCCCGGTATTCGCCCTGGGTAATATCAGCGAGATACAGTTTGTCATAGAGATCAATGACAGCCGCATACCGGTGGAAATCCGTTCCGGAGAAGTGTATGCCCATGTGAATGAGAAAATAAAGGGACAGTACTGGCATTTTGAGGAAGACTGGTGCCTGTCTGTCAGAAACAAGAACGTGCTGCAAATGGAAAAGGTTACAGCGGCCGAGGTTGAAAAGAAAGAAGCAGCATTCCAAAAGGAACTTTCCGGAATGAAGGCGCCTGCGGCCTGGAAAGCATTAGAACTGCGCCGACGTTATTTTGCAACCTTAGAGGAATTTAAGAACCGCCGGATTTGGATTACCTTTGATAAATTATACAAAGCAGGGGACAATGGCGAGTACATGTACAATTACGTCTCCTCTCATGACGATTCTATTGAGATGTATTATCTCATAAAGGCCGATTCCCCGGATTACCAGAGGATGCGTGATCAGGGAGCGAAGCTTCTTATATGGGGTGAGGATGAGACACTGCTGACAACGCTGCATGCGGAAGTGATATTGGATACGCATGCCAATGCATTTTCCTACATAGGATTTGAGACGATGATGAAGCCCTATGTGGGGGATCTGTTTAATGCCAGAATTGTATGCATTCAGCATGGACTTACCGTTCAGAAAATTGCGCAATTTCAGAATCGCTTGTTTGATAATACACAGTTGTATCTTTGTGCTTCACAAAATGAAATTGAAAACCTGAAAAAGCCTGTTTATGGGTTTGTGGATCAGAGTAAATTGAAACTGACCGGACTGGCGAGATATGATGGGTTACACAATAGTGATAAACACCAGATTTTGATTACTCCGACATGGAGAAGAAATATTGCGGATGCTAATGTAGCACATTTTAAGAAAGGGCATAATGAATATTTTGAAAATAGCAATTATTACAAAATATATAATCGTTTGATCAACGACGCAAAGCTGATCACAACAGCCAGAAAGTGTGGTTATAGATTGATATATCTTCTGCATCCGGCGACAAGCGCACAGTTGGGCGACTTTAAGCAAAATGAATATGTAGAATTGATACCTGCATCCGGTGATATGAATTATGAAAAAATATTAACGGAATCAAGTCTTATGGTAACGGATTATTCCGGTGTACAGTTTGATTTCGCATATATGAGAAAACCGATTTTATATTATCATCCAAAGGAATTACCGCCTCATTATGATGAGAGTGCCGCTTATATCTATACAAGAGATGCATTTGGTCCAATTATTGATAATCATGAAGAACTGGTGAATCAGTTATGCGAGTATATGAAAAGGCATTGCCGGATGAAAAAGGAATATATGGAACGGGCGGACAGATTCTTTGCGTATAGTGATTTTGGTAATTGCGAGAGGATTTATAAAACAATTTTAGAGTATGTGAACAGTAAGGAGTAAAATAAGAAAATAATGACTAAATTCCTCACTATGTTTTCGTAGAAATCTATACAGCAAGAATATAGAGAGATCAGCACCTTGACAATTACATATCTTACATCAGGACATAACAAAATTGACTGCCAGACGGTTGCTTTTCCTATTTGTGCCAGTGTATCTGCTTAAGTGTGATTCCTGGTTAACATGTGCGAAGCTATAAATGCAAAATATTAAAAAAGCATAAATGTCTTGCCTGAAAATAGATTGTGTGTTATATTTAATTTAATATGATACGTTTTATAGATGGACTGTTATGGAAACGCATCATAAGGGGCTGTATCATTTAAACGCAGCCCTGTCACGCACAATCCGATCATGGAAATTCAAGTGCGTAGCTCAGGCTTTTCGCCGGAAACTTTCAACACACTTATTTCAGTACAGGCGAAAGGCAGACATGATTTCTCCTGTACAGACAGGAGGAGAACATGGAGTACAAAGGAAACCAGAATGATGCTGCCATTTATCAGGAGGCAGATGTCAGCAGTAAGCGTATTTTTGGAAATCACACGCTGTGTGCACAGTTTTTGAGGGATTATTCGGGACTTTCGATACTGGCGGACGTACAGCCGGAAGATATCGAGGATGTATCTGAGCGGTATCATCTGTTCCGTGAAGTAGAACTGGAATCGGATACCGTGAAGAAGGTGCGGCTGCGGAACCAGACAGGCGGGAAATCACAGGATATGTATGTGATCTCCCTGATCGAACATAAGAGTTCGGTAGATTATGATGTTACAATGCAGATACTTAAATATATGGTCTGCATCTGGGAGAACTATGTCAGGGAATTGGAAGAGGAATTTGCGGCAGAACATGCAATACCTGACGAAAGTGATGTAACAGATGGGATAACAGAATCACCAATGGCCGGTGCGCAGGCGAAAGGGAAGCCAAAGAAACGAAAAAGGATCAACAGACGCAAAGATTTCCGGTATCCGCCAATCTATCCGATTGTATACTATGAAGGAACGGGCGAATGGACAGCGGCATGGCATTTGAAAGAAAGAGTTCTGTTAGGGGAGTTGTTTCAGGCATATATACCGGATATTACCTATAAGCTTGTGAGGACACGCGAGTATTCTAATGATGAATTATTGTCCAAAGAGGATGCTATCTCATTGTTAATGTTACTTAACAAAATTCAGCAGGCAGAAGATTTCCAGGAGGTCTCTAAGATACCAATAGATTGTCTGAATGAGATTTTGGAGAAGGCACCAGTGGATGTGGTGGATATCATCATAGCGACAGTGAGAAACCTTTGCCTGCGGCTGAACCTGACAAACAGAGAGACAGCGGATTTACTGGAGAAAGTGAGAGGTGGCAATATGGGATATTTGTTTGAAAATATGGAGAAGATGGATATTCAGTTAGAGCGCCGTAACACAGCCGAACAGAGACAGAGGGCAGAGAAGGCTGAAAAAGATGCCGAAGAACAGAGGCAGAGGGCGGAGAAGGCCGAAAAAGATGCCGAAGAACAGAGGCAGAGATTGAAGGAAGTCCAAAAAGATGTCAAAGAGCAGAGACAGAAAGTGGAGCAAGACAAACATGCCTTATACCGTATCCTCATAGCATCCTATCGAAAACACGGAATGACAGAAGAAGAGGTAAGGCAGCAACTGATGTCAGAAGCCAAGTTGTCAGACAGCGAAGCAGATGAACTGATTAAAAAGTTTTGGTAGAGATAGAAAAAGAAACAGAATATATCCCGGTGTAAGATATGTAATTGTCTTATACCGGGATTTTAGTTTTATATTGGAAGATGAGAAGACAAAGTGGTGCGGAGCAGCAAGTTACGGGGTATTGAACCCGTGAAGGAATAAAATAGAACAGGAGGTGCATATGATGCAGAAAATCATGCAAAATGAGAATGTTAAAAAGGACAATATGGACAGAAACCTACATGCATTTAATCCATGTGAAAAGCTATATGGAAAGAGATAAGACAATATTTGGAGAATAGCAGGAACATCCGGTTAAAATTGCAAGGCTGCCCCAGACCTTTGGGCCGGGTGTAACATATGATGACGGGAGGGTGTTTGTGATAACACAATGATACAATACAAAGATAATTTTTTAAAAGCGGATATAGAACATATTCTGGAAAGCGGGAATATCGCATGGGATTTATTATCAGAATCCTCTGTTCTCATTACGGGTGCGACTGGACTGATCGGATCTTTGCTATGCCGCACCTTGCTTGCAGCCAATGATATTCGAAAGCTAAATATACATATTTATGGCCTCATCCGTGATCTGGAGAAGGCGAAGACAATTTACGGAGCATTAGCCGACCGGGAAGATTTTACCCTGTTAAAAGGAGATATCAAAGAGCCTTTGTGCATGAATGATAAGGTGGACTATGTGTTCCATTGTGCCAGTGTCACCACATCAAAGCTTATGGTAGCAAAACCTGTGGAAACCTTGATGACTGCAGTAAGGGGTACCGAAAATATGCTTAAGACTGCAAGGGATAAGAGCGTGAAAGCTTTCGTATATGTCTCTTCTATGGAGGTATATGGCTCTTTTCAAAGTCTGGATCATGATGTGTCAGAGGAGGATTTAGGTTATATTGATCCGCTTGCTGTGCGCAGTAATTATCCGGAAAGTAAAAGGTTGTGTGAGAATATGTGTATTGCCTATGCTTCGGAGTACGGTGTGCCGGTCCGTATAGCCCGTCTGGCACAGACGTTTGGGGCGGGAATTCTTCCGTGGGAAAACCGCGTTTTTGCACAGTTTGCGAGGAGCGTTATCAAGGATGAAGACATTGTCCTGCATACGAAGGGGATGTCTGAGGGGAATTATTGTTATACAAGTGATACCATAAAGGGCTTATTAACGGTTGCGCTGGCGGGAAAAGATAGGGAAGCTTATAATATTTCCAATCCGGATACCCATACCACGATAGCCGATATGGCACAGATGGTGTGCAGCGATCTTGCCGGCGGTAGAATCAAGGTTATTTTTGATATCCCCAAGTCCAATACATTTGGTTATGCGGCGGATACCAGAATGAAACTGGATTCCAGTAAATTGCAGGCGTTGGGGTGGAAGCCGGAGGTTAATTTACGGGAATCATATGTGCGGCTGATCGGAAGCATGCGGGAAACCGGAAACTTTTGAGGATTTGCTTAGGGCGGGGAGGATGCCATGGAAGACAGACAATTATTATCAGATTATTTAAAGCAGCTTCGAAAATCTCATTACTACAAGCAGGAGGATATTGCGTCCAGACTGCGTATTTCGAGGCAGACGTATTCTCATTACGAGACGGGCAGGATTCAGCCGTCTGTTAAGATTTTATATAAACTCGCTCAAATTTACGGCATTTCTACGGATAGCTTTTTTGAACATATGGATAACGGCATTTTTCGCAGGGGGGGGGGTAGCGGGATTTCAACAGAAGAGCAGCTTCAGGAATATATTGGTCAGGAGATGGAAGATTTTACCAGCAAAGAGTTTAGAAGTTGTTTTTGTGGACTAAATGAGAGACACAAAAGAGAGGTGCTCTCAATCATGTGGGAGATTATGCAGGCAAAGAAGAGTACGGAAGAAAGAGAGGCACAGTAATGGCTGGTATCGCACAAAGAAGAAGAGAGTTCTCCATTTGGGACTCTGTTGTACAGGACAGAATCCAGCAGTTTGAAGAACTGGATCAAAAATATCGAAGTAAGTGTCGGGAAGTTGAGACTTTGGAAGAAGAAAACGAGAAATTGAAAGAACAGATCGAAGAAGCTTATGCAAAACGAGAAGCAACCTGCCGCGTGTCAGAGGAAAAGGAGAATCAGATCCAGAATCTGAACCGGGAAAATGCAGACTTAAGGCAGCGGATAGCAGCTATGGAACATTCTACCAGTTGGAGGATGACGAAGCCGGTACGGAACCTGATCGATAAATGGAAGGGCAGAGGATTTTAAAGGAATGCGGAATAAAATATATCACATTCTTGTAAACAGACAAAGCGGTATAAGAGAGCGGTATCACAGGATGCATGACGGAACAGGCGGCATTTGCCGTATCCTTTCATGGGTTTATCTTATATGGCTGAATCTGTGTTACTATGTGTTTTTCTGCCGGTTTTTAGGCCGTTCCAAGAAAACTGCGATCTACGAAGAAAAGAGAATTCCCTATACAGTGAGTGAATCACAAAAAGCTTGTTGTCAGTGCCATCACATCCTGGAACAGAAGCAAAGTATACAGTCAGGTAAGAATGAGCCGTTCTATTCGGATAAGATGATAGAAAGTTATGTAAACTATCTGTCCGGTTATGATGTGATTTCCTTTGATCTGTTTGATACGCTGATCTTTCGTCCGTTCTCAGCGCCGCAAGACTTGTTTTTCCTGATGGGAGAGAAACTGGATTTCCTTGATTTTAAGCGGATTCGGATGGAAATCGAGGCTTTGGCACGTCAGAAGAAGTTTCAAAAGGACGGGAACTATGAGGTGACGCTATCGGATATCTGGCGCCTGATGGAACAGGAGACCGGGATTCGGGCAGGGGATGGTGAGAGCCTGGAATGTCAGATGGAGGAGACACTTTGCTATGCGAACCCCTTTATGCAAAGAATATTCCGGGAACTTCGCAAGCGGAATAAGCCGATTATTGTTGTTACGGACATGTATCTGCCGCAGGCATGTCTTTATAAGATATTGTCAGAGAACGGCTATGAAGGGATTAGGAGGTTATATATTTCCAGTGCCTATGGACAAAGTAAGTGGGACGGCAGTCTGCATCGCAGGGTGCTTGCGGATATAGAGGACGAATTTGGCAAAAAGGTGCGGGTGGTTCATGTGGGAGACAACTATCACAGTGATGTGAAGATGGCCGAAAGGAACAAGATTGCGGCATTGCAGTATGTAAATACAGATATGGAGGCATCCGTTTATCGGGCACAGGATATGTCGCCGGTCATTGGGGGAGCATATCGGGGAATTGTCAATCATTCTCTTTATTCCGGATTATGCAGTCATTCTATAGAATATGAGTACGGCTTTGTCTATGGGGGCTTATTTGCGGTTGGCTATTGCCGGTTTATTCATGACTATGTCAAAGATCATGGGATAGACAGGGTATTGTTTTTGTCGCGTGACGGGGATATTTTGAGGCAGGTTTATACCATGCTGTATCCGGATGAGGAAACGAGATATGTTTATTGGTCACGTGCGGCAGCGCTGAAACTGACAGCAGACGAAAACAGGTATGATTTTTTTAGGCGTTTTTTGTATCATAAAGTGAATCAGGGGAAAAAGATCGGGGAAGTTCTGCGGGAAATGGAACTAGAAGAACTGATACCGAATCTGCCGATGGAAGAAACAACGCTTTTGAACAGTGAGAACGTGGAACTGGTCAAGAAATATCTTCAGACGCACTGGGAAGCGGTGCTTTCAAAATATCGCGGACAGTCAATGGCCGCAGGCAGATATTACGCGCAAATGCTTTCGGGATGTCAAAAGGCAGCGGCAGTCGATATTGGCTGGGCGGGGAGCGGTGCCATGGCGCTGCGTATTCTTCTAAAGCAATGGCAGATTCCCTGTGATCTTGTGGGAATTCTTGCGGGAACAAACAGCATCAACAATGCGGAACCGGAAACATCGGAGGCACAGTTGCAGTCTGGAAAACTGATTAGTTATCTGTTTTCACAGACTGTTAATCGTGATGTGCTGAAAAAACATGACCCTGCGGCAGATGACAATGTGTATTGGGAACTGTTGTTATCTTCTCCGACAAGGCAGTTTCTGGGATTCTATCCGTCTGCAGACGGTATGAAGCTGCGGTTTGGGAAGATGCCGCAAAATCATGAGGGCTGCAGGGAGATTCAGCGCGGTATTCTGGATTTTGCTTGTGAATACGTAAGGCATTTTAAAGACTGGCCGTATATGCTTTCCATAAGCGGCAGGGATGCCTGTGCGCCGATGCTTGCGGCATATGGGTCTGACAGAAAATATTTGAAGACGATTGCGGCACATTTCGCATTGGATATTGCGGTCTCCTGTGACGGGGAGTCTGTGGATGTGGATTTTGATATTATGCCATGACCGAAAAAGTAATATATTCCAGAACGTTTCTTATGCACAATTCATGATAGAAATTTAAGTATGATTTTCCGGTTTATGAAATCTATGGGAACACGTAAGCAAAGAACACTTTTCAGCAATATAGAATGCTATTGTTTCATTCAGAAAATACTCTGTAACCCAATTTGAAACGGCTTTGCTTTTGGAATATTGATTATTAGTGAATTCAAAATACAGTTTCGCAATACTAAGCAGAAGATTATTATATTGTTCAGTGGACAATGATTGTCTTGAAGAATTAACATGTTCGGCAGAATTAAAACGTTCCGGCTTTACAAAAACCAACGGGTGTAATTCAAAAAAGACATCATCTATCATTTCAAATGAGTTGGTTATATTGGATACGGATGGTGTTAAAATAGGTTTTAAATTATTAAAATGGAAAAATTTTGTATGCAGATGTTCTTTCACTGCATGAACCAGTTTTTCGTCTTCCAGAGAATCATATATCTGCTGTATTGCTTCCGCGCTCTTTTTCTGACAGGCATAAAAACTGTTCAGGAGATTATGATAGATTTGCTTTTGTTCTGCATTTAGAAGTACATTATCACCGGACAATAGAGCATATAAGGTAGAATTCCACATAGGACCGCATTTTATCTTGAAGAGATCCAAAGTTTCTGATGCTTCTGTGATCACAGGGTCGACATACCTGTGATCGGATACACTATCTTCTGAAAGATGTTCAGCCATGATTAATTCCTGTTCCACATATTGCTTTGCAGCAGTAGTGAGAGTATAGTACTTTTCTGCCCCGATTTTGGTTGTTATGATTAATTTTATTTTAATATCTTCTATTTTGCCGAGCATGTTACTCAAATTGTTGGGCTTTTTGTTCAACTTTTCACAAAGTGCCTTATGCTGAATGTCAGGGGTATCATAGATTGCCTTTAGGATTGCAAAACGATCATCTGTGAGTCCATTTTTGATGTTGGCAATATCTGCAGAGGTTAGAGAGTCATTTGTACTTTTCTGATTTATTTCTATGTTCTTTTCCATGTTTTACCTCATTTTTGTAGCAATTTTGGTATCACGATACCATGATAATAGCAGATACTGACAGAGAAGGCAATAGTATTTACCAGGAAGTTCATTCGGGAAATGAACAGTGCTGTTCATCGAAATTAACAATGAACACGAAAGTTCATTGCATGAGTGAACTGATTAAATCGAAAATTTCTCAAAAAAATTGTTAAAATTATATAAAACTATATAAAAATGAAAGAAAGAACTACAAAATGCTTTACAAAAATTGTTTTAGAGATTATAATTTTTTGTAACATAAAGAACGGTATACAAATCAAAATATGGCAGGAGTTTTGAGTAAAAGCCTTAGAATGCGGTATTTTTGCGAAAAATAAAGTTCATTTATGAAAAGTTCACTAAGAAACCAAAAACTTCACCGGTGAACTACACGCGGTTCATTAGTGAAGAACATAACAATCATTTATTTTTATCAGAAAGGAGACTGTAGTATGACAGAATTAAAGGAAAGATACGCACCTGGAAAACGAAAGAATTCTTTCTTTGAGGAAATGCCGGCTGTCGAGACAAAGCAGGATCGAAATCCGGTTGTCACTGGAGGAGTTTTCAGATATGCATATTATACGGACTCAGACGGAAGTCTGGTCAAAGAAAGATTGAGATAATTTGGGGGCGGGAAGATAGTAATGTCTGGATACATAATTGAGTTGTACAAAAATATTATTTCGGATGAGAAGTATTGGACGGAACAGAGGATTGCGGATTCAGAATTGAAGAATAAAATATATGTCACCTTCGGTGAATTTGATAAGATGACTGTTTCCAGAACCAATGCATTTTCCCGAATGAGAGATGTTTCTAAAATGTCCAGAGAATGGATTGGGGACAGACAGAAAATTCTTTTGTTTGAACTGGCAGACAGAAATCAGTTGGAGTATCGGGAAATGAATGATACATGTGGATTTTTTTCAAATCATGATGGCAGTTCTTCCTTATGCACCAAGCTGTTTCTTGGTATTACAATGTTCCAGTTTAAAGACAGTCAGGGAGAAAGCAAAAATACTATCAAAGATTCTTTAAATATCTGTCGTAAGAACATATTGGAAATTGTAACAAGACAAAACGTGTCAGTAGAATGTTCTGTATTGGGTCTTCTCGGAACCTATGGAGTGGCTGTTATATGGGCGGCAGACCAGTTCACAGATATTCTGAAAATGATCAATATCATCAAAGGAAGCGATATTCTGGCTTCGGAAATCAATGCACGGCCCGAATACCGCTTCCTATCTGTTTTCACTATTTTAGCTAAGAATAAAGATGGGTATAACGAGGAGAAGATTAAGGAACTGAAAGGGACTGCATTGCTGCAAATGACTTTGCAGACGAATCTCAACCAGTTCATAATTGATACGATCAAGGAAAAGATTCCGGAGGCCAAAAACTTTCATGCGGTTGGCGAATATGATTTGTTGGTGGAAACCCCTGCCAGGAATGTTTATAAGTGTTTCGAAAAAGGTAAAATTTTTGATCCCATAGATGGTTTTTATAAAGGGCATATCCTGCAGACCAGTGTGAAACTTTGTGAATCGGATATAAATGATCATCTGCAATTATCAGACAAAAAGAGTCCAGAGACAGAGAAATATAATTCAAATAATTCTAATGATTCTAAAGAAAATACCGACACATTGCCATATGTGCAGGAGATTAAGAGACAATATGAAAAATTGAGGAAATTGTTCTTTGATGAATTCCCAAAGACAGCAGGCATGGTGGATTCTCTGGATTTGTTGTACGGGGATTATCATTCTCAGATCGCATCCGTATCAAACAAAATGTGGGCGGAGGATTACAGCCAGCAGGTATTGGCAGTCTTAAAAATGTTGAAGAGCAGTCTTAAACTGGTGAAAGATGTGTCAGGCAGTTTCACGACGTCAAAAGTATTGGAAGAGATTCAGGATATTTTGAATTGTTTTGCATATCAAACGATCCATATATCGGAATCTGACAATTTAGTATTGGATACGCCGAAGTGCCATTTGAGATATACGGGGCAGAACAATCTTATCTTGTATGCATATTTTGGAATTATAAAGGATATTATAGAACTTGCCTATCATTTGCAGGAAGAGAGCAGGCAGTCAAAAATTATCCCTTTGATTTCCGTAGATACAGTGCCTATCATTACCAGTTCCTTATTCATGGACAATCATAATCCATTTGCGGACAGGCTTATTAAGTTTGGCTTTCCGATGGTGGCAATGTATGACCTGCCGGCTTATGTACCATATCTGTATCATGAAGTTTTCCATTATGTGGCTCCAAAGGACCGGATTGTAAGAAATTGGGTTAAGGGCTGCATTTTAGCGGTTTATGCTATGAAAAACGTAATTTGTTGGTTAATATATTCAGCAAGTAAAGAGAAAGCGTATAACATAGCATATGAAATTACAGAGAAAATTTTAAATTATAGTATCTATCAGATCGTGGTGAATCAATATTGTGATCCTCTTATAGTGAGAGTAAAGCATGCTGCCAAAGATAAATATACTCGAAATGTTATAAACGAAAAGAGCAGTCCGTGGCTGCAATATGAAGAAAGACTATTCGAATTACTTACGAAATATATAAAAGAACCTGAAAAAATAATGTTAGAAGAAAATCTCTTATATAAGGTTCTGGAAGAATTGTATCAGGTAAGAGAAAAGATTATGCAAGACTGTGTGTCCATCATAGACCGGACGGCGCCTGATTTTCGGGATAAAGAAAAAGAGATAAGTGAGACTCTTGGCAGTTTTTTGGGCTCTCTGGAGGGCTTGTTCACGAATATAAGCCCGGAGGCCAAACTGGGCGTATTTCAGAGATTGCTAAAATCAACGGAGCTGTCGGCCGGACAGCTTTTGGGAATAGATCAACTGGTACAGTTATCAGACGCTTTGAGAGAGGCAGTCTGTGATCTGTCGATGATAGAATTGTCCGGAATGGATGCCGTTGCCTATTTAATGAATTATGTTAAGATTCAGAATGATTTGTTGAAACAAAACGAATCTGAATTCCAAGTGCAAAATAGTATAAGGATTGGCATTGCACTGGATACTATTTGGGGTTGGAAAGTTCGTAACGTTGACAAGCATGATAAGCTTACGGATTTAAAGAGTACGTTTATACAATCCTATATTGGTTTATATTTCAGTGAAAAGAAATCCACATCCGACAAGGAGCAGGAAACCAAAGAGTATGTAAAGACAATTGAGACGGAGGCAGGCGGCTGGTTTGCCAGAATACAAAACTGGTATCAGGAATATTTGGAAAAATACAGCATCGTCAGTATTCTTTTGCAGATTATCGTGGATCAGTCCTCTGTGAAAGGACGAGGCGAAGAAGCAACGTTAAGGAAATTTGAAGGGCTGAAGACAGTACAATATCATAACGCTGTCCGATCGTATGGAACGGCAATTTTGAATGCTGCGCATGCAGACAATCTTACAGAAGAAGAAAAGCGCTCAAGGATTTCAAATGCAAAAGAACTCTTTCAGAAGGAAGTATTTGGATATAACATCGATATTATTTTAACTTATCAAAAACAGAAAAAATTTAAAGATTTAAATGACCTCTGTGAGGAACGGTTTCATGGAGAGCATTACTACCGCTTTGTGGATGTTTTACGTGACAAAAACAATGAGAGATATTTATATCCATTGATGACGGAAGAAGAGGAAGAAACGTGCGGCGTTCAACCATATGTACACACAGTGAAAGATATCAATGGTCTGTTTGAAACAATCCAGAAAATATCAGATTATCTAAAAAAACAGGGCAGGGAGCATTTCGGAGATACGGAGAATGCCTTGTGGTACCGCGGTCATGAGAATGTAGAATATAAGCTTTTGCCGACAGCCATGCGAAAATTTGCACAGCATGCGGATCAAGAGGAGAGTTTGAGGAGTTATCAGAGGGGCGTTTATGATGAGTTTAAGTTCCGAATGGATAATGCATCGGAGAAGATCGATAAAACTGGTTATACGGAATGTGATTATCTTGCATTGATGCAGCATTATAGCTCGCCGACGATTTATCTGGACTGGACGGAAAATGCGATTTCTGCTTTATATTTTGCGCTGGAGGCTTATATAGATTCCGGTAATCAGAAAAAACAGGACGAAAAAGATGCGGTTCTTTATCTTTTACACCCAAATCTGTATAATGAAGCAAGGAATCAGATGATGAGTGCTGTTAAGGTTAATTCGGGACGAAAGCTGGATCGTCTGATGGGAAAATCCCAACAGGAAAATGCAAGGCGGCTGCCCAATTTATCGGTACCATATCAAAGTGAGAAATTTGGGATGTTCTTACTTGGAGAATTAGAGGATGAACAGGACATTTATAAAGCAGCGTTTGAGGAGATCAAGAGTTTATCGTTACATAAGGATCCTGAAAACATTCTGTATCTCCCAATGGCTATTTATGCTTCCAGGGCAAATGAGAGAGTACGGGCACAGAGCGGGATGTTTATGGCCTATAATATTTTTACCAGGCCGAGTAAAAAGAAGTACTTTGATTATATGGCGCTGGAAAAGATTCAGGACTTTTATCTGAGTAAATTTCCGAATACGTCTCCATTCTTATATTCCATTAGAATTGATGGAAGTGTCAAAAAGGAGATTGCGGGATGGCTGAAGGCTATTGGCGTAAATAAGACAATGGTATATCCGGAACTGTCAAATTTGGGAGAAAAAATTTGGTAACATGCGTTGTTTTGCGCTGCTTTCGGCATAAAATCTCTTCGGTTTATGATATACTGTTCATAGACCGGAGGGATTTTTATGGAAAAAATCAGAAATATTTATTGTTGGAACTATTTAAATGATTGGATGGAAGCGCAGAGAGCAGGTATGGTCCATATTGTCGAGGTCAGGCAGGGTGGGACAAGCATGTTTCCGTGGGAGCAGTTAGTTCATATGCTATATGAGGACTGCTTTCCAGAGAGTTTTCTTTGCTTTCGAAAAAGTAATGAAAACTATTTGATAGTAACCAATGAACAGCGGGAAATATTTAACTTTATTAAGGGCGAAAGAATATTGCAGGAAAAAGAAGGAGTACAATATCGATTTCCTGATTGTCCGGCAGAATTTAGAAGCAGGATATTGAACGCTCAAGTAGATTCCATCTGGATTAAATTGTATGAAAATGACCGAATAGGGGTAAAAGAATTTTAAAACAGCCGGGGCAGCCGACGGGGTGCTCCGGCACCGGAAAGACAGGACTCTATTTTCTTCTCAGCTTCAACATTTTGTTGATCCTGTCCAGTTCTTCTGAGGTGGAATATCTTTTAATCGTGTCGATGATCGTATCGATCTCTTCATTTGTAAAAGTGATGTGGTTATCCTGTCCTCTTTTGGCGACAGCCATCAAAAAAGGCAGCATCTGCTCTTTTTTCATGGACTGGCTCTCAAATACGAGGGACTGCAAAAATTCCAGTTTGGCTTTATCAATATGTGCGATAGCGGGATCGTTCATCCAGGTATTGGTCATGGGATACTCCTTTTAAGAATTTTGAATCAAAGTTTCGTACATGGCTTTCTGCTCCGGACTGAGCATATTCATCAGCATATCCAATATGGGAGCCGCCTTGGAAGGACCGGTATTTTCGAAGGAACCTGATGAGGCAGAAGAACTGTCAGCGTTATGAGTATTTTCTGAATCATCCTCTCCGAAACTGCCATTTCCCGAAAAGGGATTGTCAAACAGAGACTCCATAGACATATCAGGGAAAATTTCCTGCATAGCGGACATTGTCTGGGACATTTCCTGTACGGTCTCCAGTGTCTTTAACATATTCTGGAACTGTTCTAACTGTTTGATTTCTTCCGGGGTGGAATAGAGACATAATTCTTTACATAATTTGCGCAGATCGGGCTTTTCCGAAAAGGACAGCCCGCATCCACAAAGTTGAAAGGGATGTCTGCGCACGTAATCCATGGTGTATTGCAGTTCCAAATATTTGATGTAGATGGCCAGATGTTTCTGCATGGAAGGTTCTATGTAGGGGAGAAGAACCTTGAGTTTCTGGATCTGGTTGGTAGTATATAAGGCATCGAATGTCATAACATTGGACGCATCTTCATTTCTATCTGTCATAGGATATGCCTTTCTGATGCCTGTGTTTTCTCTAACAGTATATGACACATGAGAGAAAAATAGGCTCTAAATAGAGCTAGAGCCTATTTTCCAGATGTGTGTTAAAGAAGTGTTAAGATGAAACGTAAGGCTTAGTTATTGCAGCAGCAGGATAACAGGATAAGAATCCAGATCCAGGAACAGCAGTTGTTGTCGTTACCGCCAAAGAAGCCGTTACCGAAGAAACTGTTGCCGCATCCGCATCCGTCGCCGTTGTTACCGCAGCAGGATAACAGGATGAGAATCCAGATCCAGGAACCACATCCACATCCGTTATTTGCAGTATTGGTATTGTTGCATCCGCAGTGAGTAGCTGTTAAGTCGCTCATGTTAGTGCCCTCCAAATGTTGTTTATGGTTTATCTTATGACCGGAGGGGGAAATGGTGACAGAGTTTTTGAGGAATATCATTTTGCACTTGTCTGTCAGAAGGTAACGCACATTTTGTGAGAGCATGATTCCTGTGTAATGGGTACTTGAAACATATGTTCGGCTGTGGTAAGATAGCAATATGAATGGGAAAGAAGCAATCAAGCTGCATATGAAAAAGGGGGATTTTATTCTGATCGGTTTCTGTCTTCTGGCTGCCTTTATTCTGTCAGTGTTTCTTATTGGCAGTGGAGGAGACGCGAAGACACTTCGTATTTCCTATAATGGTCAGATCATGATGACAATGGAACTGACAGAAAGCAAACTTCCTAAAAACCAGGGGACTGACTATAACAGTCAATGTATATATTATCTGATTACTTATGAAAATAGTCTGGCAGTTGCTTCGAAATCGGAAGAACGTCCGGAGATTCCGGCAGGTGTCAGTTATAATCTTGTATGCATTTTGCCTGGAGAGGTTAAGATGGAGGCTGCCGATTGTCGGGATCAGATCTGTGTGCACCATACGCCTATCAGAAGCGGCGGGGAGAGCATCATCTGCCTGCCCCATAAACTGGTTGTGGAGATTACGGGAACACAACAGGATGAGATGACAGATGGGATGGTGAAGTGATGAAAAGAACGGTAGAACTTGGTTTTTTGCTGGCACTGGCACTGATTCTTTCTTATGTAGAGTCATTGATTCCTTTTACCTTCGGGATACCGGGTATTAAGCTGGGGCTGCCGAATCTTATTGTGGTATTGCTGCTATACAGTGGCAGGTCACCTGCAGCCGGTGCGAGGGAGGCATTGTTGGTGAATGGCCTGCGGATTGTGTTATCCGGCTTTTTGTTCGGCAATCTGTATGCGATCTTGTATGCGCTTGCGGGAGCAGCGTTCAGCTTTACAGTAATGGTAATCGCCAGAAGGTGCAGGTGGTTTTCCATGGCGGGGGTAAGTGTGCTTGGGGGTGTATTCCATAATGTGGGGCAGATTGCGGTGGCCATGTTTGTGGTGGAAACTTTTGCGGTTGTTTATTATCTGCCGGTATTGATCGTGTCCGGGGTGGTGACGGGGGCCGTTCTTGGTATTCTCGGCATGGAACTTCTTCCCTATCTGAGGCGGGACAAGTTCGTCCGTGGATTGTGAGATTTTGCGAAGGGAAATCATGGTGGTTAGTGATAGAAGAGAGGAATGATAGAATGTATGCATATATAAAGGGAACGTTGGAAGAGATTGGGGAAGATTCTGTGGTGGTGGAAACCGGTGGAATAGGGTATAATGTGAAAGTATCTACGACAACGGCGGATCTTTTGCCGGGAATCGGCAGTGAAGTCAAGATTTATACCTATACGCTGGTGCGGGAGGATGCGTTTTCTCTGTATGGTTTTTTGACAAGGGATGATTTGGAGATTTTCAAGAAGCTGATCACAGTCAGCGGGATTGGTCCCAAAGGCGGGCTGGCGATTCTTTCTGTGATGAGTGCGGATGCCCTCAGGTTTGCAGTGATGGCCGGGGATGCAAAAGCCATCGCGAAAGCGCCGGGCATCGGTGCCAAAACAGCGGAGCGTGTGATCTTAGACTTAAGGGATAAGATTTCTCTGGAGGATACGTTAAAAGGGTTCGGTACATCTGCGGACACAGCGGGGAAAGGGGCAGGTTCACAGAATGTGGATAACCAGATGAAGAAGGAAACAATCGAGGCGCTGGTGGCTCTTGGGTATTCCGCATCGGATGCAACGGCGGCAGTCAGGAAGGTAGAACTCAAGGAAGATGCCACGGTGGAGGGTATCCTGAAACAGGCGCTAAAGTATATGTTTTAGTGTATGCAATAATGAGAAAGCCGCATGGCAGATTTAAAAATGGAGATAAGAACGATGGCAGGCAGAATGATCGAGACGAATCTGATGGAAGAAGACATGAAGATAGAAGGTTCTCTTCGTCCGCAGACGCTTGTTGACTATATTGGTCAAACAAAAGTGAAGGATAACCTGAAAATCTACATAGAAGCTGCAAAACAGCGGGGAGATGCTTTGGATCATGTCTTGTTCTACGGCCCGCCAGGTCTTGGCAAGACGACTCTGGCGGGAATCATTGCCAATGAGATGGGGGTACATATGAAAGTCACCAGCGGTCCGGCGATTGAGAAGCCGGGGGAGATGGCGGCTATCTTAAACAATCTGCAGGAGGGAGATCTGTTGTTTGTGGACGAAATCCACAGGCTGAACCGGCAGGTGGAAGAAGTATTGTATCCGGCCATGGAGGATTATGCCATCGATATCATGATAGGAAAAGGCGCAACAGCCCGTTCTATCCGTCTGGATCTTCCACGTTTCACCTTGGTGGGTGCCACCACCCGGGCCGGGCTTCTTACGGCGCCGCTGCGGGACCGGTTCGGTATGATTCATCGTCTGGAGTTTTATACGGTGAACGAACTAAAAGTTATCATCATTCATTCGGCCCGGATCCTGGGGGTGGAGATTGACGAGAAAGGGGCGGTAGAACTGGCCAGAAGAAGCAGAGGTACGCCGCGGCTTGCCAACCGTATCCTGAAACGGGTGAGAGATTTTGCACAGGTTAAGTATGATGGTGCGATCACGGAAGAGATTGCAAAGACGGCCCTGGATCTGATGGATGTGGACAAGATGGGGTTAGATCATGTGGACAGGAATATATTGATCACTATGATAGAGAAATTCAAGGGCGGGCCGGTAGGCCTTGATACTCTGGCGGCTGCCATCGGGGAGGACGCCGGGACGATCGAAGATGTGTATGAGCCTTATCTGATTCAAAATGGTTTTTTAAACCGAACGCCCCGGGGGCGGGTGGTCACGGATGCGGCATATCATCATTTTGGGCTTGAAATTCCTTCCTAAGACAGATATAATAGATATAGTGTTGAGCATTTTTATCAGGCGGCATATTTAGTATGGGAGGGGACCCAATGTCAACAAAAACAGATACGGAAGTGATCATTGCCGGTAAGGTGTTTACACTGAGCGGTTATGAGAGCGAGGAATACCTACAGAAGGTAGCGTCCTACATCAATAATAAGATAGCCGAGTATAATAAAGTTGATAGTTTTAAGAGACAGTCTCTCGATACACAGAATGTGCTGTTGCAGCTTAATATTGCAGATGATTATTTTAAGGCGAAGAAGCAGATCAGCCTCTTAGAGGAGGAACTGCAGAACAAAGAGAAGGAAATGTATGATTTAAAGCATGAACTGATCGCTTCTCAGATTAAGCTGGAAAATACGGAGAAGAATGTCAAGAATTTGCAGACAGAGGTAAATGAGAGTGCCAAAAAGATTGTCCGTATGGAAACAGAACTAAAAGAACGTAAAAAATAAGAGCGGGAGATGCCGTCAGGCATCTCCTTTTTATAATAAAGGAATGGGAAGTCAATTTGGGTAAAAAAGTAGAATTACTTTCTCCGGCCGGGAATTATGAAGCTTTTGCCGGCGCGCTGAATGCCGGCGCGGACGCGGTATATCTGGGAGGAGAGAAATTTGGAGCCAGAGCATATGCGGATAATTTCACGACAGAAGAAATATGCAGGGCTTTGCATGTGGCTCATTTTATGGGCAGAAAAGTATATCTGACAGTCAATACGCTGTTGAAGGACAAGGAAACGGCAAGGCTGTATGATTATCTGCGGCCTTTTTATGAGGCGGGGCTTGACGGTGTGATCGTACAAGATCTGGGCGTTTTTAATCTGATCAGAGAATGTTTTCCGGGGCTTGCGTTGCATGTCAGCACACAGATGACGGTGACGGGGCCTGGAGCCGCGGCCTTTTTGAAGGAGCAGGGAGCCGTGCGGATCGTGCCTGCCAGAGAATTGTCGCTTGCAGAAGTGCGCACAATGAAAGAGAAGACAGACATAGAGATCGAATGCTTTATTCATGGGGCTATGTGTTACTGTTATTCTGGGCAGTGCCTGTTCAGCAGTATTTTGGGCGGCAGAAGCGGCAACCGGGGGCGGTGTGCCCAGCCCTGCAGGCTTCCTTATCAGATTTATGCAAATCAGGAGCAGATATTGGGCGAGAGTTATCCGCTCAGCCTGAAAGATATGTGTACCCTTGCGTACATTCCGCAGTTGATCGAGGCCGGTATTGACTCCTTTAAGATAGAAGGGCGCATGAAACAGCCTGAATATGCAGCCGGTGTTACTGCCATATACCGTAAATATATCGATCGGTATTACGGTCAGGGCGCGGATGAATATCGTGTGGAACCGGAGGATATGGACAGGCTCCGGAGATTGTATATCCGCAGTGAGATACAGACTGGTTATTATGAGAGACATAATGGCAAAGAGATGATCACGCTGACAAAGCCGGGTTATTCAGGCAGTGACGCCCGTGTGATTGAAGAAATCAGAGAGAACTATCTTCACGAGCCGGATAAGATGTCGGTGCGGCTATCGGTAGAAGTCAGAGCCGGTGAGCCCATGCGGATACGCGTGACAGGAACAGAGACGCAAAAGGGACAGATTTTTGCAAACGGGAACGGGGCTGCCGCAGGGAAACCCCATGAACCGGATATGGAACAGATACAGACACAAATCACAGGCGATGTGGCACAAGCGGCCCAAAATGCGCCTCTGCGGGCAGAAGACATCAGAAAGCAGATGATGAAAACAGGAAATAGCTGTGTGGCAGTGTCGGATTGTCAGATTCATATAGAGGGAGATGTTTTTGTGCCGGTGCGTGCACTGAACCAGCTTCGCCGGGATGCCATAGAGGCATATGAGAATCAAGTGATTTGTGGAACCGGGTTATGTGACAGACGGATGCTTCCTGAGGACAGGAGCGCAGAACAGGGACAATCCATCGGCGATGAGACGCCACAGGAGCAAAAGAATGTTTTTCATAAGACAACAATACCATTATACGAAAAGAATAGTAGACTGACCGAGTCAATAATAAAGACGCCGGCTATAGAATGCCTTGTTACGACTTATGAGCAATTTGCAGCCGTGGCAGACTATGGTTGTAGGCGGATATTTATCGAAAGTGATCTGTTTTTGCGGGATTATGAGCGTATCATCAGCCTGATGGGCGCTTTGCATACAACACGGGACGAGCATCGATCGGAGAATTGTTCTTATTATCTTGCTCTTCCTCCTATTCTGCGCCTGCGTGATACAGAATATTTACAGCGTCTGACGCAGAGGCTTGAAGAGTCGAATGGGAAGGTGAGCGGATTTTTGCTCCGCAATCTGGAGGGGCTTTCCTATGTAAGTCATCTTAAAGGGGATTACGCGGTCATTCCCGATACCGGTTTGTATTGTTTCAATCAGGAAACACTGAAATTCTGGAAAGACTATGGAAGGGAGTATACGCTTCCTTATGAATTAAATGCAGGGGAAGCTTTTCATCTTGTTCAGTCTGCGGGAGAACTTGGCATGCGTACTATTCTAGTGGTATACGGCCGGATTCCTATGATGGTCACGGCCAACTGTCTGCGAAAGACAGCCGGCATCTGCCAGCCCCATAGAGAGGAGAGAAGGCAGATTTATCTTAAGGACCGCTATCAGACCAGCTTCCCTGTGGCCGTCAACTGTGAACACTGCTATAATATCATATACAATTCGGTGCCGTATTCTCTGCACACAAGTGATAAAGAGGCAAAAAGGGTCGGCGCAGACGTTTGGCGTTATGACTTCGTGCTGGAGTCGGAGGCCGAGTGCCGGCAGATTCTTGCCGGAGCGTTTCCCTCTTCCGGGTTTACAACAGGACATTTGAAAAGGGGCGTTGAATAAGTTATATGGAATTATATATCACAGAACTTTCTAAATATATCATTACACTGTTTATCGCCCTTTACACGCTTGAATGCTTTCTGGTATTTCGGTTTCAGGAGGAAGAGCGGCGTAAGGGCATCTATATCCGTCAGAATCTCTTTATGTTTCTGGTGCATTTTTCGTGCTTTCTGGTGATATGTTTTGAGACGGGCAAAATGGAATATCTGCTGTTTTATATCTTACAGCAGATACTGTTATTTGCAACAATCATGCTGTTTCGAATGATTTATCCTAGGGGGAACAGGCTGATCATCAACAATATGTGTATGCTTTTGAGCATTGGATTTGTCATTCTTTCCCGGCTGTCTTACGAGAAAGCCATCAAACAGTTTTTTATTGTGACAGTATCCCTCATCATGAGTATGCTGATTCCTTATTTTATTCATAAGCTCAAGTTTTTAAAGAGCCTTACCTGGGTCTATGCGGGTGTGGGGATCGCGGCCCTGGGGATCGTGCTGATCTTAGGGTCAGTCACCTACGGCTCGAAGATTTCTTATTCTGTGGGAGGGGTTACCTTTCAGCCCTCGGAGTTTGTCAAAATCATTTTTGTATTCTTTCTTGCCAGCGCACTCAGTGAATCCCAGGATTTCTTAAGAGTGGCCGTAACGGCGGTACTGGCAGGGCTTCATGTGCTCATTCTGGTGGCATCCAAGGACCTTGGCAGCGCCCTAATCTTCTTTATTGTCTATGTATTGATGGTGTTTATCGCTACGGGTCAGTGGATCTATCTGTTATTAGGTGCAGCGGGCGGCAGTGTTGCGGCAGTAGCGGCCTATCATTTGTTTGGCCATGTGCAGGTGCGTGTGCAGGCCTGGCGGGATCCCTTTAGCTGCATCGATGCGGCCGGTTTTCAGATTACCCAGTCGCTCTTTGGCATCAGCAGCGGCGGCTGGTTCGGACTGGGGCTTTTTCGGGGCAATCCGACGGCAATTCCGCTCGTGGAGGCAGATTTTGTGTATTCCGCAGTGGCGGAAGAACTGGGAATTGTCTTTTCCATGTGCCTGATTTTGATCTGCATTAGCTGCTTTATCATGTTTATGAATATAGCCATCAAGCTGCAGAACGGATTTTACAGACTGATTGCCTTTGGACTGGGTGTTACCTATATCTTTCAGGTATTTCTGACCATTGGAGGCGGTACCAAGTTTATACCCATGACCGGTGTGACACTGCCCTTTATCAGCTATGGGGGCAGTTCCATACTGACAACGCTGATCATGTTCTTTATTATAGAGGGACTATATATCATTAGGCAGGATGAAGGAGACAGACGTGCCAAAAAGAAGAGAAAACGAAGAAGAATTCAATACGCGGCAGAAAGAAAAGCAGACGAAGAGGATGAAGCAGGAGAAGACGAGGAAGAAGAGGAATAAGCAGATCCTTGCGGTCACATACTTCTTTGTCGCGGTATTTCTGGGGATGATGGGCTATACCTGTTATTATGCCATCACGCATCAACAGGAACTGATGAACAACAGTTACAACAGCAGGCAGGAAATTCTGGTGGCGCAGAATACCAGAGGGACGATCTATGCGGAAGGCAGACAGGTACTTGCACAGACACAGACGGATGAGGAGGGAAAGGAGACCAGGGTATATCCTTATGGTAAGATGTTCTCTCATGTGGTCGGATATGCTTCCAACGGCCGCTTTGGCATTGAGTCATCAGCCAATTATTACCTGATCAATTCCAATGCGAAACTGTCCGAGAAGGTGGCAAGCGATGTGGCAGGCTTGAAATATCCGGGCGATAATGTGGTGACGACCCTGAATGTAGACTTACAGCAGGTCGCCTATGATTCGTTAGGACTATATAAAGGAGCCGTCATCGTAACGGATCCGTCTACCGGGACTATACTTGCCATGGTGTCCAAGCCGGATTTTGATCCCAATGAGATCGCGGTGATCTGGGACGACCTTCTGGCAGACAAGGAGAGCGGCGTGCTGCTAAACCGCGTGACACAGGGGTTGTATCCGCCGGGGTCTACCTTTAAGATCGTGACGGCACTGGAATATATCCGGGAGAATCCTGACTCGTATAGTCAATACACATATCAGTGCAACGGAATGTTTACCCATGGGGAGGAAACGATCAATTGCTACCATGGTACGGTTCACGGTTATGAGGATTTCACCAAATCCTTTGCCAAGTCCTGCAATGCCTCTTTTGCCAATATAGGTATGCAGCTTGACCGCGGCCGGTTTGCAGACACGTTGGAAGGTCTTTTGTTCAATCAGGAATTAAAAGTAGGATTTGCCTATAATCAGAGCAGGCTTTTGATCGATGAAAACACGGAAGATGCGGATGTGATGCAGGCGGCCATCGGCCAGGGTACCACGGCAGTCACGCCGCTGCAGATGAATATGATCACCTGTGCCATTGCCAATGACGGCATGTTGATGAAACCTTATCTGGTGGATCATGTGGAAACGCACGAGGGAAACGTGATCAAACAGTTTGAGGCCACCACCTATAAACGGCTGATGAGTGAACAGGAAGCGGCAATCATGAAAGGCCTGATGCAGGAAGTGGTACAAAGCGGTACCGGCACGAAACTGAAAGATGCCTCTTATACGGCGGCAGGCAAGACCGGCTCGGCAGAGTACAATGCCGTCAAGACGGATTCCCATGCCTGGTTCACCGGATTTGCACCGGTGGAGGATCCGCAGCTTTGTGTGACTATTATTATAGAAGGCGCTGGTTCTGGCGGAGACTATGCGGTACCGATCGCCAGACGGATCTTTGATGCTTATTTTGAATAATTTGAAATATCGTGTCTACAGCAGATCGTAAAACGCTGCGTCCCGTCTCCGGTTTAAAGGTACCGTTACAGTCAGATTTAGTAAATGGCGGTAATCTGCAGGTCCGGGCGACTAGCAAGATCGATCAGTCCGCCGTTTTTTGTCTGCAGCAAAGGTCTTGAAAAATGTGCTTTGTTGACTTCTTTGACGGTGGCCTCCGTATCATCGCTTAACCGCACATGAAAAGTAAGCTGTGTAGAGGCAATATGATAGAGGATCGGCCGGAGAATGGTCTCATCAAATTTTACGAACCCTTCTTTTTCGAAATTGTCTATCACCTGGAACGGGTTTAAGGACTGCCTGTAAGTCCGGGCAGAAGTCATGGCCTCATAGGCATCTATGACGGCAATATACTTGGCAAAAATATCAATCTTATCGCTATGCAGTTTAGAAGGATACCCGGAACCGTCACAGCGCTCATGATGCATGAGCGTGGCTTTGATCACATGTTCGTTTAAGTTCTGATCTTTTAACAGGTCAAAACCAAGCATGGTATGGGTTTTTAATTTGGTAAATTCCAGATCGGTCAGTTTATCCGGTTTCCAGAGCAGTTCCTGGGGGAGTTTTAACTTGCCGATATCATAGAAAAAGCCGCACTGGATCAACAAGAATACATCTTCTTTGGAAAGTTTCCACCAGGTACCGAACACGCCGGCGATTAGCGCGGAATTGAGGCAGTGGGCATGTGTCATATCGTCTTCCCGGGGCAGCATATTGTACAGAAAATCAAGAAGCTGCTCCCCGTTTCTTGCGCAGGAAGTGATTTTGACATACAGATCCATCAGCTTGCTCATGCGCACCGGGATGCCCTTTTCTACAAAATCCGTCATCAACAGACTATAGATGGGCATACAGTCATTGTATGTAAATTCAAAATATTTAAATTCGCTGCTCAGCCGCACTTTCTCAAAATGTGTGGTGGCATAATCGACCTCTTCTTTGATTGCCACACAGATGATGGAGTGGCGCGCCAACTTGGCGATCACTTTGTCCGTTACTACTGTATCCTTCGGATAGAGCAGTTCATTCTGGTAATTGTAGACATCCTCCCCAATCACCATGCCTTTTTCCAGAGTCATACGAGCTACATTTTTCATAGAAATTCCCTCCTATTTTCATGATAGCAGAAAACAAATCTATTGAAAACCCTGAAATTGATGCATACTTCCAGAGGGTTCTTCGCAAAGAAGATGAATGACAACCCTAAAGTTTAAGATATTCTGTTCTATTTTCTGAAAGTGTGGTAGAATAGACGCAGGTTTATTAACCTGAGGTATTATCTTGCTATATAGTTTTATCATTTGACAGGGGAACTACATGGAATTTTATAAAAACCTCTATATTGGGGATACTGTTAAAAAGCCTCAAAAGATCATAAAGAAACTGAAAAAATATAAGAAACTGCCGGGCATCTATGTCATCGCCTGCATGCAGGACAAGAAACGGATTGAGATTTATCACAGTCTGATGCTGCAGCAGTGGTATTATAAAGAAAATCCACCGGCCATTCTGGGAATAGCGGGCAGTCAGGAGGAAGCGTTCGGATTGATTGAGAAGATCGCAAAAGAAGCCGTAGACGCAACCGGCCGGGGAGATCTTTTGGCTTATCTTGACTTGGATGATATGGCCAATTGCAGGTAAAGGGAAAGGAAACAGCTAATACCGTGGTTATATAGCATTTGTAAGGAAAAGCGCGTCAGGTGTTGTTGGAGAAAATATGCTACATATCATATTGCTTATTCTAAAAATCATAGGAATCGTGCTCTTGTGTGTGATCGGAATCCTTTTGCTGGCGCTTCTTTGTGTACTGTTTGTACCGGTGCGCTATCGGATTGAGGTCTCAAGGGAAGAGGGAGAGGATCAGCCGCCGGTAATGGTCCGGGTGCAGGTCACCTGGCTTTTGCATCTTTTAAATATTCTGATCCAGTATCCGGCAGAAGTGATGGTCCGGGTGCGGGTCATGATCTTTACGATCTTAAAGATGCCGGCGAAAAAAGGAGCAGAAGAGAAAGAATCTTCCGGAAAGAAAACGAAAAAGAACCGGGAAGAAAAGGCGGAAAAGAAGAAACAAACAGAGGAAGCGGCACAAAGCGAATCCAAGGAAAACGGATCAAAACGCCACAAAGCCGCCCAAAAAGAGAAGGTTCCAACAGTCACCATCAAGGCTGCAAGAAAGGAACAGAAGCAAGAGGATACGAAAGATGCTCCCGGTTTTGTGGACAAGCTGCGTGCCATCCCTGCCATCCTGCAAAAGATCATGCAAAAAATAAAGCAGTTCTTTGAAAATATACAGTACACAATCAGGCGTTTGTGTGATAGAATAAGGTCTATATCGGATAATATACAGTATTACAAAGAAGTTGTGGAAAGTGAGACCTTTCAAAATTCCTTCCGGCTCTGCAGGGGGGAACTTGTCAGGATACTAAAGAGTCTGAAACCGCAGAAGTTTGAGGGACAACTGATTGTCGGCATGGATGATCCGGCAGCGACCGGACAGATACTCGCCATCTGTGGCATGCTGTATCCCGTTTTTGGCGGACAGTTGGATGTGGCCGGCGATTTTGAGAAAAAGCGTATAGAAGGGTGGATATTTATCAAAGGCCGGATCCGGTTTGGTACCTTCCTGCGGATGGCAGTACGTGTTTATTTTAATAAGGATATCAAGAAATTAATCAGATTATTGAAGAAGGAGGCAGTATAAATGGCAGAAAATAATTTTACAGGTGTGATAGAATCTCTGATGAAGGGCATGAATGCCGTAATCGGTACCAAAACAGTAGTGGGGGATGCCACGCAGGTTGGCGATACCATTATTTTACCGTTAGTGGACGTGAGTTTTGGTGTGGGAGCGGGAGCCAGCGCCGGAGATAAGAAGAATGGCGGTGGCGGCGGATTTTCTGCCAAGATGACACCCAGTGCAGTGCTTGTGATCAAAAACGGTTCTACCAAACTTGTGAATATCAAGAATCAGGATACTGTCACCAAAGTGCTTGATATGATTCCGGATATTGTGGAGAAGTTTACGGCACCGAAGGAAGAGATGATCGAGGATGATGCCGCGGTGGATATCGCTTTCCCGGAACAGGATAAGTAAAATAAAAGCCATAAGCCTGGCTTTAGAATCATTTTGGGCAAAAGATCATATAGTATAGTAAAAGTATAAACAGGGATAGCAGCATATGAAGAAGATGATCGGTTTTGTCGCGCTTTGTGTCGCCTGTGGAATGATAGTCATGCTCTTTTTGGCGAATCGGTTCGTCGGGCTAGTGCTGATCGTTTTGCTTATGCTGATAGGATACGCATTTTTTTGCTGTGATTGATAGCTGCGAATTTGACAGAGGAGTACTATGGAGAAATTTGAAGAGATACTGGTGCACGGCTCTGAGAGAGAACTACAGGAGTTGAAGGCCTGGCTTTTCCGGGAGAATATCCGTCTTGCAACGGCGGCGAAGGAGTTAGAGCATCAGCAGGAGAAGTTCCTGCAGGAAAAAGTACAGTTCCAGGAGGAAATGAAAGTTTTGAACCGCAGGATATCCAGTGAACAGCAGCGGCTTAAAGAGGACAATCAGTTTTTTGCCAAGAAGCTGGAGATTTTGCAAAACGGGTTTCAACAGCTTGATATTGACCGCAGAAGGCTTGACAAAGAACGGGCAAGACTTGCGGCGGAAAAGGAATTTCTGGAAGAACACAGTGTATATGAGGGGGTATCGGAAGTGTCGGTCTTTTTCCATGGGGTGAAGAATCCACTGACTTTAAAGAAGCGGTATAAGGATTTGACGAAGATATTTCATCCGGACAATCTGGCAGGAGATACCCAGATCATACAGAAAATCAACAGAGAGTATGAGAACCTGAAAAGAGAGTATGAAGGTTTTAAGCAGGCGTAAGAGAGAATGGCAAACAAAAAGACCAATCGACTGAGATTGGTCTTTCGCATATGCATTCATAAAGTCTTAGGAAAATTAAGCGCGCTCCACTTTACCAGATCTTAAGCAGCGTGTACACACGTGCAGCTTCTTGCTGGCGCCATTCACTTTGCATTTAACATTCTGAATGTTGGAATTCCAAATTCTGTTAGATCTTCTATGAGAATGGCTTACGTTATTTCCAAAATGAGCGCCCTTACCACAAATATCACATTTAGCCATCTTTGCACCTCCTAACGATTATAGTATAAGAAATTCTCAAAATGAAATCCGAATCCGCGAAGCGGATCTTCTCATCAGGTATGACCCGATTTATGCAACATTTGTATAATAGCAGAAAGTAGAGCATATTGCAAGCATAAATTACATAATTTGGACATGGAATTTATGTCGATGGTAAATTATAGTATATTTTTTGTTTCATTTTTTGGTATATCGGGTTATAATAGCAATATATGTTTAGAATAATAAGGAGGTAAACTATGAAAGTCTCTTCGATGGACACCCATATGGGAAATATTTCTATTGATCAGGAAGTGATAGCCCAGTATGCAGGTACTGTGGCGATGGAGTGCTTCGGTGTGGTCGGCATGGCCAGTATGAGCGTCAGGGATGGTCTGGTCAAACTACTGAAAAAAGACAGCATGACCCGGGGAATTCAGGTTTTTTTAAACAATAATAAGCTGACGATCAACTTTCATATCATCGTTTCTTACGGCGTGAGTATTTTGGCGGTGGCGGATAATCTGATCGACAGCGTTAAATATAAGGTAGAAGAGTTTACCGGGATTGAGATAGAAAAGATAAACATCTTCGTAGAAGGTGTGAAAGTGATTGACTAGAGGAGGATCAAATAAGGTGGATTCAAATACGATAGATGCCAGGTTGATGGCGAAAATGTTTCTGGCAGGTGCCAAAAATCTGGAGAGTGAAAAAGAGTGGATCAATGAGTTAAATGTATTTCCGGTGCCGGACGGCGACACGGGTACGAATATGACGCTGACGATCATGTCTGCGGCGAGAGAAGTTTCCTCGCTCTATGATATGGGTGATATCGATATGGCATCTTTGTGCAAGGCAATCTCTTCCGGTTCACTCCGGGGTGCCAGGGGTAATTCTGGTGTGATCTTGTCCCAGCTTTTCAGAGGGTTTACCAAGGGGGTAAAGGAATGCCAGGAGATTACGGTTCCCGTGCTGGCATCAGCATTTGAGAAAGCGGTGGAGACGGCTTATAAAGCTGTCATGAAACCCAAAGAAGGTACAATCCTCACCGTGGCAAAAGGCGGTGCCATAAAGGCAAGGGAACTGGCGGATGCCGGTGTTACGGATCTTTCTGAATTCCTGTCTCAGGTGATAGAACATGCGGATCGAGTCCTGGAGCAGACACCGGAATTGTTGCCGGTACTTAAGCAGGCCGGGGTTGTTGACTCTGGCGGTCAAGGATTGATGCAGGTGTTAAAAGGCGCCTACGACGCTTATCTTGGAAAGGAAATCGATCTGACGCTTGATAAGACAGGTGCTGTTTCGGCTTCCTCAAAATCCGGGACGCCCAACTTTGAAGCGCAGGCCAATGCTGAGATTAAGTTTGGTTACTGCACCGAGTTTATCATTATGTTAAACAAGGTGTTTAACATTAAGACGGAGATGGATTTTAAGGCATATCTGGAATCTATCGGTGATTCCATCGTCGTGGTAGCGGATGAGGACGTGGTAAAGGTGCACGTACATACCAACGATCCGGGTCTGGCCATCCAGAAGGCGTTGAAATACGGTGCATTGTCCAATATGAAGATTGATAATATGCGATTGGAACACCAGGAGAAATTGTTTAAACTTTCTCAGAAAGAGGAACCCAAGCCGGTGGAAGACGATCTTCCAGGCCCTAAGAAAGAGGTGGGCTTCATCGCGGTATCTGTGGGTGACGGCATCGGAGAGATTTTTAAGGGCCTTGGAGTGGATTATATCATCGAGGGCGGCCAGACGATGAATCCCAGTACGGAAGATATGTTGAATGCTATCGATAAGGTCAATGCGGACCACGTATTCATCCTGCCGAATAACAAAAACATTATTCTGGCGGCGAATCAGGCACAGTCGCTTGTCAAAGATAAAAATATCATCGTGATCCCGACTAAGACAGTGCCGCAGGGCATCACAGCCGTGATCAACTATGTACCGGATCTTTCGGTGGAAGAGAATACGGAAGCGATGATGGAAGAGATGAAGGGCGTCGCGACAGGCCAGGTAACCTATGCGGTACGGGATACCAATATTGACGGGCAGGAGATCAAGCAGGGCGACTTTATGGGTCTTGGCGATAAAGGTATCCTTTCTGTGGGAACGGCCATATCCAGTGTCACGCTTGCGATGGTAGAGGCCATGGTGACAGAGGAGATGGAACTGATCAGTATATATTATGGTGCAGAGATAACGGAGGAAGATGCGGAGAAACTGCGGGAGCAGATCGAATCGAAATTCCCGGATTGTGATATCGAGCTGCAGTACGGCGGACAGCCGATCTATTATTATATCGTATCTGCCGAATAGAAGATGTTCGACCATATCCCTGATGATAATACGTACTTTTTACGCATTACTGTCAGGGATTTCTATGTTGTGAGGAGATGCTATGGATATCAGGTCACTGAAAGGGATCGGAGAAAAGACCGCCGGCCTTTTTGCAAAACTATATATCAACACGGCGCAGGATCTGGTGCGGTATTATCCGAGAGGCTATGAACAGTTTGGGGAACCGGTTTCTCCTGAGAAAGCATCTCTGGAAGAGATGGCGGCGGTGGCCGGGCAGATTGTGGGGAATGTGGCGACCAGGCATGTGCGTGGACTTAGTATCACGACTTTTCAGATAGTCTGTGACGGCACAGCGGTAAATATGACTTATTTTAATATGCCCTATCTGAAAAACAGTCTGAAAAGAGGCGTCACGTATATCTTCCGGGGCAGTATGCAGCGAAAGGGACAGCATTATGTTATGGAACAGGCGAAGATCTATAAGCCGGAAGAATATCTGTCACTGTTAAACTGTCTGCAGCCACTGTATTCCACAACAAAAGGATTGTCGAACAAGGCCATCACAAAGGCTATGCGCCAGGCTATTGCCCTGGTAGATCTATCGGCCGATCCGCTGCCGGACAAGATCAGGAAAGCACAGGGGTTTTGTACGCTGGAAGAGGCTGTGGAGCAGATGCATTTCCCGACAGACAAAGATACCCTGGTGAAGGCCAGGGAAAGACTGGTATTCGATGAGTTTTTCCGCTTTATTCTGGTTCTTCGCAGGATGCGGGATGCCAGTGAACAGATGAAGAATGCGCATCCCATGATCGAAGTGGCGCAGACCAAACGGCTGATCGAGGCTCTTCCTTACCGGCTGACAGGAGCGCAGATAAGAGTGTGGCGGGAGATTCAGGACGATCTGACCTCGGAATACATCATGAACCGTCTGATCCAGGGAGATGTGGGCTCCGGTAAGACGATTCTGGCATTCCTGTCCCTGATCATGTGTGTGGGAAACGGCTGTCAGGGAGCCATGATGGCACCCACGGAAGTACTGGCCAGACAGCACTATGAGACGCTGATGAAATTGGCCAGGCAGTATCAGATAGCGATTCATCCGGTGCTGCTGACAGGTTCCACACCGGCCAGGGAGCGAAAGGAGATTTATGCACAGATCGAGAGCGGCGAAGCGGATATTATTCTGGGAACCCATGCCCTGATTCAGGAGAAGGTGGTCTATCATAATCTGGCGCTGGTGATCACCGATGAGCAGCACCGTTTTGGCGTCAGACAGCGGGAGAGCCTGGCCCAGAAGGGAGACGCCGTACATGTCCTGGTGATGAGTGCCACGCCGATTCCCAGAACGCTGGCGATCATTCTATATGGGGATCTGCATATTTCCGTGCTGGACGAACTGCCGGCAGACCGCCTCCCTATAAAAAACTGTGTGGTGAACACTTCTTACCGGCATACCGCCTATAAATTCATTGAAAAGGAAGTGGCTGCTGGCAGACAGGTATATGTCATCTGTCCGATGGTGGAAGAGGGGGAGTCGCAGGAGTTGGAGGATGTGGGGTCTTATACCGCGAAACTGCGGCAGGCGCTTTCTCCCTCCATACAGATTGCCTCCCTTCATGGTCGCATGAAACCTGCGCAAAAGAATAAGATCATGGAAGAATTTGAGGCCCATCATATCGATGTGCTTGTGTCGACCACGGTCATAGAGGTGGGGATTAATGTGCCGAATGCCACGGTGATGATGGTGGAGAATGCGGAACGGTTTGGCCTGGCACAGCTTCATCAGCTCAGAGGCCGTGTGGGACGGGGAGACAAGCAGTCCTATTGTATTTTCATCAGTAAGTCCGAACGTCCGGAGACCATGAAGCGGCTCAAAATACTCAATGAGTCCAACGACGGTTTCTATATTGCCAGTCAGGATCTGGCGCTGCGGGGGCCGGGAGATCTTTTCGGCATCAGGCAGAGCGGCGACTTGCGATTCGTACTGGGAGACATCTATCAGGATGCAGCATTGTTGCAGTGCGCCAGTGACTGGGCCGACAGGATTCTGCTGGAAGACAGGGAACTGTCCGGAGAGGAATATGGGGTCCTGCGGGAGAGCCTGACACAGGATCTGATAAATGAGGTTGACTTTAGGACTATCTGACAGTAAGATTAATAGATAGGATTATTTTATAGAAAATGGGAGAAATTGACATTTATGGCGAAGAAGATTGCGGTCATTACAGACAGTAATAGCGGCATTACACAGTCTCAGGCGAAGGAGTATGGTCTCTATGTACTACCGATGCCTTTTATGATTGATGACGAGACATTTTATGAAGATATTACATTGACACAGGGGGCTTTTTATGAGCGTCTCTCAGGCGGCGCAGATGTGATTACCAGTCAGCCAAGCCCTGATTCCATCCTGCAGTTGTGGGATGAGGTGCTCAAAGACTACGATGAGATCGTGCATATTCCCATGTCCAGCGGCCTAAGCGGTTCCTGCCAGAGTGCCATGATGCTTGCCGGGGATTATGACGGGAAAGTGCAGGTAGTGAATAACCAGAGGATTTCCGTGACCCAGAGACAGTCGGCACTGGATGCTCTTTCGCTTATTGAACGAGGCATGGATGCGGCAGCCGTCAAACAGTTTCTGGAGGATGATAAATTTAACTCCAGTATTTATATTATGTTAGATACCTTGTATTATCTGAAAAAAGGCGGCAGGATCACACCGGCTGCGGCCGCTCTTGGCACGATACTGCGTTTAAAACCGGTATTACAGATACAAGGAGACAAACTGGATGCCTTTGCCAAGGCTAGAACCATATCCCAGGGCAAGTCTATTATGATCAATGCTATCCGGGGTGACATGGAGAAACGGTTTGGCGGTGCAACACCGGATAATATCTGGCTGCAGGTGGCGTACACATATGACGTGGAAGCTGCGGGACAGTTTAAGAAAGAGGTCATGGAGGCATTCCCGGGGTTTGATGTGCATATGGATCCATTGTCGCTAAGTGTGGCCTGTCACATCGGGCCGGGAGCGCTGGCAGTGGCGTGCTGTAAGAAAATATGATCCTCACGGCAGTCAGCCGGATCGGTTGGAGTATTGTCTGTGGGAATAAAACCCGGTAGTGATCATCTGCTCCCGGGTTTTCCTACGGGAAGTGTGCGAAGGAAATCATTAAGTTCGAAAAACGATACAGATAAGGATGAAAGATGGCTTCTTATATTGATTTAGAAAATATGACAACAGAAGAATTAAAGCAAATAGACTGGGACCAGATCAATGTTAACTGCAGTCCACCTGATTTTGAACCACAGCGTCAATATTACTTTATTGCGAAGTGCAGGCAGATTGTGAAGGCGGAAAGCGAACGTCTTAGTCGTTCGTTATATGCGTGCATTCAGACCTTCGGCTGCCAGATGAATGCCAGGGATTCAGAGAAGTTGGCAGGCATCCTTTCGAGGATTGGGTATACGTTGACAGAATCGGAAGAGGAAGCGGATCTGGTGGTCTATAACACCTGCACGGTGCGCGACAACGCAAACCAGCGTGTCTATGGAAGACTCGGATACCTGAACAGCCTAAAGAAAAAGAAGCCCCATATGAAGATCATTCTCTGCGGCTGTATGATGCAGGAGGCTTCTGTGATCGAGAAGATCAGGAAGAGTTACCGGTTTGTGGACATGATCTTTGGTACCCACAATATTTTTATGTTTGCGCAGCTTCTGGTGACGATGTTTGAAAATCAGGAGATGATCGTGGATATCTGGCAGGAGACAGACCAGATTGTGGAAGAACTGCCAATAAAACGCAAATATTCCTATAAATCTGGCATCAATATCATGTTTGGCTGTAATAATTTCTGCAGTTATTGTATTGTTCCATATGTGAGGGGCAGGGAGAGAAGCAGAGATCCCAAAGAAATCATAAGGGAGATTGAACGTTTGGTGGATGACGGTGTGGTGGAGATCATGCTGTTAGGACAGAATGTCAACTCTTATGGCAAGAATCTGGACAAGCCTATTACCTTCGCGGCGCTTTTGCGGGAAGTGGAGAAGATAGAAGGGCTTAAACGGATCCGGTTTATGACATCCCATCCCAAGGATCTGTCGGATGAACTGATCGAGGTGATGCGGGACTCTAAGAAGATATGCAGGCATTTACATCTGCCTGTGCAGGCCGGGTCGGACAGGATTCTGCAGGCCATGAACCGCAGATACACGAAGGAACAGTATCTTACCCTGGTTAACAAGATCAGGACGGCTATGCCGGATATCGCCATTACAACAGACATTATTGTGGGATTTCCGGGAGAGACGCTTGCGGATGTGGAAGAGACCATCGATGTCGTGCGCAAAGTGCAGTATGACAATGCTTTTACTTTTATCTATTCCAAAAGAACCGGAACCCCGGCGGCGTCCATGGAAGACCAGGTGCCGGAAGAAGTGGTCAAAGAGGGATTTGATAAGCTGTTAAAGGTGGTACAGGGCACGGCGAGAAGCAGGGCAGCGCTGCTGCAGGGGAAGGTGATGGAAGCGCTGGTGGAGGAAGTAAATGAACAGGATGCTTCTTTGATGACCGGCAGACTTTCCAATAATATGCTGGTGCATTTCCCGGCGGATGAATCGATACTGGGAAAGCTTGTTCAAGTATCTCTTGATATCTGCCACGGCTTTTATTATACGGGTCATATTATTGACCATCCTAGTCAGTCAAATTGACTCACTTGGTTAACAGACAAATGATTCTAAGAAAGATGGTTAAGCGATATGGCTGAATTGACACCAATGATGAAACAGTATCTGGAGACGAAAAAGGAATACCAGGATTGTATTTTGTTTTACCGATTGGGTGATTTTTATGAGATGTTCTTTGATGACGCGCTGATTGCCTCGAAGGAACTGGAAATTACGCTCACAGGCAAAAGCTGCGGCCAGGAGGAACGTGCCCCCATGTGCGGGATTCCCTATCACGCGGTGGACAGTTACCTGAATAAAATGGTCTCCAAAGGCTACAAAGTGGCCATCTGTGAGCAGGTGGAGGATCCCAGGGAGGCCAGAGGGATCGTAAAGCGGGAAGTCATCCGCATTGCTACACCGGGCACAAACCTGAATATCCAGGCTCTGGATGATACCAAAAACAATTATCTGGTCTGTGTCACTTATTTTCCGGGTAAGATCGGCATGTCGGTGGCGGATGTGACCACAGGGGATTATTATCTGACGGAAGTGGAAGATATCCGCAGACTGCAGGATGAAATCAACAAGTATGCGCCTTCCGAGGTGATCTGTAATGAGCAGTTTTTTGTCAGCGGTTATGATATTGAGGACTTAAAGACACGGCTTGGTGTATCCGTTTATTCCCTGTCGCCCCATTATTTTGATGAGGAAAACTGCCGCAAAAGCCTGATGAAGCATTTCCGGGTCAATACCTTAAAAGGTCTTGGCATCGAGGATTTTCCGGTTGGATTGATCGCGGCGGGAGCGCTCCTTCAATACCTTTATGAGACCCAGAAGACGTCCCTTGCCCATTTTACCCATATTTATCCTTATCTGACCAGCAAATACATGCTCCTAGACAGCTCTACGAGAAGGAATCTGGAGCTGATAGAGACTCTGCGGGAAAAGCAGAAAAAGGGGTCGCTTTTGGGGGTATTAGACCGCACCAGGACCGCCATGGGCGGCCGACTTTTACGCAAATACATTGAACAGCCCCTGATCGACAAAGATAAGATTACACAACGTCTGGATGCAGTGGAGGATTTTTGCAAAAAGAGCGTGGACAGGGAGGAAATCCGGGAGTATTTAAACACGATCTATGATTTGGAGAGACTGCTTGGCAAAGTCAGTTATAAGACCGCCAATCCCAGAGATCTGATCGCTTTTCGCAATTCCCTTTCCATGCTTCCGTCCATCAAGACGGTTCTGCATGATTTTGATGCGCCGCTCATACAAGAGATTCGCGATAATATGGATACGCTGGAAGATATATTCCATTTGATCGAGGATGCCATTGTGGAAGATCCCCCGATTGCCATCAAAGAAGGCGGCATCATCAAGGAAGGCTTTCATGAGACCATAGATTCCCTCAAGAAAGCAAAGACAGAAGGCAAGAACTGGCTGGCGGCACTGGAGGAGGAAGACAGAGAGCGAACCGGGATTAGGAACCTGCGTATCAAGTATAATAAAGTCTTTGGCTATTACTTTGAAGTCACCAATTCCTATAAAGACCTGGTGCCGGAAGATTATGTGCGCAAGCAGACGCTTGCCAATGCGGAACGGTATACCACGCCGAAGCTTAAGGAACTGGAAGACAATATCCTAAATGCAGAGGATAAACTGTTTACCATGGAGTATGATCTGTACTGTGAGATCCGGGATGCCATTGCCAAAGAGATTGAGCGCATCCAGAAGACAGCCAGGGCGATTGCCAGGCTGGATGTGTTCACTTCCCTTTCTTTTGTGGCAGAACGAAACCAGTATGTGAGGCCGACTCTGAATGAAAAGGGCGTGATCGACATTAAGGAAGGCCGTCATCCGGTGGTGGAGCAGATGATACAAAACGATATGTTCATCGCCAACGACACCCATCTGGACGACCAGAAACACTGCATCGCCGTGATCACGGGGCCGAACATGGCCGGAAAGTCCACTTATATGCGTCAGGTGGCGCTGATCGTACTGCTTACCCAGATCGGATCCTTTGTGCCTGCTAAGAAGGCGGATATAGGGATTGTGGACCGGATCTTTACCCGTGTGGGAGCATCTGACGATCTGGCGAGCGGCCAGTCTACCTTTATGGTGGAGATGAACGAAGTGGCCAATATCTTACGGAATGCAACCCCCAACAGCCTGCTGGTGCTGGATGAGATTGGCCGTGGCACGTCCACATTCGACGGACTAAGCATTGCATGGGCGGTGATCGAGCATATCAGCAACCGGAAGATTCTGGGCGCTAAGACGCTTTTTGCCACCCATTACCACGAACTGACGGAGCTGGAAGGCAAAATGGACAATGTGAACAACTATTGTATCGCAGTCAAGGAAAAGGGCGATGATATCGTATTTCTGCGCAAGATCGTAAAAGGCGGTGCCGACAAAAGTTATGGCATTCAGGTGGCCAAACTGGCAGGAGTGCCAGATATGGTCATCGACCGGGCCAAGGAGATCGTGGAACAGCTAAGTGACAATGATATTACAGAGAAGGTACAGAGCATTGAGGTCAATGTTAAAAGCGAGAAGCGAAAGCCCGTCAAGTATGATGAAGTGGATCTGGAGCAGATTTCGCTCTTTGATACCGTGAAGGATGAAGATATCATTCAGGAACTGCAGGACATTGATGTGAGCAACCTGACACCGGTAGATGCGCTCAATACGTTGTACCGGCTGCAAAATAAACTTAAGAATAGATGGTAGAATTGTTATTTTACACGTTTGTCAGAAGTGACGCCTGAGCAGAGATATTGACATTGGTGTGGAATGAACTTTGTGGACAATAAGAGGTAACTGTATGGCTAAGATAAATGTGTTGGATCATCAGACGATTGATCAGATCGCGGCGGGTGAGGTGGTGGAGCGTCCGGCCAGTGTGGTGAAGGAGCTGGTGGAAAACGCCATCGATGCGGGGGCGGATGCTGTCACTGTGGAGATTAAAGATGGCGGTATTTCCATGATCCGCGTCACCGATAATGGCGGCGGCATCGAGAAATCCCAGGTGGGGAATGCTTTTTTGCGCCATGCGACCAGTAAGATTACTTCTGCCGATGATTTGACCAGGCTGGTCAGCCTTGGATTCCGCGGGGAGGCTCTGGCCAGTATTGCGGCGGTGGCACAGGTGGAGATGATTAGTAAGATACCGGAGGAACTGACGGGCATTCGTTATGTGATCGAGGGCGGCATCGAGAAGGGGAAAGAAGAAGTGGGCGCACCCCAGGGCACGACCATGATTGTGCGCAACCTGTTCTATAACACACTGCCCCGCAGGAAGTTTTTGAAACAGCCCCAGACGGAAGGCTCTTACGTTGCTGATCTGATGGAACATCTGGCCATGTCAAATCCAAAGGTTTCCTTTAAATTTATATTAAACGGGCAGACGAAATTCTTTACCACAGGCAGTGACGATCTTAGAGAGATTGTGTACCGCATTTATGGGAAGGAAATATCCGCAGAACTTCTGGATTTTCAATGTGATTTGGAGGGGATGCAGATCAACGGGCTTTTGGGAAAACCGGTGATTAACCGATCGAACCGGACGTATGAGATTTTTTATATCAATGGCAGATATATCAGAAGCACACTGATCAGTAAGGCTGTGGAGGAAGGCTACCGGGAATATCTGATGCAGCATAAATTCCCTTTTTGTGTCCTGCATTTTCAGGTGGATACAACGAAAGTGGATGTTAATGTACACCCTTCCAAGATGGAGGTGCGCATCGCCGACGGTCCTTTGTTCTATGAAGAGGTCAAGAATGCCATCCATGAGACACTGCACAGGGTAGAGATGATTCCGGAAGTATCGATTGCTAGTGGACCGGCAAAGAACAAGGATAAAGCAGGGAAAACGGAAAAGGCAAAGGGGGAGGCCGTGCCGGAACCCTTTGAGACCAACCGGATTGCACAGCAGCTAAAGGACGGACAAAAAAGAGGCAGCAATATGGTACAAGCTGAAAGAGCCCCGTCTATTCAGGCCATTTACCAAAAGAGCAGGTCCACGCAGGCTTATGAGCCGCAGCAGAGGGAAGCGTCTGCGAACCGTCTTCTGCAGAAAGAGTCCGTTTATGAGCAACAGCAGAGGAAAGCGCCCGCAAATCAGTTGCGGGAAGAGCCCGTTTATGAACTACAACAGGGAAAAGTGCCCGCAGACCAGCTTCTTCGGGAAGCGTCTGCTTATGAACTACAGACCACCGGGGCGGTACAGACCGCGGCGGGCATGGATGCAAGGCAGATGGAACTGTTTGATGACAGACTCTTGTCGGCCAAGGCAAAAGAGCATTATGAGATTATCGGGCAGCTCTTTGAGACATACTGGCTGATTGCTTACCAGGATAAGCTGCTGATTGTAGACCAGCATGCTGCCCATGAAAAGGTCAAATATGAGCGGCTTATGAAAAGGTTCCGGGAAAAGGATGCAGCTTCGCAGACCATCAATCCGCCTGTGATCCTGGCGTTAAATAACCGGGAGAAGGCCTGTTACTTAGATCATGCGGATGATTTCGCGGCATTGGGGTTCGTGATAGAGGAGTTTGGCGGAAACGACTATGCCATCCGCGGAGTCCCGATGGATCTGTATGGCTATGGGGAGGGAGAGTTTTTCTATGAAGTGCTGGACGAGCTGGTGGATGAAGCTGTGACAGGCACGCCGGAGAGCATCCGCATCCGTATTGCAACCATGGCCTGCAAAGCTGCGGTGAAGGGAAATATGAGGCTGAACCGTCAGGAAATGGAAGCACTGATCGATGAACTGCTGACGTTGGACAATCCATATCATTGCCCCCACGGCAGACCGACGATCATATCCATGAGTAAATATGAGATTGAGAAGAAGTTTAAGAGGATTGTGAACTGATGAAACAGCAGGAAAAAAGGCCGTTAGTCCTATTGACCGGCCCCACGGCGGTGGGAAAATCCGCTCTGGCCGTAGAACTGGCAGAGAAGATCGGCGCAGAGATTGTCTCGGCTGACTCCATGCAGGTGTACCGCCATATGGACATTGGTTCTGCCAAGATCACCCCACAGGAAATGGCAGGGATTCCACACCATCTGATAGATGTGCTGGAACCTACCGAGGAATTTAATGTGGTGATCTTTCAAAAGATGGCCAAAGAAGCGATACAACAGATTTATGACAGAGGAAATATTCCCATTCTGGCGGGCGGTACCGGATTCTATATTCAGGCAGTCTTGTATGATATAGATTTTACACAGAATGATGAGGACACCGCCTTTCGCAGGCATCTGGAACAGACAGCGGCCCGGGAAGGACCGCAAGTGCTGTTTGAGAAGCTTAAGAAAGTGGATCCCGCATCCTGTGAGATCATCCATGCCAATAATGTCAAACGCGTCATCCGTGCCCTGGAGTTTTACGAGAAGACCGGCAGGAGAATTTCAGAGCATAATGAGGAACAAAGAGCGCGGCGTTCGCCATACAATTTTGCTTATTTTGTGCTGCAAGACGACAGGGAGAGGATTTATCGCAAAATTGAAGAGCGGGTGGATCAGATGCTGTCCCAGGGGCTGGTGGAGGAAGTGGCAGTTTTGCGGGATATGGGATGCACCAAAGACATGGTGTCCATGCAGGGACTGGGCTATAAAGAGATACTTTCTTACCTGCAAGGAGAGATCTCTCTGGAGGAGGCAGTTTACCTGATTAAGCGGGATACCAGACACTTTGCCAAAAGGCAGATGACCTGGTTTCGGAGGGAAAAAGAGGTCATTTGGATGGACAGGAGAGATTTTGACCAGAGTAGTCAAAAAATGCTGTTGTTCATGCAGGGAATCCTGCACGAACGGGGTATTATCCTGCAGAAAAAAACGGTTTACTAGCATATTTTGTCAAAAATTATCGAAAGATTTGTGCAGAAGAGGAGAAATCAATTTCAAAACCGCTGATTTACGTCAAAAAAGGAAAGAGGAATTCCGTTATCCGGCATAAAACAGACAAAAGTAAAGATGACTTTTGGGGCAAAAAGATATCGTAACCTCTGTTAAAATCTTGTTTTTACAATAATGGAAGTATGTAAATACAGAAAAAACAGCGTTTTCATGTGTCGTAATACCGATACCGTCCTTTGACACGGTTGGTAGAAAAAGGTCGAAAACTGCAGGAAATTTGATGCAAAAAGTCTTCCTTATAAAATGTTATCAGAGGATACAAGGCGGGTACTGCGGGGGATAAACGGTGCAAAATTGTACGAAAAAGAAATGCAGTCAGAAAGGCAGATGATAACAAAAATGATTGATTTGAAAGAACAATACAGGCAGTCCGGCATCTCGGAGGCTGTCTACGCGTATGGCGAAAAGATTCTTGACTCCCTGCGGGAGCGATTTGCGCAGATCGATGAGACTGCCGAATATAACCAGCTTAAGGTCATCCGGGCCATGCAGCAGGCCAACGTCAGTGAAGCGTGTCTTCTTGGCACCACCGGCTATGGCTACAACGACCTTGGACGGGATACCTTAGAGAAAGTCTATGCGGCTGTCTTCCAGACAGAAGATGCGCTGGTGAGACCGCAGATTACCTGCGGCACCCATGCGCTGGCCCTGGCGCTTATGAGCAATCTGCGGCCTGGGGACGAGCTGTTATCTCCGGTGGGCAAACCCTATGACACCCTGGAAGAAGTCATCGGAATCCGGCCGTCTAAAGGCTCTTTAAAGGAGTACGGCATATCTTACAGACAGGTGGACCTATTGCCGGACGGCAGTTTCGACTATGAGGGGATCAAGGCGGCTGTCCATGATAAGACAAGGCTTGTGACCATCCAGCGCTCCAAAGGCTATCAGACGCGCCCCACACTGTCTGTTGCAAAGATCGGAGAACTGATCGCTTTTGTGAAGGGACTGAAACCGGATGTGATCTGTATGGTGGATAACTGTTATGGAGAGTTTGTGGAGACTATGGAGCCGGCGCAGGTGGGCGCGGACATGGTAGTAGGGTCTTTGATCAAGAATCCGGGCGGCGGGCTTGCCCCCATCGGCGGCTACATCGCAGGCAGAAAAGACTGCGTGGAAAACGCGGCGTACCGTCTGACCTCACCTGGACTTGGCAAGGAGGTGGGGGCTTCCCTCGGTGTGCTTCCGGCTTTCTATCAGGGGCTGTTTCTGGCACCCACGGTGACGGCGAGCGCCCTCAAAGGGGCAGTTTTTGCGGCAAATATTTATGAAAAAATAGGATTTTCTGTGGTGCCGGACGCATCTGAGAGCCGTCACGATATCATCCAGGCAGTGACTTTTGGGTCCAAGGAGGGTGTGATCGCCTTCTGTGAGGGAATTCAGGCGGCGGCCTCTGTGGACAGCTTTGTGACGCCGGAGCCTTGGGACATGCCCGGCTATGACTCTCAGGTCATCATGGCGGCCGGTGCCTTTGTCTCGGGATCTTCCATTGAACTGAGCGCGGACGGGCCGATCGCGCCGCCTTATGCGGTTTATTTTCAGGGAGGACTCACTTTTCCCCACGCGAAACTGGGCATCTTAAAGACGCTGCAGTGTCTGATAGATAAAGGTGTGGTAACACCGGATTTTAGGCGGTGCATGTAGCTCAAAGAGATAAACTTTGCTTAAATTTGCCATTTTTTATGTACATCAAAAACCGGTTGTGATAAAATGGGCGTTGGAGAAAGTAAGCCGCAGGCTGTCCCGCAGGCCAGGAGAGAGATGCTGTCGGGAAAGAGGCTGAATGAAAACAGTAAAGTGTGAGAACAATGAGTATTACAGGTTGCAAAATCTTCCATATGAGAAATTCGTGACACATGGGGGTCAGGCGCTGACAGATGCGGAATTGCTGGCGATCATCCTGCGGACAGGAACCAGGGGCGTGAATGCGGTCCGGTTAGGAGAGAAGGTACTTTCGCAGATCAGTAAGAACGGTAACGGGCTTCTCGGGCTGCACCAGATTTCCCTGCATGATCTTATGCAGATAGAGGGGATCGGGCAGGTGAAGGCCGTCAAACTCAAAGCTATCGCCGAACTTTCCACACGGATCGCGCAGACGAAGGCGAGAAAGACGCTTAGTTACCACACGCCGCACTCGATCGCGCAGTATTATATGGAGCGGTTCCGGCATGAGAATGTGGAGCATATCCTGCTCATCATGTTCGATTCCGGCATGCATGCCATCGGGGAGAAAATCCTGTCAAAGGGCACGATCAATGCTTCTCTTTTGTCTCCAAGAGAAGTCTTTATCCAGGCTTTCAAGGAACAGGCGGCCGGCGTGATGATCCTGCACAACCATCCGGGCGGCAATCCGGTGCCCAGCGAGAACGATCTGCAGATCACGAATCGGATCAAAGAGACAGGGGAACTTACGGATATTCCTCTTCTGGATCATATCATCATTGGAGACAACAGCTATTTCAGCTTTAAAGAAAGCGGACTATTGACGAAAGAGTCGGGGGCTTAATTGCTATAATAGAAAGAAAGGGGTAAAATACCTTGGCTAATAATGCGTTTGGAATTGATCTGGGTACCAGTAATATTAAAATATATAACCGTGCGGACGATGATGTTTTCGTGGAAAAGAACATGATCGCCATCGAGAATAAGAAAACATTGTTCGCCTATGGCGACGCGGCTTTTGAGATGTATGAGAAGGCGCCGAGCAATATCAACATTACGTATCCTTTAAGTAATGGCGTGATAGCGGATATCCAGAATATGGAGACCCTGATTAAGTATTTCCTGACTGATCTGATGAAAAACAACGTGCGCCCTGCGGACTATTATATTGCGGTCCCATGGGATGTGACAGAGGTAGAGAAACGTGCCTTTAAAGACCTGATCAAAGAATCTAATGTGAAGGCTAAGAAAGTTATGATGGTGGATAAGGCCGTGGCGGACGGTCTGGGTCTTGGCATTGACGTCAAGAATTCCCAGGGGGTTCTGGTGGTCAATGTGGGGTTTGATACCACGGAGATTTCGATCCTTTCCCTGGGCGGTATTGTGTTGAGCCGCCTGATCAAAGTGGGCGGCCGCAAGTTCGATGAAGCCATCAAAGCGGCAGTACGCCGGGAATTCAGCCTGATCATCGGCGGCAAGACCGCAGAGGTTGTCAAGACTTCCCTGTTGGATTTAGAGGACCAGCGAGTTGGCGCCACTGTATATGGACGGGACATCGTGACCGGACTGCCGGTAGAAAGAGAGATCCCTACGGCATTGGTGGATGACTGTCTGATAGAGCATTTTAATACGATCATTGATAATATCAAGGTGATTCTGGAGCGCACGCCGCCGGAACTGGCGGCCGATATTTACCGTCACGGCATTTATCTGACAGGCGGTGCGTCTCAGGTCAGTAAGCTATCGCAGCTTATGAGCAAAGGCACGGGGCTTACTGTCAATGTTTCGGAAAACCCGGTGACCAGTGTGGCGCTTGGACTTTCTAAGATCATCAAAGAGGATAATTATAAAACGGTAGCGTATGCAATAGAAGGAATGAGTAAATGAGCCCAATCGTCAAGAAAAAAGGAGAAAAATTTACATTACCAAGTAAATATCTCCTTTTTATTTTAACAATCCTCTGCACCGGCATGGTGCTGCTTACTTTTAATACCACCGTGTTCAGCGGACCGTTAAGTGCGGTAGCAGGTTATACGATCGTCCCCTTCGAGGAGGGGATCAGCGTGGTGGGAAGCTGGCTGTCCGGCCGGTCCGAGGAACTGGCCAGCATCCGCGATCTGCTGACGGAGAATGAGGCCTTAAAGCAACAGGTGGACGAACTGACCATTGATAATACAAGACTACAGCAGGACCGCTATGAACTGACAAACTTACGGCAGCTTTATAATCTGGATACACAGTACGATGAGTACCAGAAGACAGGCGCCCGTATCATCGCCAAAGATGCCGGCAACTGGTTTCATTCCTTCGTGATCAATAAAGGCGCTAAGGACGGGATCGCTGTAGATATGAACGTGATGGCGGGGAGCGGCCTGGTGGGGCGCGTGGTGGATGTGGGGCCTAACTGGTCCAAAGTCAAGGCCATCATAGCCGATGACTCCAATGTCAGTGCCATGGTACTTGCCAGTTCTGACAATCTGATCGTTTCCGGTAATCTGAAACTCTACGATTCCGGCGTGATCGAGTTCGAACAGTTGATCGACAGCGCGGGTGTCGTGGTGGAGGGCGACAAGATCGTGACCTCTAATATCAGCGATAAGTTCCTGCCGGGGATTTTGATCGGATACATCAATACCATCAATCCGGATGCCAACAACCTCACCAAATCCGGGCATATTACACCGGCGGTTGATTTTGAACACTTAGAAGAGGTACTGGTCATTATGGAGTTAAAGCAGACGGTGACGGAGTGACTTTTTAGGGTTTGGAGGGAAAGTATGAAACGCGGCATTCTTACGGCCTTTTTGATTGTAATATGTTTTCTGCTGCAGTGTACCGTGTTCCGGTTTCTTGCATTTGGCGGCATCGGGCCGAATCTGCTGATTGTCCTGACAGCCTCTTTCGGCTTTATGAGAGGAGAAAAGACAGGACTTGTGATCGGCTTTTTCTGCGGCCTTTTGGTGGACATTTTTTTTGCCAGTGTGATCGGTTTCTATGCTTTATTGTACATGTATATTGGCTATATGAACGGCAAGTTTGCGGCCATCTTTTATCCGCAGGATATTAAGCTGCCGGTCGCCCTGATCTTATGCAGCGATTTCTTTTATGGGATTATCTGTTACGTGATCTTATTTCTTCTGCGTAGCAGGTTTGAGTTTACGTATTATCTTTGGCATATCATTCTGCCGGAGATCGTTTATACAATTGTAGTCACTTTGCTTCTGTATCCGATCGTTCTGTGGATCAACACCAGACTGGAGCAGGGTGAACTGAGGAGTGGGAAAAAGTTTGTTTGAGGAACTGATAGAACATATTAGAGAAAATTTCATGAATATGGTCACCTCCCGCCTGATCGTGCTGATCCTGGTACTGTCCGGTATGGGCGGATACCTGATCTATACCATCTTTCAGCTACAGATCGTTAAGGGAGAAGATTATTATAACAATTTTCAACTGAAAATTACGAAAGAACGTACACTGCCTGCGACCAGGGGGAATATTTTGGACCGCAACGGCAATCTTTTGGCCTATAACGAACTGGCATATTCTGTCACCATAGAGGATGTGTATGAGTCGGGCCGCAAAAAGAACGCAAAGCTCAATGACACGATCCGCCGCCTGATCCACATGATAGAAGAAAACGGCGACAAGGTGATCAGCGATTTCCATATCGAGATCGGTAAAAACGGCAATTATGTATATAATGTCGAGGGGACACAGCTTCTGCGGTTTCTGGCAGATGTGTACGGCTATGCGTCTATTAATGACCTGCTAGAAAAAGAAAAGACAGCAACACCCGATGATGTGATCAAATATTTGTGCAGTACATCCCGCTATGGGGTTGGGGATTATACGGATGATGAAGATTCCAAAAGTTTTGTGGAGGGACTGGGATTTACCAAAGAGGAAGTCCTAAAGATCATCACCATACGCTATGCCATGAGTGCCAACAGTTATCAAAAATACATTGCGACCACAGTGGCCAACAATGTATCGCAAAAGACGGTGGCCGTTGTGATGGAAAATGCAGATGCCCTTGACGGCGTATCCGTTGCGGAGGGCACCATCCGTAAATATAACGACAGTATTTACTTTGCTCAGGTCATCGGATATACCGGAAGGGTAGATCAGGAAGGGCTTAAGGAGCTGCAGGAGCAGGATGAGACGTATGATATCAATGATACGGTAGGCAAATCCGGGATTGAGTCTTCTATGGAGATGGAACTGCAGGGCAAGAAGGGGTCGGAAACCGTCTATGTGGATAATCTGGGTAAAGTGATTGAGACCAGTGACCGGATCGAACCTATGGCGGGCAGTGATGTCACGCTGACGCTGGATACGGAACTGCAGAAGGCATGTTATCATATTCTAGAGTCCAAGCTGGCAGGTATTTTGCTCAACAAGATGGAAAATATCAGGGAGTATACGCCGCCGGAGGGTGGAAGCGGCGGAAATATCCCGATTCCCATATACGATGTGTATTTTGCCTGCATCAACAACAATGTCATCGACACGTCCCACTTTACGTCCGCACATGCGGGAGAGACGGAGAAGGCGGTACGGCAGGCTTATCTTGACAAAAAGTCGAGGGTCTTTGCAACCCTTCGGGAAGAGCTGGAGGAGGTCTGTACGCCTTATGAACAACTGACCACCGAGTATCAGGTCTATGAGAGCTATATTGCCGCTTTGCTCTATGATAACGATATCATCATGGAATCGGTGGTGGATAAAAAGGACGAGACCTATATAGCCTGGACGAAGGACGAGGTGATCAGTCTGAATGAGTACTTAAACTACGCCATCGCACAGAACTGGATCAACGTGTCCCGGCTTGAGATCGGTTCCCAGTATTCCGACTCTGTGGAGATTTATAATAAGATTTTGGAATATGTGTTTGAGAAGATTGATGCGGACATAGATTTTGACAAAAAGATTTATCGTTACATGATTAATGCGGATGAAATCACGGGAAGACAGATCTGTATGCTGTTGTTAGAACAAAATGTGGTGGAACCGCCGGCTGAAGAAGTCGCCCAGTTCATGGCGGGAAGCATTACGCCATATGTCTTTATGAGAAACAGGATCGAGAGTCTGGACATCACGCCGTCACAGCTTGCGCTGGATCCCTATTCCGGTTCCATCGTCGTCACGGATGTAAACACAGGAGAGGTACTGGCGCTTTCCACCTATCCGAGTTATGATAATAATAAGATGGCAAATGGCGTGGACGCAGCCTACTTCGCAAGCCTTAGAAATGACCTGTCTTATCCGCTCATCAACTATGCGACGCAGCAGAGGACGGCTCCGGGATCCACATTTAAGCCGGTGGCGGCCACGGCAGGGCTTTTGGAGGGCGTTATCACGACTTCGGACACCATTGTCTGTGCAGGTGAGTTTGATAAGATCTCACCGCCTCCCAGATGTCATATCTATCCGGGAGCGCACGGTTCCTTAAATGTGACAGGCGGCATCCAGCGTTCCTGCAACTGGTTCTTTTATGAAGTGGGATATCGCCTGGGAACGGTGGGGGATGTTTACAACGATAATGTGGGACTTAACAAACTGGCCAAATATGCGGATATGTACGGGCTTTCGGATCTCTCCGGAGTAGAGATTGAAGAATATGCGCCGGAGGTTTCTAACCTGGATGCGGTCCGTTCGGCAATCGGCCACGGTACCAATAACTACACCACGGCAGGACTCGCGCGATATGTTACAACTATCGCCAACAGTGGAACATGTTATAATTTAACATTAGTAGACAAGATAGAAAATCACAACAGCGGGGCTGTCACAGTAAACGAAGCCGAGGTCAGGAATCAGATCGACATGGATTCTGCCTACTGGAATGCGATCCATACCGGCATGCGCAGAGTGGTGGAGGGAAAGAGATATTTTGCAGATCTTGACGTGAATGTGGCAGGCAAGACAGGTACGGCACAGGAGAACAGGAACCGGCCAAACCATGCGCTGTTTATCAGTTATGCACCTTATGAGGCGCCTGAGATAGCAGTGACGGTCCGTGTGGCCAATGGCTATTCTTCCGATTATGCCGCGCAGATTGCCAAAGATGTATATGAGTATTATTATGGACTGAAAGAGGAAAATGAGATCATTACCGGTACAGCCGGTACGCTGGTCGGCGGTGAGATCAACGCAGACTGATTATTGAGGTGTGAAATATGAAAAATCCTGTTATTATCAAAAGTTTTCCAAACGGCCTTTCCATTTATCTGGATGCGGAGATGCCATTTGCCCAGTTGTTGGAAGAAATAGGTATGAAATTTAAGGAATCTGCCAATTTCTTTAAGGATGCAAGTATGGTGGTTTCCTTTGAAGGGCGCGAATTGTCCGATCAGGAAGAGCGTCAGATCGTCAACGTCATTACGGCCAATTCCGCCCTGAACATCCTCTGTATCATGGGCAAAAACGAAGAAACCAACAAGAATTATGTGAAGGCTCTGCAGAAATTGTCCTTCCATCAGGAAGTATTGGAGAATGCAGGACAGTTCTATAAGGGAACCTTGAAAGACGGTCAGCTTCTTGAGACGGAGAACAGTATAATCGTGCTTGGGGATGTATACCCGGGGGCCTGCATTGTATCCAGCAAAGACGTGGTCATTTTGGGCGGTCTTTTTGGACAGGCTTATGCGGGAGGAAACGGAGAGGAAGGTCACTTTGTCGTGGCGCTTGAAATGTCGCCGGAAAAGCTCAAAATCGGTGATTTCAAATATAAGACATCAGAGAAACAGAGCAAATGGTCAATCAAGCCAAAGATCCAGCCCAAAATCGCTTATGTAAAAGACGCAAGAGTGATAATAGAGCCGATTACCAAAGAATTACTAAGCGACCTGCCTTTTTAAGACCGCTTAGGGGACGATAATAATTCAACGGAGGTTTGCTATGAGTGAAGTGATTGTCGTCACATCAGGGAAAGGCGGAGTAGGCAAGACCACTACTTCAGCAAACGTTGGCACAGGTCTGGCAGCAATGGGCAAAAAGGTGATTCTGATCGATACGGATATCGGTCTTCGCAATCTGGATGTGGTGATGGGCCTCGAGAACAGAATCGTCTACAATCTGGTGGATGTGGTGGAGGGGAACTGCCGCATCAAGCAGGCTCTCATAAGAGATAAGCGTTATCCCACGCTGTTTCTCCTTCCCTCGGCACAGACAAGGGACAAGACATCCGTGAACCCCTCGCAGATGGTCAAGATGATCAGTCATTTAAAAGATCAATTCGATTATATCATCTTAGACTGTCCGGCAGGTATCGAACAGGGGTTCCAGAACGCCATTGCAGGTGCGGACAGGGCACTTGTGGTGACAACTCCGGAGGTTTCCGCAATCCGGGATGCAGACAGGATCATCGGTCTTTTGGAGGCCAATGAGATACATAAGATAGATCTGATCATCAACCGTATCCGCCATGATATGGTCAAACGGGGAGATATGATGTCCTCGGAAGATGTGGTGGATATTCTCTCCCTGCCGTTGATCGGACTGGTTCCTGATGATGAGAACGTGGTCATTGCCACGAATCAGGGCGAGCCGCTTGTCGGCAGTAACACATTGGCGGGTAAAGCCTATCAGAATATCTGTTACAGGGTGCTTGGCAGGGAAGTTCCTTTTATGGATCTAGAGAAAGGAATTTCTTTTTGGGCCAGGGTTTCAGGTATTTTCCATAAAAGTTAGGGGGGATCGGGTTGTTTAAAAATCTGTTAAAGCGGAAAAGCTCAAGAGAAATAGCCAAAGACAGGCTTAAGATACTGCTTATTTCCGATAGAGTCAACTGTTCGCAGGAAATGATGGAAATGATAAAAAACGATATTGCGAAGGTGATATCCAAATATATGAAAATCGACACACAGAGCATGGAGATTCAGATTACCAAAACAAGCGGCAAAGGACACAGCCTCAAAAATCCGACTCTTTACGCGAATATACCGATCCTGGATTTAAAACAGTGATCACAAGAAAAGGAGAAGACGCAGCATGTTAAGGCACTATCACATCAGGGACTATGATTTTAAACTGATTATTTTCGTAGTGGCGCTTACGGTGATTGGTGTCCTTGCAATCGGCAGTGCACAGGAATCTTTACAGTCCAGGCAGATAGCGGGCGCCGTATTTGGATTTTTCCTGATGTTGGTGATCTCCCTGTTCGATTATTCAATCATTCTTAAGTTTTACTGGATTATGTATGGGGTGAATATTTTGCTTTTATGGCTGGTACGGGCAGTTGGCGTGGAAGTAAACGGTGCCCAACGATGGCTGAACCTTTTCGGCATTCAGTTTCAGCCATCGGAAACAGCCAAGATTTTGTTGATTTTATTCTTTGCACAGTTTATCATGAAACATAGGGAGGAAATGAATTCCCTGCGCATGATAGGTGCATGTGTGCTTTTGTTTCTGCCTCCCATTTATCTGATATACAAGCAGCCGGACATGTCTACGAGTATCATGGTGGTATTGTTGTTCTGTGTATTGTTATTTATCGGGGGGATTGGCTGGAAATACATTATCCTGGCTTTTTCGGTAGCGGTTCCTGCTTTTATTATCATACTCACGCTGATTTTACAGCCGGAGCAGGATATTATCGAGGATTTCCAGCAAAGACGTATTCTGGCATGGCTTTATCCGGAGGAATATGCCACCACAGAAGCCTATCAGCAGACGAATTCTGTTACGGCGATCGGTTCCGGTATGCTCTATGGTAAGGGATATAAGACCAATGAGATTACTTCGGTAAAGAACGGAAATTTTATTTCCGAACCGGAAACGGACTTTATTTATGCAGTAATAGGGGAAGAATTTGGATTTGTTGGCGGCTGTACTGTAATTGTGTTATTGATTTTCATCTCATTTGAATGTATTATGGTAGCTAGGAGAGCAAAAGATTTAGCCGGTACGGTCATTGCCTCGGGGGTGGCGGCACTGATCGGGTTTCAGGGGATGTTAAATATCGCTGTGGCCACTGGCGCAAGTCCTAATACAGGCGTTCCGCTGCCTTTTGTCAGCTACGGTCTGACATCGGTTGTGAGTCTGTATATCGGAATCGGATTTGTGCTCAATGTACGGCTTCAATGCAAAAAATGACAGGGGTGTTAGCTATGAATATCGCATTAATTGCGCATGACGCGAAGAAAAAACTGATGCAGAATTTCTGTATCGCTTATCGAGGGATTTTGAGCAAAAATGAACTTTATGCGACTGGTACAACCGGACGGCTGATCGAGGAAGTGACGAATCTGACGATCCACAAATATCTGGCCGGACATTTGGGCGGTGCACAGCAGATCGGCGCACAGATCGAACACAACCAGATCGATCTGGTCATTTTCTTAAGAGATCCGCTGTATCCGAAATCGCATGAGCCGGATGTGAATAATGTTGTGATGCTTTGTGACCGGCATAATATTCCTTTGGCTACCAATCTGGCATCGGCGGAACTTTTGATCAAATCGCTCGACAGAGGAGACCTTGAGTGGCGTGAAATGTACAAATAGCAGGAAAAAACTGAAGATAAGCGCTGCGCTTGCGGCAGTGATGTTTTGTATGACAGGATGCGGCAGTGTAAAGTATGATATGCCTTATTCGGCACAAAACAATGTCAGCAGTTATCAGCTTTTAAACATCGCGAACCAGGAGACGATAGAGCCTTTTGCGGCCAATCTGTGTGTGGCGGCCAAAGACGTTCCGGCTTCCGGTGTGAGTCTGCCGGATGTAGGGGCGGCGGCACTTTTTGATTCCAAGAATCTGGAAACACTGTATGCGAAGAATGTGAATAACCAAATGAATCCGGCCAGCCTGACGAAAGTTATGACGGCACTTGTGGCGCTTAAGTACGGCTCCCCGGATGATGTGTATGAGGCTTCGGAGAATGTTAAGATCACAGAATCAGGCGCGGTATTATGCGGTCTAAAACCGGGAGATAAGATGACGCTGGATCAGGCACTTCATATTCTGTTGATGTATTCTGCCAACGATGTGGCGGTTCTGATCGCGGAAGGAGTTTCCAAGGGATCTGTAGAAGATTTTGTGGCTTTGATGAATCAGGAAGCACAGGAAATCGGTGCAACCAACTGCAATTTCCTGAATCCCAACGGTCTGACGGAGGAAGGACATTATGTGACGGCATATGATCTGTATCTGATCTTTCAGGAAGCGCTTAAGTACGACCTTTTTAACGAGATCATACAGATGAATTCTTATAATACCGTATACATGGACGCCAATGGAGCCGAAAAGTCCGTGGAGGTGGAGACATCGAATCTGTATCTGCGGGGCGGTTATGACATGCCGGCCAATGTGACGGTCGTGGGCGGCAAGACCGGGACCACGAATGCGGCCGGACATTGCCTGATCCTGTTATCCAGAAGCAGCAGCGGGACCCCGTATATTTCCGTTATCCTGAAAGATAATTCCAGGGAGAATCTATACGCGGATATGAATGCTCTTCTGGGAATTGTCAAATAACATGGGGAATGAACTTTTATAGTTGTTTTTTTAGCAGATTTCCCTTATAATAATGGGTAGATAGAGTAAATCGAACAGGACTATATAAATATTTTACTTTAGGAGGGTTTTACCATGGTTCAATACATTGTAGGCAAAAAGGGAAAAGGAAAGACCAAGCATCTACTTGATAAGGTAAATACGGAGATAAAGGACGTACAGGGTAATGTAGTGTATTTAGATAAGAGTACGAAACACATGTTTGAGCTTAATAATAAGATCAGGCTCATAGATGTACCGGAGTATCTGATTACGGACAGTGACGAGTTCATTGGCTTTATCTGTGGAATTATTTCACAGGATCATGATTTGCAACAGATGTATTTCGACAGCTTTTTAAAGATTGCCTGTCTAGAGGCAGAGGATCTTGACAATGTAATTGCCAAGATTGAGAAAATCAGCGAAAAATTCCATGTAGATTTTGTGATAAGTATATCTTTGGATGAGAGTGAACTGCCTGAGAGGGTTCGTTCTAACATTATTGTTTCCTTGTAAGTAATGATACATAATCTAAAACGGAATTCCATAAATGCCCCGTAGCTTGCTGCGGGGTGTTTGATTATGTTTTGGAAAGGAGATTAGCGGTACGTGGCAGACGATCGGAATAAGGTAACGAAATACAGACGGCCGGTCAATATAAATATCGGTATGGTGATTTTTGCCGTGATCTTTATTTATGTGGTGATCTGTGTTGTCATGTATTTCAGGACAGATCATATCGTAGGATACAGCGTTATGGAAGGATCGCTTACTTCCAACAGCATTTATAAGGCGATCGCCCTACGGGATGAGGAGGTTTTTAACAGTCAGGATGCCGGTTATATCAACTATTTCGCTAGAGAAGGGGAGCGCGTTGCGGCAAACGACCTGATTTATACGGTGGATGAAACGGGAAGACTCGCCGATTATATTAAAGCCAGTGAAAGCGGGGAGAATACGCTCTCGGAATCAGATCTGTCAGAATTAAAGACGGAGATTATCTCTTTTACAAATCGTTTTGACCGCAGACAGTTCAGTGATGTTTATCATTTCAAACACAGTGTGGAGGGTACCGTTTTAAAACTGGCCAATTATAATATTCTGGAAAACGCGGATGCCCTGAATGATGCTTCCAGCACGTCCCTGATCAGTTACCGTCATGCCGGTAAGAGCGGGATCGTGGTCTATTCCACAGATGGGTATGAGAATCTGACGCTGCAGGACATGACTGCAGAACTTTTTGATGAAGAGAAATACGAAAAGAAATATCTGTTAAACAATGACCTGGTGGCGGCCGGAGATCCGGTCTACAAGCTTTCCACGAATGAAGACTGGTCCATCGTGATCCCGGTGGAAAAAGAGGTGGCTGACGAACTGCTCGAGGAAGAGTATGTGGAAGTGCGCTTTCTGAAAAACCAGTATACCGCCTGGGGAGCGGTGGCGGAATATACGAATGAGGCCGGAGATACATTTGTATCCCTTACCTTCACCAATTCCATGATTACGTTTTGTACGGACCGTTTCATTGACATAGAGCTTCTTCTGGAGGAAGAAAAGGGACTTAAGATTCCCAATACATCGATTGTGCAGAAGGAATTCTTTATCGTGCCCAAAAAGTACGTGACAAAAGGCGGCAAGCGGGGCGAGTATGGGGTACTGTTAGAAACCTATGATGATGAGGGGAATGCGGCGACGAAGTTCGTAGAGACACCGATCTATCACGAGACGGAGACGGAGTATTATCTGGATGATACGGTGCTTCGGGCTGGCAACTATATTATTATGCCGGAATCTACGGAGAAGTACGCGATCAGCCATACCGGCTCTCTGACCGGTGTATACAATATCAACAAAGGATATGCAGACTTTAAAGAGATCAGTATCCTGTATGATAATGAAGAATACTCCGTGGTGAAGTCCAATACGATGTATGGATTAAATGTGTATGATTATATCGTACTGGATGCTTCCATGGTCGGTGATAATGATTTTATATATGAGTAGAAAGACCGCCTAAGAGATGAGGATGTGGGGCGGATCCTATGGCATAGAGGGTGAATTGCATGAATAACAGGATAAAAGAAAATCTTGACAGGGTAAAACAGAATATTGAACAAGCCTGCAAGGAGAGCGGACGGCCTGCAGATTCGGTCAAACTGATCGCGGTGAGTAAGACTAAACCACTGGAAGATCTGCAGCAGGCCTATGCTTACGGCTGTCGGGACTTTGGAGAAAATAAAGTGCAGGAGCTTGTGGAAAAGTATGAGAAGATGCCAAAGGATATCAGGTGGCATATGATCGGGCATCTGCAGCGGAATAAAGTAAAATATATTGTGGATAAAGTGTATCTGATCCACAGCGTGGATTCTCTGCGGCTGGCAGAAGAAATCAGCAAAGAAGCTGTGAAGCAGCATGTGAATGTTTCCGTGTTAGTGGAAGTAAACGTAGCGGGAGAGGAGAGTAAATTCGGGACAGACGTTGAAGCGGCGGTTTGTCTGGTGGAAGAAATTGCCAAATTGCCGGGAATTTGTGTCAAAGGCTTGATGACAATAGCACCTTATGTTGAAAATGCGGAAGAAAACAGAATATACTTTGCAAAATTAAAACAAATATATGTTGACATAATAAATAAAAACATCGATAATATTTGTATGGAAGAACTTTCTATGGGTATGACTGGAGACTATCAAGTTGCGATAACAGAAGGGGCAACATACGTCAGAGTCGGTACAGGCATTTTTGGAGAAAGACAATACGACACTGTTTAGTATACATAAGTTGAGAATTAAGAGTAAGTCGTACTGATATGGAGGATGTAGTAATGAGTGTGATGGATAAGTTTTTAAACGCCATGAAACTGAACGATGAAGAAGATGACGGATATTATGACGATGATTTTTATGATGACGATCCGGAACCGATCAGAAAACCAAGTCCGATGAAAGATAACGCTTCCATAGAGGAAGATAAGACAGTCAGGAAGTCAACGCCGAAGGTGACACCGATGCGGCAGACCAAGAAGATGCCGGGAACGGGTATGGAAGTGTGTGTGATCAAACCCACTACGGTAGAAGATGCCAGAGAGATTACGGAAACGCTTCTGGCCAACAGAACGGTGGTTTTGAATCTGGAAGGACTGGATGTGGATATCGCCCAGAGGATCATCGACTTTACATCAGGTTCCTGTTTCGCAATGTCCGGTAACCTGCAGAAGATTTCCCATTATATTTTTATCATCACGCCAGCAAGCGTAGATATTTCCGGAGATTTTCAGGATATTTTATCCGGTTCCTTCGATGTACCGATTGATAATGGGTACTAAAGGATATCGGTGATGGCAGGAGTTGTATGAAATGGTAAGATACTTAGGAGTTAGCTTCCTGGCAGATACTGTCAGGAAGTTATTTATATCATAGGGGAGGAATGACGAAGATGGCCAACCGAATGACGATCAATTATGAGAAAAAACCATGTTATGATATTGTATTTACCAAAGATTTTGAGCTGCTTATAGATGAACTGCAGTCTTTTGATGTGGGGAACAGAAGGGTTTGCGTGATTGCCGATACGAATACGGCTGATCTGTTTGGCAACACGGTCAAAGAGATCCTGGAAGGAAACTGCCAAAAAGTGATTCTCCATGTATTTCAGGCTGGGGAAGCGAACAAGACGTTAGATACCATAAAGGAGATTTACAGACATCTGATCAAGGAGCAGTTCGACCGGAAGGATCTTCTGATTGCGTTAGGCGGTGGTGTTGTGGGAGACATCACCGGCTATGCGGCGGCTACGTATCTTAGGGGTGTCGATTTTATCCAGATCCCAACGACTTTGATCGCACAGTCCGACAGCAGTATCGGCGGTAAGACAGGGGTAGATTTTGACGGCTATAAGAATATGGTCGGTGCTTTTTATATGCCAAAGCTTGTCTATATGAATATTGGAGCCCTAAAGCAATTAGACGACAGACAGTTCTATGCAGGATTTGCGGAGGTCATGAAGCATGGACTGATCAAGGATGCGTCATTTTATGAATGGCTTTTGGAAAATATGTATGAGATTCATGACAGGGATATGGAAGTTCTGGAAGAGATGGTCATGAGAAGCTGCGGTGTCAAGAAACTGGTGGTGGAGAAAGACCCCACAGAGAAGGGAGACCGAGCGCTTCTTAATTTCGGGCATACAGTAGGGCATGCGATTGAGAAGGCTATGAAGTTTGAGATGCTTCACGGGGAGTGTATCGCTTTGGGAATGGTGGCGGCGGCACATATTTCCTATAAGCATAACTGGTTATCGTTGGACGAATACCTGGAAGTACGGGATATGTTTGTGCCTTTCAATCTGCCAATCACCATCGATTCCATAGACTCGGAAGAGATCGTACGGCTGACGAAATCCGACAAAAAAATGGAAGCGGGGCAGATCAAATTTGTTCTGCTCAAAAAGATTGGGAAGGCTGTCATCGACAAAACAGTAACGGAAGAGGATATTATGGATTCAGTCAAGGAAATCTACTTTAGTGATGAGGATATGCGGGAATGAGCCTGAAAAAGAAATTGTTTTTGCTCCTGGACTTTTTGATGATTGCCGGGTTGATCACATTAGATCAGTATACCAAATATCTGGCGGTGATTCATTTGAAGGATAAACCGGCCTTTGTCATCCTGAGCGGCGTGTTGGAATTAAATTATCTGGAAAACCAGGGCGCTGCCTTTGGCATGTTGCCGAATCAGAAAGTATTCTTTATTTTTGTGGCAATCGTCATTATCAGTGTCGTTGGTTATGTACTTTATAAGATGCCGGATCACAAAAAGTATACAAAGATGCACTTTTTGTTCAGTCTGATCGTTGCGGGGGCGATTGGTAACATGATAGACAGGGCACGATATGATTATGTGGTAGATTTTATTTATTTTGTGAGGCTTAATTTCCCGATCTTTAATGTGGCGGATATCTATGTATCCGTTTCTGCCGTGGTTTTAATCGTCTTGTTATTGTTTGTGTATCAAGAAAAGGATTTATACTTTATCAGCTTTAAGCAGAAGAGATATCGGGAATTTAAGTAAAGAGAGAATATATGGAACAGTTTACTTATCAGATTGGAATCGAGGAGGATGACGGGCGGCTTGATAAATGGATCAGCAGTGTATTGACGGATCTTTCTCGTTCCTATATTCAGAAATGTATCAAAGACGGGCAGATATTGGTCAATGGCAGTCCACAGAAAGCCAGTTACCGCCTGAGGGTAGATGATGAGATCGTATTTCGGATTCCCAAAGCAGTGGAACCGTCCATTGAGGCCGAGGATATCCCGCTGGCAGTTCTTTATGAAGACGAAGAGGTCTTGATCGTGAATAAGCCAAAGGGGATGGTGGTACATCCTGCACCGGGACATTATAGCGGTACCTTGGTCAATGCGGTGCTGTATCACTGCAAAGGTCAGCTCTCTGGGATTAATGGCGTCCTGCGGCCCGGCATTGTACATCGCATCGATCAGGATACGACCGGGTCACTGGTTGTCTGCAAGAATGATCTGGCACACAAAGCGATCGCCAGCCAGCTTAAGGACCATTCCGTGACCAGAAGTTACAGGGCTATTGTTCATGGGGTGATAAAAGAAGATGAGGGGATTGTAAACGCTCCTGTCGGCAGAGATGAGAAAGACCGCAGGCGCATGGCAGTCAATGAAAAAAACGGGAAACCGGCAGTCACACACTATAAGGTATTACAGCGTTTTAGAGAATATACTTATATAGAGTGCAGATTAGAGACGGGACGTACCCATCAGATCAGGGTGCATATGACTTCTATCGGGCATCCTCTGTTGGGAGATGAAGTATATGGCAGCCGCAGGACGCCTTTTCGGCTGGAAGGCCAGACACTTCATGCATATGTGCTTGGATTTTTGCATCCTGCCACGCAACAATACCTGGAGGTAAGAGCGCCTCTTCCGGCATATTTTGAGCATTTGCTTGAAATTTTATAAAGTACTTAAGGAGAGGCGTATAGCATAATTATAAATAAATTATTAAATTTTTTTTAAAAATAATGGTTAAAACTCTTGTCATTTACCATTTTTACGCGTATAATCTACTTTATTAGCATTTCCGGAGCATAATATACAGGGTATTGTACCTGCTGATATATGACATAATGTTGGTAAATGACTGATACAAAGAGGTGTCAAATACAGATTGGGTATTCCTTTGCGGATGCCCGTTTTTATTCTCTAAGATAGCAGCAGTGACTGGGGCTTCGCTGTTGGCACCGATTTTAAATGGGAGTATTGCATGAACTTTTATAGTTTACAACAGGTGAAGGCCACAGAAAAGCAGGATATGGAGCAGGATTATAAAGCAGGCCGGGCAATCGGTATTGTCCGTCTTGGAAAAGAGCATTTATATTTTCGACGCATCCGCAAGATATATTATGTTCCGTATACAGACATCCGTCGTTGTTTTCGCAGGGTTATGCGGGTACCTGCCAAACTATGCTGTGGCAGGGGAGATCTGGAAGTGGAGAACCTTGTGATCTGTACTGATCAGGGGGAAGTGGCACAACTTCAGATGCCGGGTGCAAAAGCGGGAAAGATTCTTTTGGAAGAACTCAAAAATCGTATGCCGGATATAGCATTTACCCCGGAAAAAACCAAAACAGAGTAGGGAAGATAAGGATCAAAACATGACTGCAAATGAGATTTTAGATAAACTGCTTCGTTCTTTTCAGGTTTATTATAATGTCACAAGCGAAGAAGTGAGGCCGCCGTTTGTGGCGGAAGCAGAATTTCATACCCATGATGAGCAGTTCTTTCTGGTAAAGAGTGCGGTGCTGTCTGAGGCAGAATCGAGGGAGTATATTTTTTTTGCTTTAGAAGAGTATCTGGATGATGCTTTACTAATGCGTCTGGATAAAGCGGCATGGGAACATGGTCTTGAGAGGGTAAATCCTCACAAGGATCATCGTAATACGGATGTGGCACTGTTTATTGTGGCAGAGAAGATTTCGGAAGAAGCATTTAAAATGATTCCGAAGCTTCGCCACTATCGAAGCTACCATTTCGGGTTACAGGGATGGAGTCATTATCGTCTGGTTGCTATTGAGCAATCCTCTGGGCGTGCAGTTTATAATCGCTTTGGACGGAGTTATAAAAAGCTCATTTGCAATATATTAAAACCTTAAAGTAAAGGAGAAGGAAAAATGACAGCAATTTTAATCATTCTTGTTGCGATTGTCCTGCTTGTCATAGGATATGTTGTCTATGGTTCATGGCTGGCAAAGCAATGGGGTGTTGACCCCGCAAGAAAAACTCCTGCAGTAGAGATGGAGGATGGCGTTGACTATGTGGCAGCCCCTCCGGCAGTCTTAATGGGACATCATTTCTCATCCATTGCAGGCGCAGGTCCGATCAATGGACCGATTCAGGCCTCCGTATTTGGATGGCTGCCCGTATTTTTATGGTGTATCATAGGCGGTATCTTTTTCGGCGGTCTGCAGGACTTTGGTTCTTTGTTTGCATCCATTCGTCATGACGGCAAGTCTGTGGGTGAAATCATCAAAGATTCCATGGGTTCCCGCGCACAGAAGCTCTTTACTATTTTTGCACTGTTAGTGCTGATCTTGGTAATCGCTTCCTTCGTAAACGTTGTGGCAGGTACTTTCTTCACAGCCGAGGGCGGATTCGGGTTAACGATGAATCCGACAGGAAATCAGACCACAGCGATGATTTCCGTGATGTTCATCGTACTGGCAATTATTTATGGTATTATTACCAACCGTTTCCATGTGGGAACTGTACCTGCTACGATCGGCGGCGTGATCGGTATCGTTCTGATCATTATCCTTGGTCTGAATGTGGGTCTTATCATGAGCCGTACCGCGTGGATCGTACTGATTGGTGTTTATATTACCGTGGCATCCCTGGTTCCTGTGTGGATCTTGTTACAGCCGCGTGATTATCTGTCCAGTTTCTTACTGTATGCGATGATGATCGTTGCTCTGTTGGGTATTTTCGTCTCGGCGTTTACCGGTTCGGCAACCTTCACCATTCCGATGTTCACCGGATGGAAGACTGGTATCGGTACTCTGTTCCCGGCGCTGTTCATCACAGTGGCCTGTGGTGCATGTTCCGGCTTCCACAGCCTGATCTCTACCGGTACATCATCTAAGCAGCTTTCTAATGAAAGCCACGCAAAACCTATCGGTTACGGTTCCATGCTGATCGAGTCCGCACTGGGTATCGTTTCCCTGATCGCGGTAGGTATGGTATTTGAGAAATATACAAGTGGTGAGTTTGGTTCTCCTTCCGCAGCATTTGCAGCAGGTATTGCGACCATGTTCGGCACAGAAACAAGTGTGGTGTATGGTACGATCTATGCCTTATTAACACTGGCCGTATCAGTATTTGCACTGACCAGTCTGGATACGGGTACCCGTCTGAGCCGCTTTATGTTCTCTGAGTTGTTCTTAAAGAAAGATGAGGCAACTTATAAAGATGCGGAAGGCGTGCGTAAGGCCTTGGCACATCCACTCGTAGGAACAGCGATCATGGTAATCATCGGCTGCGTACTGGGCGGATTAAGCTTAAGCCAGATCTGGGGTCTGTTCGGCGCAGCGAACCAGTTACTGGCAGGTATTGCACTGATGGCCGTGGCAGCATGGCTTGGCAATGCAGGTAAGAACAATAAAATGTTCTATGTACCGATGATATTCATGCTTGCAGCAACACTGACCAGTCTGGTCATTACAGTAAAGAATAAGCTTGTCATGATCGGCGGCGGCGCCGCTGCATGGGGCGACTGGTTCCAGCTTATTTTTGCGGCAGCGATGGCTGTTCTTGCAGTGATCCTGGTGATTGAAGGATTCCAGACATTATTCCTGAAGAAAAAAACGGCATAAGATGATACATAAGATACTCAGGTAAGATACAAAAGCAGCCTCTCATCATACTTTATTGGTGAGAGGCTGCTTTTTGGTGTGCCCGGTGGGCACACGTTCTAACGTGTGAAAGTCCCCAATCCGCCTGGCAGTGGGAAGGATACAGCCGAAGCCAAGGGTGTCCATCGTGAGGTGGAATCTGAAGAAAGGATTAGGCAAAACTCTGGCTTGCTACATTTGAGGTTACGTACAGTGGTGTGGGAGGTCGGCTACTCAATTAATGGGTAGCCTCCTACCCGATATGTTCTGGCAGACTGATTATACATATTTACATATTATGTTGCATTTTACTTGATTTTTTTGTGCAAATTATATATAATTATAATATAAAAAACTTTATTCTGATGCGACACAGATATACGCCTTTATGAACATAGAAAATGGATATGTTAAGATGATTTTCATAATGTGATAGGAGAGTGCGTATAGCAAAGAAAACAGAAAGGGGTAATTCAGTATGAATACAATTATTACAATCGGCCGGCAGTTTGGTTCCGGCGGACGTGAGATCGGTAAGAAGGTAGCTGAGTATTTTGGAATCAAATTTTACGATAAGGATCTTTTGACGAGAGCTGCCAAAGAAAGCGGCTTTTGTGAAGAGATGATACAGAGCCATGATGAACGTCCTACCAATTCTTTTCTCTATAATCTGGTTATGGATACCTATTCTTTTGGATATAATTCTTCTTCCTTTGTGGATATGCCGATCAGCCATAAGGTGTTTCTGGCACAATTTGATACCATCAAAAAGATCGCCAGCGAAGGTCCTTGCGTGATTGTGGGAAGATGCGCAGATTATGCACTGCATGATTATCAGAATTGTCTGCATCTATTTATCCATGCAGATGAAAAGAGTAAGATAAAACGCATCATGGACCGCTTTGAGGATGTTACCACCGAGCAGAAAGCCATCGACATGATGAATAAGAAAGATAAACAGCGGCAGAGCTATTATAACTATTATTCCTCCAAGAAATGGGGACGTGTTGACAGTTATGACCTGGCAATCAACAGCGGCGTTCTTGGAATCGAAGGCTCTGTGAAACTGATCGCACAGTTTGTGGAAGACTTTGAAAACCGGTAAGGGAGATAGGATTGTAAAAAAGGCATTTTTAGGGGTATTAACAACATTTATGGTATTTTCATTTGAGACAGCAAGTGTATTCGCAGCAGGCCCGGCCTTGGGGGCGGCCGAAATTATGTAGATGCAGACAATAATGGCATTTGTGATTATGCTGACAGTGGCTGTGTTTATGTGGATGCAGACGGGGACGGCATTTGTGATACCTGTGGCATGGCCGGGGCGGAATATTGTGTAAATTATGTTGACGCGGACGGCGATGGTGTCTGCGATAATTATGCATCCGGCCAGGGACTTTGCAACGGTACCGGACGGGGATGCGGCAACGGTAACGGATGTGGAAATGGGTTCCGGGGTGGATCAGGCAGATAAAAGGATTTGCTGTGGGTTCTATTCTGGCAGACAATTTTAAGTGGATTAAATTTATAGAAAATCTCTGGTATCGATTCATGATTATAATGAATGATTCCGGAGATTTTTTAATTAAGCTGTCTGTTCGATGCCTTAAATGCCTTGTGGAATGCAATTTGTCTTTCGTAAAACTGTCTTTTGCCAAAAATAATCATACAGTGCATAATCTGCGCATGGATGCAATGGGGTACATGGTACACTAAAGATTAAGATGTCATTTTGAAAAATATGTGTTGGTGATGCTATGGAAGCAGCAAATAACTATGCGCAAAATTCATGTTTAACGAATAGTTTGTGTAGAGAGAAGTGATAAAGTGAGATTTAGATATTGAATACGCAAACTACCGCGGCCTTTTTTTAAGGCCACTTTCGTTAAACATTCTGGTTGAATTCCTTGTTCCTTATAATGTATAAATATAACGCGGCTTTTGTCGGCCGCGTTAATTTGCTTTGTTTTCTATTTTCCATGACGTTCTCGGTAGTCTTCGGAACTGTTATATTTGGTCACATAGGTTTGATAATCATTTTGTTTGTCGCGCAGTTGTTGATGTGTCCTGACACGATGATAAGATTCATGATAATCCCTTACAAAATTAATATCTGTGGATTTATTTTGTTTGGCCCTGCGATGCAGGTATACATATATAAGAATCAAAAAAATCGCGGTTAATATAAATACACCAGCCATGTTTTATTTCTCCTCATTATTTTTGGTGTTCAAGTTTCATCGTTTGACTCTGTTTTGACCCGTTTTGAAAGCATGAACGTTGATTTCTTCTTTTCTTTGACGGGAGGAACATATTCTGTAAAGACTTTAGATTCCTCGATTTGTCCAACGGTCATATAAGGCTGTATTTCTGTCGGTAATTCCTTTTTACGAAGGAGTCTGTTGACAAAAGCTTTAATGCCTGCATATATCACAGCAAAGATAGGCACACCGACAATCATGCCTAAAACGCCGAACAGGCCGCTGAATATCGTGATTGCAAAAATAACCCAGAATCCGGATAATCCGGTAGAATCACCAAGAATCTTGGGGCCCAGAATATTGCCATCAAATTGTTGAATGACAAGGATAAGAATTACAAAATACAGTGCCTGCATGGGATCGACCATCAGGACTAACAACGCACTGGGAATTCCGCCAATCCAGGGACCAAAGAATGGAATCACATTGGTGACGCCAACGATCACGCTTACAAGGATTGCATAGGGAGTTCCAATAATACTGGTACAGACAAAGCAGATAATACCGATAATAATGGAATCAACAAGCTTACCGCCGATAAATCCGATAAAAGTACTGTGAATAAAACGGAAATTGGAAATCAGCTCATTGCCGGCTTTGCGGTCAAAAAGCGCGTAGGCAATCTTTTTGGCCTGCCCGGCAAATTTTTCTTTGCTTCCAAGCACATAAATGGAAAGGATAAAACCGATGATAAAGTTCCAAAGAGCCTTGAAGACACCGATCACGCTCAGGGACAGGGTTTTAATCAGTTCATTGATATATGGAAGCAGGTTTGTATTCACATATTCCATGATTCTGGCGGAATACTGATTGATCAACTGATTGACGGCAACTTCCAGATCCGGATTATCTTTGATCAGTCCAAGCGCCCAATTGGTCAGGTTATTTACATAGACAGGCATCTGAAATATAATGCTCTGTATGCTGCGGATCACTTCCGGGATAATCAGGCCAAAAAACTCATATAAAACAGCCAGAATCAATACTATAGTCAGCAGGATAGACAGTGCCCTGATACGACGCTTCGTCTTGGAAGTCATGGGCAGATTTGCTTTGAGATACAAGGGCTTGATAATACATTTTTCAATCTTATTCAAAATTGGAGTGATCAGGTATGCCAATACAAAACCATCGATAATCGGCATGGAAATGCTGATCATCTTGCCGATGCCGCCCGTAAAGCTGGAACGGTGAAATAGTACATAATAAAATAAAATGCTGCCGGCAATTACCAAAAAAGCCGTAATTCCCCAATAGAGATATTTTTTGTTATACTTTATCTTCATTAGCAAAAACCCCACTATATATATTGTAATCCTGCGTCTACTAATATAAAAGCCACAGAAGCCGTAATACAAAAGCAACTCCAGAAGAATAACGAAGTAATTCTTGGGACGCAGAGTGCTGACTCTGTGTTTATTATACCATCTTTTACAAACTTTGGCATAATAATTTACGCAATAATTTTTAAAAAATTTAGTGCTAAGTATCATAATACTCTGTATAATGGATTTGACAGATATGCAGGAATCAAAATTAAGATCATGATGAGGTGTTTATGAGATTACAACAGGTGTTGAGCCTTACCAGAAAGGCTATCGACGATTATCATATGATTGAACCGGGGGATAAAATTGCGGTTGGCATATCCGGTGGAAAGGACAGTCTTACACTGCTCTATGCCCTGCAGGGACTTAGGCGTTTTTATCCGGCTTCTTTTGAGCTGTGTGCGGTGACTGTGGATTTGGGATTCGGGAATCTTGATCTTGGACAGATTGAGGAATTATGCCGTACATTGGATGTGGAGTATCATATTATAAAGACAGATATTGGGAAGATTATTTTTGAGGACCGCCGCGAATCCAATCCCTGTTCTTTATGCGCCAAGATGCGAAAAGGGGCATTGAATGATGCGATGAAGGCGTCTGGCTGTAATAAGGTAGCTTATGCGCATCATAAGGATGATGTGGTGGAGACTATGATGATGTCTTTGATTTACGAGGGGCGCTTTCATACGTTTCGTCCGGTCACATACCTGGACCGTACACAGATTACTGTGATAAGGCCTTTGATCTATATGAATGAGGCCGATGTGATCGGTTTTGTCAAAAAGCATGATGTGCCGGTGGTCAAAAGTCCCTGCCCTGCTGACGGGCATACGAAACGGGAATATGTCAAAGAATTGATGCGTGAAATGAACCGGGAAGCACCGGGTGTTAAGGAACGCATGTTTACTGCAATCACAAACGGTAAGATTAAAGGATGGGAAACAGATGGACATCAACAGCAACCAGAATTATCATGATCAACAAAATATAGAAAATATCAATAAAATGCGGGATGTTTTGGAAACACTTCCTAAATTCTGCAAACAGTTTTTTCGGGGAATTACGAATTCAACTTCTGCGCGCACAAGGCTTGCATATGCATATGATATCAGATTGTTTTTTGAGTTTTTACATGAAAAAAACAGCTACTGCGCAAAGATGGATATTAAGGACTACCCGCTCTCTCTGTTGGACATGCTAAGCAGGGAGGACATAGAGGAATATTCCGAATTTCTTTCCTATTATCAAAAAGACGGTAAAGTCTACACCAATGATGAACTTGGCAAAAAGAGAAAACTGGCTTCTCTGCGCAGTTTCTATAACTATTATTTTAAAGAAGAACTGATTTCCAAAAATCCGGCGCAACTCGTACCGCTTCCGAAGCTGCATGAAAAGGAAATTGTACGGTTAGATGCGGATGAGGTAGCCGTCCTTTTGGATCAGGTGGAGGACGGCACGGGACTTACGAAGACCCAGCAGCGTTTTCACAATGTGACCAAGGTGCGGGATATGGCGCTTCTTACACTGCTTCTCGGGACAGGAATCCGTGTGTCGGAGTGCGTGGGTCTTGACCTGAGCGATGTGGATTTTCGAAATAACGGCATTAAGATCCGCAGAAAGGGAGGCTATGAGGCCGTAGTTTATTTTGGCGATGAGGTAGAAGAAGCCTTGCAGGCCTATATGGAAGAACGGCACCATACGATTCCTAAGTCCGGACATGAGGAAGCACTTTTCTTATCCATGCAGAACAGGCGGATTTCCGTGCGCGCCGTGGAAAATCTGGTCAAGAAGTACTCTTCCACTGTCACCACGCTAAAGAAAATTACGCCCCATAAGCTGCGCAGTACTTATGGCACTTCTCTTTATCATGAGACAGGTGATATCTATCTGGTCGCGGACGTGCTTGGTCATAAGGATGTCAACACCACCAGAAAGCATTACGCTGCCCTGGAAGAAGACAGGCGGCGTTCGGCGGCCAATAAGGTAACTTTGCGTGAAAAATATGATCCGCAGGGAAAAGAACCGTGATCATATCGGCTCTTTACACCTGTTCGTCATAATAGGGAACAATCAGATGCTGTCCGTAGCAGATAGTATCATCCGGGAGTGTGTTGACCCGAATGACTTCATTGATATAATCATTCACGGACTCATAATGTTCCTGGTCCATGTACTCCTCTGCTATGGACCAGAGAGTATCCTTGCTGGAAACGGTGATACTCTTGTAATACTTGTAAGAAGCCTGATTGGAATCGTCTTTGGCGCTGGAGCGGAATGTACAAACGGAAATGGAACAGGTTACGATCAGGCATACGGTCATCATAAACAGAAGAAAGTTTTTGCGCATTTCTTTTTGACGGCGTAATCTGTTCTGATAGATTCTTTTCTCACTTCTCATATCTTCTGCTCTGTACTGTCTTATATTGTTCCTCATACGTACCACCGATCCTTTCTCTGAAAATCGAAAACGAACAAATGTTGCGAACAAATGTTCTCATTGACTGTATTATACAGAACATATTTTCGAAAGTCAACACTTTTTGGGAGAAAAATCGAACAAATATTCTGAATATGTGTTTGCTTTTTCAAATCGGCTGTGCTATGATAATGATAACGTCAGCGATAAACGGCACGCAGAAAGGAAAAGGAAAGTAATATGGCATATGGTAAGATAACTGCAAAGCAACAGCAGATACTTGATTATATTAAAGACGAGATACTCAAGCGCGGCTATCCGCCGGCTGTCCGGGAAATCTGTGAGGCGGTTAATCTCAAATCCACCTCTTCTGTCCACTCCCATTTGGAGACGCTGGAGAAGAACGGCTACATAAGGCGTGATCCCACGAAGCCCAGGGCCATTGAAATCTGTGACGATAATTTCCAGATGGTGCGCACGGAGATGGTATCTCTCCCGGTCATCGGACAGGTGGCGGCGGGTCAGCCGATCCTTGCGGAGGAGAACATTGAGAGTTATTTTCCGGTACCGGCAGATATGGTGCCAAGCGGAGAATCTTTTGTACTTAAGGTTAAGGGCGATTCCATGATCAATGTGGGAATTTTAAGCGGCGATCAGATTTTTGTAAAAAGCTGCCAGACGGCCAGTAATGGAGATACGGTAGTTGCCATGATTGATGACTCTGCTACGGTTAAGACTTTTTATCGGGAAGACGGACATGTCCGCCTGCAGCCGGAAAATGATTCCATGGATCCGATCATTGTGGATGACTGCCAGATTCTGGGCAAGGTTTTTGGGGTATTCCGGCTTTACAGACATTGAATAAACATTATGGACATGGAATGCAATCTTATGGATATTAGATGCAATCTTACAAGTAATAGATAGAATCTTACAGATATTAGATAAAATAATGTAAAATATATTGAAAAATAAAATATTGTATGCGGATATATTTCCTGTTTTCTATAAAATTTCCAGTATGTGTGATACTCTGCGAGACATAATAATAGTAACTGTCTAGCCGGCAAATGCGCTAACAGTTATTATGTGAAAAAATGATGCATTTTATTATTTATCACATAAATATGGGGATTCGATGTATTATGAAGGGGGATGGAAAACATGAGAAATAAAGGTTTAGACTGTCTTGCCCTGACAATTGCCATCATTGGTGCTGTCAACTGGGGGTTGATCGGACTTTTCAGCTTTGACCTCGTGGCATTTATTTTTGGTAACATGTCATGGTTTTCAAGGATTATTTATGCTTTGGTAGGTATCGCCGGACTCTATATTATTACGTTCTATATGTATACGGGCGGCGTGGAACAATCACACGAAGCATAGCACAACATGGGCCTGTTTCGTCAGGTGATGAGGCAGAGAAACGTGCCCGTTTACGGGGCAGGCGAAGGGACTCCGGTTTTGTTCTATACCGGGGTCCTTTTTGTGATAGGATGGTTGAAATCCAAAATATGGAATAGTATAATAAATCATAAAGTTTTGTGAAGGGAATGTAAGGAAATGCCGGTATTTGATTCTGTACTGCTCAACGTATACAGGACGCGTTTATACTTGCCGCTTCTGATCATAGGGGTGGTCTTCTTGTTATCGCCCCAGTTTCGGATGGCGGTTGACAGGGTGACGGATATTTTTGCGGGATTAAGCACAGGTACCATGGCGGCTGTGCTGTTTGTGGCCACATTTCTTCTTGCCGTGCTTGTCTGCTATGACGGCAAAAGCTGGGGTGGTGATTTCAGCCAGTATTTTGCGCAGGCCAGAGCGCTTGCCGACCATTCTGTTGGGGACTGGTATGAGAAAAATATCTTCATCATAAATACTTCCGCAGAAGGTATCGGGTCGGATGTGTATCCATGGTTCTGGTCCATTCTTCTTCTGCCCATGTATAAGCTTTTCGGGTTTCATATGCCGTTGTTAAAAGTGTATGAGGCGCTATATTTTGCCGCCAGTATGATACCTCTTGTGCATATATTGCGGCGGCGTATGAGTGGAAAGCCGGCATTCTTAATCTGTCTGGGAATCGCATGCAATATGTCCTTTTTGATATATGTCAATTCCATCGAGTCAGATATCCCTTGTATGTTTATGATATTACTTACGGTAAATGTCATAGATGTATATCATGAGAGTTTGAGAACCCATGGTATCTGGTATAAGATTTTGCTGGGAATTTTGGTTGGTATCCTGATATTTGCTTCCTGTGAGACCAAAACCATGAACCAGGCACTGCTTCTTGCGCTGTTGGTCTATGACGTTATCATCATCGCGCTCTCTGCCATCAGGATATTTGTCAGGAAAGAAAAGCCGCTGGATGTCAAAGGGCTGCCCGGTAAGATTCTTGTGTGGGCGATGCCGTTTGTCAGCTTTATGATATCAGCCAGGGTGTTTTATACGTATCTGCCCAGAAGCGGCGGCACATATAACGACTATTTTGAATTTACGATTGGCAGGCTGTTGGAGAATCTGACAGGATATTTCAAGATTTTCGGACAGTTAGTATGTGCGACCTCCCGCCCGGTCATCACGGTGATCAGCTATACGGGAGCTTTTCTGCTGCTTGTGCTTGCGATCATTGGCATGACCTATAAGTTTAAAGAAGAATTATATCTTGTAATTTATATCGGCGGCATGATGTGTATGCTCTTCTTTTATGATTATATGGGTGCGAGGTTTATGTTCGGGATTTATCCGCTTTTTATGTTGTTTGCCTATTGCGGCTGCTCCTATGTAAAAGAAAAATACGTGGATTATAAATGGATTGAATGGGCCAAGCTGCTTTTACAAGACGGTTATCTTCTGTATATGATCATCTTACTTGTTTCTTTTGGTACGGTGGCGGTCTCTATCCAGACAGGGCATTATTCCATGCGGCAGGCAGATTCTGCGGAGGCTCAGGAATTTTATGCATATGTCAATGAACATATCAGTGATGATGAGGTTATTTATTTCTTTAAGCCAAGGGTTTTGTATTTGTACACCAATGTCTATTCCTACAACTGGTACAATGAAACAGATCACATGGAGATGGCGGATTATATAGCGGTTTGCGAGGACGATGGGTATGATCGTGTACGGGCATATGCACAGGAATACGGAACGCTTATATATGAGAACAGATTATTCAGCCTATATGAGTTATGACTGGCGGCATAATTTCTGATGATAGTGCAGGTAATGTTTGACGAACTCATGGTAATTCTGTTTCGACATGAGTGCTGTTCCCTTTTTCAGATAGATTGTCTTGGCATCATATTTGGTAATATAGCGGAAATTTACCAGATAAGCTCTGTGTGGACGAAAGAAATCCTCTCCCACCCGCTTTTCCAGATCTTTCATTTTACCATAGTATTCAATATCATTGTTCATGGTATGGATCATAATTTTCCGGTCATATACTTCGGCATAAACGATGTCTTCTAAATGTACGGTTATGTGCTTTCCGCCTGTGGTGATCAGGAGACCCGGATTCACAGAGGCGGCAGGCACCTGTGCGGACTTCGCCGTTATTCTGTCCATGACCTGTTTTCTGGCATTTGTAAAGACTTCTGCAAATTTATCATTTGCAAAAGGTTTGATCAGATAATGAAAAGCGCCCACATCAAAAGCTTCCAGGACATAATCCGCTGTGGCCGTCACGAAGATGATCACGAACCTGTTATCCTGTTTCCTGAGTTTTCTGGCTGTTTCCATGCCATTCAACTGGGGCATCTGGATATCGAGAAACAATATATCCGGTAAATCATCAGCGCACAAAAGCGCCTCACCGGAAGCATAATATGCTATGGCGTCGTTTGGATATAAGCGCTTTATCTTGTCTGCAATATATTCCCGTACTTCTCTCTCATCATCGCATATTCCAATCCGCATGTAAGAATCATCCCGCTTTCCGCATTCATTATAGTTTATCTTTTTCTATCATAACACCATCCCGCCAGATCCTTTCCAGATCATAGAAAAGGCGATTCTCCCGGTCGAAAATATGGATGATCACATCCTGAAAGTCCATCAGGATCCAGTTGGCATTCTGATAGCCCTCCATCTGCCTGATATGACAGCCGCTGCGGCCGAGCACTTCTGAAACATTGTCGGCCATCGCCTGAATCTGGCTCTTGTTGCTGCCGTCTGCAATGATGAAATAATCTGCAATGGTAGAAATGTGGCTGATATCAATGATACGGATATCTTCCGCCTTCTTATCTTCCAGGGCGCCTATAGCGAGTTTTGCGATCTCGTTTGTGCTCATATACGTTATTCAAATCCTTTCTTTGTACGTGTGTTCGTTTATTTTTTTGAATAAAACATTAACTTTGCTTATAATATTGATACGTTTCTTCCGTCATATGATCGATCTGTCCATCTGTTGTCTTAAGGTATGCCAGGGTATCTTCCAGAATCTTAGCCATGGTGGCATCCAGATCCCGGTATGCCATCTGTCGGATCCGGTCCAGATCGGCTACATGCTTGCGGCCGGGTTCAATATAATCGGCAATATATAGTATTTTTTCCAGTTTACTCATCTTGGGACGGCCGGTTGTATGATAGCGGATGGCGTTTAAAATATCAGGTACGGTGATGCCGTATCGGTTTTCGGCAAGATAGGCGCCTACTTTGGCATGCAGAAGTGCGGAAGGATTGCTCCGCTCCACCTCGGATATCTCCAGGTGATTTTTCTCGCAAAGCGCGATCTGCTCCTCTCCTTTTAGTGGTTTGGCACAGTCATGCAGCAGACCGGCCGTCATGGCACTTTCCATATCCGCACCATGGGCCATAGCCAGGCAGGCGGCTGTATAGGACACTCCCAGCGTATGCAGATAGCGTTTGGAGGATAATTCCTGCTCCATTGCTTTACGAAGTTCACTTAAGTCGATTTTATCTTTTCCACTCATATTCATTTCCTCCTTTGATACAATTTATGATTATAAATATAAGTCTCCACAGCTTCCGGTACCAGCCCTTGTATAGATAGATGATTGCGAATCCTGTCCCGGATCATGGAAGAAGAGATATCCATGGGAACGGTCTCTAAGATTGATATTTTTGCACCAAACTTGTTTTGTAGATGAGCAATCTGTTTCTTCATATCAGACTGTGACTTATCCTCCCGTACAGCCGCCAGGATATGGCAGTTATCAAAGATTTCCTGGGGATGTTTCCACTGCTCAATGGCCCACAGGCTGTCTGCTCCCAGTATGAAATAGTATCGGGCGGCAGCATCGGCGTCTCTTAGATCTCTAAGAGTCTCACAGGTATAGGTGTTTTTGCTTTTCTGTATTTCCAGCAGGGATAAGGTAAAGGAAGGGATGCCCTCAATAGCAAGGCGTGTCATCTCACATCTTATCCTGGCAGGTAATACCTCTTCTAAGTTTTTCATATAAGGCACGCCGCTTGGAAGGAACATGATTTCGTTTAAAGCAAATTGCTCCAGAGCCTTCTTTGCAAGCGTCAGATGTCCAAGGTGAATCGGATTAAAAGTGCCGCCCATAATTCCTGTTTTTTTATCTGCCATATCCGCTCCAATCATGAAGAAACATCAGGTAATATGCAAGATCCTATGCCCTGGGCAGAACAATCTTTGGATTTTTATGATCCGGTTTATACAATATGAACTTTCTGCCGATTACCTGTACGACCTGAGAATGGGTACGCTCTGCCACCATCTGGGCAATCTCCCCAGGATCATCCAGGCAGTTCTTGAGCACTGCGACTTTGATCAGTTCTCTGGTATGGAAGCATTCATCTATCGCCGCGGTAACTTCCGGTGTGAGACTGGCTTTGCCAACCTGAAAGACAGGATCTAAGGTACTTGCCAGACCTTTTAAATAGGACCGCTGTTTACTTGTCATAGTATTCCTCCTTCTTAGCGGTAATAATCAAATGATAAACCATACATTCTGACAGTGCTTCCCTCTGCAATGCCAAGAGCCTCCAACTGTTCTAGAACGCCGTTTTTCTTCAAAAATTCCTGGAAGAACCGGAATCCTTTTTCGGACTCTAAGTTCGTGTAGGAAAGCATTTTTTCAATTCTGGGGCCTTCTACCACATATTCATCTGCCGCCTCATCATAGATGACCGTAAAAGGATCTCCTTCGATATCGAAATGATATTCCGGAAAGAATTCCTGCTCAAAGATGACGGGCGTCCTGTCAAGTTCGGCAAGCTTGTTATTGATGGCATACAGAAGTTCCCGCAGCCCCTTGCCGCTTATGGCAGAAATCGCATAGACCGGAATGCCCTGCGGTTCAAATTCCTGCCGGATGATCGCTACCGGGTCGTCTTCCTCATAGATCATGTCGATCTTATTGGCGGCAATGATCTGGGGACGTGCGCCCAGTGCAGGATCATAGGCTGTAAGTTCCTTATTGATGGCATAGATATCGGCAACAGGATCTCTGCCTTCCGTGGAAGCCGCATCTACAATGTGCACGATCAGCTTTGTCCGCTCTATATGACGCAGGAATTCATGTCCAAGCCCTACCCCGTCTGAGGCACCCTCAATCAGGCCGGGGATATCTGCGATGACAAACCCTTTGGCATCGTCCAGATCCACAACACCCAGATTGGGATTCAGGGTGGTGAAGTGATAATTGGCGATCTTGGGCCTGGCATTGGTCACTTTGGATAAAAAGGTGGATTTGCCCACATTCGGAAAGCCTACAAGCCCCACGTCCGCGATCACCTTTAGCTCCAGTACAAGTTCCAATTCCTGGGCCGGCTGGCCGGGCTGGGCGTATTTGGGAGCCTGCATGGTGCTAGTGGCATAATGCTGGTTGCCGTTACCGCCTCTGCCGCCTTTTAGGAGCAGAAAGCGTCTGTTGTCCCCGGACATATCCGTGATGACTTTGCCGCTCTCGGCCTCCCGGATGACGGTACCTTCCGGTACTTTGATCGTGATATCTTCCCCATTCTTGCCGGCACAGTTCTTCTTATTACCCTCTTCCCCGTTTCCGGCGCTGTATTTACGGATATGGCGAAAATCTGTCAAGGTATTAAGACCTTCATCCACTTCAAAATATACACTGCCGCCGTTACCGCCGTCACCGCCATCCGGACCGCCGTTTGGCACATATTTCTCGCGGCGGAAGGATACATGTCCGTTACCGCCTTTACCACTTTTTACATAGATTTTTGCGCGATCTGCAAACATAACTGTCTCCTAAATCTGAAAAAAGCCCCAAACACCTAGATGTTTGGAGCCGTTTCACTGATCTTATTTCTCCACAGGATAAACGGAAGCCTGTTTCTTGTCTCTTCCTTTTCTCTCAAAACGAAGAACACCGTCCACCAAAGCAAACAGTGTATCATCTCCGCCGATACCTACATTGTTGCCGGGATGAATCTTGGTTCCGCGCTGTCTGTATAAGATGTTTCCTGCTTTGACGAACTGTCCGTCAGCTCTCTTCGCACCTAATCTCTTGGCTTCGGAATCACGACCGTTCTTGGTGGAACCGACACCTTTCTTATGTGCAAAAAATTGAAGGTTCATATTCAACATGGTATTACACCTCCTCAAATGTCAATTTACAATGTTTCTGCCCGTACTGTTTTTCAACCTGACTTAAGCCGAGCACCAGAGAATCCATGAGTATCCTTGAAGACTCACTGATAGGGTACTGCCTGAACAGACATTCTATGAATCCTGCTCTTGCATTTTCTTTTACCTGCATCGGTTCTCTTGTGATTTTATCAAAAGAATTGATTGTGTTGATGACCAGCATGGAAACTGCGGCACAGACGATATCTTTACCGTTGTCTGCGTATCCGGCATGGCCTTTGCAGGTAAATCCCCGATATTCTCCCGTATTTGTTTTATGAATTGTAATCTTAGTCATTACGCGTTGATCTTGTCAATCTGAATCTGCGTATACGGCTGTCTGTGACCATTTTTCTTGTGATAACCGGTCTTGCTCTTATACTTGTAAACGATGACTTTGCGAGACTTGCCCTGATCCATAACCGTTCCCGTTACAGTAGCATTCGCTACATCGCCTGCAACTTTAAGTTCATTGTCGCTGACTGCTATCACCTGGTCGAATGTTACAGTCGTACCCACTTCCACATCAAGTTTCTCAACTCTGATGATATCACCTTCGGATACTTTGTACTGTTTTCCACCTGTTGCAATGATTGCGTACATATGGCACCTCCTATTCATGAACACGAAGTTCATTTACTCGCTAACTGTGGTGATACCTTTAGAAAGGTATACTTCTACCTCGTTATGCGGCATACTCATTAATCATATACATTTTATCCCAGTTTGTCAATCATATTTTTAACGATTACTCATACTATTGTCAAATTCTGTTTTTAAAACCCTTGAAATCCTTTCCAACAGATCTTCCGGCTTAAAGGGTTTGAGCACATAATCATTAATCCCAAGCTTGGAACTCTCCACAATGGTATGCTTTTCGCGCTGTGAAGTAAGCATAATGACAGGAATACTCTGACATTTTTCCATTTCCCGGATTTCCCGCAAAGTTTCTATCCCGTCTTTGGGCGTCATCTGGATATCTAATAAAATGAGATCAGGCGGCGTCTTCTGTTTCAGATATTGCAGAGCGCGCGTACCGGAATTCAAAGGAACGATTTCATAGAATTTCTTTAATTCCTGCTCGATTTTTGCAAGGCTTATACTGTTATCGTCTACGGCCAGTATGGTGAAACGTGCTTCCATTATGGTATCCTCCTATTGCTTTTGAATCTGTTCTATCAATTCGCGAAGCATCACTTCCGCAGCATCGTCTTCATATAAGGTAAGCTGCTCTTTGATGGTCTCTAGGGCTTTTTCTGTGGCGGCTTCCAGACGGTAGGAAAGAATCTCTTCCACTTTACGGGCACAGTCTTTTGACTGGAAATTTTCCAGATCATGCAGGGCAGTCTCAACTTCCTGCAATAAATCTACTTTCTCGATTTCCTTTTCCTTTGCTTTCTTATCTTCCGACTTCTGTCTGCTGTCTAAATATTGCTGAATATGTAAAAGCTGTTCCTCGTATTCGCAAAGAAGTCTGTCGGCGTGGCTGTCAACAAAGGTGATATCGCCTCTGTTCACAGCTTTTTCCTGTTCCCTGGCTCTGTTTGATACCTGCATGGCACCCACGTTTGCAGAAGCACTCTTTAGAGCGTGCACCTCAATTGCATAAGTCTTGTAATCTTTCGCTTCTAAGAGGCGACGAAGCAGCTTCCGCTTTCGTTTCCCATCCAGACAATAGAGCTGCAAAAGCTCAATGAATTCCTCAACGCTGGCAGAATGGTGCTCAGCCACTTCATCTGTGTTGATTCCTTCAATGATGATATCCTGAAATTTCATATAATTGCCGGTGTCTGACTGCAGATTCTCGATCCATCCGCCGCCCACAGTACGATCTTCTTCGGGAATCCATTTTAAAAGTACCTTATGAAGGGTCTTTCTGTCAATCGGTTTTGTGATAAAGTCCTGAAATCCGCTTGCCAAAAAGGTCTCACGCACACCTTCCATGGCATTGGCGGTCAGTGCAATGATCACCGGCAGACTGCCGTTGTCACCACATTCACTACGGATATGCGCCACTGCTTCGATACCATCCATCTCAGGCATCATATGATCCATAAAAATAATGTTATATTTTGTTTTCTGCACAAGGTCGATCGCGGCCATACCGCTTTCCGCCTCTGTTATGTCCATGCCGTAAGTCTGCAGTAAAGATTTGGCGACTCTTCTATTGATGATATTGTCGTCTACCACCAGTACTTTATAATGCCCTGCGATGAAAGGCTCTAACAGCGTCTCTTTGGGTACTTTTACCTCCGGAACCTCTAACAGCGGCCTGTGATCTATGATCTTTTGGGGGATTTCCACAATAAATGTGGTGCCTTCTCCATACACACTCTCCACCTGAATGGTGCCCTGCATCAATTCTACCAGATGCTTGGTGATGGAAAGGCCAAGCCCTGTGCCCTCCACACTCCGGTTTCTTTTGGAATCAAGCTGTCTAAAGTTTTCAAAAATGCCTTTCAGATCTTCCTGCTTAATGCCGCATCCGGTGTCCTCGATTCGGAAGATCAGATGCTCCATATCGGGTGTTTCTCCGGGCTTTCCTGTCACAGAGAGCTTTACATGTCCCTCTTTGGTGAATTTCAGCGCATTATTTAAAATATTGATTAGGATCTGTTTGATCCTTCCCACATCACCCAGATAACTGCAGGGAACTGACATGTCAAATTCACTCATCAGCATAAGACCATGTTTTGAAGCCACAATATCCATCATGTTAAGCACTTCGTTGAGAAGCGATTTCAGATGATATTGTGACAAAGATAATTCCATCTTGCCTGCTTCTACTTTGGACAAGTCGAGAATGTCATTGATCAGTGCCAGCAGATTGTGGGAAGATGATTTGATGTCACGGGCATAACTGTATACTTTGCGGCCCCTGCTCTGCTCCATGATGATATCGCTCAGCCCCACGATGGCGTTCATGGGCGTCCGGATCTCATGGGACATATTGGCAAGAAACGCGCTTTTGGCGATATTCGCCTGTTCGGCCTGTTCCCGTACCTGCTTGATCTCTTCGATATAATTTCTGGTCTCTGTCACATCCAGGATCAGTATGACATAACCTTTTGGTTCACCGTACAGATCCAGGATCTGCTTTGCGTGGCTCTGGTAAAAACAGCCGTCAAAACAAAAATCGGTTTTCACGTTCTCCCCGGACATATCCGATGAGAAACCATCCAGTTCCTCGATGCGCTTTCCGATTGCATGTGCAGTTAACTCCGGGAAAAATCCTGCCGCAGCCGGGTTATAACTGACAATCCGTCTGTGAGTATCTATTGCAATGACGCCATCGCTCATACTGTCAAGCAAAATACCTGCCGCCAGGCTGCTGAAATCATAAACCTTCCTGCGCCAGATCAAAATAACCACACTCGAGAGAATGATTCCCAGCACAAACGGTGTGGGGTCATATACACTGGTCAGCTTCATAATATACGAGAATAATACAACTACAGGTATAAAAGAAAGGGACAGGATCAGCTTATATTTTCTTTCTGCGGCGTAGTCAGGCTTTTGGATGCAGACACGAATCAGGGCATACAAGGTGAAAGCATAGGGGATAAACAGCCCGCAGGCCATAAAAAGCCAGTAACCGGGGCCGTACTGCAGGCTCAGGTATCCGTGTCCATCAGCAGTGTAGAGCCAGTCAATCTGACGATAATACAGCGTATGCAGATCAGAAGTAAAAACGAGGATCAGAACAAAAACATCTGCTATTTTAATGAATCTTAATATTTTTTCCGGCGCCTTTTCATAACAGTAGCTGAACATAAAATGGCAGTAAGTGATGGGAATGGTCAAGGATCCCAGATACTGCATTTTGACGGCCACCATGGCGGCTTCCACTGTGGGAGATGTCAGTTCTAACAGATAGCCGGCATTTTGGATCAGAGCGCCGGTCAGAAAATATAACATCAGCTTCTGCTCTCTGGAACCGTCTCCTTTGAGCAGAAGAAATAAGGCAAACAAAATAAAACCGCTGCCTAAAATACTCAGTCCGATAAAAATAATATCCATGATCTTGTATCACCTGATTGCTTTATCTTTTTTTATTTTTACGGCCGTAAGGTCAAAAGTGCCTCAAATTCTTCCTCTTTATAATAGAAAAATAAAAGGACACCTAAAACTGCCACCCCGACGGTAATATACATATCTGCCACATTAAATTTCGGAAAGTCAATGGGCACAAAATAGATAAAGTCGACCACATACTGATTCGTTACACGGTCGATCAGATTACCCACAGCGCCGCTTGTGATAAAAAGCAGGCAGATCCGCATCCACCGGAAGCGCTTATCGGAAGGAAGCGTGATAAACTTCCAGATCATCACAGCAATGACTACACTGGTCAAAATGATTAGGAAGGTCTGTCTGCCGGAAAAAGAACTGAAGGCAGCCCCTGTGTTTTCCAGATAACTGAATTCCAGGATGCGTCTGATGAGGACGAAACTGTCCTGTCCTTTTAAATGTGTGACAGCCAGTTGTTTGGTATATTGGTCAAACCAAAGCAAGAGAAACAGGGCAAAAACTGCGGCCAGATTTCTCTGCAGGCTTTCTTTGGAAAAAAATTTCATAAAGTGGTCCTTTCTGTCTACATGGTAAGATTATCCGAACACAAAAAAATATGCCGCAATCTGCGCCCGGGAGCTGAACTCTTCGGTTTCCAGAAGTTCACGGACTTCCTCTTTGGTATAAAATCTGGCGTCAATCTGCTCATTTTCTGAGGTGTGATCCTCAAAACTGCCCTCCACATCCACAAAGGCAATCTGTGTCTTGACATCGGAAAAGGCCACCGCCGCAAAAGACGGGGGCAGTATGGTTCGGATTTTGTGGACACAAAGTCCTGTCTCCTCATACAGTTCCCGTGCAATGCACTCTTCTATCGATTCGCCTTCTTCTATCATGCCGGCACAAAGGTTATAGATATAGCGGTTGACTCCCATTCGAAACTCCCGAAGAAGAAGCATTCTGTCTTCACCGTAAGCCACGATGGAAACGCCGCTCACCTTATTGCCAATCATCTCAGGTCCTGCTATTTCATTGCGGCTGACAATCTCATATTTCTTCTCTCTTCCGGCCTTATTGCGATAGGTCAGTTCGTAGTTCTTAAGATATTTGCCGTCCTTAACTTTTGCCATATTTAGAAGTTCCATATCATATGTCCTCTCTTATCTGCTCTGCAAAACTGGAATCTACCTTCTTTCTGGTAAGTTCCATCAGCCCGAGACCCGTCATGTCCACTACGTTTGAGGTCACGGGATCTTGCCTCAATAGTTTGCGCATATATTCCAGAAGCTGTGCTTCCTGTTCTTTTTGTTTGAGATTGATAAAATCTACCAGGATCATGCCCGAAAGATTTCTGGCACGCAGTTGTCTTGCAATCATTTCGGCCGCTTCCTGATTGATCCTCATAAAGGTTTCTTCCGCATTTTTGCCAGTCTCGCATTTGCCGGTGTTGACATCGATGGAGATCAGGGCTTCCGTAGGTTCAATGACCAGATAACCACCGGATTTCAACCACACCTTTTTGTCCAGAAGCTCTTTGATCCGGATCTCCACCGCATAAAGTTTATGCAGCGAAAGAAAGCTGTCTTCGTATAGGCGGATCGGTATGTCCGTGTCCTGAAAAGATTCCTGCAGCGTTTCATAGACATCCTTAAGATCCGTTACCACCTCGTCATACTCTGTGCTGTATGCATTCCGGATAAAGGTGATGTAGTCAGGCGGATTACGGTACAGACAGCTATAACAGGTGCGCTTATCTGCGATGGCAAGAATGCGGGCAAGCATGCCGGTCAGTTCTTCTGCCTCCCTGATCAAAGGTGCATCCTCTGTCAGCGTTTGGGCATTGGTGCGCACGATGATCTGATACTGGCTGGAAAGATTCTGTAAGGTTTCCAGACTGCGGAACCTGTTCTGCTGCATCTTGTTTAATTTGGATGATACCTGGACAGTGCAGTGTGCTGCCTTTTCATCTTTATTGGTATGCAAAGGTGCCTTTTGTGTGTCCTTTTTACAGGGATGCTGTATGCCTGCCACCACATAGCGCCCTGACAGGGATAGTTTCGTTGTGACGCCTGCCAGTTTGGTTTTCATCGGTTCTTTGGCGATCTGAACCAGGATTTCATCGCCCGGCTTTATTGTGCCATCCGGTTTACGATTGACCACAAAGGCGGATCTTGCTTCGGCCATCGGAAGAAAGGTCAGGTATTTCCCTCCTAAATCTACGAAAGCCGCATTGATATTGGGAGAGATATTCTGTACCTTACCAATATAGATATCTCCTACGGCAAAGGGTTTCTCCTGGCTGGCGCGGGCAGAAAGAATCTGGTTGTCGCGAAGAAGGAGACTGAGGAGTTTGTTATGTAATTTCAGGATGAGGATTTTGCCTACCTTGGGCATGAAGTTGGTCTCCTTTGAACTGTCACCCTGCTTATACCACTTAAGTGATATAAGCAGGGCTTAGAAAAAGGGGGGCGCCTCTTTTTCGATTATTATATACTGCCATTAGAAAATTTACAAGAACTGTACCATGCAAAATGTCCCATGATTCTAAGGGCGGCTTTCACATATCATAACTTATATTTCACTGCCGTCCCATAGGCGATCACCTCTGCGGCGCCCTGCATGATGGATGATGATGCATAGCGGATGTTGATGACCGCATCCGCATGCAGGGCTTCTGCCTCATCCACCATCCGTTTGATGGCAATCTGCCTTGCCTGGTTGAGCATTTCCGTGTATTCTTTCAGTTCACCGCCAACCAAGGTCTTAATGCCGGCCATGAAATCACGGCCTACGTTGCGACACTGCACAACGTTTCCCTTTACAATCCCTAATGTTTCTATTTCTTTTCCGGTAATATAATCAGTATTTACGAGCAGCATCCTCTTCTCCTCCTTCAATCTCTTTCATTCTCTGCAATAAGGCTGCGACAACAGACAGAATCATAGTGACGGGAATCAATAACAGAAATCCCACGGCCCACAGGGGCATTGACGCTTTCACATATCCCCAGATAAGGCCGGCTATGACTCCGATCATGATCAGTATAAGCAGTAAACTGAAAATAATCGGCGCAAGTTTTTTCTGTCTGATATCATGTCTGCTTACATTTAAGAATTTGGTGCCTTCTTGTTCCATTTCTACCATCCTTTCCAAATATTTGTCAGGAGAAAAGGACTGATACTGGCAAGTTTCTTCACTCAGAAGCCGGCACAGACGGGTGGTCTCTTGGAGACTTGATCTCTCCCGCTCTAAGAGTATGACCTGTCTTTGCAGGGCATCCGAAAGCGTCAGATCACCTCGTTGAATCCGTCTGATTTCTTCCAGAGGAAGGGATAATTTGCGAAGCATTTTAATCTTCTTTAATTCCAGGACATCCTCTTTCGAATAATCTCGATAGCCGTTTTCCAGATTGCGCTTGGGGCTTAGCAGTCCCTGCTGTTCATAGAAGCGGATATTCTTCTTAGAGATGTCTACCTGCTGTTCTACTTCGTTGATTTTCATGCTGCTTCCTCCTTGCCAGTCAGCCGGTTTTCTCCTGCTACGGACAGAATAAGGCTTCCACAAGGTGGAAGGTCAAGCGAAAAATAGTAATTTCGAATCATTTTTGCCAAAAGATCTTATGTCAAACCATAAATCCCCCAAAAGAACATTTGTTCAGGCCGTCTCCTGCAATAGAAGCGGCACAAGATGTCTTGTATCTCCTTCTTTTGCAAGATCCGCATAGGTCTCAAGCCTGGTTACCTGAATACTGGAAGATGGGATCACACAGCCTGCGAAGTCACAGAACTTCTCAAAGACTACCGTTGGTTTGAGATTGCCGCTGCTGCTGGCGTCCACTGTCATCCGGATGCAGGGGACGGTCAGACGTTTTTCGGCCGGGTCTGTGATCAGAGAGGCGGCCGCCGCCGACATGATATCGGCAAGCACCTGGGTTTCACTCCCATGCATATCATAGATACCCTGCCGCAAATCTATTTCGATGACGCTTTTCTTGGTCTCCTTGGTATAAGGAATCTGTTCCTGTGCCAAAAAAGCATTAACTGATTCAGTCAAGTCTGGAATTTCGAAAGTGCTTTCTTTTAAGTGGATCTGATAGGAGGCGGCGGCAACACTTGCCATGGCGTTTCTTACCGTGTCCGGCAGGATGCAGGCATCCAGTATGTGTACGCCTTCCACCATGGTATCGTTTAGGGCTGACACCATATCTTCTGTACCGGTCATAGAATTTACTTCTATATCAAGATATTCGCCCAGACTTTCAATGCCCACACCAAGCGGCGCGGCAAAGGACATGATCTGGTGAGGGCTGAATCCTTCCGAATAGCGGATGTCAATGCCGGCGCGCCGTATAGCCTTCTGGAAAAAGCGCATCATGTCCAGATGACCGATGAATTTCATGGTGCCATATTTGGCGAATTTTATTCTGATTTTCATGTCTCTTCCTTTCTTTCCTCATAGCATACACCGCCGCCAAACCGGCTTGCGCCACAGCCCTGACATTTTTTTCTGCAGTTTGGGGAAACGATGCCTTCCTGTGCCTTTTGCCATTCCCGTAACAGAAACGGCCTGGTGACACCGCAGTCTATGAAATCCCAGGGGAAAACCTCGTCATCCGGTCTTTCTCTGGTGGTGTAAAAGCCCATATCCAGGCCGCAGTCCGCAAAGCTTGAAAGCCATACATCATTGCGGAAGGATTCGCTCCAGGAATCGAACATACAGCCCCGTCTGTAGGCGGTGAGAATGGCTTGTCCCACTCTTCTGTCGCCTCTGGCGAACACACCCTCTAAGACACTGACGTCCGCTTCGTGCCAGTTGTACTTGATGCTCTTTTGATTGAGCTGTTCCATGATGCCCTGCTTTGTCTGGTGGGCTTTCTCAAGAAATTCTTCTTTGGTGCACATGGGCGCCCACTGGAACGGGGTAAAGGGCTTGGGGATAAAGAAGGAGGTGCTGGTCACGATCTGAACTCTGCCGTTTACCCGCTTTTCCTTGGGAACCGTGTCGAAGAATGTGGCCGCAATCTTGTTGGAAAGATCTCCGATACCACGGATATCTTCCTCTGTTTCCGTAGGAAGTCCCAGCATAAAATAAAGCTTCACCCGGGTCCAGCCGCCCTCGAAGGCCAATGCCGCACCTTTTAAAATGACTTCTTCGGTCAATCCCTTGTTGATCACATCCCGAAGCCTCTGACTGCCCGCTTCCGGCGCAAAGGTAAGGCTGCTCTTTTTCACGTCCTGCACCTTGCTCATCACATCCAGGGAAAAGGCATCGATCCGGAGGGAAGGCAGGGAGATATTGATATGCTTTCTGTCGCAGTCTTCGATCAGGTAGTCCAGAAGTTCATTTAAACGGGAATAATCACTGGAACTTAAGGAACTTAAGGAAATCTCTTCGTGTCCCGTATTGGCAAGCATGTTAGCGGCATAGGTTTTGAGCATTTCGGGATCCCGTTCCCTGACTGGACGGTAAAGCTGTCCCGCCTGACAGAACCGGCATCCTCTGATACAGCCCCGCTGGATTTCCAGTACCACCCTGTCCTGGGTGACTTTGATAAAGGGAACCACCGGCTTGTCCGGATAATACGTGTGGGTGACATCCATCACAATTTCCTTTAGGATGGTATCCGGCGCCTTATCATAGAGTTTGCGGCGCTCTTTGAGGGTGCCGTCCTCGTGATAAACCTCCTCATAGAACTGCGGCACATAGATGCCGGGGATGGCCGCAGCACCTTTGAGGAAATCCAGACGGGAGCCTCCCCTTTTCTTATTTTCCAGATACCAGTCAAGAAGGGGTCTGTACTGGGTCTCGCCCTCTCCGATATAAAACAGATCGAAGAAATCCGCCACAGGCTCCGGATTGTAACTGGAGGGGCCGCCGCCGATCACGATGGGCATGGATTCCTCCCGGTCTCTAGCAAGCAGGGGAATCTGTGCAAGGTCAAGCACCTGCAGGATGTTGGTGTAACACATCTCGTATTGCAGGGTGATGCCCAGAAAATCCATTTCTCGAATGGGATCCTGAGATTCCAGTCCAAAGAGGGGGATATTCTCCCGTCGCATGATCTGGTCTAAATCCGTCCAGGGGGAGTAGACCCGCTCACACCAGACGTCTTCCCAACTGTTAAACATGCTGTAGAGGATCTGGATGCCCAGATGTGACATCCCGATCTCATAGACATCCGGAAAACACATGGCAAAACGAACCGAAATCTGGTCTTTGTCTTTCATGACGGAGTTGACCTCGCCGCCGATATAGCGGGCTGGCTTCTCCACATGCATCAAAATATCGTCACTTAGTGCTAATTTTCTCATGGTATCATAATCCTTACTGTTTCGATTTAGGCAGGTTTCGTTTGTAGATATAGTATATCGGATTTAATCCCCAAAATCAAGCAACCCGGCCAGTTCCTCTATGACCTGGTTTTCTTCTGCGGAAGCATCGTAGAGATGAAAGGTATCGGCCAGGATCATATCATACACTTCGCCTGTGCTGTAAGAGCCGATTTTACTGCCGTTGGTATCACATACCAAGAAGCCTACAAACAAAAGTACGGCAAGTACCATACGGTATTTAAAACTTCCCATGGAAGAACCCGGTATCTCGCCGTTTTCATGGGCTTCTCCATAGGATAGGACATCATTTTGTCCGGAAAACGACCGTTTATCGTACAGCGGGAGCTGCGTGCTCTTTCCGTACAGAATCTGCTCTCTTTGTCTTATCTTCATCCGATTCCCCATGTTTTCCTCCCGAATAAATCTTGCCAGTTCCATTTTCTTTTCCAATGTCGCCTTATTACGCATTTCCAGTCAGTTCCTTATGTACCGCTTTGCTAAATTTTATGAGAAAAGGGACAAAAAAAGAACGCACCCGATTAGGTACGCTCTTATATATATGCATGTTTCTTCATCCCTGGTTTCGCTTTTTCGTATGACACCGTTAACGTTTGGCAAGCTCCGCCGTAATTTCCTCCCAGGATATGTTCTTTTCTGCCATCAGTACCATCATGTGATAGAGGAAGTCCGAAATTTCGTATTTTACTTCATTCGCATTGGGATTCTTGGCGGCAATGACGATTTCCGTCGCCTCCTCTCCCAGTTTCTTAAGAATCTTATCAAGTCCCTTATCATAAAGATAGTTTGTGTAAGAGCCTTCCTTAGGATGGATCTTTCTGTCCTTGATGACCTCGAACACCCGTTCGAACACTTTGAGAGGATTTGTCTCCTGGTACTCTTTGGCCATGATCTCGTTAAAGAAGCAGGAATGGGATCCGGTATGGCAGGCCGCTCCGATCTGGGAGACTTTGGCCAGAATCGTATCCTTGTCACAGTCTGCAGTCAGTGATTTGACATATTGATAATGGCCGCTGGTATCGCCCTTGATCCAGAGTTCATCACGGCTCCTGCTGTAATAAGTCATTTTACCGGTTTTCAAAGTCATATTATATGCTTCTTCGTTCATATAAGCTACCATCAGCACTTGATCGGTCTTATAGTCCTGCACCACTACAGTCACATGCCCATCCGAATTCAGTTTAAAATCTTCCCAGCAGATTGCAGGTTCCAGGGTATTTACCCGAATGGCATTGTTTTGACAAAGTGACTTGATGGAAAGAAGTTCTTTGGCATTTTCGTTGATGGCATAACCGGATATTCCGCAGATATTGTCATTTGATAATAACTCCAAAAGCTTATCTAACGACACTTCCGGTACAGAGGCAATCATGGGGAATCTGGAGATAGATATGGCTTCTTTGAGGCAGGTTTCCTTGACCAGAAGGATCTCTCCGATATAGGCATCGATCAAAGACTCATTGCGAGTGATGCTGTCGGCCTCCGTCACACTGGCAATGATCTTTTCTCTGCCGAATTTCTTGGATACTTCTGCCGTGAGTTCGATATTCCCCGGTTTGGAATAGTTTAAGGCCGCTTTTTTGCAGCCGGCATAGAGGAGCTTCTTAATATCTTCCATGCGCTTTACATTGCCGGCGCCAATCACGGGAATCTCCGCCTCGCTGCAGATAGACTTGATCACATCCAGCGCTTCCTCATGTTCGATATCGCTGTCGGACATATCGTAGACGATCAGTTCATCGGCATTATTATCGTTGTAAAATCTGGCCAGTGCGGCCGGGTTTGTATGGATGATCGTACTGTCTGTAAACCCTTTGACAGCGTTTCCTTTATATAAATATATACATGGAATAAACCTTTTATAAGACATTCCGTTTCTCTCCTTGCTGTATCTTGAAACCTCAGGCTGCATCCGCATCTGCTTAAACCTGCCTGAGTTGTTATAAAGTTCCTTTTGTGCTTAAGACGCCTGTGATCCTCTCGTCATAAGTGACTGCCGTATCCAATGCTTTCGCAAAGGCTTTGAACATAGCCTCTATCATATGGTGGGTATTCTCACCATGAAACATCTTGATGTGCAGATTGATCCCTGCGCTGTAGGATACCGCATAGAAAAACTCCCTTACCAGTTGTGTGTCGAGACCGCCCACGCTTTGTGTCGGAAAAGCACAGTCAAAGACAAAATATGGTCTGCCGGACAGATCAATGGCGCACAGACACAGTGCGTCGTCCATAGGCAGGATAAAGGAGCCGTAACGTCTGATACCGGCTTTGTCCCCAACCGCCTCACGGATAGCCTGACCGATCACGATACCGGTATCTTCCACCGTGTGATGGCCATCCACGGCAAGGTCTCCCGTTACATCCAGCGTCAGATCAAAGAGACCGTGTCTGGCAAATCCATTTAGCATATGGTCAAAGAACCCTATTCCCGTGGAAATATGGCTGACTCCCGTACCGTCAATGGCGAGTACAGCCTTGATTTGTGTTTCTTTCGTATTTCGTTCTATCGTCGCTGTCCTGGACATAATCTGCTCCTTTTTATGAAAAGCGTACTCTGACGGAGTTTGCATGGGCCGTCAGCCCCTCTTTTTCGGCAAACAGTTCAATATCCTGATGCGCCTGTTCCAGAGCCTGTCTGGAATAAGAAATGATACTGGTCTTTTTCAGGAAATCATCTACGTTAAGTGGTGAGAAAAACTTTGCCGTACCGTTTGTCGGTAATATGTGGTTTGGTCCCGCATAATAATCACCCAAAGGTTCAGAAGAATATTCTCCGAGGAAAATAGCGCCTGCATTTTCAATCCGGGTCATGACCTGATAGGGATCCTTCGTCAGGATTTCCAGATGCTCGGAGGCTATGGCATTGGCGGCTTCTACAGCCTCATCCATAGAAGCGGCGATCAACTGATAGCCGTAATGATCAAGGGATTTCCGGATAATATCCGCCCGGGATAATTCCTGCAAGAAGCCTTCGATTTCTGCGGAAACCTGGTCTGCCAAAGACTCGCTTGTGGTAATGAGGATGGCACTTGCCAGTTCGTCGTGTTCGGCCTGAGACAAAAGGTCTGCCGCCACATACCTGGGATTGGCCGTCTCATCGGCGATGACCAGAATCTCACTGGGACCGGCGATGGAGTCGATACTCACATAACCAAAACATGCTTTCTTGGCCAGCGCCACAAAGATATTGCCGGGCCCCGTAATCTTATCCACCTTGGGAATACTCTGCGTGCCAAACGCCATAGCGGCAATGGCCTGCGCGCCGCCCACTTTATAAATCTCGTCAACACCGGCTATCTTAGCGGCGGCAAGCGTTCCCGGATTGACTCTGCCGTCCGCGCCCGCGGGAGTAGTCATCACGATTTTCTTAACACCGGCCACTTTGGCAGGCAGCACATTCATCAGCACGCTGCTAGGGTAAGCCGCCTTACCGCCCGGCACATAGACACCGGAAACAGCGATGGGCGTAATCTTCTGCCCCAGAATGGAACCGTCCGGTCTTGGATCGAACCAACTGTTGTGAAGCTGTTTCTGATGAAAAGCGGTGATATTCGCGGCGGCTCTTTCCATAACGCCGATAAAATCAGCATCCATTGCCCCAAAGGCTTCTTCGATCTCCGCCCCCGTGACCCGGATTGTCTCTTCCCGCACATCCCACTTATCAAACTGCCTCGTATAATCAAAAACAGCTTCATCACCTCTTAAACGCACCTTCTCAATAATATCGGCCACCACAGCTTCATACTGGCCATAGTTATTAGGACTCCTCTTCAAAAGATCATCCAGAATATCCTTTTGCGTCTGGGCCGTTAAATATATTTTTCTCATGTATCCTTTACCTCTCGTAATATTAAGTACTTCTCACACGACTATTGTACACTATAATTTAATTTCACGGTAATAGATGCCGTCTTATTCCGTGAACTGGTATCAAAATACCCGCCATAACTGTATTCCGTATTGCTGTTCTGGGCAGTGATCTGGAAGACGCCCAAATTAGCGTTGAGCAGTTCCCCGATGGCAGCACCTGTGCCCTGTGCCATAAGATCGATTCTGTCTTTGGCGTTTTGAGTCGCCTCCTCGATCAACTGTAATTTCAATTCATCCAGCTTCGTGTAGTAATATTCCGGATCATCGGAGACAAACTGTACATTGGACTCGATCAGCCCTGTGATATCCCGGGAAATGTTCTCAATCTTATCCACGTCCGTTGAAGTGATGGAAACATTCTGATACAAGTCATAGCCGGCAATGTATTCCCGGATCTGGTCGCCGTTTTCATTGTATTCATATTCCCATCTGGTGCTGATGCTGACAGAGCTAAATACCATCTCTTCATCTGTCACCCCGTTGTTGACAAGATAATCCCGGATCAGTTTAGCATCCTTTTTGATGGAACGATAGGCTTCCTGCGTTGTGGTGCCATAGCAGGAGAAACTGCCCCGCCAGACGATCAGATCCGACTCAAAGTCACAGTTTGCGGAACCTGTGGCCGTCAGTCCGCCGCTTCCGGAAGTCTTCTTATAATTTACCAGGCTTCCCGATAAAATGGAAATGCAGATAATGGCACAGATACCTGCGATCAACGCAATAACAATCCCTTTATACTCTTTCATGATAATGCCCCTTCCTATAAATGCTTTTTAAGATTATGGATCAGCTTACGGATCCTTTCTGTCTCCATCTGCATGCTCACCTGATTGACGATCATGCGTGCGGACAGGGGACAGATCTCCTCTAAGACCTCCAGTCCGTTTTCCTGTAAGGTAGATCCGGTCTCCACGATATCCACGATGACATCAGATAACTTTACAATCGGGCCAAGTTCCACGGAACCATTCAATTTGATAATATCTACGGTCTGGTGCTTTTTATTGTAGAAATAATCTTTGGCGATGTTGGGATATTTGCTGGCTACCCGGATCATCTCATGGTGTTTTAACAGGTCTTTGGCGCTTCTTGGGCCGCAGACACACATGCGGCATTTGCCGTAACCTAAATCCAGTACCTCATAAACCCGTCTGTTTTCCTCCATGATCGTATCTTTTCCGACCACGCCGATATCGGCGGCGCCATACTCTACATAAGTAGGCACATCTGGTGACTTGGCCAGAAAGAACTGTAATTTGTATTCCTCGTTTACAAAAATAAGTTTGCGGGAATGTTTGTCTTTCATTTCCTCGCAGGTAATCCCTATCTTTTCAAACAATTCCATTGTTTTACTGGCAAGACGGCCCTTTCCCAGGGCGAATGTCAAATATCTGTTTTCACTCATATTTTCCTTCCGTTCCGAAGCTTTGGGGCTTCTTTCATTTACTGTCGGCAGGTAATAATTCCACATGCCTGCCCTCTGAACGCATCCTGCGCGCTTCCTTTAATTTGTCCGCAAAGTCGGCTTCCGTATAATACAGACTGCTGCAGGGTTCCATACCGGCGGTGACTGCCCCCTGCCTGTTCATGGCGGATAACAGGTCATCCACCACGATGACGAATCCGATGGCAGGGGCTTTCTTGCCAAAATGTGCAAGCAGATTGTCATACCGGCCGCCCTTGACAATGGCGTCCCCCACACCATAGGTATATCCTTTGAAAATGATGCCCGTATAATAATTATACTTGCTTAACATGCCAAGGTCAAAGGAAACATACTTTTCCACCCCATAATGACACAATACCTGATAAAGCATATCAAGACGTTCAATCGCCGCCAGGGAACGGGAATTGGTCACGGTTCGCCTGGCATCTTTTAGGATATCGACACTGCCAAAGAGGTCTCCCACTTTAAGAAGGGCTTCCTTATCTTTCTCAGGGGCCTTAATACGTTCCAGAAGTTCTTCCGCTCCAAAGTAATTTTTGCCGGAAATAAATTCCCGCAGTTCCAGCTCCGTCTCCTCATCCAGTCCGGCTTCCTCACAGATTCCCTTAAAGAATTCCAGATTTCCCACGCTGATCTGAAAATCAGAAAGACCGGCGTGATATAAGGCTTCGATGGTCATGGCGATCATTTCGCCGTCCGCATAGACAGACGCATCTCCGATCAGTTCAGCTCCCATCTGGGTCACTTCTTTGAGCTTGCCCTGCAGGCTCGAGGTATTTGAAAAGGTATTCCCCTGATACCAGAGCCGGATCGGCACGTTCTCATCCATAAAGTACTTGGCCGCACATCTGGCTATGGAAGGGGTAAAATCCGGCCGAAGAACCAGTGTATTGCCTTCTTTGTCGAAGAATTTGTAGAGTTCCCTGGAAGGTGTAGTGCCCACTTCTTTCGAAAAGACATCGAAGAATTCAAAGGTCGGTGTCTGTATATCGCGATAACCGTATCCGCGGATCTTATCGGATAGAAGCTTTTCTACTACGGTTTTGCGTTCTTTTTCATCCCCGTAGATGTCTCTGACGCCCTCCGGCGTATGTACCAGTTTTTTGCTCATAATAACCTCTTTTCTCATATAATAGAATATGTTAAATCACACTACTCTAGCCGGTCCTCCAGATCTCTTTGCAGCATATCCAGATATGGCACCAAAATCCCGCTTTTCTTAGGCAGTACATATGCCGGATTTAATTCTTCATACCGAAAGCTTTTGCGCCCGCCCTCTTTTGCCCGGTCCCAGAAGAAACGCAGCATCTCATAAGGCAGGTAGTAAAAGATATTTTTGTGGGTATAGTAGATCAGGAAAAAGGCAATTCCCTTCTGCTTTTCAAATTGTTCCATGAATGTCACCTGATGTTCATGGATGTTCTGCAATGCGAACGTATCCGTTGCGCATTCCTTGGCATCAAAACATACCGGAATCCCCTGAACGGCCCCGATATAGTCTACCGTACTCTTCTGGTCGAAGTAAGCCAGTGTGATATGACGGCTTTCTTTATCAATGTTGATCGGCGTGATGGGGGTTGGTATTTTCTGGATCAGGGCCAAACCGTGTTCCAAATATTTCTCATTGGTTCTATTGATCAGATCTTCTAAAGTGGAACCGCGCAGTCCGCGGGAATTCCAGGTTGTCATAACTGTCTGTCTCCCTATGATATGTTGAAAGTCTCTTTGGATGCCCTGGTAAACAGTGCGGGCAGGCCGGTCTGGAAAGTACGGCCGCTGATATCTTCAAAAGGCGGTTCCAGTTCCGGGAAGGTCACCTTGTAGGCATGCAGAAGCTGGGATTGGATCTGACAGGTCTTTTTATAATAATCATTCCAGTTTGGATCGCCGTATTTATAATCCCCCAGGATCGGGTGTCCGATGCTTGCCAGATGTGCCCTGATCTGGTGAGATTTACCGGTGATCAGTTCAACTTCCAGGAGCGTTTTATCCGATTCTGTCTGCAGCGGCTGATATCTTGTCTTAATATAAGAAGCTTCTTTGGAAAAGGCATCCTGTCTCAAAGCCTTGGAAGTTATGGTCACTTTATTGTGGCGCACGTCTTTGGTCAGGTACCCTTCTATCTTCCGGGAATCCTGTATGCGGCCTTTGACATAAAGCTGATAATATTTATGAAGCGTTCTGTCCTGCAAAAGCCGGCCAAGAAGCTGTGCGCCTATGACGGATTTGGCACACAATACGATGCCGCTCGTATTGCGGTCCAGGCGGTTGCAGACAGAAGGGCGGCAGGTATCAAGGTCCTGCGGCCGGATCTCTTTCTGCATCAGAAGATAGCCGATCAGCCATTCGTTTAACGAACGGTCTGTGGGGGATGCTTTCTGCGTCAGTATGCCTGCCGGCTTATCCGCCAACAGAATATGGGAATTTTCATAAATAACCGGAATCGGACAGAAGTTCTCGTATATATTGCAAAAGTCCTGCGCTGCCAGGTTACGATTTCCTGCATCTTGCGGATGAACAGCTGGTTTATGTCCCATGAATTTCTGCAGGGTCTCTTCTGCAAAAAAAATCTCCACCTGGTCTTCCGGGTTTAGTTTCTCGTTCCCTTCTGCCTTTTTGCCATTTAAGGTAATATTCTTTTTGCGCAGCATCTTATGCACAAATCCTGTGCCGGCCATGGGAAGCAGCTTATACAGATACCTGTCCAGGCGCTGTCCCGCTTCCTGCTTTGTAATCTGTCTTACATACATAAGTCCCTCCTGCCCTCTTGCCGTATAAAGGCTATAGAGAAATGGAATATAACAGGCTAATCACATCCTCTTTCTTGTTACTGCCATCCACTTCTAAATGATACAACCGACTGAGTCGGTCAATGTATTTATCTTCCTGAGAAAAGATATTAACCGTTATATTTTTAATCCCTTCCTGCAAGAGCATCTGCCCCAAATGTTTCTCGGCGTCCCGGCAGTTACAGTTCTTATCTTCCGTGATCCCGCACAGGATCTGATTCTTGAAGGCCATATGGCTGATGGGATAATTGGTCTGATAAGAGGTAAAATACATATCATACATGGTATCAAACATACCTTCATAGCTTTGCACCCTCTTTCGCAGTTGTTCGCTGCATCCTTTGGCCTTCATAAAAACAATAAAGTTCACGGCGCTCTTACAAGCCGGCAGACATCCTAAAATGGCTACTACGGTGAGCAGATTTCGATTCGTTCCGGTGGTCAGATACCCGGCCAGATAAAGACCGATACAGAGCAAAAAGAACAGCACTGTCCTGAGTGCTGTGTATACTTTCCGGTTTGCCAGATAACCATAAGCGCCCTTAGGCGTCAGGAGTTTTTGGATATATGCCATCATAGAATCGGTCATTCCTCTCAACTTAATATTCTTTGGTCACTTCTGTCAGGTCATAGTTTTCTTTAAAATGCTTAAGATCCGCAGGGTTTCTGATCAGCATGACCTCACGGAACTTGCCTGTCTGCAGATTCTTAAAGCCCGCAACCTGCTCTCCGTTGCAGATACTGCACTTTAAAATGGGCTTTTCTGTCTGCCTGTCATAGAAAGCGGCAGTGTTTGGTTTTTCTTTTTTCAAAAACATAGGCGTTCCTTTCCGGCTGTATCGAAATTGCCCGTGCAGACCATGACCTTATACAGTATACCACAACTTGTTGACTATCGGAAGGTATGCTTCCTATACGGGAAAGAATTTTTGCAATATATTTTGCACGTTCTGCGTGGACAGATACAGTAATTTCATGGGAAGACCGCAGACAGAGACGGTCTTTTTCTGCTTACAGTCAAGGATTGCTTTCTCTACCACACAGCCGGTTTCCAACATGGTCAGCCGTTTAAGGCCCTGCAGTTTATATGACTTGCCATAAGCTTGTGTCAGAAAAGGCGTGTTGACAGGCCCGGGACAGACGGCTGTCACGGTGACGCCCCGCCCCATGAGTTCCCGTTGAAGCGCCCGGCTTAAGGAATAAACATAGGCTTTGGAGGCAGCATAGACGGCGAAGGCTGCCTGGGGGACAAAGGCGGCCCCGGAGGAAAACTGCAGGATTTTGCTCCCTTTTCTCATATAGGGCAGACAGATTTTGGTCATCCTGGTCAAAGCAACAATATTAAGCTGTATCATGGCCTCGATAGATTCTCTGCTCTGATGACTGAAATGCCCATGGCTGCCGACGCCGGCACAGTTTACCAAAACGGTGATCGTAGGATTCTGAATGGCAAGCACTTCCTCAAATTGCCGAAGGGATTTCTCCGCAGTCAGGTCGATGGCAATGGTGCGTGTCTTATGCTTCAGTGTCCGGGATACTTCTTCCATGGCTTCTTTATTGCGGGCCAGAAGCCAGAGTTCGTCCGTGTGCCCAAGCTTTTGATCCAGTTGTCTTGCAAATTCGCTTCCAAGGCCGGAAGAAGCACCGGTGATGATGGCAATCTTCATGAATATCATTCCTCCATCTACATAGCTACTTACGTTTTGCGGGAATCTTGTTTTTTCTTATGTACATGACGAATTGTTTTTTTCTTAGGGTTCTTTCCCTTCCCTCGTTCGTTTTCCTTATTATTGTTCCGGGGCCGGATCAGGCATTTGGGGCCGAATCCGATCAGATCCTGACGGCCTGCCTTACGGAGGGCTTCTTGTACCAGTTCATAGTTATGGGGATTCCGGTACTGGATCAGGGCGCGCTGCATGGCCTTCTCATGAGGATTGCGGCAGACATAGACCTTCTGGCCGTTTCGGGGATCTATGCCGGTATAATACATGACCGTGGAGACGGTGGACGGCGTCGGATAGAAATCCTGCACCTGCTCCGGTACATACCCTGCGTCCCGCAGATATTCTGCCAGTTCTATGGCCTCCTTTAATGTGGATCCCGGGTGGGAGGACATCAGATAAGGCACCAGAAACTGCTTCTTTCCAAGCGATTCATTGATGCTTTGATATTGATGGACAAAGCGCTCATAGACAGACCTTGGGGGCTTGCCCATCTTCGATAACACCGCATCGCAGATATGCTCCGGGGCTACTTTTAACTGGCCGCTCACATGATGTTCCACCAACTCGTGAAAGAATGTATCGTCCGGGTCCGCTAAGAGATAGTCAAAGCGGATGCCGGAGCGGACGAATACTTTCTTGACACCGGGCAGTGAACGCAGACTGCGAAGCAGCGTCAGGTAATCGCTATGGTCCGCCCGCAGGTTCGGACAGGGCTTGGGGAAAAGGCACTGTCTGTTCTGACATACCCCCTGGGTCATCTGTTTGTCACAGGAAGGATGCCGGAAATTCGCCGTCGGGCCCCCCACATCGTGTATATAGCCTTTAAAGTCTTTGTCCGCAGTCATCATCGAAGCTTCCTGCAGAAGAGATTTGTGGCTTCTGACCTGGATGATCCTGCCCTGATGAAAGGTCAGCGCACAGAAATTACAGCCGCCAAAGCAGCCTCTGTTGCTGATCAGGGAGAATTTGATCTCTGCGATCGCCGGTACACCGCCCTGGGCCTCATAAGAAGGATGATAGGTGCGCATATAGGGCAGATCATAGACATCGTCCATCTCTTCCATGGTCAGAGGCGGCTGCGGCGGGTTTTGTACCACATAGACTCCGTTGGGGTATGGCTCGATCAGTGTTTTGCAAGTGAAGGGATCTGTATTCTGGTATTGGAGTCCGAAGCTTGTGGCATATTCTCTGGTATCCGCCTTCATGACCTCATAAGAAGGCAGCATGATCTCATCATAAATTCCCGAAATATCCCGTGTTTTATAGACGGTTCCCGGAATGAAACGGATATCTTGTATGGCAATGCCGCTGTTTAGCGCATCGGCGATCTCCACAATAGACTTCTCTCCCATTCCATAAGAAATCAGGTCAGCCTGGCTGTCTAATAGAATAGACCGTTTCAAACTGTCCGACCAATAGTCATAATGAGCCATTCTTCTTAGACTGGCTTCGATGCCGCCAATGATGATGGGAGCATCTTTATAGACCCGGCGGATCAGGTTGCCATAGACGACGACTGCATGGTCGGGCCGTCTTCCCACTTGTCCGCCAGGCGTATAAGCATCTGTCTGGCGGCGTTTGCCGGAGACATAATAGTGGTTCACCATAGAGTCCATATTGCCGCCGGAAATCAGAAATCCAAGGCGCGGCTTTCCCAATATCGTAATGCTCTTTGCGTCTTTCCAGTCCGGCTGGGAAATGATGCCGACCGTATAACCGTGCGCTTCCAGGACACGGCTGATGATGGCATGACCGAAAGACGGATGATCCACATAAGCGTCCCCGATCACATAGACAAAATCAAGCTGTTCACAGCCCATTTTCGCCATATCGTCTCTACTGACCGGTAAAAATCCCATTTTCTATCAACTCCTTGAATTCGTAGGTATAGTAATCCGCCAGCCGCTTCTTCTCTGCATCCTGATAGACGGAATATTGATCATAAACCGCGCATACGCGCATGCCGGCCGCTATGCCGGCCTGGATTCCCGGTACGATATCCTCAAACACCAGACAATCGGCAGGTGCAATCTGCAGGGCATCCGCAACAGCCAGATATATGTCCGGGGCCGGTTTTCCCTTCTCCACCTCACAGGCTGTCATGATACAGTCAAAAAAGTCTTCCAGACAGTGGGCGTGCACCACGGTCTCCACCAGTTGTCTGGAATTACTGGTGGCAATGCCAAGAAGGATACCATTTGCCTTACAATATTGAAGCAGTTCCAGCACGCCCTTTTTTAACGGAACTTCCTTTTCATATTTATCCCAGGCCATACGGTTCCAGTCTGCCTTGATCTGTTCCAGATCGTCTTGCAGTGCAAACCGTTTCTTAAAATAAGCCGCGGTCTCCGAGAAACTCATGCCCTCGATATCTGCCTGCAGCTTATCCGGCAGAGAAATGCCAAACCGCCCCAGATATTCTATATCAATAGACTGCCAGATCCACATGGAATCCACCAGGGAACCGTCCAGATCAAAGATTGCTGCTTTTATCATTTTCCCTCCATCTGCAAGTTTTGCTCTTCGCTGAATATATATTAATAACCATCATAGCACAACGGGGTAGCTTATGTCTAAATCAAGTGTCCGTGTTGACAAAATATACCAACTTCTGTTCACAGCGCTGGGGATCTATCTGACCATATTACTGCTCTCGCACCCGGCCCTGTCTTTACAATTTGCTTCCAGGGGCCTTCTATTATGGTTCGACAAGATGATTCCCACCCTGTTGCCGTTTATGATCCTCTCCGGTACGATGATCCGGATGAACCTGACACACAAATGCGTTCGTCTGTTTCATCCGCTGTTTCACTTCCTCTATGGCACCTCTCCCAACGGTACCTATACCATTCTGATGGGGTTTTTATGCGGATTTCCCATGGGCGCCCGCATTGTGGGAGAACTGATAGAGGCGGATAAGCTTACGAAGGAAGAAGGTAGTTTACTTCTTTCTTTTTGCAACAACATAGGCCCTGTTTATTTTATCAGTTTCGTGGTACCCACACTCGGCATCCGGAAACCGCTTCTGCCGTTTGGTATTATGTATGGTATTCCGTTACTCTATGGCCTTTTGGTCATGCGTCTTTATTCCCTCAGACGGCCGCTTGGCCGCCTGCAGGGCACTGGATCGGAGACTGCAAAACCGCTTCCCCTTCTTTCGGCGCTAGATGCTTCCGTCGTCTCAGGACTTATGGGAATCGGCAAACTTGGCGGCTATATGGTATTTTTCAATCTTCTGAATATTATGTTTGTGCCTTTTGAGCATCTTCCGCCTTTGTGGTTGTACTTTTATAACTGTATCCTGGAAATCACAAGCGGGATTGACCGGTGCGGTCATCTCTATCCCGTCCTGGTACTTATCCTGCTTCCCTTTGGGGGATTATCCTGTTTCGCACAGACCTATAGTATGATCCGGCATACAGATCTCTCCCTAAAGCCCTATCTGTTTCACAAGTTGGCACAGACCGGGCTGACAGCACTTTGCTATTTCATCGGAAGAAATATCTTCTGACAGTAACGTATGGCGTAAGAGATTATAATCGCCGCCTGCGCCGCCGCAATATCGCAGCAAAAGTTATAATCGCCGCCTGCGCCGCCGCTTCTTCCTGCTTCGTATCAGCAGGATCATGGAAACAGCCATTCCCAGTACCAAAAGGGCGCACACCAGGCATACACTCAGAAAATAACCCAGAGATACCGGGGTATTTTCTTCAGTCTCTGCAGATGCCGGCGCGCGGCGGACCGTCACGAATTCTTTCTCTTTCTGTGTGCTGTCTGTTCCGGAAGAGGCATTGTCAGCTTCCGCCTGCGTTTCTTCCAACAACGCGGCTGCTTCCAATGCCTCTTTCTCGGCAGTCTCTGCGGCAATTTCCTCTTGTGTCTTATAATCCATGGAGGGCAGCGAAAGCAGATTGCTCTCCGTATACAGATCGTAACCATTGTAGCCATTGACCACGATCTGCGGCAGGATGTGCGGTGGTACCTGCATCGTAAAGGTGATAGTATCCTGGGATTTATCGCCCCAGGGCTGCAGGCCTGAGAAGGTTTCCCCGCTATCATAGCTGTAAGTGTAGTAAAGCATCCCGCTATCATAATCTGCCGCGGAAAGCTGTATGGTGACCTCACCGTCCGCCATATCCTGGGAAACCAGGTCTATCATACAGACATCGGGCGGTGTACTGTCGGGCCTTACCACATATGCAGGCACCGGCACCTCAAGATTGGAATAGCCGCTGTAATCAACGCCCAGAATATCCGATTTCAGGTTAAAATATTTAGCCACGGCAGTGGCATCCAGCCGTCCAAAAGATTCCCACTGTTTACGGCTTTCACAAAACGAACGGTCATTCTCATGATCCATATGACAGTGTTCGATGAGAACACAGGGGACGTCCAGTTCGGATGCCGTGCGGATAATGCCGTAGTAATCAAGTCCGTCTTTGTTGAGTCTTGTCTTGATCCCTCTGGAATACAAGCCTGACGCTTCTAACATCTCCATCTCCACCTGCGCAAAACTACGGCCCTTGCTGTATTCTTCCCCAAAGGCCGATATCCAGCACTCGGCCCCAAACAGGGTGTGCTCTTTGGAGAGATTAAAGTGGAGACAGAACATAAAGTCTGCATTGACGCTTTTGGCAAAGGCACTGCGCTCGGCCAAAGACAGCTTCTGGTCGCCTGTTCTGGTCAGATAGACGGTGACATCCTCATACTTTTCAAGTTCTTCTTTCATGGCATTGGCCACGATCAGGTTCATGTTCTTTTCGATAAAGCTTTCGTAAAGCCCGCCTTCTTCATCTCCGCCATGTCCCGGATCGATGACAATGACAAGGGACTGCAGAGCAGGTTCCTGCTCCTGCGCGTGGATCCGGGTGCAGGGCAGCAGACTGATACTGCCGGTTAACAGTGTGATCGTCATGCAAAATATGACAGCAATATTTACTTTATTCAATAATATTTCAAACTTTTTAACAAATGTCATCTATAACAAATCCTGTTCTGTCTGCTATTTATTTCCGCGCACAGCATGCCATGCACGCGTACCGGCACGGATATTTGCGGCTGCCGCGATGGGTAATACTTGAAAAGAAGAAGCCGGCTTCCCTGGAAACCGGCTCGTTCGCTCTGGCCATAATACGTATTATGTAACATTACATCAGATTTAATTCAGGACCGGGATCTGCCTCCCCTTCGGCCTCTTTCAGCATCTTCTCTACTTCCACCGGACGCAGTTCCGCGCGGTTTGCTTTTACGATTTCATTGTATCCGCTGATCGTGCTGTAAAAACTCTCATAATGCTCTGACGCGGCCGTGAGTGTGGCGGTCATGGCACTTTCCAGATTGGACAGCATATCGTCCAGATACTGCATGGCCGAAGTTCTGACACCGTTGGCTTCCATCGTTGCATTATTGAGAATCTCCTGTGCCTGCGTGGTCGCCATCCGCACCACTTCATTGGCCTGGGCATAAGCCTGCTGCATGATCTCATGTTCGTTGATCAGTTCTGTGGTCTGTACCGTAGCATCCTTGATCAAGGCCTCGGCCTTCGCCCTGGCATCATTTAAGATCGCCTCTTTATTGGAAATAATCTTCTGGTAACGCTTAATCTCATCCGGTGTTTTCATGCGGAGCTCTCTAAGCAGCTCGTCGATTTCTTCTTTGTTTACGATTATGTTTGTCTTGGATAGAGGCTGGTATTTGCAACCGTCAATGTAGTCTTCGATTTCATCGATAAGTTGTTCGATTCTACTGCTCATGCTTACTCCTATCTGCTAAAACCATATTTTTCATAGATCAGACCGGCGACAAAATCCGGTACACACTTTGAGATATCACCGTTAAAACTGGCAATCTCTTTGACCGTTGAGGAACTTAGATAGGCATATTCCAGACTCGTAGTCAAAAATACCGTATCCAGATTTCCGTCGGAGAATTTTCGGTTCGTCTGTGCAATCTGCAGTTCATACTCAAAATCCGTGATCGCACGCAGTCCCCGGATCGCCACATGTACACCCTTTTTGTCTGCATAGTCGATTAACAGGCCACTGAAAGAATCTACCGTCACATTGGGCAGATCTTTAGTCGCTTCTTCTAATATTCTAACACGTTCTTCCACAGAAAACAATGGAGTCTTGGTATTATTATTCAATACACTTACTGTCAATTCATCAAAAATACTGGACGCACGTTTGATGATATCCAGATGCCCATAAGTTACCGGATCAAAACTCCCAGGATAAATCGCTGCCCTCATAGCAAATCCTCACATACTTTTGTTCATATCTTATGTTATCATATTAAAACACTTTGGACAAAATGTCTTTACTTATTTTGATTTTTTGTGAAAAAATTTTGTAGTCCATTTACATCTTCCGACAGAAAATATGTTTATTCGTCTTGTAACATTTCTCCTTTTCCAGAATATAGCCCATCTCATGCAGATAGGAGAAATCACATGACAAAGAAGCCTCTGTCACAATCAGCGTATCATTTGTCACACAGGAAAGTCCTTTTAGCGCCTGCAATACCTGCTTTTCGTAGTCTTTGCCATAAGGAGGATCCATATAAATAATATCCACCGCATGCTCATGGATTCCAGATAACGCACTGACTGCATCCTGACGTAATATGGTTGCTTTTTCCGTAAACTTTGTAAACTGCAGGTTGTCTGCAATACAACAAAGCGCCCGCCTATCGTTTTCCACAAAATAAGCGTGTCTTGCGCCGCGGCTTAACGCCTCTATGCCGATCGCGCCGCTGCCGCTGAATAAGTCTACAAACACGGCCTCACACAGATAAGGCTGTAACATATTAAAAAGCGTCTCCTTGATCCGATCTGTGGTAGGTCTTGTATCAAGCCCGTCCGGAGCCTTTAAAGGCAGGCTTCTTGCCGTTCCCGCGATTACTCTCATACTTATCTGCCCTCCTTTAAACAGCCTGTCTGTAGTCTGTCTGACCTTTATGTCTGACGGACTTTGACACCCTTGCTGTCCCGCTTTCCGAGTTTGATCTTGTTAAGTTCCAATTGTTTATTGCCATAGGGAATGGATTGCTCCACCGAATGCTGGGAATAATATACCGCTTCTATCTCATCGGAGACACCAAGCTTCATTCCACGCACGCCGATGGCGCCTTTCTTCTTCTCCGGGATTTCTTCCACCGCAAAGCGCAGGAAATACCCGCCTTTGGACTGCAAAACGATATTTCGCTGTTCCTTGTACGCCACAACGCTCACAACCTCATCCCCGTCCTGCAGCTTGGTGGCGGCTACCGTGCGCTTCGCCACATCGAATTCACCGCCATCCACGATCTTGAGCATTGCCTGTTTGGTGGCAAAGATGACCCGGTAAAGATTCAGATCACTCTGGCTTGCGGCATAGACGATCGTCTCTTTGGAAGAATCATAATTACTCACATTGTCCACCGGGACGCCCTTATCGCGAAATTTACCAAAGGGCAGATCCATGGTCTTCACCGTATGAAGCTGTCCGGTGTTCGTAAAGAGGCATATTTTGCCGGTATTTTTACAACGAAAAGCATAGCGGTTTTCCGTATCGGCGGCCTCCTTGTTGCGTTCATATGTGGATAGATCGATGGTTCTTGCATAGCCGAACCGGTCCATCAAAAAGACAATATCCATCTCTTCTATCTTTTTCTCTATATAGACGGCTTCCCCGGCATTGGTGATCTGTGTTCTTCTTTTGCGCTGATAATGATCCTTGAGTGTATCCAGTTCGTTGATGATGACCTGTGCCATAGAATCTCTTCTGGCCAGGATGTCTTCATAACGGTAAATATTGGCCATGGTCTCTTCGTGTTCATTGATAAGAGCCTCGATCTCCAGGCCGATCAGTTTATACAAACGCATATCCAGAATGGCGTTGGCCTGCTTCTCGCTGAATCGAAGCTGTGCCGCCATCACTTTGGACTCTTTGGATTTGAATTTGATGCCTTCCGTTTTCCCTTCTACCAGACAGGTTTTTGCCATGGCACGGTCTTTGGATCCGCGCAGGATCTCGATGATCAGGTCAATCACGTTGCAGGCTTTGATCAGACCTTCCTGAATTTCCTTGCGTTCCAGTTCTTTCGCCAGGAGGTTCTGATATTTACGGGCTGTCACTTCATACTGAAACTTTACGCTCTCGCCGATAATCTGCTTTAATCCCATGGTTTCCGGGCGCCCGTCACAGATTGCCAGCATATTCACACCAAAAGTATCTTCCAGACGGGTCTTCTTGTAAAGCATATTCTTAAAGTTTTCCACGTCCGCATCTTTCTTTAGTTCTATGACGATACGAATCCCCTCTTTGGAAGACTGGTTGGTGATATCCACAATATCCTGGGTCTTTTTCGTCTCGGCAAGAGAGGCAACATCCATGAGAAACTTACCGATATTGGCGCCGATCATCGTGTAGGGAATCTCCGTGATGACCAGGTTTGTCCTGCCGCCTTTGGCTTTCTCTATCTCCACTTTTCCCCGCAGTTTGATCTTGCCGGATCCGGTTTCATAAATCTCTATAAGCTCCTCCTCATTGATGACAATGCCGCCGGTGGGAAAATCCGGCCCTTTGATATAACGCATCAGTTCCATGGTGGTGATATTCTCATCCAGCATGTAGGCTTTCGTGGCATCGATCACTTCTGCCAGATTATGAGGCGGTATGCTGGTAGCCATGCCTACCGCGATCCCTTCGGAACCGTTGATCAGAAGGTTCGAGATTTTGACAGGCAGTACGCCGGGTTCCCGTTCCGTTTCATCGAAATTGGGGATAAAGTCCACCACATCCTTGTCCAGATCGGCGAGAAAAGCTTCCTGGGTGATCCGCTCAAGCCTGGCTTCCGTATAACGCATGGCAGCCGCGCCGTCCCCTTCGATGTTGCCGAAGTTGCCGTGTCCATCAATCAAGGGCAGCCCTCTTTTAAAATCCTGGGTCATGACCACCAGCGCTTCATAGATGGAACTATCTCCGTGGGGATGATATTTACCCATCGTGTCTCCCACGATACGAGCCGACTTACGATAGGGTCTGTCATAACGGATGCCCAGTTCATACATATCATAAAGGGTCCTTCTCTGCACCGGTTTCAGACCGTCCCTCACATCCGGAAGCGCTCTGGCGATGATGACGCTCATGGCATAATCAATATATGATTTCTGCATTACCTCAGAGTATTCGGTTTTAATGATTCTGTCGTCCATACTTACAAACCTTCTTATATTATAATATCAGTTCCGGTCAGACATCCAGCTCCGCGTCCCGGGCATGCCGGTAAATGAATTTTTTGCGCGGCGGCACTTCCGTCCCCATCAGCATTTCCGTCACCTCAGATGCCATACGTGCATCCTCTATCTCCACCTGTTTTAAGAGCCTGGTATCCGGGTCGAGCGTCGTCTCCCAGAGCTGCTGTGCATCCATCTCTCCAAGACCTTTATAGCGCTGCAGGGTAAAAGGCCCCTTATGGCGCTTGCGGTATTTTTCTAAAGCCTTGTCATCGTAAAGGTATTCTTCGGTCCCCTTGGAAGGCATGGCTTTATACAGAGGCGGCATGGCGATATACACATGTCCCTCATAGATCAGTTCCGGCATAAACCGGTAAAATAACGTAAGCAGCAATGTGGAAATATGGGCGCCGTCCACATCCGCATCAGCCATGATGATAATCTTGTCATAGCGCAGTCTGCTGATATCAAAATCATTGCCGTATCCTTCCGAGAAGCCGCAGCCGAAGGCATTGATCATGGTCTTGATCTCCGCATTGGCAAGCACCTTATCGATGCTGGCTTTCTCCACATTCAGAATCTTGCCGCGGATGGGAAGGATTGCCTGATACATACGGTTTCTGGCGGTCTTGGCACTGCCGCCGGCAGAATCTCCCTCCACGATAAAGATTTCACATTTCGAGGCGTCTTTGGATTCACAGTTGGCAAGCTTGCCATTGGAATCGAAGGAGAACTTCTGTTTGGTCAAAAGGTTCGTCTTGGCTTTCTCTTCCGTCTTCCGGATCTTCGCCGCCTTCTCCGCACAGCCGATAATACTCTTAAGAGTCTCCAGATTGCGGTCGAAGTAGCGCACAATCTCATCACCTGTCACCTTGCTGACAACCTTCGCAGCATCCTGATTGTCCAGCTTGGTCTTGGTCTGTCCTTCAAACCTGGGATCAGGGTGCTTGATGGAAACCACTGCCGTCATACCGTTTCTCACATCCGCGCCGGTAAAGTTCACGTCCTTTTCTTTCAGGATATTCAACCCTCTGGCATAGGTGTTGATCACATTGGTAAACATGGTCTTAAAACCGGTCAGATGGGTGCCGCCCTCGGCATTATAAATGTTGTTACAAAAACCTAGGACATTCTCATGGAATTCATTCACATACTGAAAGGCGCATTCCACGGTAATACCGTCGGCTTCTCCCTTAAAGTAAATCACATCATGAATGCTCTCCCGGCTTTTGTTCATGTCTTTGATGAAGCCAACGATGCCTTCCGGTTCATGATATTCAATATGTTCTACTTCCGCACCACGTTTATCTTCATAAATAATCGTCAGTTCCGGATTCAGGTACGCAGTCTCATGCAGTCTGCTCTTCACATCATCTTCCTTGAAACGGGTCTTGTCAAAAATGGTGTCATCCGGCAGAAAATTAATCGTAGTGCCGGATTCTCTTGTCTTTCCAACCACGGGAAGGAGTCCGTCCTTTAATTCCAGGGTGGGAATACCGCGCTCATAATGATCTTCATAGACGGCACCGCCGGTCTTTACCGTCACATGCAGATACGTTGAGAGCGCATTCACGACGGAAGAACCTACCCCATGCAGGCCGCCGCTTGTCTTATAAGCATCGTTATCAAATTTGCCGCCCGCGTGCAATGTGGTAAATACCAGACGTTCTGCACTGATACCCTTCTCATGCATCCCTACCGGGATCCCGCGCCCGTTGTCTGATACTGTAGCGGAACCGTCTGCCTCCAGAGTCACCCGGATTGTGGTACAGTATCCGGCCAGATGTTCGTCCACCGCATTGTCCATGATCTCATAGATCAGGTGATTGAGCCCCTTCGTGGAAACACTTCCGATGTACATACCAGGCCTTACCCGAACGGCCTCTAATCCCTCTAATACGGTAATGCTGGAAGCGTCATATGTATTTGCCTTAGCCATAGTTCCTCCATGCCGCCTGCCTGCGGTCTATCATATAACGAATATCGTTCTTTTCTCAAATAATGAAATTATCACTCATAAATCTTAGCATAGATTTAGTACTTTTGCAAAGTATAAATACAAGATAAAGTAGTTCCTAGCTTCGTTCAGCCATCTACTATTTCGTACAAATACTCCCGGCTCCGTTTACCAACCCATCTGATAAGATCCATTTCCTTAAGTAACGGCACCACATCTGCCGCCAGATCCCGGTGGATCTTCGCCGCCCTGGCAAATTCTTTGACCGTGAATGGTTCTGGCAGGTCATAGGGGATTACCTGCATAAAGTCCTCTGTGCGCTCTATCCATATCTCATCATAAAGGGCCAAAGGCATCCGGTCGTAGCGGGAGGAACCTCTTTTGCGGTTTTTGCTCCATCCGTTCAACAGCCGGTACTCATCCATATCGATCAGCGGAAAGGCAAAAGACAGGTTGGGGTCTTTCAAAAAGGCCCGGATCTTGTATAATTCCGGAAACGCATGATAGATATTGCCGGTAATGGGAGATTTGTGTTTTGGGGAAAGTTCACCCGTCGTCTCGTCCATCCAGATGACCCACTTACTATGCGGTATGGGAAGCACCACCGTCACCGGATAAAGAGGCAGAAATGCCTCCAGTTTCGGGCGCAGCCTGTTAAAATTGCCGTTTTGAATCTCTATAATACGTTTCCCCGTATAAATATCTGCAATATACCCTTCTATCGGCACCTCATGATAATCCATGTCAGGTTCATAATAAAGTTTCATAACCGCATGCACAGTCTTCTCCTGCAGCGTTCCAAAACCATGGGGATCATGCCGTTTGAGCAATACTTTTAGTTTAGCATCTTCGAAAGCATCTTTATTCATGCCATCAAGTATACCAGATATAATTTATTCGAACAAGTGTTTTCTTAAAATAATGCCCAATACTCTAAAATACTTTAAGGGACAGCAAAAGATATAACAAATGATGGAAGGCAATGATTTACAGAGGCATTTTTTTGTAGTATAATAATGTAAAATAATGTTAATCTAGGTCGGGTTAAAAGGGTGAATCATGAATCAGTATAGGAAAAGTTTTCTGGGAGATGCAAAGAGTATATTAACTGGCAATATGCAGATTACGAACAGTCTGAAATTTAAGTGCATCATTTGTTCTGTGATGATCATTCATCTTTTTCTGACGATTATTTTCGGTGTATTAGGAGTCCAGCCATTATATTTTTTTAATTTTGTGAGTGTCGTAACGTATATTTCCTGCATTTATCTGGTCCGTTACGATTTTTTCCTGCCGGTATATTATATTACATATCTGGAAATTATTTTGCATACTTTTGTCGCAACATACTGTCTTGGCTGGCAATATGGTTTTGCGCAGTATATTATCGCGATCATTCCCGTTGGTTTTTATATCTGCTATGCCATGGATATTAACGGCCGCAGGATCAGGCTTGCCACCATCTGGTCTTCTATTGCGGTATTCTCCTTTTTGATCTGCAAGATATGTTCTTTTTATTTGGAACCTTTGTATACATTGAAAAATCCAATCTGGGAGGTCTGCCTGTATATTTTTAATTCCGGCTGTTCCTTCCTGTTTCTGATGATTTTTTCACTGATGTTTGTTTTCGAAGTGAAGCTGACAAATACCCAGTTGAAACATCAAAATGCGGTTCTGGAACAGATGGCTAGTATTGATCCGCTGACTGGGCTGTATAATCGAAGAAGCATGGATATCTTTCTTTCTCAGGCCGTAGAATCCGCAAGCAATTTTACGATTGTCATGTGTGATATTGATGACTTTAAGAAAGTGAATGATACATATGGACATGATTTTGGGGATGTTGTCTTAAAGGAAATCGCCAAGATTGTGACAACGCAGGTCAAAGAGCAGGGATATGTGTGCCGCTGGGGCGGAGAGGAAATCCTGATTTTGATCAGCAATGCTTCCCTGGAATCTGCTTTTCGTATTTCAGAAAATATCCGCCGCAATGTGTTCAACCATATATTTGAATGCAAATCCCAACAGGTACACTGCAGCCTTACTCTCGGCATTGCCGCCCATAATCACAAAGAAACCGTGGAGGAGACCATAACCCAAGCCGATTACAATCTCTACCGCGGCAAAAAAAGCGGCAAAAACACCGTTATTTTGTGATGGAATTTACCTTTATTATAACTTCTTTGAATGGCGGTCCCCATGGAGAATTCTTTCGCTGTCGGAAGCGTTTACAGATGTCAGTCTGCCGCTCTTATCATAGTACGTAAGCAGCGTAGAATTTTTGGCAATGGAACGTTTCCCGTTGTCTGTCAACAGACTGATCACCTGCTCCAGATTTCCCGAATGAAGATATTTTTGAATTTCCGCATCTCTGTTGACTGATACAGTCGATTTATTCACACTCTTATTGACTGTATCAGTCATACTATTTACATGTATGGATGATGCTGATGTTTCCTGCTGTACTGCGGTCCTGTCGATGCCTTTTAGCGCATAATACTCTTCCGTGTAGCGCTCGGCTTCCTCAGGGGTCACATCCACGGATTCTGCCACCGGCGGCGGATCATTCCAGATTTTGTCAAAAAGCTCTCTCGCATATTGTGCAATTTTTCGGAAGGTTTCCAGGACAGAATTCCAGAGAGCACTGCCTGATGCATCATCAGCATTTGAAGAGGCGGTGGTTTTATCTTCTTTGGAAGCACTCAGCGTACCGGAACCGGATAGTTCCAGTTTCACACCGCCTTTTTGACGAAGGCTTGCTTCAGGCGACTTTTCATGAAGTTTTTTGTCCTCTCCCTTCTCTTCCTTTTTGGAAGAGAACGCTTCTTTTTCCTGGTGATCGAGACTGAATTTCTCATTTTCACCGGACACCTGCGTGGGCTTTTGACGGCTGTAATCATAGCCGGGATGATCATTATCGCCTACTCTGTAAATCATATGTTATATCCCCTGTCATTTCTGGTTGATATAATTGACAAGACCCTCTGCCGCAATGATCTTCTGCATAAACGCAGGGAAAGCCTGCCCCTGATAAGTCGTGTTTTTTGTTAGGTCCGTGATCACACCGGTATCGAAGTTGACTTCCACTTCATCTCCTGCTTCAATGGCTTTGGCCGCCTCCGGGCATTCCACGATGGGAAGTCCGATATTGATGGCATTGCGATAAAAGATTCTGGCGAAAGTCTCTGCAATCACACAGCTTACGCCGGCTGCCTTAATGGCGATCGGTGCATGTTCCCTGGAAGAGCCGCACCCGAAATTCTTGGTTGCTACAATGATATCCCCCTCATGTACTTTCGTGATAAACTCTTTATCAATATCTTCCATGCAGTGTGCGGCCAGTTCCGCCGGATCGGAAGAATTGAGATAACGTGCGGGGATGATCACATCTGTATCCACGTTGTCACCATATTTAAAAACAAGTCCTTTTGCTGCTTTCATGCTTGTATTCCTTTCTCCATTTATTATTATGATTATTTTTATTCCTGTTTGTGAAAGTTATCTGTGCTATGTCGCTATATGTTTTGCACAAAATATTCCCGTCAATATTTATCTGCTATGTTTCCTACAATCCTTAGCTTACAACTGGCAGGGGCAGGAAATCTTACCCGTCACTGCACTGGCGGCCGCCACTGCCGGGCTCGCCAGATAAATCTCCGAATCCACATGTCCCATACGGCCCACAAAGTTGCGGTTGGTGGTGGATACACAGCGTTCCCCTTCGGCCAGGATACCCATATAACCGCCAAGGCACGGCCCGCAGGTAGGGGTGCTGACAATGGCGCCTGCCTCAATAAATATCTTTAAAAGCCCCTCTTCCATGGCCTGCAGATAAATCGCCTGTGTCGCCGGAATCACGATACAGCGCATTCCCGGTGCCACATGTCTGCCCTGTAAGACCTCGGCCGCGATCCGAAGGTCATCCAGACGGCCGTTGGTACAAGAGCCGATCACTACCTGATCGATCCGGATATCTTCCTTGATCTCATCAATGGTCTTCGTATTCTCAGGCAGATGAGGGAAAGCCACTGTCGGTCTTAAAGTACTAAGGTCAATGGTATATTCCTCATCATAGACCGCATCCTCATCCGCCTCGTAAATCTTGTATTCTCTCGTGCTGTGTTCCTTCATATAGGCAATGGCAAGTTCATCTACTGGGAAAATACCGTTCTTACCGCCTGCTTCGATGGCCATGTTGGCAATGGTGAACCTGTCATCCATGGTCAGATTGGCAATACCGCTTCCCGTAAACTCCATGGATTTATATAAAGCACCGTCTACGCCGATCATACCGATGATATGTAAGATCACATCCTTACCGCTGACCCATTTATCCGGCTTGCCCACAAGATTAAAGCGGATGGCGGAAGGTACCTTGAACCAGGCCTTGCCCGTAGCCATCCCGGCCGCCATGTCCGTACTGCCGACACCGGTAGAAAAGGCGCCCAGCGCCCCATACGTACAAGTGTGGGAGTCTGCGCCGATGATGACATCTCCCGCCACCGTCAGGCCTTTTTCCGGCAGGAGGGCATGTTCGATGCCCATCTGTCCTACTTCAAAATAATTGGTGATCTCATTTCTGCGGGCAAATTCCCTGACGCACTTACAATGCTCCGCTGATTTGATGTCCTTGTTCGGTACAAAGTGATCCGGTACCAGAGCGATCTTGTCTTTGTCAAAAACGCCGTTAGTATTCATCTTCTCCATTTCTTTGATTGCTACCGGACTGGTGATATCGTTACCGAGAACCAGATCAAGATCAGCCTCAATCAACTGTCCTGCTTCCACCTTATCCAAACCGGCATGTGCCGCCAGAATTTTTTGTGTCATTGTCATTCCCATGTCTGTTCCTCCTCGTATGCAGTTAAGTCTGGATGTAAACAGTAGCCTTCCTGGCTCCGCATAAGCGGAAACGCAAAGCTACTCCATATTCTTCTCACGCTATTTTAGCATACAACACCCAAAAAGGGAAGGGGCTTAAAGCCCCTTCCACACAATCGTCACCTTAAATAAGTCTCCGTCAACGGTTACTTTCATTTTCCCTTTCTGCAGTTCCACAAAGCTTCGGGCAATGGCAAGTCCCAGGCCGCTTCCTTCCGTATTGCGGGAACTGTCTCCTCTGACAAAGCGTTCCATTAGGCTGTCGGGAGAGACAGTCAGTTCTGTTTCGGACATGTTTTTCAGTTCTATCACCACCGTATCGTCATGCCGGGCTAAACTCACATATACTCTGGTGTGCGGCATGGCGTATTTGATGATGTTGGTGTAGAGATTTTCAAAAATCCGGTAGGTTTTCTGGCTGTCCAGCATGAGGAACTGTTTATCTTCTGGCATCCGGAACCGGAAACTCAAATCCGCCTCCTCCACCTTATCTTCATACTCCAGATATACCTGGCGCATCAGATTACCGATATCTACTTTCTCCAACTGAAATACGACATTGCCGCTGCTGGCTTTGCTTATCTCAAACAGATCTTCTATCAGTATCTTTAACCGTCTTGCCTTTCTTGCAAGGACATCCAGGTATTCTTCCCGCTGCTCTTTCGTAACACCTTCTTCCTGCAACAGCTCAATATAAGTGGTGATGGCCGTGAGCGGCGTCTTTAAGTCGTGAGAAACGTTGGTGATCAGTTCGGTACGCATCCGTTGGCTCTTGACTTCCTCTTCCACCGCCTTCGAGAATCCAAGCTGAATCTCGGCCAGATTATTCTTATAGGACTCAAAGACACCCCAGTCCCCCGTGAACTTGGTCTGCAGATTGCCGTCTGCGATGGACTGTGTAGCTACGAGCAGGTTCTTATACTGCATCTGAATATGGCGGATATACTTCTTTAGCGCCAGATACAGGACCGCCGAATATAACAGTAACAGAAATACCCCGGCAAACCATAACATACTTAAGAAAGCGAGGACCAGATAATTGAGCACCACAATCTTAAAAAGTGTTTTATTGATATTGGTTCCAAGATCCACATGAAGGATCTCTTCTTTAAACGCTGTCACCTTGCGGTTTCCATAAGAATTGGCTCCATGCCAGATGCGGTAACAAATACTCCGCTCTTTGAAATAACGCTTACAGCCAAGCGTATACACCTGTCCAAGACCGGTTACCAGAATATACCACAGCCCGAACATCAAGAACAGACATACCACATTGAACCCGACAGTGATTGCCTCTATATACTGCATGGAGAGATTAGGCAGACAGGATTGTATCATGTCACCCAGATCTGACAGGCTATAAGCATCCCAATTGTCCATGGTGTACATCACCAGCTCTGTCACAATCTCACCCATAAAGCAAAACAGTAAAAATAAGATCAGGCAAAGGATTTCCAGATGAAACTGAAATACCCATAATTCATGCAGATGGTATCTTTTTGATAAAGGCAACATCAGTGCCAGCACGCCAAGGATAAGCAGGAAAATGCGAAAAACATTGGCTATCCCGATACTACTGTATGCTCCATAGGAACTTATTCTGGGTGTATAGATACCGGAATCTGTCAGGAAGCTTTTTTGTTCCGTTGTGAAGGCATAACAGATCGTACAGTTTCTGGGCGTATTGTTTACCGCAATCTGGGCTTTCATGAGGCTGCTGTCATAATAATAATAAATATCCCCTTCCGCAACACTGTTTTGCAGGTAACCGTCCGCATAATAGAAATCATAGAAGCTTCTCTCCAGATAGCTGCTTCTCATGACGCGCTGTACGTTTCTTAAGAGACTGTCGCCATCGCTTCCCTTAACCCACACGTGTTCCAGAAAACCGGCATCGTCATAACGCATCTTGATATAATAGGGATAACGGGAAAGCAGTTCCTCGGAAGCCTCCTTGGTGCCAAGCTGGCAAAGGTTGCTGCCCGTATTGGTGACCATGGTATCCTTTTCATGATCGATAATCTGATAATCCATGATGTAATTGATTTGATTCTCAAAATCATCTTCCCAGCCTCTTAACATTTCGTATATCTTCCGGCCCGCATATTCACCGGCGCTTTCCCCGCCAAAATCTATATACGCCGCACTGGTATTCGAAACAGGTTCTTCGGTTATGGACAGATATACATCCTGATACTTGAGCGGTGTCCCCAATATCTGTTCCTGCAGTTCCTTATAGAGAATCGTGTTTGCCTTATAGAGGTCTCTCAGGAAATCTTCGTTTTCCATCGCATCTTCGTTGAATTCAGCTCTAATGATACCGACCTGCATCTGGAAATGCGGATACAGACTGACAAACCCTGCCGCAGCCAGAAACACTAAGAGCACTGCAGTCAGGATGCCGCCTTTGTTGCTTTTGACCCGATTCTTTTTACGGTCTGCCTTTTCTTTGACATCCTCTGTGCTTATATTTTCTGTAAATTTGTTTTCTGTAGCTGTATTATCCGTTTTTAGATGATCATTGTCTTTCAATTTTGTATCCAATACCCCACACCACCTTCAAATATTTTGGCTCCCGGGGATTTAGTTCTATCTTCTCCCGGATTTTTCTGACATGTACCATAATAGTGTCTGTGTTGATTGCTTGTTCATTCCAGACACGCTCGTAAATCTCTTCTGCAGAAAACACCCGGCCGGGATTTTTCATCAGAAGCAGTAATATCTTAAACTCTATGGGCGTCAATTTAACAGGTTTGCCGTCCACAAATACTTCCACCGTATCCTCGTGCAGTTCCAGACCGCCGATGATATAGACTTTATCATTCTGGTTCTCTTTGCCCATCATTTCCAGGAAACGGCCATATCTGCGCAGGTGGGAATTGACTCTTGCAAGCAGTTCCATGGTCGTAAAAGGCTTGGTCACATAGTCGTCCGCGCCCATATTAAGACCCATGATCTTATCTACTTCCTCGGACTTGGCAGAGAGCATGATGACGGGAAACTCATACCCTAATTCCCGCACACGCATCATCATGTTGATGCCGTCCATCCGCGGCATCATCACGTCAACAATAGCCAGATGGATTTCCTCCTTTTCGATCTGCGCAAGTCCCTCAACGCCATCGGCCGCCTGAAAAACCACGTAACCCTGGTTTCTCAGATAAATCTCGATACCTTCCCGAATCTCTTTATCATCCTCAACAATCAGAATGTGATATGTGTCCATTTCTGTACCCCCTCTTACCATGTATATAAAGTAGTATAGCATAATCTACCCGGTACGGGCAGGCTGTCCATAAAATCTGGTACGCCGTGCCTCATAGGACCATATGACCTGTCTGTAACAAGAGGCTGCATGTTCTGCGATTGCCTGGCATTCGTATGTCCGAGCCGTCTTTTGGGCGCCTCTTCGCAGCGTTTCCAGCTCTTTGGGAGACAAGATATCCATCAGTCTGTCAGCAAAAACATGCTCATCGTGTGCCGTATCCTGTGCCCTTTCCCCGGACACCTCCGTCATATAACCGTTGACTGCGTTTCGCACAATATCTTCCGTGCCGGTAGCACGAAGTGCCAGTACGGGTGTGCCTGCCGCCATGGCTTCCAGAAGCACGATGCCCTGCGTTTCGGACCGGGAAGCAAACAAAAACAGATCGCAGGCATGAAAGTAATCCTTAATGGCCTCATTAGGCACTTCTCCCGCCAGTACAACTTCTTCTGTCAAAGAAAGCTGCCTGATCTGTCTGCACAGTTTCTCCCTATAAGGCCCGTCACCGATCAGAAGAAACTTAAAACAGGAGCCGGCTTTTTGCTTATAAAGTGCCAGGCTTTCCAACAGGAACTCCAGATTCTTTTCTTTGGCGAGTCTTGCTGCCGTACCAAACAGCCAGGGTCTTCCTTCACAAAACTTCTCTCGCAGTGATGCCGCTTTTGTCGGATCCGGACAGAAGTTTTCTGCCGATAATCCTGTGGGCAGTACCTCTATGGGAGCCTGTATGCCGATTTCCTGCAGGTAAGTGCGGATATTCGGGGTAGGCGCAAACACCATATGGCAAAATCCCAATGTCTTTCGCAGATAGAAAGGCATCATGTTCTGCAGACGGGAAAGCCCCACATAGTGCAGATACTGCTCGTACCGTGTGTGATATGTACAGACGATGGGCACATGGTATTTCCAGGAAAGGTAACGGGCCGTAGAACCGATCATCATGGGATGATGCACATGAATGATGTCAAAATCTTGCTCCCGGAACTTCCTTTCGATCTTGGGATCCAGACTGTTTGGCACGGAGAATCCTCCTGCCGCGCCCTTCCATAAAGCGCCGTATCTTATCACATCCTCCTCTTGTGTCTGTTCATCATAGCTGGGTGCAAATATGGTAACCTGATGTCCCAGTGCACGCAGACTTTTGGACAATTTCTCCACAGAGATGGGGACACCTGCTACAAACGGTTTATAGTTATTCGTCATCATGGCAATCTTCATAGCTGTCACATCCTTTCTGTCGTATGCTCATGTCAGATATCCTAACACCATATCTCCCAGGAAATATCCTGCTCCCACAAACACCAGATTCCATACAAGAATCCCCAGTGTGGAGCTGACGATATATTTGGCCATGTTCATCTTAGACACCCCGGCCGGAATGGAAATCAGTGTCCGGATCATGGGAATCAGCTTACTGATGAAAATACCAAGACTTCCCTTCTGCCTGACCCATTTCAATTTGGCTTCGATCGCGGGGCGCTGCCCAGGAAACTTAGCAAGATACTTTTGAAGGGCGAAATCGCCGCCGGTATATCCTATAAAGTATAAGACCAGGCTGCCCGTGAGACCTGCCGCGACTGTGATCAGAAGTGCAACCGGAAACGTAATCTGCCCTCTGGCGGCCCAGATTCCCGCAAGCGGCATGATGACCCCGGCCGGGAAGCCCGGAAGGTTAAGATATTCCAGAAGCACGATCACAAAGATGGCAATGCCGCCATATTTCGTAAAATACTCCATGATAATTTCTGCTGTCATAAGTGTTTCTCCTCCTTCTTATGCTCAAATTGGGTAATTGCAAAACTCAGCTTAATGCTATAATCATTGTGCAATTCCTTGGAATCTACTTTTATTAACGAAACAGACGACTTATTTTCTTCCATAATTACAATATAATTGCCAATTCTAAACAGAAACAGAATCTACTTCTTAACATTTTCTAAACAAAACCATGTTAAAATTATTAATACAGACACACAAAAACGCCGCCCGGAGGCGGCGATTCGTTTTCTATGATACTGCAATTTCCTATAACATATAAATGCCGAACAGTCACAAAACCTGTCACTGTACGGCATTCATTACATTTCCATTCTATAGATTGTCTCTATTATCTTTACTGCAAACTTACCATTTCATATTCATAGCATTTCGTTCAACATTTCATCCATAGAACGATGAATAATATACTGGTAGACCGTTGCCATCTCTTCCGGAGATATAATCATATCTTTCCGGATCCATGTCATCACCACGAAAGTCAGCGACTGGGCATAATACTCTGCCACAATTTCAGGCGTCATCCATGTATGGATAAAGGGCCTGTCCTCACACCGCGCGCTGATATAAGTTAACAACATTTCCCGGATGCAATTTCTTACAATACTCTCAAAAGAGTTCTGTCCTTCCATCTTGGCGGCGCGGATGCAGAATTCCTTCATTTTCAGTGCATTCGCAAAAATAAGCACCAGTCCGTCCTCCAGATGACCTCTCTGCAGTGTTGCTGTAAGAGGCTCTAAGACTTCCTTTTTGACAATCCATTCCAGAAGGTCATACTTATCTTGAAAATGATTATAAAAAGTCGGTCTTATCACCCCTGCTCCGTCTGTAATATCTTTGATGGTAATCTTTTCAATGGGTATTTTAAGCACAAGCTGTCTAAAACTTTCTGCCAGTCTCTGGTCTACATTTGTTCTGGACTCCATGCGCACCTCTGCTTCTGTTAGTTATTGATCAGTTTATCCTCACCATTCCAGCTATAAAGCTTTCTGATTTCTTCTCCGACCAGCTCTGACGGATGCTCGGAAGCCAGTTTCCGCATCGCCTTGAAGTGTACCTGGCCGCCTGCAGAAGACATATCAAGCAGGAAGTCTTTCGCGAACGTACCATCCTGGATGTCGGAAAGGATCTTCTTCATTGTCTTCTTCGTCTCTTCTGTGATGATCTTCGGGCCAGTAATATAATCACCGTACTCTGCCGTGTTGGAGATAGAGTAACGCATGCCTGCAAAACCGGACTGATAAATCAGGTCAACGATCAGTTTCATTTCATGGATACACTCAAAGTAAGCATTTCTCGGATCATATCCTGCTTCCACCAGTGTCTCAAAACCTGCCTGCATCAATGCGCAGACACCGCCGCAAAGAACTGCCTGCTCACCGAACAGGTCTGTCTCTGTCTCTGTTCTGAAAGTTGTCTCAAGCACACCTGCTCTTGCACCGCCGATCGCCAGTGCATAAGCAAGCGCCATATCCTGTGCCTTGCCGGTAGCATCCTGATGCACTGCCACCAGACAGGGAACACCCTTGCCGGCCTGATATTCGCTTCTTACGGTATGTCCGGGACCCTTGGGTGCGATCATGGTCACATCCACATCCTTAGGCGGTACGATACAGCCAAAATGAATGTTAAAGCCGTGTGCAAACATCAGCATATTGCCTGCTTCCAGGTTTGGCTCGATGTCATTCTTATACATAGCCGCCTGCAATTCATCATTGATCAGGATCATGATGATGTCGGCTTTCTTGGCAGCCTCTGCCGCCGTATATACCTCAAATCCCTGTGCCTCAGCCTTGGCCCATGATTTGGACCCTTCGTAAAGGCCAATGATCACATGACAGCCGGACTCCTTTGCATTCAGCGCATGTGCATGCCCCTGGCTGCCGTATCCAATGACTGCGATTGTCTTTCCATCTAAAAGAGATAAATTACAGTCTTCCTGATAAAAAATTTTTGCCATCTTCTTTTCCTCCATTGATAATTAAATTTGTAAATATAACTGAAAGGGACTCCTCCCTTGAGCTAACGACAGTAATTAAACTACTGAAGTATAACACCCTGAACAATCACCCTCATGCGGCGATTCATTCCAAATAAGTAACATTCTCAATACCGCGTCCAAGCCCTGCAATACCGGTACGAGCCAGTTCCAGAATCTCGTATCCGTCTAAGAGACTGATAAACGCTTCTATCTTATCCTGATTACCGGTCAGTTCGATGATCAGACTTTCCGTAGAGACATCGATGATCTTGGCACGGAAAATATCAGCCACGGAAATGACGCCCTGCCTTTCCTGGGCGGAAGCCTTGACTTTGATCAGGACAAGTTCTCTGTAAACACTCTCACTGGGACGCAGTTCCTTAATATCCCGCACATCGATCAGCTTGGATACCTGCTTTTCAATCTGGTCAAGGATCTCATCATCGCCGGAGGTAACGATGGTAATCCGCGTAAATCTGGGATCTGCCGTCACGCCTGCGGTAATGCTGTCAATATTGTAGCCGCGTCTGGAAAAAAGACCGGAGATACGGCTCAAAACACCGGATGTATTATCAACTAATAACTGTAAAACTTTTTTTTGCATAAGACCATGCCTTTCTGTGATTTTGATACAAACACTGTCAATAATTGTAGCAACTTAAGCGACAAAAGTCAATCTAATTGTCTGTTTCCAGGCATTTCTGTAAGGCCAGAGTGCCGGTTCGTGCCATCTCCACAATACTGATCCCCTGCATCATGCTGATAAGCAGTTTGATCCGTTCCGGCACATCACAGATCTGTATGATCATCATGTTTTTGGACATGTCTACAATATCAGCGTTCATGATCTCGCAGGTCTCCATGATATCCCGGCGGTTGCTCTTATTGTATTTGACTTTCATCAGCATCAGTTCCCTGCTCACACTGCTTGGTTCATCGAAGGTCTTTACTTTGATGACATCGATCTTCTTGTTCAGTTGTTTTTCAATCTGCTCGATCGTCCGCTGGTCTCCGGAGCTGACAATGGTCATGCGGGAGACGGTGGAATCCTCTGTTTCTCCGACCGCCAGACTGTCAATATTAAAACATCTTCTCGAGAACAGGCCGGCTACTTTGCACAGGACACCGGATCTGTTTTCCACTAATACAGAATAAATTTTCTTCATCTTCTACCTCCTGACAAGATCCATCGGATCAATAAGACATTCCAATAAGACGGATTCATCGTTCTCCAAAAAGGCCCGGATGGTATCCTCAGCGCCTTCCATCGTGTATTGTCTCATAAATTTCATGTCATAGGCCGTTGCAAGTTTCTCAAGATCAGGGCTGCCGGACAGATCTACCACCGAATAGTTATCCTTGTAGGTATAATGCTGATATTCCCGAACCATGCCAAGATAATTATTCTTGAGAACAATGATCTTCACAGGCACCTGGAACTGCCGCATGGTGGCAAGTTCCATCATGGACATCTGGAAAGAACCGTCGCCGCAGACAGCCACTACCTGACGTTTCTTATCCGCAAGTTTGGCACCCATGGCGGCCGGAATGGAATATCCCATGGTCCCCATGCCGCCGGTAGTAAGAAACCGGCCCTTTTTGACAATATGATAACCACAAGACCAGATCTGGTTCTGCCCCACATCCGCCACGTAGACAGCATCTTCCTGCATGGCATCGGAAAGCATGGTGATAAATGCTGCCGGATCCACATAGTCGGGATTGGGTCTGCGGACAGGCTGCATGGTGTCACGGTAACCGTTTAATACCTGAATCCACTCGGCATGTTCACAATGAAACTCTTCTTTCTGGATATCCTCGAAAATATGCTTCGCATCGCCCACAAGCGGGATGGCCGGCCCTACATTCTTACCGATCTCCGCCGGATCCACATCAATATGGATGAGTACCTTATTCTCGGTAATCAGATCCGGCTGATTCACGGCCCGGTCAGCCACACGGGCACCAACCATCAAAAGCAGATCCGATTCGTTCATGGCTCTGTTGGCATAAGGTTTGCCGTTATTCCCTACCATGCCGTAGTACATAGGATGTCTGGTAGGCATGGCACCGATTCCCATCATGGTGCTCACCACAGGAATCTGATATTTCTCCGCAAAGTTACGCAGTTCTTCTTCCGCATGACTTAAGAGGACACCGCCGCCGGCACAGATGATGGGCCGTTTTGCCTTTTCCAGTTCCTTGATCACCTTCTTGATCTGTGCCATATTGCCTCTTACGGTGGGCTTGTAAGTTCTCATATTGACTTCTTCCGGATACTTAAACTTATTGACCGGACTGTTCTGGATATCGATCGGCACGTCGATCAGCACGGGGCCTTTACGTCCTGTGCTGGCCAGATGAAATGCCTCTTTAAAGACTCTTGGTATGTCATTGGCGTCTTTGATCAGATAGCTGTATTTGACAAAGGATTCCACCGCGCCGGTGATATCCGCTTCCTGAAAGACATCAGAGCCTAAAAGTTCGCTGCTGACCTGCCCTGTAATGCACACCAGCGGAATGCTGTCGGCAAAAGCAGTGGCCACACCTGTGATCAGATTGGTGGCGCCAGGGCCGGAGGTCACGGCACATACGCCTACGTTTCCTGACACTCTGGCAAGACCGCTTGCCGCATGGGCAGCGTTTTGTTCCGTACGGATCAGGATTGTCTGTATGTCAGACTCTAAAATACTGTTGTAGAAGGGGCATATTGCCACGCCGGGATAGCCAAACACATACTCGACACCCTCTGCTTCCAAACATTTTACAATCGCATCTGCACCTATCATGTTTTTTATGCTCCTTTTCTACTCTTCTATTTGTAATATCTTCTTTGTCAGTTTCACCGCGTCCGCCGCGTCTTTGGAATAACCGTCCGCGCCGATCTCATCTGCATACTCCTGAGTGATCACCGCACCACCGATGATGATCTTGGCCGGCACCTTCTTCTCCTTCGCATAATCGATCACATGCCGCATCTGCTGCATGGTGGTGGTCATCAGCGCCGAAAGTGCGATCACCTGCGCGTTATGCTCTTTGGCGGCCGCAATAATCTGCTCTTTGGGCACGTCTTTTCCCAGATCGATCACACGGAATCCGTAATTTTTCAACATCAGCGCTACCAGATTCTTGCCGATATCATGAATATCTCCCTCCACGGTGGCGATCACTACGGTCGGCATATCCGAAGCCGTGTTTTCCTGCAAGAGAATCGGCTCCATATACTCGATGGAAGCTTTCATGGCCTCAGCACTGGCAATGAGCTGCGGCAGGAAGTATTTCCCTTTATCAAACAACTCTCCCACCTCATTGATGGCAGGGAGCAGAATCTCGTCCAACAGATTCTTTGCCTCATGCCCTTCATCAAGCGCTGTCCTGGTGTTCTCCACAATGGCGTTTTTATTCCCTTTCAGAACATCGGCGTAGAGCTTGTCTGTTATTTTCAATAAGACGGCTTCTTTCGCCGGCGCGTTTATTTTGATACCCGTCTGTGAGACAAGGGGGGTTCCCATCACTTCCCGCTTTTCTTTCCAGGCATCCATCAACTGGATGTAACGGATATCCGCCCCTTCTTTATGTAGAAGCAGGTCGGAGGCAAAAGCACAGCTTACTAACAGTTCCTGAGAAGGATTGGCGATGGCCATGGTAAGTCCCGCCTGAATTGCCATGGTAAGAAAACTTGCATTGACAAAACTCCGCTCCGGCAGCCCGAAAGAGATGTTGGACAGACCACAGATCGTAGCCAGACCGTTCTCTTTACAGTAACGTATCGTATCAAGCGTATCTGTGGCAGCCTTTTTGTTGGCGCCTACGGTGGCCACAAGGCCATCCACGATAATATCTTCTTTGGTAAGCCCCAGGGCATATGCCTTTGTTTCTATCTGTTGAATGATACTTATTTTCTCTGCAAGATCCTTGGGCAGACCTTCATCCGATAAGGGAAGCAGGATAAACATGGCGCCATATTTCTTAGCCAGAGGAAGCAGGGCATCCACCTTGGCCTTTTCATAAGAAATGGAATTGATCAGCGCCCGGCCCGGATATCTGCGAAGCGCTGCCTCCAACACATCTACATGACTGGAATCGATGGACAACGGCAGATTCGTAATGCCGCTTACGGTATCCAGAGCCTTCAACATCATCGCTTTCTCATCGATGCCGCTCATTCCCATATTCACATCCAATATGCCGGCTCCACAGGCCTCCTGCTCTTCTGCGAAAGCCGATACCATCTCCATGGAACCCTCCCGAAGCTGTGCCTGCAGTTTCTTCTTGCCGGTGGGATTAATGCGCTCTCCCACAATGATAAAATTATCTGTCAGACCAAAAGATACGGTCTGTCGTTCACTGGAAAGAAAACGACGTCTGGTCTTCGCACGATGCCAGATAGGCATGTCCCCCGCCTGCTTTGCCGCCTCCCTGATATAATCCGGGGTAGTGCCACAGCACCCGCCGATGACGGAAGCACCCGCCGCAACAATATCCTTCATACAGATACCGAATGTAACGGCATCCATGTCATAGACAGTGCTGCCTGTCTCGTCTAAAAAAGGCAGCCCGGCATTGGGTTTGGCAATGATTGGTAAGGTGGTAACTTCCGCCATGGCGCGCACCACATCGACCATTTTATCAGGCCCGGTAGAACAGTTGACACCGACAGCCGCCACGCCGAGACTTTCCAGAACCACAGCCGCTGTCACGGCATCTGTCCCGAACAGAGTCCGTCCGTCCGATTCAAACGTAAGCGTCGCCATCACTGCCAGATCACAGGTCTCCTTGGCAGCAATGACCGCCGCTCTGGTCTCCTGCAGGCTCATCATGGTCTCCACCACCAGCAGATCCACACCGGCCTCTGCCAGATAACCGATCTGTTCTTTATATACATCGATCAATTCTTCAAAATCCAGTTTACCCATGGGCGACAATTGTTCGCCGGTCATGGTAATGTCTCCGGCCACATAGGCATTCCTGCCGGCAGCCTCCTTCGAGATGGCAACCAGATCATGATTCATCTGCCGGATATTACCTTCCAGCCCATATTCTTTGAGTTTGATCCGGTTTGCCGTAAAGGTAGGCGCATATATAATACGGCTTCCTGCCTCTATAAATTCTTTTTGAAGCGTTATCAGCACTTCTTTATGCTCTAAGATCCACTGCTCCGGACACACCCCTGCGGGCATCCCCCTCTTTTGCAGATTAGAACCGGTAGCTCCGTCCAGAAAGACCGGTCTTTCTTTTATCAAAGCCTGAAACGACTGTTTATCCATACTACCTCCATAACTCCTAGCAGTTCTTGGCGTCCCTTCCAATGACGGGACGCCTTTAGAACTTCTTCTCGCGCTATTCTTCCGCAGGTTCCTCATAAAAAACGGTGTCATCGGTGTCAAAATTATCTTCCGGTACTTCTTCCGAGGGCGTTTCTTCCGGCGCTCCCTCATCGGATGATTCTTCCGTCCCGTCTTCCTCGTCTGTCTTATTCAAAAAGCCGTCTCCAAAGATACCTTCTTCCTGCGTGTAAGTAACGCCCTCACCCTCCGGAATCTCTCCGTGCAGGATGGTAATAATATACTGGATACGTATATTGGCCCGCTCGTAATATTCAAGCGCAGCCTGCCCCAATGCCTCATCGTAAGTGTCTCCTTCATAGGCTTGGTGAAACAGGGCCACTGCTTCTTTCATATTCTCATCCGCCTCATCGGCAAGACTCTCTGCCGCCGAAAACTGTTCCGGGACTTCCAGTTCTGCCATCCAGGTAATCTCGGTCTGCAGACCATCCAGATAAGCAAGAAGCTGTGATACCGCATCTTCCGAAGACGGATCAATCGCATTCATATTGTCATTATAAGTAGCGGCACTTTCAAAAAAAGTATTCATATCCTCCTGATAAGAAGTCAACGCTTCATCTTCCCCGCATGCTGTCAGCAAAAAGCCACAGACAATGACAGCACCAAAAAATTTAAATTTTTTCAAAGCATTCCCCTCCTGCCAAGTCTTATCTGGCGTATTATGTATAATCTATTCCCTATTTAAACATAGTACTGATGTTCCGCCATTTCGTCAACCTATTTTTGTTTTCTACAAGGTAATTACCACAAAAAACAGACAGGAAATCCTGCTGTTTTTGGATTTCCTGTCTATAGATGACTGTGCAGTTCGTATTCAACTTGAAATCTGCTTTGCCTTATCAAATAGCAATTTCACAATCCGGCTCTACTTTTCTGCAAGCCTTCAAAACCTGCTTCATGACCGCCTTCTCGTCAGCTCCTTCCGTAAATTCCACTTTCATCTTCTGCGTCATAAAACTGACGGTCGCATCTGCCACTCCTTCTGTTTTTTTCGCTGCTTCCTGCATTTTTTCCGCACAATTGGCACAGTCCACTTCAATCTTATAAGTCTTGTTCATGGTATTTTCCTCCTAAACTTCCGTCTCTTCTTCCACATGTTCCATTCCCATGCTTAAGATAGATCTGACATGCTCATCATCCAGAGAATAATAAATTGATTTTCCATCTCTGCGGAATTTGACCAGTTTGGAAGTCTTAAGAATCCGCAGTTGATGGCTGACGGATGACTGGCTTAAGTTCAGCAGTCTGGCAATATCATTCACACATAACTCCGTCTCAAACATGGCATACAGTATTTTGATCCTGGTCGAATCCCCGAATACCTTAAAAAGCTCCGCCAGATCATAAAGAACTTCGTCCGCCGGCTGTTTATTAAAAACCGCGTTGATCAGTTCCTCATGTGCTTCTGTGTATTCCTTTGCTTCCATCATTGTCATCACCCTTCTTCGCATGATTTAACATATGTTTATTTGTTCATATTATAATATCATCAATCCTATATGTCAAGTTTTATTCGAAGAATTTCATTGTGAAAAGCAACAGCACTTACTTTTCACACATTAGCCAGGAAGTGATACCTGAATAGCTATAAAATGCTCCATCGGCCCGCTTTCGCTCCTTTCACAGCGCCATGAAATTCTTGTAAGCCTCTTCTGATTTTGCTATAATATTACACATATCAACAGGTACGAATAACACAAAGAAAGGGGATTCACCTTTGTACATACAACGTATCAAAAAGAGAGTTTTAAATCTTTCCCTAACTTCAAAACTGAAATACATTTATACTGGTTTGATTTTTATCTGTGTTTTTTGTAATCTGCTGATTCTATACAGTTTTTTTACTGGAGAAATGCAAAAAACGGTTTCCACCCTCACTTCACAGACCGTAGAAACCGTATCCAAGAATGTGGACAGTTCCCTGTCTGCTATTTCCAAAAGTTCGACATACCTGCTCGGTACAACAGAGGTACAGAATTATCTTGTAGAAATGAATCAGTCAGAATACGCGATTCTTTCCAAACAGTTACGTAATTTCTTATATATGTCACTTGAATCAATGCCCCTTGCTTCTTCTATTATTGTCATGCATCCTTCCGGGGCATATGAGGGTGCCGCACGGTATCACCTTCCTTCGGTACAAGGAAGTTCTCCGACAGACACTTCCTGGTATGAAGACCTACGCAGGCAGAAGGGCGCCCCTATTTTAACCATCAATGCGGGTGGTTATCTTACCTTCGAGGATGACCATAACTATGTCACTTTGATACGTTTGATCAACAGTACGGAAAATGCACAGCCGCTTGGGTATTTATTCATTAATATTTCCGTGGACTCTCTTCTTTCCTTCGCCCGTGAAGACAATAGCAATTATTCTGATTTCTATGTTTCTTCCGGTACCGATACGATCCTTCCGTTTCGGAACGATCACCTGAATCAATGGCTGCAGGATGTCACCATTGATTCTTTGTCTGCCGAAAATACTGTCAGGCTCGGGCCGGATCGTTATCTATTATTAAAATTTCACACCGCAAACCCTGACTGGAATTATATTGCAGCAATCAATTATAACCTGCTGACCAACCAGCACAGAGCCTTTATTATCATATCCCTCATCATCATTATGATCTGCTTTGCCTTTTTTCTCCTGATTGCGCTTGGCACCAATCGATTTGTCACCGCACCGTTACGCCAGCTCATGATTGCCATGAAAAAGCCGGAAACCGGAGATTTTAATCATGCTTATGTAACGGTCTGTCAGGACGAAATCGGCCAGCTTCAAAGTGCCTACAATGATATGGTGGACAAAATACAGCAGCTTCTTGATGCCAAGGTTTCCGAGCAAAAGAGGCTTCGTAAAGCCGAGTTAAATATACTGCAGGAACAGATTAAGCCTCATTTTCTTTACAACAGCCTGGGTGCCATTTCCTATCTTGTCACATCGCAGCAAAACGAAAAGGCTTATGATCTGATCATCTCCTTATCAGAATATTACCGGGAAAGTCTGAGCAAAGGAAATAAAGTAATACCGCTGTCCACAGAAATCAATATTGTCAAAAACTACCTGAAACTGCAGAAAGTCCGTTTCCCGGATGCCTTTACAGATGAGTACGAGTTGGAAGAAGCTGCCCTCTCTTACCGGATTCCAAGGCTCATATTGCAGCCCCTTGTAGAAAATTCAATCTATCATGGTATTATTCCCACCTGTGATTCCGGTATCATTAAGATCTGTGTCTCTACGGATGCCGGACATCTTCTGATCTGTGTGGCAGATAACGGCATCGGCATGGCGCCTCAGGATCTTGACAATATTCTGTCTTCCGGTTCTGAAAGCCAGGCACAGAGTTTCGGGCTCAAAGGAACGATAGAACGTATGCAGATATTCTATGAGACACAGGATATCTGTACCATAGACAGCCGTCCCAATGAAGGAACTGCCATTACCTTTTTGATTCCACTGGAGAAAACGGAGAGACAAGATGGAGAATTCGATTCTTAAAGTTCTGATCGTTGACGATGAAGAACTGGCACGTAAAATGCTGATCACAGGCACTAACTGGAATGCGCTGCATATGGAGATCATTGCAGAAGCCGTCTCCGGACAGGACGCGCTGTCCATTATGGAGGAACAGATTCCCGACATACTCTTTACGGATATTAAAATGCCCTACATGGATGGCATGGAACTTTGCAGTATTGTGACCAGACGATATCCTCATATCAAAATTGTCATCACGACTGCTTTTAAGGATTTTGATTACGCGCACCAATGTATCAGTCTCGGCGTATCGAATTTCCTGCTAAAACCCATTAATCGCAACGAACTTCTTTCAACGCTGTTAAAACTCAGGGAACAGATTGAAAAAGAAAAGCAGCAATGGCTGGAATTTGATCATCTGAAAGAAATCCTGCAAAAAAATTTTTCTTATTTAAGAGAACGGTTTTTGCTGGAATTTTGCGAGAACAGTACCCGCTCCGCTTCCACGGAAAAACAGGTTTCCTATTATTTCCCGGAAGGGATTCCTTCCTATATTCAGGTTACGCTTTTGGAAGCGCATTCTCCCTATGCGGGGAATCTGACCGAGGAAGAGCGGCTTCTGCAGGATATGAAAAATCTGGAATTTATTAAGAACCATCTGCAAGGAATGGATCATATTGAGATATTTGCAGATAACAAGCATCACCTTGTACTTTTATCCTATTCTCCTGATGTGCAGGTGATTTCTTTGTGTGAACAGCTTCAGCGCAGTATTTACCAGACTTCCGGCCATGAAATACTGTTTGGCATCGGAAATCATTATGACAACTTTTATCAGGCAGATACTTCCTGGATGGAAGCACTGGAATCCCTGAAATTTTGCCGCTATATGCCAAACCAGCCGATCATTGTTTACCAGAATGACATTCATGTCCAGAACACAGGCTGGACGATCTCCCCTGCCGAACTGGAAGATATTAAATTCTATATCAAAGCAGGACTTCCTGATGCTGTTCAAAAACATCTGTCCACACTTTATACGGAACAGGCCGGCGGACTGATCAGTCTGGAACATGCACGTATGCTGTCCATGACGCTGCTGTCTATGGCTGTCAATGTGGCAAACGATATTGGTATTCCTCTGGAAGGCCTGTTCTCAGACTATGGCAATTCCTTTTTACAAATTCTGTTAGAACCTACCAGTCAGGATCTGCGCAGCCATACCAGTGTATTTTTGATCAGGATGGCAACGGAAATCGCCGCTTACCGGACCAATAAGAGTAAGAATGTCCTCTGGGAAGTGATTCAATATATTCAGTCCCATCTGACGGATCCGGATCTGACCCTTGGCTCTGTGGCCGAAATCTTCCATATGAATGACAGCTACCTTAGCCGTACCTTTACGAAGGAACTGGGCTTTAGCTTCTCCAAATATCTGAACAGGCTCCGTATGGAACATGCCATCACATTGATCAATACCACTGATTTAAAGGCATATCAGATTGCGGAAGCTGTCGGCATTCCGGATGCTTACTATTTCAGTAACTGTTTCAAAAAATATACCGGCCAATCCATTCGGGATTATAGAAAAGGAACAACCTGACCGTTGTTCCTTTCTACATCCTTATCGGAAATTGCAAGATTTTTAGATATATTTGCCGTCAATCTCCATGTCCAGTTCTCTATAGGTAAAGTAATCAAAATCTGCAGGCAGTCCTGTCCCCAGGCCATCCACACTGAACATCCCTGTAAATGCTCCCGTAAATGCCGCATCGTAAACGGCTTTGATGTATTCGTCAGACAATCGGGCCGAATCAAACTGATAAGCCGTCTCCTGCCATGTATGCCCATCAAAGGAATAGAAATACTGATAGGAAATACCTCTGACCTGTACTTTCAAATAAATATAATCGGCTTCCTTTGGAACCGGGATTGGGGTCTCCTGATAGACACTAAAGGTTTTGCCTAGGTCCGTGGCCACAACATCGATTACCCGACCATAAATTTCATGCCATGTAACCTGTATGCAGGACCAGTTCTTTGTATTATAATAGCAGCTTAACCCGGCAGCCTGTTGAATGTTTATGGGTCGGTAGTCAAGCCTGGTCTCGGCATCAAAGGTAAAATGCTGCCATCTTCTAGCTACATGAGACTGCATGAAGGTAGATGCTAACGACTGCCTTCCATATAGTCTCAAATGTCCGGGGCGATCCTTAAGTGACATGGTATTTTCTTCTAGCGGCACCCGGAGAGTCTGAAAATGAAGGCTTAACGTATCCGTGTCAAAGTCATCCCGTTCAACAGTCTCTTCCTGCTCACAGGCTATCGCATCCATGGGCGCTTCTACTTCCATCCTTCCTTTATGTCCGCCCACAATACGCGGCCAGCCATTATCATCCCATACCAGCTTTTGAATCCCGGTTTCTCTGCCAAGAGGACACCATCCTCTGTTCTCTGCTATGGATTCGGTATGGTGATGGAGTGGTCTGCCCATCAGATGGGCAAAATACCATTCTCCGGACGGCGTCTGCACCAACGAACCGTGCCCCGCTTTCTGAATCGGATGAAAAGGTGCATCCAACGTAGTCAGCATAGGGTCTCCTGGCTGTGTTTCAAAGGTATCCTGCAAAGATTCCGCTCTGGCCACCCGTTCCTGATGCGCGTATACGGTACCGCCCTGCGCAACAAACAGATAATAGTATCCGTTGATCTTATATAAATGAGGCCCTTCTGTAAACCGGTCATTAGTTCCCTTATAGATTACAAACGGTTCTCCGACCAGTTTCTGTTCTTTCTCCGAATACTCCGTGCACATAATCCCATAAAAAGGATGGTGAAAGCTTCTCGGATCCCAATACTGATTGACAAGATATTTTTTCCCGTTGTCATCGTGGAACAGTGACGCGTCAAACCCTGCAGAGTTTAATACAACCGGATCCGACCATGGACCCATGATATCTTTTGACGTGATCAGATAATTGATGCAGTCCTTATAAGCGCCGTCGGTCACTTTCACATCCGTATACACAAGATAGAAGGTTCCATTGTCATAAGATAAATCCGGCGCCCAGATGCCGCCCGAATCCGGTTCACCCCACATATTTAAGAGTCTCTTCTCTTGTAACGGATAGGTAAGCAGTTTCCAGTGCACCAGATCTTTGGACGTATGAATTCTGACGCCCGGCCACCATTCAAAAGTTGATGACGCCATATAATAGGTATCTTTTACCCGGATCAGACTGGGATCCGGATGAAATCCTTTTAAAACTGGATTTTGTATTTTCATGCCTGACTCCTTTCTACGATCATCCTTTGACCGCACCGGCTACCATACCGCTTTGTACTTGATTGCTGAATAACAAATAGATAACAACGGTTGGCAGTGTAGCAACCACAAGACCCGCTCCCATCGTTCCCCAATCGGTCGTATATTGTCCTACCATTTGCATGATACCGACTGTCAATGTTCTGTATTTTTCCGAATTGATAAAGGTGATAGCAAACATCATCTCATTCCAGGTTGAGAGGAATGTAAAGATGGAGATGGTTGCCAGCGCTGGTTTCACCAGCGGAAGCACGATGGAGAAAAATGTCCGGAATATCCCACAGCCGTCCAGGAACGCCGATTCTTCCAGTTCCAGCGGCAATACCTGGAAAAACCCTATCATAAAAAAGATTGCCATCGGCAGCGCAAACGCAATATAGGGAACAATGATCGCCTGATACGTATCCAGCATTTTCAGATTCCGCAGCATAATAAATACGGGAAGAAGCACCGCATGAAGCGGGATCATCAGCCCTATGGAAAAGAAGGGCTTGATAAAACGGTTGGCCTTTACCCTCATTCTGGCGATCGCATAAGAAACCATACATGCCAGAATATCAGAGATCAGAATGACAATGGCGGTCACGAAGATGCTGTTTAGCAAATAATGTCCCACATTCGCATGAAACAGTGCATTTTGATAATTGGACCAATGAAATTCCCTGGGAATGCCCATAACATTACCGCTGTAGATTTCATTATTATCTTTCAAAGAAAAGAATGCAAGAAAGAGTAACGGATAAATCTGTACAATAGCAAAGGCTACTAACAGAATATGAAGCAGAACTTTTGTCGGTTTTATCTTTTTCATCTCTTTCCTCCTAATAAGTCATGTTTTCTACTTGATAGAATTTCTCGATCAGGAAATAGAACACAAAACATTCCAGCACAATGAAGATGGCCATGGCACTGCCTGCTCCATATTCCATTCTGGTGAAAATAGAGTTATACATCAGGGTGCTTGGCACCTCGCTCGCGTGTAATGGGCCGCCTTTGGTCAGAACCCATATCAAATCAAAAAGCTTCAGGGAACCGATCACCGCAAAGGTCAGGCTTACTTTCATAGTACTCTTGATCAGGGGAATCGTCACGTGAAAAGCCATCTGGCGCTCATTTGCCCCATCGATCTGCGCCGCCTCATAAATTTCTGCCGGCACGCTCTTGATGCCCGTATAAAGGATCAGCATATGATAGCCGATATACTGCCATACAATGGGGAAAAAGGATGCAGCAAGCACGAACCGTTTATCGCCCAGCCAGTCCTGTCCCTGCAGGCCAAAGTTTTTCAAAATAGCATTGAGTGCGCCGTAATCGGGATTATATATTTTTAAGAACAATTGTCCGATTACCACGGTGGAAAGCAATACGGGGATAAAATAAATTGTCCTATATACTTTTTCGCCTTTCACATTTCTTGCTAATACCAGGGCAAAAAACAGCGCCGGTATTAACTGCCCCACAATCGATGCGACCGCCAGAATAAGGGAATTACGGGCAGACATCAGGAAGGCATCGTTTTTTAATAGATCAAGATAGTTTTCGATACCGATAAATACTTTGGCGCCAATCCCATCCCACTGCATCGTACTGTAATAACCTGACATGGCGATCGGAACAAATGCCATGACCAGATAAATTACCAGCGCCGGAAGTACAAAAATCCAATATGCCTTTTTATTTCCAAGCATCTTCTGCATAACCTGTCTCCTCTCCAACTATGAAATGTTCTACGCTGCTGCAATTTCCTATAAAGGAACAGGAGAATCCGGAAAAACTTCCGGATTCTCCGCATGTGATTACTCGTTTATAGCCTGCAGATTCTTACAGAACTCTTCCGGAGTGACAGAGCCGTCGATCAACTTGGCAATCTCATTCATAATCGTATCCGCTTTGGATCCGCCTGTCAAAGAATCTAACCAATATACATAACCTGTCGCATCTGCTGTCAGGGTTGCTATTTCCTGAGATAAGCGGTTCAGATCGGAAGTATCTCCCATATCCGCTTCCCATGCAGGCATACCGGAACCTGCAAGATACTGGTCTTTGGACATTTTCTCACATATGTACTGTGCTACCGCTGCTGCTTCTGCAGGATGCTCTGTGTTGCTGCTCACAAGGAACGTTTCACCGGATCCGCCGTGGAATTCGTCAATTGAACCTTTGCCGCCCTCAATGACAGGGAATTTAATCACGGAAATCTTGCCTTTCACAGCCGCATCCTCCGCTTCACAATCACCGTTCAGCCAACTGCCCATGAACATCATAGCGGCTCTTCCCTGCTTGAATGCTGCCACAGCGTCATCCTCCGATGTACCCATGGCACTGCTTCCGAAACCGCCTTTTGCTGCAAGTTCCTGTACTTTGGCAGCCGCCGCCGCGATTTCCGGCGTATCAAAAGATGCGGTACCGTTTAATGCAGCATTAAAGTCTTCTGCACCGGCCATTCTGATGGCATGAATACCAAAGATCATCAGACCCGGCCATAAATCCTTTTCTCCTAAAGAAATGGGTGTGATACCGGCTGCATTGAATGCGTCTACTGCCTCTAACAACTCATCGTAAGTCTCCGGCACTTTCACGTTATTCTGTTCAAAAAGTTCTGTGTTGACATACAAGGATGCAACTGCCACACTGTATGGGTAGCCGTATGTCTTACCATCAAAGGTAAAGTTATCCAATGTTCCGCCCAGGATGCGGCCTTTCACATCATCCGTCATATACTCATCCAGCGGCAGAACCAATCCTGCATCTACGTATGGTTTCATGGTTCCTGCACCCCAGTTAAAAAATACATCCGGAAGTTCGTTACCTGCCATGGCGGTTTTGAGTTTGACTTTATAAGATTCGGACTCTGTTCCTTCATGAATGACTTCCACATTCGGCATTTCTGTCTTGATGGATTCCAACGCATTATAAAAAGCAACATAATTACCGTCCGTAGAATTTGGATCGGAAAACTGTGACCATAAAGTGATCGTCACTTTCTCACCTGATGCCTCTACATCGGCTGCACTATCGGCTTCCTCATTACCGGATGTTTCCTCAGCAGGTGATTCTGCTGTCGCTGTTTCACCGCCCTGTGTCCCTGCCTGACTCTCTCCTGAAGTACCGCAGGCTGTACTGCCAAGCACCATGACTGCTGACATCATGACTCCGATTGTTTTTAATAAATTCTTTTTCATAGCCTCTCCTTTCAAACATCACTTAGTTGATGCATTTATTTTAGCTTTTGGATTTTTGTATGAGAATAGAATTGCTTTACCATTTCTTAGATTTTTTTGACAAAACGGAGAAAAGATATAAAATTTTGCTTACTGATAGAAGATTTTGCCTGCTTTACACACAAAAAGAGGCCGCTATATGGCCTCTTTTTCCATTGTTGACTTGAATCCGCAAAGCGAATCTTACAACTGAACCTGCCTGATTTTTATAGTTTAAAGAAAGCAACTTCCTCTTCCAGATTCTCTGCCATCTGTTTCAGATCTCTGGCTGCATCTGCAAGAAGATTGATGGTCGCGTTTAGTTCCTGCATGGAAGCCGTAGTCTCTTCCGTGGACGCGGCGTTCTCTTCAGATACGGCCGACAGGCTCTGAATCACATCTACGACCTTGCCCCTCTCGGCATCACATTCACCGGCCTGCTCATGAATCAGACGGGACTCCTTCATGGACTGGTCGATACCGGCACTTACATCACTGAATTTCTCTTTGGTCTGGTCCAGTTTCTTTTGCTGCTCCGCAATGATTTCATTGACTTCGTTCATGACTTTCATAGAAGTCTCGGAATCCTGCGTCAACTGACGGATAATGCCCTCGATGGTCTTAGTGGACTGTGCAGAATCTTCCGACAGCTTGGAGATCTGGGTCGCAACTACAGAGAATCCCCGTCCAGCCTCTCCGGCTCTGGCAGCCTCGATACTCGCATTTAAAGCAAGCAGACTGGTCTCACGGGCAATGGCTGCGATTAGATTAACCGCGTCCTGAATCCTCGTGACAGATTCGTTGGTGGTATAGACCGATGTCTCAATCTTCTTAATCGCTTCCGTGGTCCGGTCATTGGATTCACTTAACGCATGGATGATCTGGGTCGATTCTGTATCTGCCTGATGCATTTGTTCGGACAAAGCCTCCAGTCCCTGGACACTTTCCACAATTTTCTCGATCAGCACTCCCATATTGTGGATCTGCATGGTCGCCGATTCGATATCCTCCGCCATGGAAACAGCGCCTTTGGAAATGTCTTCCACGGCGGTGCTGATTTCGTCTGTTGTGGTGGAAGATTGTGAGGCCATGGACTCCAGAGCGTTTCCACGCTGCATCAGGGTATCGGTGTTTTGTTTGATACCGCCGATAATATACTGTAATTTATCAAGAAGTGACTGAACCGCGCGCCCCATGACACCAAGTTCATCTGTTCTCTTTAACATTTTCTCGCTGACCTGTAGCTGTAGATTGCCGTCTGCAAGTTCTATGAGGATTTCCTCAGACTGTACAATCACTTTTGCAAGTGCTCTCGCAATACGGATACACACGATTTGTGCAACGAATAAGATGAGAAGTGCCATTCCCAGAATCATCAAGGTGCATTGGTTGATCTCTTTTGCTGCCTCCGTGGCGGGCTGTCCTGCAAAAAACATGCCGACGCATTTCCCGTTATGATTAAAGACTGGCATATAGAATGCATAGTACTGCTCCCCGTTGATGGTGACATCACTGGTCTCATAAGTCTTGCCGTCGTTCATGACCGTTTCGATAACGGTATCGGAAGCTCTGGTTCCCAGAATCCGCTCTCCTGTTGCTTTGTCCCGCAGGGATGTGGCGCGTCTGGTATCACCGAAAAAGAGCGTGACATCCGCGTTGGATCCTTTCACAAAACTGTCGATCACGTCCTCATGGTCCGAAACGCAGTAATCCCCCTTATACAAGGCATCGCCCTCAAGGCGGTAATCTCCCGGGTCGATGGCTTCGTAAGCCGCATAAACGCTCTGACACAGATTTTCCAGCCCCTCCATCGTGGAATCCTGTACCATACTGCGCATTTTACCAATCGAATAAAATGTGATCACTAACACCATCACAACCATCGGGATTGCGCACAGCATCACAAGCTGTGCCATGACACCTAATCTTTTTTTGTCCTTCATGTTTTGTCTCCTGTTCCTCTAAGTATTGTGTTTCCCTATACCTGATTATACAAAGGAGATTTTACCCTTCCCCCTCAATATGTGTGCATCCTGTTAAACCAAAGACACAGGATGCTGATCCTTTATTTATTGTAACATATAAGTTTGCGAAAAAAAAGCAATCTATTGTGAAAAATAAACCATCTCTAAAATATTTTCATTTTAGGGATGGTTTATTTTAAAGGAAACGAATTAATTCCGTATCTGGCCGTCTCCGATGATCTTATACTTGTAAGTCGTCAACTCTTTCAGCCCCATTGGGCCCCGTGCATGCAGTTTCTGGGTACTGATACCGATCTCTGCCCCGAATCCGAATTCAAATCCGTCCGTAAAGCGGGTGGATGCGTTCACATATACGCAGGCAGAGTCCACTTCTTTCAGGAATTTCTCCGCATTGGCTTTATCCTCTGTAAGAATCGCATCCGAATGTCCGGTATGATAGCGGTTGATGTGATCGATGGCCTCTTCCACGGATGTCACTGTTTTCATGGAAATGATCAGATCCAGATACTCTTTCCCGTAATCCTCTTCTGTGGCAGGAACGGCTTGCGGAATCTGTTCAAGAACGGTCTCATCACCGCGGATTTCCACCTGTTTTTCCTGCAATGCATTTCCAAGCACGGGCAGTATCCGGTCTGCAATCTTGTGATGTACCACCAGCGATTCACAGGCGTTACAAACCCCGATGCGCTGTGTCTTGGCATTGATAATGATCGGAACGGCCTTCTCAAGGTCGGCTGTCTCGTCAATATAAATATGGCAGTTGCCGGTACCGGTCTCGATCACGGGAATCGTACTGTTCTCCACCACGGAACGGATCAGTCCCGCACCGCCTCTGGGAATGAGCACATCCACATACGCTTTCAGACGCATGAAAGCGGTGGTCACTTCTCTGTCGTTATGCTCGATCAACTGGATGGCATATTCTGAAATATGCTCGCCCGCAAGTGTCTCCTGAATCACCTCTGTGATCGCCATGTTGGAGTAAAAGGCATCTTTGCCGCCTTTTAAGATCACGGCATTGCCGGTTTTAAAACACAAACCGAAAGCATCCGCCGTCACATTGGGACGAGCCTCATAGATAATGCCTGCCACGCCCATTGGAACTCTGACCTTCTCAATATGAAGGCCGTTTGGACGGTCGAAACTCTCTATGATTTCCCCGATAGGATCCGGCAGGGCGGCAATCTGCAGCAGTCCTTCTGCCATGGACTCTATCCGGGCCGTGGTTAACTGAAGACGGTCCAAAAGGCTCTCTGCCATACCGGCTTCCTTCGCCGTCTGATAATCCTTTGCGTTGGCAGCCAACAGTCTGTCCTGCTCTTTCACAAGGGCAGAAGCAATCTGTTTCAGTGCCTGGTCTTTCTGTGTGGTGGTCAGCCCCTGCAGATCCTGTCTGGCCATAAGAGCCTGACGGCCAAGGGTGTCTAAATATTCCGCAATCACCAGTTGACGGGATATATTGTTCATAAAATAACCTCCTGTTCTGTAAGCAAGATATCCGGTGTCACGTCGTGAGGCTCCCAGGGAATCTCATCAAACACCTGACACCTATAGGCAAGTGCCACCGTGGTAAGCTGTAAGCTGCGCTGTGGCATCATAGCTGTCATTTTTGCCAGATAACGGTCATAGAAGCCGCCGCCATAGCCGATTCTGTGACGTGCCCTGTCAAAAGCGGCACCGGGCATACACAGTAACGTGCGGGGCATGGTGTCTGTCTCTTTCAGACAGGCCGTGAAAGAGACCCCCTCTGCCGGCTCCAAAATTCCCCGGTAGCCTGTGTGCAGATCGGACAGACCTGTGATCTGATAAAAGTCCATGTCCTGCCCTGTCACTTTGGGTGCCCATACCTGTCTGCCCTCTGAAAGCGCCTGGTTGATCAGTCCGGAAGTGATCACCTCACTGCGGTAGTTTACGTATGCCATAAGTACTTCCGCTTCCTGATAACAGGAAAGGGACGTGAAGCGCTGCATGATCTCCTGACTATAACATACCCGCTCTTTTTCGGAAAGGGCATCTCTCCTTCGCAGGGATTTTTGGCGGACTGTCGCCTTTGTCTGTGTCATTTGCGTCCGCCCTGCTTCTTCTTTTCTCCCAGATTGGTAATAGAGCCGTCCTTCTCCACAATGGAGATGTTGTCAAGCTGGCCTCTTAAGTTGGCACGCACATTGGCCACGTAGGCCTCACGAAGCTTCTTTTGTTCTTCTTTTTCTGCTTCGGTCAATCCCTCTGCCTGCGATTTGTGATACAGTTCATTAATACGTGCCGTCATCTGTTCTACTGTCATATCTTTCCTTCCCTATGTGCGCATGGAGTATCTTTCCATCCCGCATGTCGATAATTCTTTTAATTTTTATGCATCTGCTGTACGTATAAGGGCAGATCAAATGTATCGTCTCTGTGTGCTATAAATAATGTACCGATGTTCTGGCCGCTCAAGATCCGGTGGATCACCTTGATGTCTTTGCTGTTGGCAATGACCATATCAACCCCCATGCTGTTGGCAATCCTGGCCGCTTGAAGTTTGGTGGTCATGCCGCCGGTGCCCACACTGCTCCCGGTGGATGTCTTGCCCATATTCATCAGTTCCTCGGTGAGTTCTTCCACCACTTCGATATATTTTACATCCGGATTCTGCCTGGGATCATCGGTATAAAGTCCATCGATATCCGACAGAAGAAGCAGCATATCGGCGCCCACGAGAGAAGCTACGATGGCTGAGAGCGTATCGTTGTCGCCGATCTCGATTTCATAAGTGGCCACCGTATCATTCTCATTGACGATCGGGATGACGCCCAGTTTAAACAACTCCGCAAACGTATTCTGGGCGTTAAAGCGGTTGAGATTATCCACAATGGTATTCTTCGTCATCAGAATCTGTGCCGCCACCTGATTATATTCTGCAAAAATCTTCTGGTAGATCATCATCAGCCGTGCCTGCCCCACAGCCGCACAGGCCTGCTTGACCGCGATGGGGTTATCCTTTTCATTTTCGGGAAGCATGACTGCTTTTTTGCCAACGGCGATGGCTCCGGAAGTGACGAGCACCACGTCCTTGCCCTGATTGCGCAGGTTGCATAGTTCCCGTACCAGCACATCCAGTTTGGTATAGTCCAAATCTCTCGTCTCTTGATGCTGCAGGGAGGAGGAGCCTATTTTCACCACGATCCTCTTTTTGTCTTTCATATGTATTCTGCTGTCTGTCACTGTATCTGTCACTGCTTTTGTCTCCATTTCTATCCAACCAGCCAAAGGCCCGGCTGTTTTTAACGGCTTTATTCTATCACAGTTTGATAGTGTGCGGCAACTTTTTCCGCGATCAGAATACCGTCCATGGCCGCAGAGGTAATCCCGCCAGCATATCCCGCGCCCTCTCCGCAGGGATACAGCCCGGTCAGGGCTGACTGTCCGGTGTCGTCCCTTAGGATTCGTACCGGTGAGGAAGTCCTGCTCTCTATGCCGGACACAAAGGCCGCAGGGTCGGAAAAGCCATGCACAGATTGACCAATTAAGTCAACTCCTTCCACAAGGGATGCATTCAGATGATCCGGCAGGATTTCATGGACGGGTGCCATACACCATCTGCCTTTGATGGCCGGTGTAAACGCCGGATAACGGGCTGCGATCTCGGACATGTCTCGCAGTTCTTTGTCCATATCGGAATCCGCCATAACCGGCTGTGTATCTTGTGCGTCACTGCACCTGGAAAGTACGGCCTGCCGATAGGCTCCATAACGTTCTACCGGCACTGCCCCGGCGCCGATACGGTAGGCTTGTTCTTCCAGTCTGCGCTGAAAAGCAATCCCGGCAAGGGGACCTGTCCCACCGTAGTCTTCCGGCGTCACCGTAACGATCATGGCGCTGTTGCTGTTAGTTCCTTTCCGGCCGCTGTAACTCATGCCGTTAATGGCCGTCCGTCCCGGTTCGGAAGAGGCATTGACCACATAACCGCCGGGACACATGCAAAAAGAATAGACCCCTCTGCCGCTTGCAGTCTTAGCCGTCACTTTATAGCTGGCTGCCGGCAAATTGTCATGCTTTTCCATGCCATATTGTATCCGGTCGATCAGCGCCTGGGGATGCTCCAGGCGAAGCCCCACCGCAAAGGCTTTCGCCTCCATGGGAATCTGTCTGTCTGCGAGCATCATGAAGGTATCTCTGGCACTGTGGCCGATCGCCAGAATGACCGCATCGCTCTCAATACAGCCGCCGTCTTCTGTCTTCACACCCGTCACGCGGCCGTCCGCCATCAACAGGTCTGTGACTTTCGTCAAAAAACGCACTTCCCCGCCCCAGTCTATGATCTGTCTGCGCAGGTTCGTCACCACCTTGATCAGAATATCCGTTCCGATATGGGGTTTCGCTTCATACAAGATCTCTTCCGGTGCTCCCGCCTCCACAAAAATACGAAGCACCTCCCGGTTTCTGCCGTGAGGATCCTTGACCAGTGTATTTAGTTTTCCATCCGAGAATGTCCCCGCGCCGCCTTCTCCGAACTGTACATTGGAATCCAGATCCAGTATGCCCTCCTGCCAGAACCGTTCCACGTCCGTAAGCCGCAGTCCGGCCTCCCGTCCTCTTTCCAGAAGAAGCGGCCGATATCCGTGTCTGGCCAGCATATAGCCGCAAAAAAGCCCGGCCGGTCCTGTCCCTACGATCACAGGCCGCTTTCTGGCCCGCGCACGGCCGGATACGGGGAACTGATACGCTTTGACGGACACGGCCTGCACCTGACCCATTTTCGCATGGCAGGAAGATAAGATTTTGTCCTGGTCGTCCACCGTTACATCCACCGTATAAACCATATAAATATCCGGCTTTTTCCTGGCATCAATGGATTTCTTAACGATCTGAAAGGTTGTCAATTTCGCAGGCGGTATCCGTAAGATTCTGGCCGCTTTATGAATGATATCCTCCCGGGTATGTTCCGGGGGCATTTTAATCTGATTTATGCGAATCATGCTGTTGTTTTGTCTCTTTCTGTTTGATTCCCGCAATGACAGCTTACGTATCATCTCCGGTTTGGCAAAGTTATCTGCCTCTACGGGCAGCCGCCCTGCCTGCAACGGTCCCGCTGCTGAACGCCCATTGCAGATTGTAGCCGCCGCAGATGCCGTCAATATCCAGGATCTCTCCGGCAAAATAGATGCCCGGTACAATCCTGGAGGACAGGTTACTGTCTACCTGCGCACAGTCCACACCGCCTGCGCTTACCTGCGCCTGCGCAAAGGAATTCGTGTCCTTCACTTCTACCGTAAGACAGCGGTACAGTTCCTGCAGTTTTCTACGTGCCTTCGGCGGTATCGTTTCTGCCGTCTCACTTCCCTTGATCCCGCTGAGACGAAGCAAAAGCAGATTTATCTTCTTATTGACCAGACCGGTTAGGAATGCTTCCATCGTCTGGTGCGCCTGTCTTGCAAATCTCTCCTGCCAGAATGTATCATATGCTTCCTCTGCAATATCCGGCAAGAAAGAAAGTTCCACCGTGGTGCGCTTCTTATCGCGCAGGCCATAAGCCGCCTGACGACTGATCTGAAAGACCGGGATCCCGGAAATGCCGTAGTCTGTCAGTTGTAATTCTCCCCGTTCCTCACAGATCTTATGTCCCTCTATCCGCAGTGTGACTTTCGCATCACAGCGCACTCCCGCCACCTGCTTATAATAATCTTCCCGACAGCGAAGCGCCGTCAGGGCAGGCACTACGGGTATGATCTTATGACCAAGCTGTCCGGCCAGTTTACATCCTGTCCCATCCGACCCGGTCCCCGGGGCCGCACTGCCGCCGCAGGTAAGGATGACCGCATCATAGGTTTGGCCGTTCTGCCCGGCTGTTTCTACCTTTAGACCGCCGCCGGCTGTGCGGATACCCGTTACCTGTGTTCCTATATGTATATCCACGGATAGTCTTGACAGTTCATAGCGAAACAGATCAAGTACCGTGGAAGCCTGTCCGCTGGCAGGATACAGATATCCGTTTACCGCTTTGATCCGCATCCCCAGATCCTCAAAAAAGGCTTTGGTCTGTGGCACGCCGAAGGTCTGTAGGATAGCGGGAAGCAGTTTTTTCCCGCTTCCATAATAACAGGATACGTCCATTTTCTCATTGGAAAAATTACATTTACCATTTCCGGTAGACAGGATTTTCTTGCCAATCCGGTCATTTCTCTCATAGATCGTCACCAAAGCGCCCGCTCTGGCTGCCTGCACGGCCGCCATCATCCCGGCCGCCCCGCCGCCGATCACCGCAACTTTACTGTTCATATAACCTCCATGCTGTCTCCCCATGTCAACAGATACCGGCATCAACTGGAATAAGACTCCAGGAAATGATATAAAGCCTCTTCCCCTTCCACATATTTACCGCGGATGATCTCTGCCTGCAGCGTATCACTCAGGCTTTCCAGAAGAATATCCGTGTTCATATAGAGAGTCTTTTTATCTTCTTCATAGACCACGACAAAGTGATCCGCCACCATCAGATAAAAGCCCCTGTTTACTTTCTTGGGCCGGTAATATTTACAGATCGCCACCCGGTCTTTGGAAAAAGCCGTAAGCTCTATGCTCTCAAATCCCATTTCCAATTCCGCCAGCGGCGGACTGCTGTCGTAGGAAGATAGTTCTTCCAGAAGTCCTTCTCTGTCAAGACCGATGTATTTGACCGGAATCGTTTCCTCTTTCTCATCGATCGTTCCCTCCGAAAGATCTACCGTTTCCACCAGATAGCGCGTGTCCGCTGACACTACCGGTCTGGTTTCCACAGCCGCTTCTATCACCTGTTCTTCCGGCTCGTCATCCGGCAGCGTCTGCGCTGTCTGTGTTGTTTGCGTTGGCTGTGCTGGCTGTGTCGTCTGCCTTACTTGCACGGTGTTATCCTGGTTCCTATATTTGTTGGGATAGAAGAACTCTTCTGCTTTCAGTGCGCCATAACCGCCAATCCCCAGCATGATACCGGAAAGAATCAGTAAAAAACTGATACGTCTTACAAGTTTCATCCTATTTCTGACCTCTCTTATCGGATTTCCTGTAATCAGTATCAGTCAATTCCTGATTTTTATTCAGACAAGATACCTTAACTTCTATAAAATTCCCAGATTCTTACCAAGCAGGATAAAGAAAAATCCAAGCGGCATTCTGGAAAGTTCCGCCTCCCCGATCACCCGAAGCATCATGAGCAGGAAGATATAGACAAAGACACCTGCAAATAACGCGACCAACACCGTGATCAGATCTCCCGCCGCTTCTGTAAGCACAAGCTGTAGCAAAAAGACCACAACCCCGGATATCCCTGCCGCAATGGCCGGAAACACCACGCCGGTAAGCCAGTCCTGCCGATATCTGATCCGTCTAGCCACAAAGTAAAAGGCAAGAAATGCATAGACCAAAAACATAAGAATCAATACGCCGACCAGTCCGTACATGCCAAGCAAAAGCTTATGCACCAACAGATAGCCTGTCAGCAAATGAACAAGAAATGATGCGGCCGCTGTCAGGAACAGTTCCCTTATCATATTCAGCTTGTACAGAATCTGCCCGAAAAGGAACGAAAACCCAAACAATACGATCACGATGGCACCTTCATGCATTGCCAGCGTAAGCGTCTCACTGACTTCTTTTGCCGCGATACTTGCCGCTCTTTTCCCATAGGAAAGTCTTATGAAAGATTCCGCCAGCACTGCCAGATAGATGGTAATCGGAAAGGCAGCGATACTAAGCCTCTTAACCGCTTTGCCAATCCGCTCCCGCATGGGGCGGTAATCGTCTCTGTCATAAGCGTTGCCAATCTTTCCGATCATTGGAAAGATCGCCATACAGCAGACAGCGGCCCCCAGGCCGATCAGGACGGCAAATCTGCCATAATAACCGCCCCAGTGCCTGGTACGCATATCGCCAAGCTCGGACACGTTCATATAATAATTGTAAAACCGCTGATCGATCAACATAAAGGCATTCGACAACAGGGCGATCAAAGACAGGGGCATCAGCCCGGACAAAATCATCTTCTGGATAGAATATGGCGTCTCCAGGCGCATATTGTTGTCCTGCCCCAGTCTCCCGCGCAGTGTCACGGAATAAATCGCATAAATGACCAACAGATATATGGTGGTTATGATCTGGGAAATCATCACACCTAACATGGCCCCCAGTGCTCCATAGGCATAGGCATAAGAATACGACTGTAAAAGAGCCGCCACATTCTCGCCATACTCCTGAAAAGCCCTGCCGCACAGAAGTGCACAGATCAACATGGATATTTTCTCAACATAATGAGAATGTGCCACCAGCACACCGAGTCCGTATCCATTAAAATATCCCCTGAAAGAACCGACGAATGACGCAAAAACAATGGTCGGTGCCGCCGCAAGGACCGCCATGCGGCTTAAATGCTCAAGCACTAACATATCCGCGATGGAAGCTGACAGAAATAACAGAAGGACCGCCATGATCACACTGATCAAAAGGTCCAGGAAGAAGGCCGTCCTGAATACCTTCCTGGCATTGCGGTAACGATCTCTTTTCACACGGTAACGGATGAGTCCTGACATGATTTTCGACATACTGTAGGAAGTAATCAATGTGGTCAGTATAAAAAGTTCAAAAGCCGGAGCAAACAGTCCCATTCCGGCATCACCGATAATGTTGGCAAGGGGAATCCGCATAAAGAGAAGAATCATATAGGAACTGATCCCTGCAAACATAACAATTTGGCTTTTCGTATTTTTAATCATATATTGTACACGCATTACCGTTTATCCTCTTGTAATATGAAGCCGATTCAGTACTTCTTCCTGTTTTTGTTCCATCACGGCTGCCTCATCTGGTTCCATATGATCATAACCGCATAAGTGGAACATACTGTGCGCAAGTAAAAAGGCGAACTCCCGCAGCATACTATGCCCGTATTCTGCCGCCTGCTCTTTCACCCGGTCCGCAGACAGAATGATATCTCCAAGCTGAAGTTCTCCGCTGTCAGGATCAAAACAATCCGCCTCGTGATCTCCGGCAAAAGCAAAGTCACCCGCTGTCTCAAAGGAAAGATTGGGAAAAGAGAGTACATCGGTCTCTTTGTCTGTCGCTCTGTAATTCTTGTTGTATTCGCGGATTCCCGCATTGTCTGTGATCAGAAGGTTCACACAAGTCTCATAAGGACAGTTCTCAGCCTCCATGACCTGTTCCATGATCTTATCCAACAGTTCTTTACAGTCAAAAGGGAAAATAACCTCTGTTTCATTCTCAACGTAAGAAGTCATAATATAATTTCTCCTGAACAAAAATCCGTTTCATCTCGTGAAGCTGTGCCAGAGATATTTCGTTGCTCCACAGTTCATCTGTTTCAAATTTCTTCTGAAATACGGTGTCGATCAGATGTTCATAGTCAAGTTCCGCCTTGGGATCTTTGTCAAACAGATACAAGATCGAGGAGACAATACAGTCTGCAAACAATACCACAATGGTCTCCTTCGATACCACCTTTGAACCGGTGTCAACATACTCTTTTAAGATACTCTTGGTCTTGGGCGGGAAATGATATTCGTCACAGATGGCCGACACATTTTCCCAGGTGTTCTCCCCCCGCAGGGTTCCGATTCTGTGATAATAGCCGCATGCCTTGACCGCAGCATCGTCAATCTCCAGGCTTCTGGCAATCTTATCCCCCAAATAGGCCGTGTGGATCGCATGATAGTACTCTTCTTTGGACATCTCCTTAAGCTGTACCAGAAGGGGACACTCCGGATCGTTGATCTCCATATATTTCTCCCGGTATCTATGAATAACCGCAGAACTGAACATCTTTAGACTGACTAACAGCAAGATGCAGGAAACCATCAGATTGATCGCCGGAATCGTAAACTGCCCGATGGCAAGCCTGGCGTTGACAAACAAAATCACATTCCCCATGAGACAAAGTCCAAGCACCAGAATAGAGATCAGAAGCGGAAGCCCCACCTTGAAATCATCGTCAATGGTGCTAAATACCAGTATCCCGGCAAGTCCGCTGATAAAATACAGCCAGAATATGGCGTAATCACATCCCGCGAAATTCACGGATAAAATCAGGCACAAGCTTCCGGACGCAAGACCTGTCATACCGTTGCTGAACACGCCAAGCAGTACGAAGATGACCAGGAAGGGCCATCCGGAAACGGGCAGATACGGCAGTAATATGGCAGCGATCAGACTGATGATATACATCAGTGCAAACCTGCCATAGCGTCCCTCATTGTGATAGATAAAGAATCCGTTGATCTCGCTTAGTACAAACGAAAAAATAACAACACCTGTACCGGTCAGGATCATCACCACATTGCGAAGCTGCATGTCCATCTTATTGTGATAGAGCAGACAGCCAAGATAGGTGATGCCGCCGGCCGCTATAAACATCAAGGTAAATATGAATAATCTCTTCCAAACATTTTTCTTATTTTTTTCCACGGTCATAATTCCTGTTTCTTAGTTTTTCACTGCGTCTTACTTCTCTGGATTCATAATCTTCATAAGCCTTGACAATCTTCTGTACCAGCGGGTGTCTGACTACATCCTTACTGGAAAGCTTACAAAAAGCGATGTCGTCTATTTTGGACAGTACTCTGGCTGCCACATCCAGTCCTGATTTCGTATCCGGCGCAAGGTCTTTCTGCGAGGCGTCCCCGGTGACCACGACCTTGGACCCGAAGCCGATACGGGTCAGAAACATCTTCATCTGTGCGGGTGTCGTATTCTGCGCCTCATCCAGAATAATATAGGCATTGTCAAGGGTGCGCCCCCGCATATAGGCAAGCGGTGCCACCTCAATCAGCCCCTTTTCCATGTTTTTGGCAAAGCTCTCCGCTCCCATGATCTGATAGAGCGCATCATAGAGCGGCCGCAGATACGGATCTACTTTACTCTGCAGATCACCCGGCAGAAATCCCAGTTTCTCACCGGCCTCGATTGCCGGTCTGGTCAGGATGATCCGGCTCACTTCGTTATTCTTAAAAGCGGTCACTGCCATAGCCATGGCCAGATATGTCTTGCCTGTTCCTGCCGGCCCTGTCCCGAATACGATCATGTGATCCCTGATCGCGTCCACATATTGTTTCTGGCCCAGTGTCTTTGGTTTGACGGGTTTACCGCTTACCGTATGACAGATACAATCACTGTCCATCTTAAGAAGCATATCTTCATGATGCTCTCTGCCAAGTTCTATGGCATATTCCACATTCTGTTCTTCCAATACATTCCCTCTCTCCGACAGGGCCAGAAGTTCTTTCACAATGCGGACCGCCTGATCCACGGAATCCTTCTCGCCGCTTATGCGCACCACGCCGTCCCTGTTGATAATCATCACCTGCAGATCGTCCTCAATCTTTTTGATATGGGAATCAAATTTGCCAAACAGGTTCTGCATGTGTACAACAGGTACATCTATACTGACGGTATATTCTCCCATGTTATCGATATCGCCTTTCCGGATTAACGCTCATTGTGCCGACTCTTCTTCCTGGGACTGCTCCTCTGTCACAGGTTCTGTCCTGGTGGGCACCAGTTCCACCGCCGACTCTTCAAGTTCCATATGGGCATTTAACACCCATTTTTTTTCATTCTTTTTTATTGTAACATTTTTTTCGGCAATTTGTACCCCTTTTTCGTCTAAAGTTGAGATAATTTTATCCCACTCCTCCTGCATCAGGGTTTTCATCTCTTCTTCCGTGTGTTTCTGGTCTATGATTTCATATTCCTGCACCGTCTTATGCCCGTAAGAAAAAGGCAGATACAAGTGATCTAATAATTTTACCTGCTTTTTTTCTTCACTGCTGTCGTAGGCCGCGTAAGGAATCTTTCGAAAGCGCAGACTCCATTCCCTGTCTCCGGCGCCCAGCACATAAATCTTTTCCTGCTCTCCCGTGTAACGCTTTTCTTCATAATCCACATGTTTCTCGACAGAAATATCTTCTCCATATCGCAGGATAATATCTGCATCCGATACCACAAACTGATATTTGCGTACCGTGGTATCCTCGTTGTAGACCGGTACTGCACCGCTTACCAGCACATCTCCCTTCTCCACAGTATCCCCTGTCGCCACCTGCGGTACACCGCTTCTGGTGATCATGTAGGTCACCGTACCGGAACGTGTGGCAATCAGATCCATGCCCGTTTCCGTCTTCGGTTGACCACTCTGGTCATATTCTGGCATCTCATTTTCTTTGATATGGACAAGAAGTGTGGTGCCGTTTAGCTGTACGGAAGTCCAGGTGATCAGGTCATAATCTTCCCTCAGCGCCCGCTCCAGATTCTCTATATTAAGCCTGCTCTTCTTCATGGCCGTATGGATGCCCTGTTCTTCCAGATAGTCCATCAGGACATCTTCTGTCAGGGCGAAGTTTCCTTCAATCTCGATGTTCCAGATATAACCGGATGTCAGGATCCAGAACAGCATACAACCGATCAGCCCGATGACAAATATCTTACGCCGATACATTTTAGACACTAAAAAAGGCAGCCCATATCTTTGTAAGACGGCTGCCCGGGTTCCTGTCTTCTTGAGCAGCGGCTTTAGTGCAAAAAAGCCCCGCACACTGATATTCATTGTATGATAATCGCCATGATCTTTGATTCCCCAGACCAAAATATCATGGTTTCCGCAAAGATTCAAAAGCCGTTCCGCAGAATATCCCCATACCTTGATCGTCACATAACCCCTGATATACTGTATCCAATGAAGCATTGTAACCTCCGTCATAATCCGTAAGCAAAATGTCTGTGTTCAGAGATATCTCACCGCATCGATCATGCCACTTATTTTCATGTCTTCATTGGTGTAATAATCTATGGAGAGCTGTCTTCCCTCAAAGCATATCTTAGAGTTTTTGCCCTGCAGGACGATAGATTCTGTCGTGTATTCCAGAATCCCCTTATAGTTTTCGATAAAAGCCTCTCTGTTGCCCGTAATGGTGACGATAGCTGCTCCAAGCATCGTGTCTTTGGGCAGTCTGAGAGATTCTACGATCAATTCCCGGGAATTGGATAACGTTTTAAAAGGTGGCCGCTTATGATTTCTCTTCATGGTACACTATATGTAGGAATCTCTGATTTCATGACTAAGAAGCCAAAGCCGTCTACCTTCTCATACAAGTCCCATAGAGCTTACGTTATCGTTCCTTTGATCAACGGGTTTTTCATCACCTTATGCTGCGTGATATGATAAGCTTTCAGAAACCGTTCTTTGGCAGCCAGAAGCTTTTGTCTGTCATTGGCATAGATGGTCGCCAGGGATTCTCCGGTTTCTACCGGATCGCCCACCTTTTTATGTAACATCAGTCCTACGGACAGATCGATTTCGCTGTCTTTGGTTTCTCTGCCGCCGCCAAGCAGCAGGGAACAGATCCCAATCTCCTCGCAGTCTATCTTCTGCACAAATCCTGCCTGCCCTGCCGGAATTTCCTCTGCGATCGCAGCAGCCGGCAAAAGAGACGGATCTCGTACCGCGGCCGGATTACCGCCCTGGGCCTGCACAAACATTTCAAGTTTTTCAAGCGCACTGCCGTTTTCTATGACTGCCGCGAGCATTTTCGCGGCTTCCTCTTCATCCTGCGCACTGCCGCCTGCGATTAGCATATAAGAGCCAAGCGTCATACACAGCCTGGTAAAATCTTCCGGTCCTTCTCCTTTCAGGGTCGCTATGGCTTCCTGCACTTCCAGTGCATTACCGACAGCGTATCCCAGCGGCTGGTCCATATCAGAAACCACGGCAATGGTCTTTCTGCCGGCGCTGTTGCCGATTGTAACCATCTCCTTTGCCAGTGCGAAGGCATCCGCCTCCTCTTTCATAAATGCTCCGCTCCCGGTCTTCACATCCAGTACGATGGCATCCGCCCCGGAAGCCAGCTTCTTACTCATGATAGAACTGGCGATCAGGGACATATTATCCACAGTAGCAGTCACATCCCGCAGGGCGTACAGCTTTTTGTCCGCCGGCGCGATATCAAGCGTCTGTCCCATAATGGAGATGCCAATGTCATTGACCTGCCTGACAAAATGATCCGCCGTAATACCGGTTGAAAAGCCCTCGAAACTCTCCAGCTTGTCAATGGTCCCGCCGGTATGGCCAAGCCCTCTGCCACTCATCTTGGCAATCTTAACACCGCAGGCGGCCACCATCGGCGTCAGGGCAATGGAGGTCTTATCCCCCACGCCGCCGGTGGAATGTTTGTCAACTTTCACACCCGCAATGCCGCTTAAATCCATCATCTCGCCGCTGTGTGCCATAGCCATGGTAAGCGCCAGGGTCTCCGCCTGCGTCATGCCCCTGAAATAAATGGCCATCATCATGGCAGACATCTGATAGTCCGGTATTTCCCCTGCCGTATAGGCAGCGATCATATCATGAATTTCCCCTTGGGTCAATGCAGCGCCGTTTCTCTTTTTCATAATAAGGTCATACATTCTCATGGTGGTATCTCCCCTCTGCCTTTACTTATGATACGGTTCTCCCTGGATGATCCGGCAGGCACGATAGATCTGTTCCAGCAAAACGACCCGCATCAACTGGTGCGGGAACGTCATTTTAGAAAAGCTGACCGCCAGGTCAGCCTTCTTACATACATCCTCATGGAGTCCCAAAGATCCCCCGATCACAAACTGGATATGACTGTCCCCGGAAATCTGCATCTTCTCTATCATATGTGCAAACTCCTCGGAATCATACATCCTGCCCGCGATCTCTAATGTTACCACACGGGCATCTTCCTTAAGATGCTTTAGGATCCTGTCGGCTTCTTTCTTTCGGATCAGCGTCTCTTCTGCATCGGATGCCCTATCCGGCGTCTTTTCATCCTCCACCTGTATGATCTCTAATTTACAATACCGTCCCAGCCGTTTCTCATACTCGGCCGCCGCTTCCCGGTAGAATTTCTCTTTCAGCCTGCCCACTGTGATTATTGTTATTTTCATTTGTCCTCATACAGTTTCTGGTAGTATTCATCCACAAAATGTTCTACGAATGCTTCATCCAGGTTCATGAATTTGTCATTGATCAGCGCTTTTATCTTCTCCGCACGAATAAAATATTTCTGCTCTTCCGGCATCACTTCATCGGTAAAGAGTTCACGGTCCAGTTCTTCCGCATCCAGATTCTCCTCACACCACCTGGTCATCTCCGCAAGCAGAGAATTCTCTGTTTTCGCCTTACTGAACAACACTTTCGAGTTTCGCATGGACAGAATACCAAAAATAATGAACAGAATGAACATGGCGCCCATGATGCCGCAGACCATATATTTCGTAATGCCCGCATCGCGGTAAAGCGGCGTCACGTTAAAGAAGATCAAAAGTACCGCAATAAATCCAATGCCGCCCACTGCAAGCAGCGTATAGGCGGAAGATTTATTGTCCTGCGCCCTTACTGCACTGTTCTGGTAATAATGATAAGACACGGCCTGTGTATTATCCTCATCCTCTGCGGGAGCCTCTTCTGCTTCTTCCCTCTCCTGCGTCTGTGCTTCCTGCATCAGAAATATCTGTGCTGTCTTAACCGCACTTTTTCTGTCACGATGCGCAACCAAAAGTCTATATACATTCTCGTCTTCGTCCTGCATGATCTTCGTCTCAATCTTAGACTCTCCATAGCTTAAGAATTCCTGCAGGCGCAGCATCTTGTCGTGTTCGCCGAAAATAAAAGGCTGATAAGCCTCTTCTTCCAGACTTTCCACAAGAGCGACTTTGCACTCCGCACAGAGTTTGATTCCTTCCCGATACTCATTCTTGCATACAGGACACCAGGGCATGACCGCACCCTCCTTATCTCATGAATTGGAAAACTTGTCCAAAAAACCTATTTGTACGGTTCTATTTTATTATCATTTTGTACGAAATGCAACCATATCTGCCTTATTTTAATAATTCTCTTATGCCCTGGTTTTTGTTGTCCGATTTGTCGATGTCCATACACAGCGAAGAATCATCTCTGTTCTGCCATACAGAGCATTCACCGATGGCGCTCATATCCCGCCACAGCGTAAAGACTCCCTTATCTGCGATGCCATTCCATTCTTCCAAATTACCCACGTAATCCACTGTGTTGGCATACATTTCTCCGTCATAGAGACCGCCGCTAAAATTGCCCACCACATTCTGCAGGATTCTGGTATGGCCTTCTAATTTGGACACATCTACTTCAAAGTGTTCCGCTCCTTCACCGTTTGGCAGATCGTCTGCCCATGTGCCGCTGTAACTGTGCGCCATATACTTACCCATGGCATTGGTCTTGTTGCGCTGTCCGATATAGAACCGGAACCAGTTGCCATTACCGCTTCTTACCCCATGGCTCCAGTCACCGTAATAATAGCTGTTTTTCTCATAAATCGCCAGTCCCTTGCCGTTTGGCCGTCCATCTGCGTCTACATCGCCCTGATAATAGAACTTTCCGGTGTTCTCCAGTTCCTTGGACAGCTTCACATAACGTTTCAGATGTGCCAGATCCCAGATCGCATCCTGATCATTGTCCGCAAAGTAAGGTAACGCTTCGTTTAAGATAAATTCTTTGGTATAAGCCTCGTCGCTTTCATCTTCTATATCAACTACCACTGCAGTCTTATCACCGTCCGCCGCTTCCGGTTCTTCTTCGGGTGCCGTCTCTTCTTCCTCTTCTTTGTCCGCCTCCTCTTTCTCTTCTTGTGTCGTCTCCTTATCGGAAGGCGTTACCACGACTGCCTCGGAAGTTTTCTCATTGTCTGCCTCATTTTCTTTGTCCTTCTGTTCCTGTGCATAGTCCGTGATATTCTGCTGCAGATCCACATTCGCTTCCGTCTGTCTGGAAGCCCTGCGGGACGGCATAAACACCAGAAGGACAAGAATACAGATCAACAGTACCACAATGATCCCCATAAGCACTGTCGTCATGTAGGGTTTTTGCAGAAAATCATGCAGACCGCCCGCTTCTTCCGTCTCCTCTTCCGGCTCATTTAAATCTACCACCTCAAGCCCGTCTTCCTCTTTGGAGGGATGGTCTTTTTCATTCTTATTGTTTCGCTCCATCAAATTCATATATCACACATACCTTTCCGAGGCCATACCTCATGCAAATCCTTAAAGATACCTTTACATTGCCTGATGATTCTTCTATCTTACCGGATAATCCTTAAGAAGCCTCATACAATTTATTAAGAATTTCTTAGTTCAGTCAAGGATCCCACCGCAAACAACGGGCATCAGACTTCCTTTGACATAGAAAGTCTGCCAACCATACCGGCGGCAGACTTTTGTGTACTTTCTACTTTGTAATTTCCCGATTATTTGCCGGAAAGATATGCATCAATCCCTTTTGCGGCCGCTTTGCCTGCTCCCATGGCAAGAATCACCGTTGCAGCGCCGGTCACCGCGTCACCGCCGGCATAAACACCCTCTTTGGTCGTCTTACCAAAATCTTCCTCCGCCACAATACACTTATGCTTATTGACTTCAAGTCCCTTCGTTGTAGAAGAGATCAGCGGATTCGGGGACGTTCCCAGCGACATGATGACGGTATCCACCTCCATCACAAAATCGGAACCTTTGATCTCCACCGGACGCCGTCTGCCGGATGCATCCGGCTCACCCAGTTCCATCCGCACACATTTCATGCCGGATACCCAGCCGTTTTCATCTGCCAGAATCTCTGTGGGGTTGGTGAGCAGATCAAAGATGATCCCCTCTTCTTTCGCATGATGCACCTCCTCCACACGTGCAGGAAGTTCTTCCTCACTGCGTCGGTACACAATATGCACCTCTGCGCCGAGACGAAGCGCCGTTCTGGCGGCATCCATGGCCACGTTGCCACCGCCCACGACTGCCACCTTCTGTCCACGCATGATAGGCGTGTTGGATTCCTCGTCAAATGCCTTCATCAGATTACTTCTGGTCAGATATTCGTTTGCAGAGAATACACCTAGCGCCTGCTCTCCCGGAATCCCCATGAATTTGGGTAGTCCTGCACCGGAGCCAATGAAGACCGCGTCAAATCCTTCCTCTGTCATCAGTTCATCGATGGTGACGGACTTGCCGACTACCACGTTTGTCTCAATCTTAACGCCGAGAGATTTCACATTTTCAATCTCTTTGGCCACCACATCCTGCTTGGGCAGACGGAATTCCGGAATGCCATATACGAGTACGCCGCCGGGCTCATGGAGTGCTTCAAAAATAGTCACCTCATACCCCATCTTCGCCAGATCCCCCGCGCAGGTAAGTCCTGCCGGTCCGGAACCGATAACGGCTACTTTCTGGTTCTTCTTCTCCTTTGCGCCTTCCGGCTTGATATGATTCTCTCTGGCCCAATCGGCTACAAAACGTTCCAGCTTACCAATGGAAATGGACTCGCCCTTGATGCCGCGGATACATTTGCCCTCACACTGGCTCTCCTGCGGGCATACACGTCCGCAGACCGCAGGAAGCGCTGACGCCTCGCTGATCACCTGGTAAGCGGCGGCAATATCGCCATCCTTCACCTTCTCGATAAATCCCGGAATATCGATAGCTACCGGGCATCCTTTGATACACTGGGCGTTCTTACAGTTGATGCAGCGAGATGCCTCGCACATTGCCTCTTCCTTATCATAGCCCAGACACACTTCTTCAAAATTCGCTGCACGTACCTTCGCGTCCTGTTCACGGACAGGTACTTTCTTTAATACATCTGTTGTCATGATTCATTCCCTCCGCAGTTTCCGCATCCGCCATGATGGGTATCCCCCTCTTTGGCCTTCAAAAATGCTCTGCCTTCCCGTGTCTTATACATCTGCTGGCGTTTCATCGCCTGATCGAAATCTACCTTGTGTCCGTCAAATTCCGGCCCGTCCACACAGGCAAACTTCACTTCGCCATCCACCGTCAGACGGCATGCACCGCACATACCGGTACCGTCCACCATAATCGGATTCATGCTGACAACGGTAGGAAGATCATATTTCTTAGTCGTCAGGCAGACAAATTTCATCATGATCATGGGACCGATGGCAACGCATACATCGTACTGCTTTCCTTCTCTTTCGATCAGATCCTCGATGACCTTCGTTACCATGCCGCTTCGCCCATAAGAACCGTCATCTGTGGTAATATAGAGATTCCCGGCCACAGCCTTCATCTCTTCTTCCATGATGAGCAGATCCTTTGTCTTGGCTCCCACGATCACGTCTGCATCGATGCCTCTTTCGTGAAGCCATTTAACCTGCGGATAGACCGGCGCCGTACCAAGTCCTCCCGCCACAAAAAGGATTCTTTTATTCTTAAGACTGTCAGGGTCTTCGTTCACAAACTCAGAGGCACAGCCAAGCGGCCCTACAAAATCATGGAAACTGTCACCGGTCTGCAAATGCCGCATCATTTCTGTGGCGCCTCCTACCACTTGGAATACGATCGTTACCACGCCTTCGTCTTTGTCGTAATCACAGATTGTCAGAGGAATACGCTCCCCCTCTTCATCCATCCTGACGATCACGAACTGTCCCGGCTGACAGGACTTTGCCACACGAGGCGCTTCCACGTCCATGAGGTAGATGTTCGTCGTCAGTTCTTCTGCTTTTATGATCTTATACATCTTAATATCCTCCCTGATCAAGATCCCCTTGTCTGTTACAATCGGTTTCATTTCTTATCCGTAGACTATAATATCGGAACTTTCGACAGTTTGCAATAGTTTTATATTGGATTTGCCACAAAGTTTCCTTTCTCATCATAGCTTAACTGCGCAGAATCTCCCGTATAGACCTGCACCAGGAATACTTTATCCGTACGGCTCAGGATCCCTGTCCCGTCATCATAATACTCATAAATCGTATAATAATCCTGTCCGCCCACAAGCAGTACGGAACTGAACTGATAACTCAGCGTGCCCACCTGACGCTTGTTGCGTCCCGTCACATCCTCCAGGTACTCTGTCTCCACCAGCCGCATCACTAGGTTATTGACAGCCTGGCTTGTGGTGATAGCCCCCCGCAGTCTCAATATGTAGGTACGCATGGTCACCTCACTGGAGATACCTTCCTCACTGATATTCACGAATTTAAAAAGCGTCTTCCCAAGGGGCATGGGAATGGGTCCCGTATAGGGAACACTGTCCGATGTGGGTTCCGATTCGTCTGTCGTGTAATAAATCTTACAGCCTTCTGTCTCCTCCACCGCAATCATCATGGCATGGGAATACTCCCCGCTGTATAACTCTACCTCCGGCGCCGTAGGGACAGAAAGATTGATGGTATAAGTCTTGGTGACTACTTCACTCTCGATCCCATAGTCGTTGACAAAAAAAGCGCTGATCGTGTATTCCCCCGTCTCCAGGAAAATAGGCGCCGTATAAATCTGGCTATGCTTATCGGGCATGGATCCGTCCGTGGTATAGTAAATCGTACCCGCCGTATTGGAACTTAATTTCAGCGGGATCACTTCCGCGTAACTGCCTTCTACATAACTGAATTCCGGCTCCATGGCCAGATAACTCTGAAACATTGTCACGATCCTCTCATCCGGACAGCTTCGCAAAAGTTCATTGATCTTATCATACGCTCCCATGTTCGCATAGATGGTAACCGTTTTGTCATAAGCCTCTTCCACATCTTCGGAGGTATAGCTCTCTTCTCCTATAATACGCATTAACGCAGACAATGCCGCTTCGTTATCACCCTGCAAATAATAATAATCCGCTTCCAGAAACAGAAGCTGAGCCACTTCCGGATATCTCACATAGGCGGCCTCCAGACAGGCAATGGCTTCCCCGTAAGAGCCCCTTTCCGCATACGACTTGGCCTTATCCATCTGAAAGTCAACCGTCTGCACATGATAGAAATAAAGTCCATAAGATATCAGGGCAACCACAAACAACAATGCAAGGCTTACGACGACCCATATCCGTTTGCTGCGGACTCCTGCCTGCCCTGCTTTATCGGGCGGCATCATATCTGTGCTGTCCCCGACTGGCATTTCTTCTGTGTCTTTCCCCTCCTGCATGGATGCCAGTGTGGACAGCGTCTCTGTTATGCTGTTTTCTATTTCAGGCTCAAAATCCGGAACGATCCGAATCTCTTCTCCGCAATTCTCACAGATCAGATAGCCTTCTTTGAGTTCATTTCCGCAATGGGGGCACTTCATAGGCCGTTCCCTCTTTCTACTTTAGCTGGTCGTCACTGTAGCTCTATCGACCGGACACAATTATACATCAGCATAGCGATGGTCATAGGCCCTACGCCACCGGGAACCGGCGTGATTGCACTGCATACAGGCGATACATCTTCATAGTCCACATCACCACACAACTTATTGTTTTCATTGCGGTGGATTCCTACATCGATCACCACTGCACCATCTTTCACATATTCTTTTGTTATCATTTTGGGCCTGCCGATCGCTACGATCAGAATGTCCGCCCGGCGTGTGACCTCCTTCAAATCATGGGTTTTGGAATGGGTCACCGTCACAGTGCCGTTTTCTCGAAGAAGCAGGATTGCCATCGGTTTGCCGACAATATTACTCCTTCCTATGACTACACATTCCTTCCCTGCGATCTCGATGTGAGAGCGCTTTAGAAGTTCGATGATCCCGGCCGGCGTGCAGGATACAAATCCCGGCTGGCCTATACAGAGTGCACCTACACTCTGCGGATGGAAACCGTCCACATCTTTCTTCGGATCGATTGCCTGAATCACGGCGTCCTCATCAATATGTCCCGGAAGCGGAAGCTGTACTAAGATGCCGTTTACCTGGGGATTATGGTTTAACTCATCGATCAGGGCAAGCAGCTTCTCCTGAGAAGTCTGCTCTGGCAGTTCATAGGCAAGCGATTCAATCCCTACATAGGCACATGCCTTCTTTTTATTTCCAACGTACACACTGGATGCCGGGTCTGCACCCACCTGGATGACGGCAAGACACACGGTGGTTCCCTGCGCTTTTAATCCGGCAACTTTTTCTTTTACTTCATCCTTGATCTGTGCAGAAATCATTTTCCCGTCAATAATCTGTGGCATACTGTAATTCTCCCTTCTGTCTTATAACCAAATAGGTAATTGTGAAACTTGTCTCAATGCTGCAATTGCTTAATACAACCAAACTGCAATTACCTCATATATTAAAATAGTCCTGTTATCTTACTGTTATCTTCCAGATCGATCTGATATGCGGCAGGCTTTTTGGGTAAACCGGGCATTGTCATCACATCGCCGGTCAGTACCACCACAAACCCGGCGCCTGCAGACACGTATGCCTCCCGCACACGCATCTCAAACCCTACCGGTCTGCCAAGCAGACTCGGATTATCGGACAGAGAATATTGTGTTTTGGCCATACACACCGGCAGATTCCCAAAGCCCATCTTACTAAGCTGCTCAAGCTGCCTTCTGGCCGCCGGTGCGTAAGAGACACTGCCGGCACCATAAATCTGTGACGCCACCGTCTCAATCTTTTCCATAAGCGACATTTCGTCTTCATAAAGGGGCTGAAAGCGGCTTTCTTTGTTCTCGAGTGTATGCAGCACTTTCTCCGCCAGCATAAGGCCGCCTTCGCCGCCCTTCTCCCATACTTTGGCCAGCGCGAACTCACAATTTCTGTCTTCGCAGAACTTCTGCACATAAGAAATCTCTGCCTGCGTATCCGATACGAAAGCATTTAAGGCAACCACCACCGGCACGCCGTATTTATGTAAGTTCTCGATATGTTTCTCCAGATTGACAATACCGTCTTGCAGCGCTTTCACATTCTCTTGTGAAAGGTTATCTCTTGGCACGCCGCCATTGTATTTCAGTGCCCGGATCGTGGCCACGAGCACCACGGCATCCGGCTTAAGACCCGCCATACGGCATTTGATATCAAAAAACTTCTCGGCCCCCAGATCCGCGCCGAAACCTGCTTCCGTGATCACATAGTCCGCCATCTTTAAGGCCGCTTTGGTGGCTCTGACGGAATTACAGCCGTGTGCTATATTGGCAAAGGGGCCGCCGTGTACCAGAGCGGGCGTATGCTCCAGCGTCTGGATCAGATTCGGTTTCATGGCGTCTTTCAAAAGCGCCGCCATGGCGCCTACCGCCTGCAGGTCGCCAGCCGTCACCGGCTCCCCCTGGAACGTATAAGCGACAATGATCTTTCCCAGCCGTTCTTTTAAATCTTTGATATCTGTGGCAAGACAAAGTATGGCCATGATCTCGGACGCCACCGTGATCACAAAATGGTCTTCCCGCACCATACCGTCAGCCTTACTGCCAAGGCCCACGACCACGTTCCTTAAGGCCCTGTCATTCATATCAAGACATCTTTTCCAGACAATCTGTCTGGGATCGATGCCCAGTTCATTGCCCTGCTGGATGTGATTATCCAAAAGCGCGGCCAGCAGATTATTGGCAGAAGTAATGGCATGAAAATCACCCGTAAAATGAAGATTTAAATCCTCCATAGGCACCACCTGGGCGTATCCGCCGCCGGCAGCACCTCCCTTAATCCCAAAGCAGGGTCCCAGAGAAGGCTCCCTAAGCGCAATGACTGCCTTTTTGCCCAGCCGGTCAAAAGCCTGGCCGAGTCCTACCGTAATAGTCGTCTTGCCTTCTCCTGCCGGTGTGGGGTTGATGGCCGTCACAAGAATCAGTCTGCCGTCCTGCCGGTCCTTGCCTGCCTCTATGTATGCATCTGATATTTTTGCTTTATACTTCCCGTAAAGTTCCAGATCATCTGCCGCAATACCAATCCGTTCGGCCACATCGGTAATGGGAATCAGTTCAGCCTCCTGTGCGATCTCAATATCTGTCTTCATTGCTGCATCCGCCTTTCTGTTATGACAGCATTCCCGCCAGGACATCCTGTCAGAATCATGCTCTCTTAACGCTTTTATGCTGTTATCAGTTACCTGTCAACTGTTCGAATTCTTCTGCACTCATGAGTACTTTTCGGGGTTTGGTACCCTCTTCCTCCCCCACGACCCCTGCCTCACACAGTTGATCCATAATCCTGGCTGCCCTGTTAAATCCAATCTTGAACATACGCTGCAGCATACCGATGGAAGCCTTGTCTTTCTCAATGATAAAGCGGCCGGCTTCCGCAAAATATTCATCATACTCGCTGCCGCCTTCACCGCCGCCCGGGCCGGAGGACGGATTTTCACTGCCTATATTCTGAATCTGTTCTTCAATATCCTCACTGTAACTTTCGCCCTGCATCTGCTCCTTTAAGAAATCAACCACATCGGAAACCTCTTTGTCCGACACAAAGGCGCCCTGAACTCTGGCCGGTTTGGGGTATCCTTGCGGGTAGAAAAGCATATCTCCTTTGCCAAGCAACTTCTCTGCCCCTACCATATCCAGAATCGTGCGGGAATCCACACCGCTGGAAACGGCAAAGGCCACCCGGCTTGGCATATTAGCCTTGATCAGGCCCGTAATAACATCCACGGAAGGTCTCTGGGTGGCAATGATCAGATGTATCCCGCAGGCTCTTGCAAGCTGCGCCAGACGGCAGATGGACTCTTCCACTTCCCCAGGAGATACCATCATCAGATCTGCCAGCTCATCCACTATAATAAGTATCTGCGGCAGCCTGTCCGGTGCTCCCGGATCTTTTGCCGCCTGCATACTTTCTACTTTCTTATTATACCCCTTCAAATCCCGCACGTTAAAGTCGGCGAACTTCTTATAGCGCTCAGTCATTTCAGCGACGCCCCAGTGAAGCGCTGCCGCCGCCTTTTTGGGATCGGTCACCACCGGGATCAAAAGGTGCGGGATCCCGTTATAGACACTCAGCTCTACCACCTTAGGATCGATCATGATCAGCTTCACATCCTCAGGGTTCGCTTTATACAAAATTCCCATAATGATCGTATTGATACAGACAGACTTTCCGGAACCCGTGGCCCCGGCAATCAGCATATGCGGCATTTTGGCAATGTCTGTGACAACAGTCTGTCCGCCGATATCTTTACCTACCGCAAAAGCCAGATTCGACGGGAACTGCTTAAATTCCTTAGACTCTACCAGATCCCTGAAAGCGACTGCCATATTTTCTTTGTTCGGCACCTCGATCCCCACGGCCGCTTTGCCAGGGATCGGCGCCTCAATCCGGATATCCGTAGCCGCCAGATTCAGCTTGATATCATCTGCAAGGCCTACGATCTTACTGACCTTGACTCCCTGCTCCGGCTGTAACTCATAGCGGGTCACGGAAGGCCCCTGGCTGTAATTGGTCACGGTTACCTTGACTCCGAAATTGGCCAGAGTCTGTTCCAGGCGGATGGCTGTCTCCTTCAGTTCCCTGTCGGCATTATTGCTGGCCTTGTTTTTGCCTCTGGCAAGCAGATCATAGGGCGGAAACTGATAGGTTTTCTTCGCATCTTCTCTTCTATGTATTTCCGGTCTGGCCGGTGCGCCTGCCCCCGCTGTCTGTGAAGCACCACTTCTTTGTGCCGACGGGCGTTCCCTTCCGGGTGTGGGCGGCATGCTGTTGCCCATCTGTCTCGTATAGGAATCCTGCGGTTTATGCGCCTCATACACAGGTTCAGCTTCCCTATAAGATTCGGAGAAGGACTGCCCCCTGTCAACCGGTTCTTCCTCTTCCGATTCGTTCCCTGATATCTGTAACTCATCAAGTGCATCAGATTCATGCGCAATATAATGATAAGAGTTCGCATCTCGTGCCGATATCCCAGCCTCCTCCTCATAGTCCTCCTTGTCAGAAGGATTCAGGGTTATCTCATGAATGTCATCTCTTGTTTTCTCATAATTTTGTTTCTCTCTGTCCTTGTCAAGGGCCGTATCAATCATCACACCCGATACCTTCTTGTCCATACGCAGAAGCTTTTCGTTCTCCTTTTCTTCCTCACGTATCTTCCTGCGCTCTTCATCCCTGGCCCGCTTTTCTTCCTGTGCCTGTCTGCGTTCTCTGGCCCGTTCCTTTCGATAGGCGGCATCCTCCACGGAACGTTCATAGACCCGGCGGCCATGTTTCGCCACGCCGCCGATAAATGATTTCTCCGTGACCACCACCAGACAGATGATGACCAGAACCAGAATCGCCAGCACCGTCCCGACCATCCCCAAAAACTTGCAGGAAAAGTATGCTAACGATCCGGCCAGAATCCCGCCGCCGTTATGATGTTCACTGCACCTTGCATAGATCTCCAGGAACTGATAGTTCTCCGCGAGCGCAGGGTTTGCACTGAAAAATTCACATATCATACCGATCAGCACAAACAACACGCCGCCAGCCGCCAGCTTTCTGTTGGCAATACGGCTTCCCACATTGGACATGCCAAAGGCAATCATAAGGAAAATAATGACCGGCGCCACATATGCCGTCAGGCCAAAGATGCCAAACAGCACATTACTCACCATATTGCCGACCTTACCCACGATGCCGAAATTGCATAGAAACAGGATCAGGGCAAGAGCGGCGAACACGATCAGCAGAATCTCATTACGGATTGCCAGATCCATCGGCGGTGTCTGTTTCTTTCTGCCTGACGAAGTATTCCTGCCGGACCGGGCGCGCTCGGTGTTCGATCTTGTCGTATTTCTGCCCGTAGTATTGGTTGTTCTTTTCTTCGCAGTTGACTGTTTGTTCCCCTGCCCTGCCATGATAATGCCTCCAAATATCCTTCGTTTATCCATAAAACTCGAAAGAACTGCTTATTTTCATCCTAACCCATCTTAGTATAGCATTTTCGTTTTGTGTTGTCATCCCTTATTTTGTGTCTGCCTTTTTCTTAGCCACCATATCATGGAGCATGGCGATGGCATCACGGATTCCACCCACCTCACAGATGATCCCTTCCTCCACGGCTTCCCGGCCTACCAGCACGGTGCCTACATCTTTGGTGAGCATCCCGGTCTCCATCATCAGCTCTTCCAGACGCGGTTTCGCTATCTTACAATGGCCGCATACAAATCCCGTGATACGGTTCTGAATTTGCTTAAAATAGTCAAATGTCTGCTGCACCCCGATCACCATACCGCTTAACCGTACTGGATGGATGACCATCGTCCCGGTGGGTACAATATAAGAATAGTCCGTGCTCACGGCAATCGGCACGCCAATGGAATGACTTCCGCCAAGCACCAACGACACGGTGGGCTTACTGATTGAAGCGATCATCTCCGCAATAGCAAGACCCGCTTCCACATCGCCGCCCATGGTATTTAATAAGATCAGCACACCGTCGATTTCTTCGCTGTCCTCAATCGCCGCAAGCTGTGGCAGAATATGCTCATACTTGGTAGTCTTTGACGAACTTCCCAGATTATCATGCCCTTCAATCTCTCCGATGATAGAGATCAGATGTATCTTATGATGATCTTTATTTTCATCTAACGTCACCTGTCCCACATTCTCGATCCGTTCGTCTTTATGTTTCTCCTTATCACGCTTTTCTTCCGGATTCTTCTCTTTATCCCTGTCATCATTACCTTTTCTGTGACAGTCTTTGCCCTTTTGATTGTTATTTCCCATGCTGTCCCTCCATCATAAACCAAGCTTCCAATTTCCTATTATCATAAAAAAAGAGAACCACTCAGTGATTCTCTAATAGTCTGTCTCTGTTTCGTTAAAACTATTCCTTAAAGATCGAAATCGTCTTTCTCATCCACTTCAATATCAAATTTCATATCTTCCGGAGCCACCTTATACTCATAATCCATCTCCCGCTTCACATGCTTCTTGGGTAATGGCAACGGATTTTCGATAAAACGGGACTTTTCTTCCACAGGTGCGGCCGCATTAATTTCTTCAATCTTAGCCTGCATCACCAGATCGTTGCCGCCCATGATACAGTTCTGCAGACCAAGCCCTGCCAGTACACACCATATAAACAGTGCAACTGTTCCATAGGGAAGGACCCCGTATCCCGTCATAGGCGTCGGGACCGTACAGACGCACAAAAGCACCCACAACATATAATTCTGTTCCTTTTTGCTTCTTTTAAACTCAAATACCAGAAATGAAGCCGCCGCAATGAGCAAAATATTGATCGGAAAATCCAGCATAAACTGCTCCATGCAGGCGAGTATGCTTCCCGAAAACCTGCTCAGATAAAAATTCTCCCATGCGGATAACTCCGTCATATACTCTGTTCCATAACCAATGGCGTCCACCCCGAAAGATGCGAAAAAGGCCGCCACGCAGGAACAAACCGTCACCAGAAACAGGAAGACATTCTGCCTTGCCGCGACAGCAGGCAGGCTTTCATCCTGCTCCTTTTTCCCGGTGAAAATGCCCGCCAGCAAAAAAAGCAGGGTAATGAATCTCACATCCAGATAAATAAAGATGCCAAGTACAATGCCCAAAAGTACAAAAATCCAGACACAAAACCCTTTTCCATATACATGCCGGCAGTAATCTTTCACAAATCTCACGGTCAGATACATGCCCAGAAGATAGAGCAGGAAAAAGAGGCATTCCGGATCTATCACGCCGATCCTGCTCACATAAGCACCGGAAAAAGCCATATACATAAGCGTCACACAGGCAGGCAGTCTCCCCGCCGCCTTTCTGACCACAAGATAGCATAACACAAGTGACACAATCTGTATAAAAGCCTGCAAAAACAAAGCCGATGCGATCTTATTCCCCAGAAAAGACATCACGGCAGAAAGACAGGCCACATAAAGATACCCGATACCATGCACCAGAGGCGTGATCTCCTCACCGGCCTTGACAAGCGCCCTCTCGAAATATTCAGATTCCATGTTTCCCAGCATACTATCGTTAGAAAGCAGCACGGCATGAAGCCGGTACAAGGTGCCAAATACGAAACAAAAAGCTGCCGTAAAAGCCTCCAGCATTGCCAGGGTATGCTCCTGGATCGTGTATTTGGTACGGATCTTGCGGGAAATCACCCGAAGCAGTGCATAGATACCCAAAAGCAGCGGAAATATCAAAAATACACCTGCCTGTGCCAGGGGCGCCGGGATATATCTCTCCCACAAAGTAAAGCCTGCGAACGCGAGCATCGTCACACAAAGCCCTGCATAGAGCACCCAAAGCACATAGCTAAACCATGTTTTACGGTAAGTCATATCTTACATCCTTTTCTGTTAGATGTGGAAAAGAGCCTGCTCAAGATCTCCGATAATGTCGTCAATATGCTCTATGCCCACCGAGAGGCGAATCATATCAGGCGCCACACCGGCTTCTTTGAGCTGCTCGTCATTCATCTGTCTGTGCGTATGACTGGCCGGATGCAGCACACTGGTCCTTGCATCTGCCACATGGGTGACGATGGCCGCAAGCTTCAGATGATCCATCAGCTCAGCCGCCGCTTTTCTGCCGCCTTTTAGCCCAAAAGAAATCACACCGCAGGTACCATTCGGCATATATTTGCGCGCAAGTTCATAATAGCGGTTCCCTTTCAGTCCCGGATAATTTACCCAGGCAACCTTCTCATGCGCCTCCAGATATTGGGCACATCTTTGTGCATTATAGCAGTGCCGCTCCATACGAAGAGGCAGAGTCTCCAGTCCCACGTTTAACAAAAAAGCATTTTGAGGCGCCTGAATGGAACCCAGATCCCGCATTAACTGCGTGGTGGCTTTTGTAATATAGGCGCCCTTGCCGAATTTCTCTGTATAGGTAACCCCGTGATAGGATTCATCCGGCGTACAAAGCCCCGGGAACTTTTGGGGATATGCCGCCCAGTCAAAGTTGCCGGAATCCACGATACACCCGCCCACGGACATGGCATGTCCATCCATATATTTAGTCGTGGAGTGCGTCACGATATCCGCTCCCCAGACAAAAGGATTGCAGTTGATGGGCGTTGCAAACGTATTATCCACAATGAGCGGTACCTGATGTGTATGTGCCAGTCTTGCAAATTTCTCGATATCCAGAACAACCAGTGCCGGATTGGCTATGGTTTCTGCCAACACACACTTCGTATTCTCCTGAAAAGCTCCTGCCAGTTCTTCTTCGGAAGCATCAGGATCTACCACCGTACACGAAATCCCCATCTTTTTCATGGTGCAGGTCAGAAGATTGAAAGTGCCGCCGTATATAGTAGAGGCCATCACCACATGATCGCCGGCCTCACAGATATTAAATACCGCATAATAATTAGCGGCCTGTCCGGAAGATGTAAGCATGGCTGCCACGCCGCCTTCCAGTTCGCAGATCTTCTGCGCCACATAATCATTGGTCGGATTCTGCAGCCTGGTATAGAAATACCCGCTTTCCTCCAGATCAAAGAGCCTTCCCATCTGCTCGGAACTCTCATATTTGAATGTTGTGCTCTGATAAATCGGCAGAACACGCGGTTCCCCGTTTCCCGGCTTCCAGCCTGACTGTATACAGATCGTTTCCTTTTTCATCCTGCCCTCCGTGATCTTGCACCGTTGTCTCTATCCTGTGCTCTACTCGTCCCAGTTATGATATACTGCCTGCACATCGTCATCTTCATCCAGCATATCAAGTGTACGCTGTAAGTTCTTGATAGCCGTCTCGTCCGTCAGTTCCACCCAGTTTTGGGGGATCATGGTCACTTCGGAAGAAATCGGTTCGATGCCCGCTTCTTTCAACGCGGCATCCACCTCACTCCACTGATCCGGATCCGTGTAAATCTCATAACTGTCCTCTTCCTCCTGAAAATCCTCCGCTCCTGCATCGAGAGCCGTCATCATAAGGTCATCCGCCTCCATATCACACTCTTCTTTGTCGATGATGATGAGGCCTTTCTTATCAAACATAAAGGAGACACAGCCCTGGGTACCGATACTGCCCTGCCCTTTGGTAAATGCACTCCTCACATTGGCGGCCGTACGATTGGTGTTATCCGTCAGCGCATCCACGATAATGGCGATCCCATTCGGCCCGTATCCCTCATAAGTCACATATTTATAGTTCACATTGCCGCCCTCACCGGCCGCTTTCTTGATCCCTCTGTCAATGGTATCATTGGGCATATTGTTGGCCTTGGCCTTGGCGATGACCTGCGCCAGCTTAAAGTTATTGGCCGGATCGGGTCCTCCCTCTTTGACTGCTACAGCAATCTCTCTGCCGATGATGGTGAAGATCTTACCCTTCGCGGCATCGTTTTTCTCTTTTTTGTGTTTAATATTCGCAAATTTTGAATGTCCTGACATGTATTGTTTACCATCCTTTCTTTCGATTCCCTATCATATCATTTTTTCTTCTTTTGTTCAACCTCAGTCTCTGCGGAAAGAAGCGGTTCTTCCACTTCTTTTCTGGCAAGTATACTCTGGATCATATGCTCTTTTACTTCCATAATCCGGAAGGTGTAGCCCTCGTATGTAAATTCGAAATCCTCTCCCTCCTCGGGAATATGCTCCAGCCTCGAGATCACGAAGCCGTTCACTGTGTCAAAGGGTTCATCCTCAAAGCTGATCTGCAGCTTTTCTTCCAGTTCCTCCAAGGGCATCATGCCCTGTATGACATATTTGTCCGTGCCGCTCTCCTTGATATAGGTAGCATCCACATCGTATTCATCCTGAATATTACCAACAATCTCCTCCAGTATATCCTCAAGCGCCACAAGTCCTGCCGTCTGTCCGTATTCGTCTATGACGATGACCATCTGAATCTTTTCCTTCTGCATGACCTGGAACAGATCGTTGATCTTGCGCTTCTCTGTGATAAAACGCGGCTCTCTGAGCAGTCCCTTGATCTTGCCGATAGGTCTGTTCTTCATCTTTTCATTCATCTGCATACGCATAACGTCTTTCAGATGCAGAATCCCCACGATGTGATCGATGGTGCCGTCATAGACCGGGAAACGGCTGTTATGCGCTTCCACAATAAAAGCCGCCGCATCCTGCAGGGTCATGGTGCAGTCCATCGCGATCAGGTTATTGCGGTTGATCATGATATCTTTGGCTTCCTTATCTCCGTACTCAAAGATGTTTGTGATCATCTCCGCTTCACTGGCATGTAAGATACCCTGTTCATGGCCCACATTGACCATGGAGAGGATTTCTTCTTCCGTCACGTCTTCCCTGTCGTCCGCATCCCGCACGCCAAACAGGCGAAGAAGTATTCTGGCGCTTCCGGAAACAAGTGCGCAGAAAGGCGTCACGATCCTTACATAATAGTAAAAGGGCGTTATCAGTAAGGAAATCCATATATCCGGATGTTTTGATGCTGCTTTTTTCGGTACCATCACGCCGATGGTCATGATTATGTATAAGAGAAAGACCGTTGCGGCAATAGCTGTAATCCCTGCAAGTAACTGACTCTGCCATCTCAATAGTCCGGCCGCTTTCCCCATCATCTGCCTGGAAATCAGAAACGTAAAATACGTATTGAGCCGGTATAAAATAAAGGCTCCCAGCAAAAGATTGATCGCCACAACGCCAAGCTGTGTAGCAGTGGCATACCTTGCATGATGATCCAACATGTAGGTAAGCCTTGCCTGCCGTCTGGGGGAAGCCCCGGTCTGCACGGACTCCTCACCTTCCCCGTTTTCCTCTCTCTCGATCACTTTGCGGTTCTGCATGGCCGAACTAAAACCATAAAACATCATTTCCAAAAGGAGCATAACAAGAAACCATATCATACTGTTACTGCCCGAGGCACCATCTTCCATAAACTATTATTCCCTTTCTTTTTCAATATTTTCCTATACCAATATAGCAAGGATTGTCATACGTGTCAAATGCCAGCCGTCCTATGTACCCAGTTCCAGGCTGATCATCAGTCCTTCATTGACTGCCTTCATAATATCCTGATCCAGATGACAGACTCTGTCTTTCAACCGCTGCTTATCGATCGTGCGAAGCTGTTCCAATAAGATCACCGAATCCTTGACCATATCATACTTGCGCGCATTTAGTTCTATGTGGGTAGGGAGTTTTGCTTTGTTCATCTTAGAGGTGATCGCCGCACAGATCACTGTCGGACTATGTTTGTTCCCTACATCATTCTGTATGATGAGCACCGGACGCACGCCGCCCTGTTCAGAGCCGATGACCGGCCTTAAGTCTGCATAATAAATATCTCCTCTTCTCATTACCATACACTTCCTTTGATTAATCTAGCAATCCATGTGATTTCCAGCAATAGTATTGCCAGTTTCTCCAAAGGGTAATCAGTCATTATAATAATCTTTTGCAGCCACCACTTTTCCTTCTCTTACATATACTCTGGGAATCCGCTTCCCAAGATCACAGGCAAGTTCATAATTGATCCTGCCGGAAAGGTCCCCTAACAGTTCCATCGTGATCTCCTCGTCCCCGTCTCTTCCGATCAGCGTCACCGCATCCCCCTGTGCCGCCTCCGGTATCCGACTCACATCCACCATAAACTGATCCATGCAGACTCTGCCAAGGATCGGGGCCTTCTTTCCTCTGATCAGCACATATCCTTTTCCGGAGAGGCTTCTTGGATAACCGTCCCCGTATCCAACCGGTATGGTGGCGATAATTGTTGTCCTGTCGGTGACATAGGTACCGCCGTAGCTTACGGGCACGCCGGCTTCCACTTCTTTCAGATACACGATCCGGCTCTTTAAGGAAAGCGCCGGTTTGAGCGAAATACTGTCCCTGGAAACTTCCGCCGAGGGCCACAGGCCATAGAGCGTGATACCTGCCCGGACCGCGTCCAGATTTGCTTCCGGCAGTTCCAGAATCCCTGCGCTGTTAGAGCAATGTCTGACGGGGATATGACAGCCCAGTCTGGTCTCTATCTGCTGCACGAACATCAGGAAGCTTAAAAGCTGCTTTCTAGCAGAAGTCTTATCCGCCTCATCCGCCCTTGCAAAATGCGTAAAGATGCCTTCTACCTCGATGCCTTCCATATGGATAAGTTCTTCCATAAACCGAAGCCCGTTTTCATCCGGCCTAATCCCCACTCTCGTCATACCGGTATCCACTTTCACATGGACACGGACATTTTTGCCGACTCTTCCGGCACAGGCCGCCAGTTCTCTCACACTGTCTGAGCGAAACACTGCCGGTCTGATCTCCTGGCGTATCAGTTCCTCATAGCTTAAGGGAAAAGTATATCCCAGTATCAGAATCGGTTTCTTAAGTCCCGCCCGCTTTAAGATAAAGGCTTCTTCCGCGGTGGCTACCGCATAGCCCGACACATAAGAAAGACTCTCCAGTTCCCGGCCAATCGGTATGGCGCCATGACCGTAACCATCGGTCTTGATGACACCCATCATCTTCGTATCCGGCGAAATCTTCTGATGCATCTGTTCCATATTATAGCGGACGGCATCCAGATCCACCGCCGCATATACTCTCTGATAGTTTTCTAACATAGTTTCCTCCATCCCAACGGATTATCTGCCAAAACCTGTTCCTTTCCGCAGGCAATGACTCTGTTCCTCTGACCGGCACGCCCGTATGGCGGTTTTCACATGTGCGATGATATCCGTTGCCGTCATGGCTTCCTTGGTACCGTCTTCGGCAGCATAGTCACCGGCCAGTCCGTGCAGATATACGCCTGTTATGGCTGCCTGATATCCGTTCATGCCCTGCGCCACAAGCCCTGTCACCATACCGGCCAGCACATCCCCGCTCCCGGCGGCCGCCATACCGGCATTTCCTGTCGTATTGAGATAACACTTCCCAGAACCTGCCTGCGCCACCACGGTCCTTGCATCCTTACAGATCACAGTGCAGCAAAGCCTTTTGGCCAGAAGATGCGGATATTGTGTCAGATGCGTCTTACACTCAGACGTCTCGCAGCCGTACAGACGGGCAAACTCGCCAAGATGCGGTGTGAGAACTATGTCTCTTCCATGTCCGTTTTGTTCCACCAGACAGGCCTGCAATGCCTTGTTTACGGCAAGCAGATTTAATCCGTCCGCATCGATCACCAAGGGCAGGCGGCTCTCTTCTATGCAAAACGCAAGGAGACGTTTCGCCATCGTATCCTGCCCGATGCCCGGCCCAATCATAATACAGTCTGCCCAGGAAACAGCTTCCTCAAAAGCCTTCCAGAAATCCTGCATCTGTTCCTGTCCACCTTCTGTTTCATCGACGGTAGAATCATAAGGCAGAAGCATGGCTTCCGGCGCGTATTGTAAAACAGCATCTCTGTTTGCTGTGTCTGTGACCACCTTCACCATACCGGCTCCGGTAGAGAATGTACTTTTGGCCGCCAGCATAGCCGCCCCACCCATCTGCCTACTGCCGGCGACCACAAGCGCTTTGCCAAAAGTACCTTTATTGCCGTCCGGCACACGCTCCGGCAATAGTCCCTGCTGTATGTCATGGAAGGTATACCAGACAGGTTCGCTGCCAAGAAAACTTTGCTCATCAATCCCTATCTGTCCCCGAACCAGATGCCCACAGTATCCGGCACCCGGATAAAGCATCTGCCCCAGTTTATAAAACCCATAAGTGACCGTAAGATCTGCCTGCACCGCACAACCCAGTATCTCCCCCGTGTCGGCCTGTATGCCGGAAGGAATATCGATACTGCACACAAAAGCTTCCTGTTCATTGATCCAATCGACTGCCTGCGCATATCTGCCTGCCACAGGCCGGGACAGTCCCACGCCAAAAACCGCATCAATCACTATATCCATATCATATGTGGCTTCCGCAATTCTGCCAAAAATCCTTGCCCCATAGCTTTTAAGAATCTCCAACTGGCTCTTGGTCTCTTCGGAACAATCCTCAGCCTCTCCCAGCAGGACAAACTCCACGGAATATCCCGCTAACATTAACAGTCTCCCGACCGCCAGGCCGTCACCGCCATTGTTCCCACAGCCGGACACCACAACTACCCGTCCCGGCTCGTTACCAAGAATCTTCTGCAAAGCTTCCACCGTCACAAGCGCTGCCCGCTCCATCAGAAGAAGCGACGGCATATGGTGAAATGCAATGGTATTTCTATCATACTGCTTCATCTGTGAAGCAGTCACCAGATACTCTTTCATCACGATTCCTTCCTATACTGTTTCATGTTGTCACAGGCATAAGTGCTTTCTCAAAGTAAGGAAGCGCCAAAACCCTAAGATTTCGGCGCATCTGTGTTCTCTTCTTTTGGTGTTTCACCCTCTGCCTGCCCAGACTGCTCCTTTTCCTTATCCTGGGGGTTGTTTTTCTTTTGATATTTTTCTTCCGGATCATACTTCATATCAAACAGTTCGATCACATCCGCCCCGAAAATATCATGCATATAGGAATAGAGCAGGTGGTTCATGGCCTCCTTTTCCTGCTTGCGCACCACCTTTTTCTTAAGTTCCCGCCTGATCTCGCCGATCCATTTCTCGATTTCTTCCAGTTCAGCAGAATTCTCCTGCATTTTCTGATAACAAACTTCCATGGTGATGAGCATCAGTTTATTGTTTATCTGATTGATCTGCCTCGGAAGTTCTATCATTTCCTCCTCATAGGCATCCATCTTCTCATTACATTCATTGATCAGACGTTTGTGGTCAGACATATCCTTGTCCTGCTTTTTCGTGGGATGTTCCCCCATCTCGTCGGCCAAGATCACCACCTCGTCCATCAGTTTCTTCTTCAGTTTTTTGAGTTCCTTGCTCTCCGTGTTGACTTTGCCCTGACGCTTGAGCAATTGGTTCAACTCTTTCTCCGCACTCTTAATCTCTGATGAGTATTCCGCCTGTGTAAAGAGTTTATGCCATTTGTGATCAAGCGTTAAGATGGGAATCTTCCTGCCTATAAGCGCCTGCTTAAATACCTCATCTGATTTGGACATCTCTGTCATCCCCTTCTTCTTTGTGTATCGTTACTCCCCCTGCTCTCTGGAGGACAGATTATAAGATAACTTCATCAGACTATCCGACAAGTGTACATTTTCCACCTGAATCCATTCCGGAACCCGCAGATCCACATGGGCAAAATTCCATATCCCCTTGATACCGCAGCCTGCCAGTTGTTCCGCGACTTCAACGGCACTCGCCTTCGGTATGGTGAGCACGGCGATGTCTATATCATTTTCCCGTACAAAAGATTCCATCTCCTCCATCGACCGCACGGTTATCCCACGGATCTGACTGCCGCAGACCTGTGGATCTTTGTCAAAAATACCGCGAAACAGAAATCCCCGCCGCTCAAAATTCATATAATTGACAAGCGCCTGCCCCAGATGCCCGGCTCCCACCAGAATCAGATGATGCTCCTTGTGAAGACCCAGTATCTTACCAATCTCATCATACAAAAACCCCACATTATATCCGTACCCCTGCTGGCCGAAGCCGCCAAAATTATTCAGATCCTGCCTGATCTGCGAAGCAGTCACCTGCATGATATCGCTCAGTTCCTGCGAAGAAACCCTCTCAATCCCCTCATCTTTCAGTTCACCCAGATATCTGAAATACCTTGGCAAACGGCCGACCACAGTCTGTGAAATTTCTTTTTCTTCCACGATGCCGCCTCCCCGAATCTGTCAGATCCTATCGTCATCTTCCAACATGCCATTACGTCTGACACAAGCTTTCATTCCAGATAAGTATACAACTGTGTTAAAATTATGTCAATGAATTGACACAGATGCCGCCTGCTTGTAAACTGATAGTGTTGCTTTTCACATGTTAGCGGCATGCGTGTGAAAAGTAACCCGGTAATGTTCAACTACTAACATCAGAAAGGTTTGGTGCGTACCATGATACTTTCCGTTAATAACATAAATAAAGCTTTTCACGAAGTGCCTGTCCTTCAAAATGTCTCTTTTCATATCGAAGACTATGATAAGGCCGCCATCGTTGGCATCAACGGGGCCGGCAAAACCACCCTCCTCCGCATTATCATGGGGGAACTCTCGGCAGATGAAGGCATCGTGACGCTCTCCAAAGACAAAACTGTCGGCTACCTGTCTCAGCGCGAAGCCGTATCGGGCGAAAATACGATTTATGAAGAACTGCTTATGGTCAAACAGGACATCCTGGACATGGAACAAAAAATGCACACCATTGAACTGCAGATGAAGACCGCTTCCGGAGACCATTTGGAGCAGCTTATGAATACCTATGCTGCCCTGACCCACGCTTACGAAGCCGCAAACGGCTATGCTTATCAAAGCGAACTGACCGGCGTGTTAAAGGGTCTGGGCTTTATGGAATCAGAATTCAACAAATCCGTCTCCACCCTCTCCGGCGGCCAGAAAACGCGTGTTGCGCTGGGTAAGCTTCTGCTGTTAAAGCCGGACCTTATCATATTGGACGAGCCCACAAACCACCTGGACCTGTCATCCATCACCTGGCTGGAGACATATCTTCTGAATTATAAAGGTGCCGTTATCATCGTCTCCCATGACCGCTATTTCCTCGACCGGATAGCCAACAAAGTGATCGAGATCGACAATACCAAAGCGACCGTCTTTCACGGCAATTATACCGACTATGCCGCCGGCAAGGAAATCTTGAGAACCGCCGCCTATCATGCCTATATGAAACAGCAGCAGGAAATCAGGCATCAGGAAGCCGTGATTGAAAAGCTCCGCTCTTTTAATCGTGAAAAATCTATCAAACGAGCAGAAAGTCGTGAAAAACTGCTGGATAAGATGGATGTGCTGGACAAACCCGTGGAAGTACGCTCCGATATGCACCTGAAACTGGAGCCAAAATACCAGAGTGGTAACGATGTGCTGTCTGTGGAGGCATTGTCCAAAGCTTTCGGAACGCTTACGCTCTTCACTGACCTTTCTTTTGAAATCAAAAAGGGAGAGCATGTTGCCATCATCGGTGACAACGGCACGGGAAAGACCACAATCCTTAAAATCATCAATGAACTGCTACCCCCGGACCACGGCACGATCCGTCTGGGGACCAATGTGGCGATTGGCTACTATGACCAGGAACACCATGTACTGCATCCGGAAAAGACCCTTTTTGATGAGATTTCCGATGACTACCCGTCTCTTACGAATACGGAGATACGCAATACCCTCGCCGCGTTTCTCTTTACCGGAGAAGATGTCTTTAAGACCGTCAAAAGCCTGAGCGGCGGCGAACGCGGACGGATTTCTCTGGCCAAACTGATGCTCTCCGAAGCCAATTTCCTGATACTGGATGAGCCTACCAACCACCTGGATATCATGTCCAAGGAAATCCTGGAAGATGCTATCAATGCTTATACAGGGACGGTACTGTATGTTTCCCATGACCGTTATTTTATTAACCGGACGGCCAGCCGCATTCTGGACTTAAACAGATGTGTACTCACCAATTATCTGGGAAATTATGATTATTATCTGGAAAAAAAGGAAGAACAGCTTGCACGGATCGATGTGGAAAGCGGAACCGGAAAAGCGGCTCCCAATACACCCTTTGTCAAAGCATCGGCTGATGGTACTGCCGCCAGGAGCCATGCTGAAAATGCCGTATCCAGCACAAAATCTGACTGGAAAGCCCAGAAAGAACTCCTGGCTGCAAAACGCAAACGGGAAAATGATCTTAAAAAATGTGAAGAGCGGATCGAAACGCTGGAGAATCGAAACGAAGAGATCGAAACGCTTATGTGCGCGCCTGACGTGTGTACGAATGTGGCAAAATTGCAGGAATTGAGCCGGGAAAAAGAGGGAAATGAGAAGGAACTGGCTGAATTATATGTGCAGTGGGAAGCGTTGGCGGTGGAAGAATAAGGGCTAGATGGATATGATTGGTATCGTGTGTTATTGAAATATTGGTTATTGAAATACGCGTTATTAAAACAAATGTTATGTATCGATCGTTATTATATCTAGTGTTATTATAATTAATGTTATTTAATTTGTTGTTTTAATTATGGATGGTGTTAGTCAGCATACGTATCTGTAAGCTGCTTTCCCTATTTGTATAAAGTCACAACTGAAAGTTCTCCAGTTGTGACTTTAATCTGATTACAGCGTCTCTAAAGTTTTTCTGATCTCCTTGATGAAATCTTCACTGTTTAGGACTGTTACATCTTGTAAGGAAGTGATCAGGGCGAGGTCTTTGGTCATCTTGCCTTGTTCTATGGTCTGGATGGTGGCTTTGTCGAGTTTGTCTGCAAAGGCCATCAGTTCTTTGTTGTCATCCAGTTCGCCGCGTTTACGTAAAGCACCCGTCCAGGCAAAGATTGTTGCAACGGAGTTGGTGGACGTCTCCTCTCCTTTCAGGTGTTTGTAATAATGTCTCTGTACGGTGCCATGAGCCGCCTCATACTCGTATACGCCATCCGGGGATACCAGGACGGAAGTCATCATCGCAAGAGAACCGAAGGCGGAAGACACCATATCACTCATGACATCTCCATCGTAGTTCTTGCAGGCCCAAATAAAGCCGCCTTTCGCTTTCATCACGCGGGCTACCGCATCATCGATTAGGGTATAGAAATATTCGATACCGGCCTCCTCAAATCTATTCTGGTATTCTGCCCCATAAATCTCCTGGAAGATATCCTTAAAGTTATGATCATACTTCTTCGAGATGGTATCTTTGGTGGCAAACCACAAATCCTGTCTGGTATCCAGCGCATAGTTAAAACATGCCCTGGCAAAGCTTCCTATAGACTTATCCGTATTATGGATTCCCTGCAGGATACCGGGGCCTGTAAATTCATGGATGGTCTCCCGGATTTCCGTGCCGTCTTTTGCTGTAAAGACCAGTTCTGCTTTCCCCTCCCCGGGTACTTTAATCTCGGTGTTTTTATAGACATCACCATATGCATGACGTGCAAGGGTGATGGGCTTTTCCCAGTTCTTGACGCATGGCTCAATTCCTTTTACGATAATCGGGGCACGGAATACCGTGCCATCCAAGGCCGCACGGATGGTGCCGTTTGGACTTTTCCACATCTCTTTCAAATGATATTCTGTCATCCTGGCCGCATTGGGTGTGATGGTCGCGCACTTAACCGCCACGCCGTATTTTCTGGTGGCTTCTGCCGAATCTATGGTGACCTGATCGTTTGTCTCATTGCGATGCTCCAGTCCCAGATCATAGTATTGTGTTTTTAAATCTATGTAAGGAAGTAACAGTTCCTCTTTGATCATCTTCCAGAGGATTCTGGTCATCTCGTCTCCGTCCATCTCTACCAGAGGTGTCGTCATTGTAATCTTGTCCATGTCTTTATCCGCCTTTCTGTTTTTGATATAAGAAATCATATCAGCGAAGCAAGTAAACCGTTGCCACAGGGTGACACTTTATCAGGATTCGCTCTCGTCACCGTATATTTCTTTTAAACCGTTCTTGACCATATTGTCGTAAGCATTGATCATATGCTGGTTGGCCAGTTTCTCCGCCCGGTCAGCATCTTTGGCCTTGATAGCTTCCATGATCTGCCTGTGCTCTTCATTGGAAGCTCGTCCTCTCGTGTTGGTGGCCAATGTCCTTTGCCTGACACGTAACACATATTGGTGAAAATCCTTTAACGTATGCTCCAGCATCTTGGAATCGCATGCTTCGTAGAGAATATCATGAAAACGGTTATCCAGTTCTGCCATCTGATCCAGATGACCTTTGTCCTCATGAAACTCTGCCAGATAGATATTTTCCTCCATCTCCTCCATCTGCTCTTTTGTAATCTTCTCCGTGGCAAGACGTGCACAAAGCCCCTCTAAAAGCGACCGGATCATATAGATATCTTTCACATCTTTGGCCGTAATGCCTGTTACATAAGCACCCTTGTTGGGCACAATCTGCAAAAGGCCCTCCAGTTCCAACTGTCTGAAAGCTTCCCTGACCGGTGTGCGGCTCACCCCTAATTCCTCACCGATTGCCACTTCCTTTAATTCTTCATGCTCCTTATACTTGCCGCTTAAAATATCCTCTCTGAGTTTCTGGAACACCCGCCCCCGCAGTGAATACTTGTCATTCACATCGTGTTTAATATCATAGTTTGCCATTTCTTTTCACATTTCCCTTTCTGACCACCCATGATCTATCCCGGCAAAATGCTTAATGTCGTCTTTGGGTCTGACAGATTCTTTCATCTCGTATAATTGTATACAATCCTATAAGCTCTGTCAATAGCTAATCTCTGTCTTCCGTGGCGACTCACACATTATTTTTCTTAAGAAGATTCACACAGTCTTCCAATGTTGAGCATCCCCCAGCCTTGTTTGTTCCAGGAATCCCCCAGATCTGTTGCACTGTAGATCATTTTTCTCTTTAACTGCTCATTATTACTATAGGGATATTTTTGTAAAAAGAGAGCCGCCGCCCCGGAAACAATAGGCGTTGCCATAGATGTACCGCTTTTTTTCAGATATGCATTGCGAAAGCCGCCTCGAAAACCGCTCTGCCACTTCATATTGCAGGAAATAATATCTGTGCCTGGCGCCACAATATCCGGCTTACGATAAAGCATATCCGCGCTGCCACGTCCGGAATAATTCTCACACAGATCCTCCCTTTTCCCGAAAAATCCTCCTTCATGGCATCCCACCGTAATCACTTTGCGGCTGCTTCCAAGCGGTGAAATGGTATCCTCCCTGGGCCCATTATTTCCGGCCGCACAGACCACCACAATACCCTGCTCCCAGACAGAATCCAAAAGACCGACCAACTCTTCCATCCGTTCTTTGTCACTGCTCGATCCGATGCCAACCGATATATTCAACACCCGAATCCGATGGCGGATCCTATTCTGCAGAACCCACAATAAGCCTTTGTACATACTCTCTATGCTGCCTTCACCATTGTAATCCAGTACCTTGCCGATACAAAATCTACAAGTTGGCGCTATCCCGCGAAAGCGCCCCCTGGATGCATAGCCGCTTCCGCCAACGCATCCCGCTACATGAGTGCCATGTCCACTGTCATCGTAGCTGCCCAGCTTACCATTCACAAAATCGGCAAAATCAATAATCCTGTTAGCAAAATCAGGATGATTCCCGATGCCCGTATCCAACACGGCCACTGTAATATCCTCTGTTGTGATCGTGCTTTGTATGAAATCGCTGCACTCAAGTTGTCTTCTGACGCGGTCCACGTTATCTCCACCTAAAAACTCCCGGCCTTAGATTTATTCTATGCCGGGAGTTTGGTGCGGTTCAATTATTCCACAATATCTATCTTCTTTCTGCGTTTGCCGCCGCGATAAAAGAACATTGCCATCGCTGCAAAGAAAAGGCCTGCGCCAAAGAACCATTTGGGATGAATGCTGTAGTCACCCGTATCCGGGGAATCATCTTTCTTACCGAGAGACATGAATACTGCCTGCCCCTCTTTGACATCAGAGACTACCGTATTACCCGAAGTATAATTATAAATACCATAGGGTGAAAAATGTGCCGCTGTAAAGGAGATCGCGTCCCTGCCATCTACCGACACAATCCGGCTTGGCACTTCCTCCAGTTGTCCGTCCGCATCCAGACAGACCACATGCAGATTTTCCTGACCTACCCCGGCGGGAATCGGCATAGTGATCTCTACCCGCTGTTTCCCGAGGCTTGTGATAGGAACCCCGGTACCTGTCTCTGACATGGTAATCTCGTAAGCTCTGAGTGTATAGGGAAGTTTATTCCCATATATCTTCTTGTATACATCTCCTATCTTAAGCTTCGCCTCGTCACTGTCAGCAATATCAATCTGATAACTGCCCTCACCGCCTTCCATGACGGCACTCACAATCCCATCCTGCGAGATCGTACTGCTGTTATTGTTAACCGTAATGCCTTCTTTAACATTTCTGTCTGTCTCTGTATCCGTAAGCTGTTCCTCTGCCTCTTCCAGAACGAAGCTTTGTCCGTTAATCTGACAGCTTTCTCCAGCGGATGGCCCGTTTCCTCTTCTTGCTACAATCTGGAGCGTTCCGTTCCCGCCCTCTGCGGCGGAAGCATCGCTCTTCTGTTTGCAGATGACGCCGGTAAATCCCGGTACGGCTTCTGATAATACCGTATCTGATAAATCTGTGATATTTTCAGGAATCACAGCCACATTGCTGCCTTTAAAACAGATATCGCGATAAGTGTCTCTGTATAATTTTGTGGCCGTATCCTCATAGGCGAATTTAGGTAAATTTTCTCCTGCAAAAACAATTACACGACCTGTTGTCTGTGCATTATCAAAAGCCCGAAGTCCGATACGTTCCACTGAGGCCGGAATCTGTACTGTCGTGATCGGACAGCCCGCAAAAGCCCTGTCACGTATCTCTTTCACGCCACCGGCTCCCTGCACAGAAGCCAGATTACTACAGCCACTAAAAGCCGCCTCTCCAATCACTTCCACACTGTCGGGAATCTGGACACCTGTTACGCCGGTTTGATTTATAAATGCTTCCGCTCCAATATGTCTGACCGTTCCCGGAATCGTGACCATGCCGCCGCCTCCGCGATAAGCCAGCAGGATACCGTCACCCACGATCAGGAAATCACCGTTTCCGCTTTCTTTCCACTGATCAAGCCATGGTGTTTTCGCAAACGCCGCCACTGCTATTTCTTTGACACTCTTCGGAATGATCACATTAGTCAATCCGTCACAATGATAAAAAGCCGCATACCCAATCTCTTCTACACCATCAGGAATCCGGATAGATGTAAGATCCGCCCTGGCAAAAGCAAACTCTCCAATCCTGCGGATACCGTCCGGTACCTCATAGGAAGTCATTTTATCATCATAATAAGCCTGTGCGGCTATCGTATCCTTATTGACCACGGTATATTTGGGGAAGGAACCACCCTTTGCGTCATCGGAACCTGCCAGTCCCGGTACGGTATCCAGGTCTTCCTCCTCTTCCAACTCCGGATCACCACCCAGTGTCTCACCACTGGCGCCCACATTCACCGTAGCTTTGGCATTATCTACCAGTACATAAGCTTCCTGTCCGATCACCCTTGTCTTTCCCTTTACAGAAGGATCTTCCTCTTCCTCCATGGCATTCATCCGGGAAACCTCATGATAGTAATCCGCCGGCGGTAAATTTTGGGCACTTTCTTCACTGCCTGTCTCCTCTTCTCTTGCAGGAATCGGTGCTTCTTCATATTCTGACACATCGATATCTTCCAATACCAGTGTATCTGCAAAGTTCTTGGCATAAGATCCGATCTCCGCCTCAATATTCAGCTTCGTACAGCCATCAAACGCCGTGCTGTGAATCCTGCTGACGGATGCCGGAATCTTAATATTGCGCATCCTGACACAATCTTCAAAAGCCTTCAAATCAATGTTTTTGACAGAGAAAGGAATATTGACTTCCTTGAGATTCTTACAATTGGAAAAAGCGTAACCCGAAATCTCCTTCACGTTGCTGCTGATCTCTGCCGCTTCCAGATTATAATCTCCCCAGAAAGCATAAGGCTTAATCTGTGACACGGAAGACGGCATGACATACGTAGATGCCTTTCTGCCGGCCAATACCTGATACAGAACATCCCAGCCCTTTTTATTATAGATGGCTCCGTCATCACAGACAAACCATGGGTTGCTGCTGTCAATCTCTACATTGGCAAGACTGTAATTGCCCGCAAAAGCCCCGTTTCCAAGACTCTTAAGCCCTGTTCCTACTGTCACACTGCGAAGTGAAGGACAGCCGCTGAAAGCAGCATTTTCGATAACCTCCACAGAATCCGGGATTGTGACACTCTCCAGATTCATACATCCGGAAAATGCCCTTGCACCGATCACTTCCACCGCATCTCCCACCGTGACACGCCGAACGGAAGTATTATTCGCAAAAGCTTCTGCCTCTATCTTTTCAACATAATTGGAAATAGACACGTCCTCGGCCGTGCCATTGTATTTCACTAATGTAGTTCCATCCATCTGAAAATCAGATGCGGAAGAGGTATCCACCGCTTCCACATCCGATACAGGAATCTGTGTCACTGTGATTGCTGTCACTAAGAGCAATGTGCCGATCAGATTTCTAATTCTTTTTCCCATAGGATTCCCCCTGGAATCATTCGCTTATGCTGTTTTTACTTTCACTTTCTTGTCTTTCTTCATGAACAGAATCACGGACAGACAAGCCAGACCAAGAGACAGGAACCACTTCGGATGAATTGGATCTCCGGTCTTAGGTGTTACATCAAGCATACCTTCTGTCAGATTACCTGTGTCCACATAAATCGTATAAGGCGAGAAGTGCGTTGCCGTAAATCTGACGCACGGTACACCGTTTATGGTTGTAAAACTTTCATTCAGATTCTCTAACTGATCACCATTCACTACCGCTCCGGCCATATTGTTACCACCATAAGCCACCAGAGCATCCGGAATCGGGATCGTAATATCTACGGAAAGTCCCTCTATCTGATCTCCTGTAAGCTGATAAGTTCCTGTGGCATCCCACAAGGTAATATCCATCGCATAATACAGGATATTCTCCAGGCTCGTGTACTTATTGGTAAGAGCCGCCGCCACAGCCTGCGTTGCCGCATCAGTCTCGGAAATCTTAACGATAAAGTTATCCGTAGAACCATTTACATTGGCTGTCGCCAGATCCTTATTGGAAATTCCCGGTTTGGTAATATCTACTGTGGTATTCCCGTCAGGTGTGGTGGTCGTCGTACCTCCCACTGTATTTCCAGGCGCCGTCCCTCCTGCCGCCGTACCCGGCACGTAATTGGCCGTAATCGTTACATTATTACCCGGCATCACAAAGGTCGCAACCGGTGAACTGTTACCCGGCATCAGCGTGACTCCGTTGGATTCCGTCGTCCAGTTACTAAATACCATGCCTTCTGCCGGCGGATAAGCTGAGATGACCACTGTCGCTCCCTGTGCATAACTGCCGCTTCCACTGCCGCTTTGTACTAACAATGTGTACATCGCAACCGCCTGCCCATCCGAAGTTGTCGAACTGGTACTGGTTGAACTGCTGGAAGTCGAACTGCTGGTACTGCTTGTGGAACTGGATTTCTTACTGCTCGTAGTATTGTTATTACTTCCGTTATTAGTGGAATTATTACTGCTGTTAGTGTTACCGTTATTACCATTGCCGCCCGTAGATGAATACAGCGCTACGATCGTCAGATTAGAAGTTACCTTAGTCGCTGTCGTCCAGTTCTCACTCCATCTCGGATTCGCCGCATTGTCATGAGCCGGGAAAGTAGGCGCCTGATAACCTAAATCATCAAAACTCATGCCAGCATCCACATAGTACTTACCATCTTTCTCTGCACCAAGACCGGCTAACATCTTACCGTCTAATCCGTCATAGAACTCTACCACAAATCTGCCGCCAACACTACCGTCGTCATTATGACCCTGGGCAATAAAGTTGGTATCGCCATGGATTCTGTCAGACACTTTCGTGTTATTGGTGCCAAGCCACTCCTCAAATGTCCATCCTTCTTTCACCGGATCCGTAGGAAGCTTCGCATACTCACCGTCCGGCACATACTGCGGATTGTCAATAGAGTTGCCGTCCTGATCTACCAAATCCGGAATCATCACGCCATCCGCATCAAAGTAGGTGACACGCCATTGGTTGCCGATATCTACCCACTGCAAATTGAACTCCTCTGTTGCACCATAGGTTTCTACATACCTGCGGGCAGAAGAATCCTCATAAGTCCTGACTTTGGTAACTGCCTTCGGATTATTCGTATCATCATTCTCCTTAAAAGCCCTTGCTGAGATAAATACCTCTAACCCGGGGATTGTCAGGTCATTCAACATCAAAGCATTGACAAATGCACCCTCTTGTATCTCATTGACTGACCGCGGTAATGTTACTGATGAAAGCTGCCCACAGTTTGCCAATGTAGAATCATTTCGGAAACAATCTTTCGGAATCACTGTCAGTCCCGCAGTCCCGCTCAAGTCAATCGTACTGATATAGTCACAATCCTGGAAAGCTCCCGGTTTGATGGCACTGACATTGCTGATATCTCCGTCATTCTCATCGGGAATCAATGCTTTGCCTATTACCCTTCCTCTGGCCGCCAGACATTCTTCTATCGTAAGAGAACCGTCTTCATTAACCGAATATACAATACCATTTGGTGCTTTATAGTAGTCGTTCTCACCTACTACCGTCAGATTATAACAGCCTCTGAACGGTGCCGTTCCAATGTCCGAACAATTCGGCCCCAATTCTACACGTTTCAGATTCTCACAACTATCAAACGCGTAATCCGGTAAGTATCGTACACTATTCAAGGTAATACTCTCTATCCGGTCATTGCCACGTTTGAAAATTTCCTTTACATCGCCCGCTTTATCATCATAAAATCCACTGAAAAGCCCCGGCTCTACCCTCGTCTCATCATCTCCCTCTCCGTTCGTACTGGTATACATAGTATACGACTCACGGCCAAGCTTTGATATAGACAAATATTTACCTGCATTCAGTTTATTGGCATCAGAACCGGTCAGATATCTATTTACATCAATAGATTCCACACCCTCAGGTACAATCACATTCTTGGTCGCATTAACCAGTCCTAATTCTTCCTGTGTGAGACCACGATAAGTATTGCCTGATTCCAAATTACCGATTACACTGTAATGTTTATTTGGATGTCTGCTATCTTCTTCATAGAAAGCTAACGGTCTATTCCCGGAAGCCGCCTCCACGACAAGGGGCTCAAACAGAAAATCTGCTAAATTATTCCGTACCCCATCGTCTCCGCCTGCATCAGGATCAGGGGAAGTACCACCGCCGGTAAATGTATTACAGAAATCAGGATTCACCCACGGCCCATAAAGTTCGGAAGCATATACTGCTTCTTCATCTTCCCTTGTTTGGGCATTATTCCAACTCTGCTTGAAACTTTCCCGCATAGAGTCATATGTAGATGCACTGAAAGTGAAGTAATTAACATCTTCCATCATTTCACCATAAGATTGATACCCAAGAGATGTGTATTCATCCTCATGTGCCTGATCAATCAGTTCATCCACCTTATCATACTTCGGATAATCCAGAAGAGTCACTAATCCAGTATCCGCATCATACATGACAGTCAGGTAACTTGGCGCAAGACTCTTATAACACACACGCATACCCGTTACACTGTCTATCAAATTATCCTTATCTATCGCCCAGTCATAAGGTGCGTAACCCTTCACGATATCTCCGTGGAAGGTCAGTTCCTCACTGCCGGTCTTAAAAGCATCCTGGCCAACTTTAAAGTTATTATATCCGTCCCGCGGGGAATGGAACGTGACATCAATCAGCTTATTGCAGTCTGCAAATGCCCGGTCTCCTATCTCACCGACAGAATCGCCAATAGACACTTTAGCCAGCCTTTGCCATCCCTTAAATACTTCCGCATTGATCTGCGTCAGAGAGTCATCCGGAATAGATAAAGATACTACATTTTGATTTAAATCCTCATCTGAGAAGCAATTCGTAGCAATTGACACTACTTTCCGGGTGCCTACCACCGGCAGGATATCCAAATCGATACCTTCCCTTTTAATTTCAGCCATATGATTTTCTCTTGCATCAGGCGTTAACGTACAAGAAGTAATAACTCCCTCTTCATCAACGCAATACAGATACCAACCATTGCTGACTTCATAATATTCCTTACCATTCTCAACATACAGATATGGAATTGGGTTGCCCTTGATAGCCATCTTCGCCGACCATGTACTGATACGCGGTTCTGCAGCATCAACTGGGTTTTTCATCTTCGGTCCTCTGACAAAAAAATTGCTGTTTGCCACATCTTTGAACAGCTTTTCTCCATCATAAGACACATAGCCACAAGCATACTGATCACTATCTGCCGGGAAAACTACATTTGACATGCTGACACACTCATGGAACATATTATCAGGCAGAGATACCTTCGTTGTCTCCGTCCGCCCATAATTCCTGGGAAACTCAACGGAACGAAGATTTGACCGTCCGGCAAACATAAAATCGCCGATGGTATTTGTCTTATTTCCATCAAAAGATGCCATATCTGACGGGAAAACAAAATCCAGTTCCGCGCCTCCCGTACATGCAAACGCGCCTTTCCCAATCGAGGCAATCTGAGCATTCTTCATCTGAACATCATTCAGTGCTGAACACTCATAAAATGCAAAGTCTCCGATGATACATCCCTGTGATATACTATTTAAATCAATACTTGTTAATTTACTGCAGGATGCGAACGCCCCATATCCAATATTTCGTATTGTACTAGGCAGCTTAACTTCTGTCAGCGCTGTATGATAAAAACACTCTGCTCCTAATGTATTAGCACCCTCTCGAATATCAGCCTTATTTAACGAGCCACAATTCTTAAACGCCTGATTTCCAATAAAGGATGCATTCGCAATCGTAATCTCTTTAATCAGACTGGCACCTTCAAAAGCATTATCCCCAATAAAACTAATCATGGATGGAAGTTCCAGATTCTGTATACGGTCGTTCTCCTTGAACGCACTGGCTCCAATACCACAAATCAGATAATTTGCCCGGTATTCTACCAAATACCCATTGTCATCATTGTAATGATTAATACCAGGCTGACCGCCTTTTGCCACATAAACAATGCCGCCTCTGTCATCCTGAGGCCTCTGATTCTGCACCGCAACTAGAGTGTACGGAGCCGCCTGTTGTTTTAGAATCTTATCATGTTCACAATAAAACTGTCTCTGTAAACCAGGATCATTGATATCCATTGGTCTCATTGTAAGAGTAGACTCCTTAAGCGACTCATCAGGATTACCGCTTGTAACACTGTCATCATATCTCTTGTAAATCTGCCTCTGATTCTCTAAATCTGCCGCAAAATAAGTCTCAAAAAAATGTTTCGTCGCATCATTCACAAAACTGTTTGACGTATAATCCGTATAATTATATTCATATGTATAATCCGGGCGGCAATCAACATACAAACCACTTTGTCCCCAGTTTTGTCCTGTACCACCATCTAAGTCACTCCCATCGGGTCTCTTGCCATCAAAGAAATTATTAAAGACCTCCTGTTCCACAGTATAATATTTCGTATTCAATACCATGGGAAGGTCTACATTTTCAGCCATATACTCCCCATTGTATTTACAGATAACACCCCTCGGGCCATTCCCGAGACTGCTTCCCTGAATGTTTCTCACATAGTACATAAACTGCCAGCTTAAGGTAGCTACACCATCCACATCCCGGATTACCATGGATGCATAGGTGGCCGGATTAGGATCCTTGCCCGTATCTGTGGCAGAATTGGCATCTTCTACATAACGTTCCCATATTAATTCTTCGTCTAATTCACCGGTTGTTTTATCGATAAACTTATTTAAATTACCATCTGCCCAGGTAGCTATATCTCCTGAATCCAGTTTAGCATCCTCTATATCATAAATAAAATGCTTCTTAACTGCTTCCTCATGCACTTCCTTGTCCTGATCAGGAACCGTTGTGCCACCCGTTCCCGGCGTAGTGTCCCCATCCACCGCGAAGTTTTCCGGCACAGGAATAGCAGCAACAGCAATAGCCGTTACCATCAAAACAGCCGCAAGACTCCGTCTTATACTCCTCTTTAATCTTCTCTTGGTTTTTTTGACAGGTGCTTTCTTTGCCATAATTCTTCCGTCCCCTTCTGACAAAATATATGTTCTATCAAATCTATATCGACAGAAACCCTCTTCTTATTTAGTGGTCTTTCTGTCTTTTTACATACTTTTATAACTATATGTATGTAAGCCTGAAAAATTTCATATATTTTTATTTTACTATATCTGAGAATTTATGCAAGTTTTTTTAAGATTTGTTGCTTTGTTTTTGTAACAGTTCAGCCTTCCGGTCAGACTAACGGGTATTGCACCGGCTAAAATATAGCCGGTGTGCCCATAAATAACTTCCTTATATTCTCGATCATTCCCATATTTCGTTTTTTCAGGGTTTCGATAA
>CATOMC010000002.1 GCA_951801245.1 uncultured Lachnospiraceae bacterium
CTGACATCCTCGATGATCTCCATCCATTCCAGTAACTGCTCCATATTCCCATCTCCGTTTTTATTTTCATTATAACGGATAGTGGAGTAATTTGTTCACATTTTATTTACTCATGCGTTTGTCGTGCAATGTGCCAGCGATGATGAAATTCATTCCTCATCACTGCTAAATGCAGAAAGAAATTGACAGATATATGTTTGTGTGATACACTTTTTACAGATTTAAACGAATGACTCCATCAAGCTTGTGACTATTTGATAGGCAAGACTTGAAATTACATGTTTACTTTTGTATGCATGTAAGGGGGTCTTTTTTTTATCCTCAAACGGCGAAAGGGTATGGTTGGAAACATATGAGCTCCAGAAGATGGGTCATAAAGAATGCGATTAGCAATAATGTGGTGTGTGCCAGAAACGAACGCAATCAGGAGAGAATCCTGATTGGCAAAGGGATTGGATTTAAGGTGAAAGCCGGTGCCGAGATTGATGCTTCCCGGGTGGAAAAAGAGTATTTCTTAAAGTTCAAAAGCATTTCCGGTAAGCTGTATGCGTTACTGGCGCAGACACCGGAGGTCTATATGGAAATATCGGATGAAATCGTAAAGCGCGCCCAGGAAGCATTAGGCAGTGAACTGGATGAATCTTTGCTTCTATGATAAGGTATTTGACACCTGCAAGGCATATGGTATAGAACCGATGGTTACGCTTTCTCATTATGAGACGCCGCTGCATCTGGCAAAGACTTATGACGGTTGGCGGGACCGCCGGCTGATTACCTTTTTTGAGCGCTATTGCAGGGTCGTCTTTGACAGGTATAAAGATAAGGTAAAATATTGGATGACCTTCAATGAAATCAATGCTTTATGGCATTTTCCCCTGATGGGTGCAGGTATCTGGACACCGAAAGACCAGTTGACCGATCAGGATAAATATCAGACGGCGCATCATGAGTTCGTAGCAAGTGCGTTGGCAACCAAACTACTCCATGAAATGATACCGGATGCCCAAATGGGATGTATGGTATTGGGGGCATTGAGTTATCCTATGACGCCTAAGCCTGAGGATATGATTGCCATGCTGAAGGCGGACAGAAAGGTTATGTTCTTCTCCGATGTTCAGGCAAGAGGGTATTATCCGGCTTATATCAAAAAGGAATGGGAGAAGAATGGTATCTTAGTTAAAATGGAGCCGGGAGATGAAGAACTGCTTCAGCATACTGTGGATTATATTTCTTTTAGCTACTATATGAGCAAATGTACCGCTGCGGACTGCTCCCAGTACAGCAAAGGTGCGGGTAATCTGACAAGCGGCGTAAAGAACCCTTATCTGAAAGAAAGTGAATGGGGATGGCAGATCGATCCGGAGGGGCTGCGCTATACACTGAATTATTTCTACGATCGTTACCAGAAACCGCTTTTTGTGGCAGAAAATGGTTTGGGTGCAGTGGACACATTGATTCGAAATGATGCGGGTGAGTTTACTGTGGAGGACGATTATCGGATTGAATACATGAAAAATCATCTTCTTGCGGTGGAAGAAGCCATAGAAGAAGGAGTGGACGTGATGGGCTATGCGGCATGGGGATGCATTGACGTGGTCAGTGCCTCAAGCGCCCAGCTCAAGAAGCGGTATGGCTTTATTTACGTTGATCGCAACGAAGACGGAACAGGCTCCCAGGAGCGGTATAAGAAAAAAGCTTTGGATGGTACAAAGCAGTAATCGAATCAAATGGAAAATCCTTACACTCCTAGTGCCTGTCTTGGTGCCTTGGGTCGAAAGGTCAGTTGAATTGTTTGCAAAATACTGTTGAAGAAAAAGAGTCCGGCATGATATAATATAAAATCGTGTTGGACTCTTTTTCAAAGTATGGTTTTTAAGGAGGATATATAGAAAAATGAAACTCGGCATCATCGGCCTCCCCAACGTAGGCAAAAGTACTCTTTTTAATTCCCTGACAAAAGCAGGCGCGGAATCAGCCAATTATCCGTTCTGCACCATTGATCCCAATATCGGCATTGTTCCGGTACCGGATGAGAGACTGAAACTTCTTGGAGACATGTATCATTCAAGGAAAGTGACCCCTGCCACCATCGAGTTTGTGGATATTGCAGGTCTCGTCAAGGGAGCGTCCAAGGGTGAGGGGCTTGGAAATCAGTTCTTGAGTAATATCAGGGAAGTAGACGCCATCGTTCATGTGGTGCGCTGCTTTGAGGATTCCAATATTGTGCATGTGGACGGTTCAATCGATCCTTTGCGTGACATTGAGACGATCAATCTGGAATTGATTTTTTCCGATATGGAAATACTGGACAGAAGGATCGCCAAGACAGCCAAAGCCGCCAAGATGGATAAGACACTGGCGAAGGAACTGGAACTTTTGGAGCGGTTGAAAGCGCATCTGGAAGAAGGCAGACTGGCCAGAGGGTTTGAGGTATCTGACGAAGATGAGCAGGCGTGGCTTACATCCTATAATCTGTTGACATATAAACCGGTGATTTTCGCGGCCAACGTGGCGGAAGAAGATTTGTCTGATGACGGCGCATCCAATGCGGGTGTAGCGAAAGTCAAAGAGTTTGCACAGTCTGACGGCAGTGAGGTTTTTGTCATTTGTGCCCAGATAGAACAGGAGATCGCGGAACTGGATGAGGAAGAGACAGCTATGTTCTTAGAGGATCTGGGACTGTCTGAGTCAGGACTGCAGAAGCTGATCCGGGCCAGTTACAGACTGCTTGGACTGATGAGTTTCCTTACGGCGGGAGAGGATGAGACCAGGGCATGGACCATTAAGATCGGCACCAGGGCGCCTCAGGCGGCAGGTAAGATACACACGGACTTTGAGAGAGGTTTTATCAAAGCGGAGGTGGTTAATTACAAGGATCTTCTGGAGCAGGGTTCCCTCGCGGCGGCCAGAGAGAAAGGGCTTGTCGGGATGGAAGGCAAGGACTACGTGGTGCAGGACGGGGATGTGATTCTGTTTAGGTTTAACGTCTAGTGTGAGAAGTACTTCTTACACCGCGGTCAGCACGAGACAGAAAGGTACGGACATAACATGCAGGATATGATGGACAAGATGGATATAGCGTTCCCGCATCTGGGAATCTATCTTGAAAATGTGCCAAAAAGTTTCAGTATTTTTGGTTTTGAGATTGCCTTTTATGGCGTGATCATAGGGATCGGGGTGCTCTGCGGGGTGCTTCTTGCGGCATATGTGGCCAAGAAGGAGAAGTTTGATGTAGATATAATCTGGGATTTTGCGATTTACGCGATCATCTTTTCGATTGTGGGAGCGAGGATCTATTATGTGGTCTTTGCCTGGGACAGGTATAAGGATAATCTGCTCAGTATCTTGCAGCTACGCAATGGCGGCCTGGCCATTTATGGCGGCGTGATTGCGGCATTTACCACATTGTTTGTATATTGTAAAGTGAAAAAATGCAGTTTCCTGCAGATCGCAGATATCTGCGTGCCCGGCCTGGTGCTGGGGCAGGTGATCGGCCGGTGGGGCAATTTCATGAACCGGGAAGTGTTCGGGGAATATACGGATTCGCTCCTGGCCATGCGTCTGCCGGTGGAGATGGTTCGGGCAGGAGATATATCCGAAAAGATAGCCGCTCATATGGCGGAAGGCACGAATTATATACAAGTGCATCCTACCTTCTTATATGAGAGTCTGTGGAATCTGGTATTGCTTTTTATCATGCTCTTCTACAGACGATATAAGAAATTCGAGGGAGAACAGACGCTGCTTTATCTTGGCGGTTACGGACTGGGACGAGCCTGGATCGAAGGGATCCGGACGGACACGCTCTTTATCCCCCACACAACGATAGCGGTGTCACAGGTGCTTGCCATCGTACTTTTTGTCGGATCGCTTTTCGCGGATCTTATCATCCGCCAGCGCATCAGGCGCACAACAACACCCACGGTAAGTGTAGGAAGCACTACAGATACCAAATAAATAAGGAAAAAGAGGATTCACCCTCTGTACATTTTGAGATGTACAGGGGGTATTTTTATTTTGTCCTTTTTCCAAATTCTCCTTGCAATCTACCCTGCATTAGTATAAAATTAGAGTAAAAGTGGTGGAAAGTGGAATGAAGTGGAGTAAAGTGGTTGAAAAACTCCAAAACAGACCTCCGTTTTCCGTGGCAGACCACTTTCTTTTTGAGAAAGTAAGAACACGAAACGGTCCGCAGGACCGATGCGTCAGGGCAGGGTGATTGCATATGTTCATGGGAGAATACAATCACACAATCGATACCAAGGGCAGGCTGATCGTTCCTTCCAAATTCAGGGAGACGCTGGGAGATTCCTTCGTTGTAACAAAAGGACTGGACGGATGCCTGTTTGTGTATGATAATGTAGAATGGAGTATTTTTGAGGAGAAGCTAAGAACGCTGCCCATCACCAATAAGGAAGCCAGGAAATTCGTAAGGTTTTTTCTGGCAGGAGCAACAGAAGCGGAAGTAGATAAGCAGGGACGTATTTTGATACCGAATGTGCTGCGGGAGTTTGCCGGGCTGAACAAGGATGTAGTCCTGATCGGTGTGGGAAGCAGAATAGAAATCTGGAGCAGAGAACGCTTAGACGGCGTGGAAGCCGGTGAAGATATGGACGAGATCGCAGAACATATGGCGCAGCTCGGTCTCGGAATCTAGTACACTAGGAGAAGACGACAGATGGAATTTAAGCATACTTCGGTGCTTCTGAAAGAAACAATAGAGAATCTGGATATTAAGCCAGAGGGCATTTATGTGGACGGGACGTTGGGAGGCGGCGGACATGCCAGTGAGGTGGCGGCAAGGCTGCAGGGAGCGGGCAGATTGATCGGCATCGATCAGGATGAGGATGCCATTGAGGCGGCGGGAAAGCGCCTTATGCCTTACGGGGAGCGCGTCACGCTTATCCGGGATAATTACAGTAATATGAGACAGGCCCTGAAACGAATCGGTATTGAGCAAGTGGACGGTATCGTTTTGGATCTGGGAGTTTCTTCTTTTCAATTGGATAATGTGGAAAGAGGGTTTTCCTATAAATATGATACGGATCTGGACATGCGGATGGATACAAGACAGAGCCTGAATGCCAAAGAGATCATCAATGAGTATTCGGAATCGGATCTGTACCGGATCATCAGGGACTATGGCGAAGAGCAGTTTGCCAGGAATATAGCAAAGCATATCGTGCAGGCCAGAATGGACAAGCCGGTGGAGACGACAGGGCAGTTGTGCGAGATCATCAAGGCGGCGATACCGGCCAGGATGCGGGCTGTGGGCGGACATCCTGCGAAACGGACGTTTCAGGCAGTCAGGATAGAATGTAACAGGGAGTTGGAGGTGTTAAAAGATTCCCTGGATGATTTGATCGATATGCTTCGTCCGGGCGGAAGGCTGTGCATTATCACCTTTCATTCCCTGGAGGACAGAATTGTCAAATCGGCTTTTCGTAAAAATGAGAATCCCTGCACCTGCCCGCCGGATTTTCCGGTGTGCGTGTGCGGACAAGTTTCGAAGGGGAAAGTGATAACCAGAAAGCCCATTCTTCCCTCCACGGAAGAGGTGGCAGCTAATAAGAGGGCTAAGAGCGCTAAACTGCGCGTATTTAGTAAAACAGAGGGGAAATAACAGTTTATGGCAGCGACACAGAGAAACGCGAACTTAAGAGCGGGCCATAATCGTACAGCCGACAGGCGCAGGCAATATTATGTGCAGGGCAGTACGGTAAGAAAGCTGGACGTGACTGAGGAGATCAGAAGACGTCCGAAGCCAAGGGTCAATAACAATACCATCAGAAAAAACCGTGAGAAAGCGAAACATATGAGCATCGGTTATGTGATGTTTTTGTTTGTTGCGCTGGTGGCGACAGGCATCATCCTGATTTATTACGTTGGACTGCAGTCAGATATTACGAACAGTGTTAAGAATATCTCCACACTGGAGAGAGAGTTAAATGATCTTAAGGTTGCAAATGATGAGGAATATAGTAGAATAACAAGTAGTATCGATCTGGAGGAGATTAGGCGGGTCGCAATCCAGGAATTGGGAATGCAGTATGCAACCCAGGGACAGATTATATCTTTTGCCAGTGAAAATAATGATTATGTCAAGCAGATGGCGGAAATCCCTCATTGAGGTTATATGAGGATGAAGTAGGTGATTGATTGAGCAATCGGAAAAATACCATCAACAGATTTACCATTAAAATGCAAAAGAAGCTGTTGTTGTTGTTTGTGTTTATATTGGCAGCTTTTGTGGGACTCAGCATAAGATTATTTCTGATCAACAGGGATAACGGAGAGGACTATAAGAAACAGGTATTGTCGCAGCAGGAGTATGACTCTACGACAATACCTTTTAAACGTGGTGAAATCGTGGACTCTAACGGCACGGTTCTGGCTGTCAGCAATAAGGTCTATAATGTCATTCTGGATGCGAATCTGCTGATGCAGGATGAAAAGAATCTGGAACCGACTTTAAGCGCCCTCAAAAAAATCTTTAACATTGATTCTTCTGCCATCAGAACTTATATTGCAGAACATCCCAATTCGGCCTATTATGTGATGGCCAAGCGGGTGGAATATGAGAAAAAGGTGGCTTTTGAAGAACTGCAAAAAGACCCTGAACAGGGCAAAAATATTAAGGGCGTCTGGTTTGAGGACGAGTACAGAAGAGAGTATCCCAACGGATCGCTTGCCTGCGATGTGATTGGGTTTACGACCAGTGACAACGTAGGGACCTATGGTCTGGAAGAATATTACAATGATATTCTGTGCGGTACCAACGGACGGGAATACGGTTATCTGAACGATGATTCCACACTGGAACGCACCACGATCCCGGCAAGGGACGGGTATAATATTCAGACCACGATCGATGCCAATATTCAGGCTATCGTAGAGAAGTATCTGAAAGCGTTTAATGAAGAGTATAAAGATAGTGCCAGACCCGGAAACGGGGCCGAGAATGTAGGCTGTATCATCATGGAAGTAAATACGGGAAATGTGCTGGCAATGGCGGATTATCCCAATTACGATTTGAACGATACCAGAAACAAGCAGAATCTGATCGGGATGCCCCTTCTGGATAAGGATGGCAAAAAGGTGAAGCCGACGGAAGTAGTGACCCAGGAAGCACTTGATGCCATGAATGACGAAGTGATGTATCAGCATCTCAATGCACTCTGGAAAAATCATTGTATCGTGGATTCCTATGAACCGGGATCCGTATCGAAGCCTTTTACGGTGGCGGCGGCGATCGAGAGCGGATCGATCACCGGCAATGAGACTTATCTTTGTGAAGGTAAACTGCATGTGGGCGATCATAACATCAAATGCCATCAGATCTTTGGCGACGGCAGGATTTCTGTTCAGGAGGGGATCGAGCGCTCCTGTAACGTGGTGTTGATGAATGTGGCCTTTGCACTTGGTAAAGAGCAGTTTGTGGATTATCAGCATCTGTTCGGTTTCGGCCTTAAGACCAATATCGATCTGGCGGGAGAATCCCGTACGGACAGGGTAGTGTATGATAAGAATACGATCGGGCCGACGGAACTGGCGACCAATTCCTTCGGGCAGGGTTTCAATGCAACGATGATCCAGGTGGCGGCAGGGTTTTGTTCGCTGATCAATGGTGGTTATTATTATGAACCCCATGTGGTGAGCAGGATAACGACGGCGGACGGCGCCACCATAGAGAACATAGAACCCCGTGTATTGAAGCAGACAATCTCCAATTCCACCAGTGAAACGATCAAAGAGTTCTGTAATACGGTAGTGACGGGAGAACATGGTACCGGCCACACGGCCAGACCTGCCGGCTATATGATCGGCGGTAAGACAGGGACGGCGGAGACCCTTCCCCGCGGTAACCGTGAATACGTGGTATCCTTCATGGGCTATGCGCCGGCAGATGATCCACAGATCGTGATTTATGTGGTGGTGGACAGGCCCAATGCGCCGCAGCAGGATGATGCCAAATATGCCACCCGGATCGTACGCAAGATTTTGACGGAAGTGCTTCCCTATCTGAATATTTTCATGACAGAGGAGCTGTCGGACAAGGAACGAGAGGAACTGGAAGAACTGCAGATTCAGATCCATCAGCCGCAGGATACCCAGGCGGAAGAATTGGACGAGGAAGGCAATCCCATAAGCCCGGAAGGAGAAGAGGGAACACAAGAGGAAGATAACCCTGAGGAGCCGCAAGAGGAGCCGGAAGATACGGCGGACCGTGAAGTGTGGAGAAGCTTTCCCAAAGACCCGGAAACGGGGTATCTGGTGGATCCTGCTACCGGTAATTTCTATGATCCTGAACTGGGCACTTTGATTGGCGGCGGGAGTCTCATAGACGATGCAGCAGAAGGCACCGAAGAGGGCGAAGGTGATCCGGAGGGCGAAGGTACGCCGCAGGGCACTGAACCGGAAGGAACAGAATAGTAGAAGGGAATACGAATAACCTCATAAAAACGGTAATAAATTATATTAATACCTTTTTGTGAGGTTTTCTATATGGCACAGGAGACCCCTTACTTACCCAAAACATATCATCGGAGCAAGACGGTGGCAGTCTTTTTCCTGTGTTTTATCGTCTTTGCGGGCCTGATCGGCAGGCTTGCTTATCTGATGATCTTCCAGTCAGAGTATTATACACAAAAGGCAAAGGAACTGCATGAGAGGGAGCGGAGCATCAAAGCAGCCAGAGGACGTATCATAGATGCCAACGGTAAGATTCTGGCGGATAACAAAACGGTCTGTACGATCTCCGTGATCCACAGCCAGATTACAGATCCGGAGCAGGTGATAGAAGTACTTTGTAAAGAACTGGAACTGAGTGAGGAATATGTCAGAAAGCGGGTAGAGAAATATTCTTCCATCGAGAAGATTCGGAGTAATGTGGATAAAAGTACCGGAGATATCATCAGGTCCTATGACCTGGACGGGGTCAAGGTGGATGAGGATTATAAGCGATATTATCCGTATGATTCCCTGGCGTCGAAGGTTCTTGGTTTTACCGGCGGCGACAATCAGGGGATCATAGGGCTTGAGGTGATTTATGAGGAATATTTGCAGGGGGAACCGGGAACTATCTTAACGGTGACGGATGCCAAGGGCGTGGAACTGGCGGAAGAAGGCGAGGAGAGAGTGGAGCCGGTAAACGGGCAGGACCTTTATATCAGCCTGGATATGAATATCCAAAGCTACGCCACGCAGCTTGCACTGCAGACGATGGAGACCAAAGAGGCGGACAGTGTCTCTATTTTGGTCATGAATCCCCAAAACGGTGAGATACTGGCTATGGTGAATGTGCCGGAATTTAACTTAAATGAACCATATACCCTGCCAAACGGCATGGATTCGGCGGCCTTTTCCGAGGAAAAGAAGCAGGAACTTCTAAATGCCATGTGGAGAAACGGCTGCATCAATGATACTTATGAGCCGGGATCGACGTTTAAGATCGTGACGGCGGCTGCAGGGTTGGAAGCCGGGGTGGTTAAGACGACGGATACGTTCAGTTGTCCGGGGTTTATCATGGTGGAAGACCGCAGGATACGCTGCCATAAAGTCGGCGGGCATGGGGCGGAAGACTTTGTGCAGGGAACCATGAATTCCTGCAATCCGGTCTTCATCACAGTGGGACTGCGCATCGGCGTGGAGCGTTACTACTCTTATTTCAGGCAGTTTGGACTGTTAGACAAGACGGGCATAGATCTGCCGGGAGAAGCGGGAACGATCATGCATAAGATGGAAAATATCGGACCGGTGGAACTGGCCACCATCTCCTTCGGGCAGTCTTTTCAGATCACCCCTGTCCAACTGGCGACGACGGCTTCTTCCATTATTAACGGCGGCAGACGGATCACGCCGCATTTTGCGGTCAAGACAGCGGACGCCGATGGCAGCCATGCAGAGCATTTCACTTATCCCGTGCGGGAAAATGTGGTCTCTGCCGAGACATCTGAGACCATGCGCTACATTCTGGAACAGGTGGTGGCGGAGGGAAGCGGCAAAAACGGTGCGGTGGAAGGGTATCGGATCGGCGGCAAGACGGCTACCAGTCAGACACTGCCAAGAGGCAGCGGCAGATATATCGCCTCTTTCCTGGGATTTGCGCCGGCTAACGACCCTAAGGTGCTTGCGGTGGCGATCATCAACAATCCCAAGGGCACTTATTATGGCGGACAGATCGCTGCGCCGGTGGTCAGACAGCTCTTTGAGAATATTCTTCCATATTTGGAAAAGATAGATTATAATGTAACAGGAAGTACAGACGGGAATCATGGAAAGGATTAAGGAATCAATATGAATGGTACAGTTTTGTTGTCGGTGATGTTGTCTTTTGCAATCAGTGTGGTACTGGGGCCTTTGGTGATTCCGTTTCTGCGGCGCCTTAAGGTAGGGCAGACAGAGCGGACAGAGGGGCCGGAGAGTCATTTAAAGAAAAATGGTACGCCGACGATGGGCGGGATTCTGTTCCTGGTCAGTGTGATGGTCACGTCTCTTTTCTTTGTGAAAGATTATCCGAAGATTGTTCCAATCTTGTTTTTGACGCTGGGATTCGGGCTGATCGGTTTTCTGGATGATTATATCAAAGTGGTGTTAAAACGATCCATGGGTCTTAGGGCGTGGCAGAAGTTTGCCCTGCAGATTGTGGTGACGGGTGTTTTTTTATTTTATCTGCAGCGTTATACGGATGTGTCACTGGCTATGAAAATACCTTTCACGAAGGGGATGTTTCTTGACTTTGGATGGTTTAATATACCGATTTTCTTTTTCATTGTGATTGGTGTAGTGAATGGTACGAACTTTACGGACGGTCTTGACGGACTGGCGAGTTCTGTGACCGTATTGGTAGCTACATTCTTTAGTGTGGTGGCGATCGGAACCAACAGCGGGATCGAACCGATCACCTGTGCGGTAGCGGGGGCTCTTTTGGGCTTTTTGCTGTTCAATGTGCATCCGGCCAGCGTGTTTATGGGAGACACGGGTTCTCTGGCGCTTGGCGGCTTTGTGGCAGCTACGGCTTACATGATGCAGATGCCGCTTTTTATCGCGATTGTGGGATTTGTTTATCTGATGGAAGTGCTATCCGTGATGCTGCAGGTGTCTTATTTTAAGATGACCGGCGGAAAGCGGATTTTTAAGATGGCGCCGATCCATCATCATTTTGAATTGTGCGGCTGGTCGGAGACGAGAGTGGTAGCAGTCTTTTCTATCGTGACGGCGCTTCTGTGTCTTGTGGCGCTCATGGGGGTATAAAAGTATGGAATTACAAGGGATTAAGGTATTAGTGGTAGGTTCCGGGATCAGCGGGATGGGGGCACTTTTGGCTTTGCATCACGCAGGATCCGTGCCGGTATTGTTTGACGGGAATGATAAGCTTACTGTGGAGGATGTCAGGAAGAAGTTAAAGCCCGGCATCGAGGCTAAGATAGAGATCGGCACACTGTCGAAGGAGACCGAAGGAAGTGTGGAGCTGGTGGTCTTGAGTCCGGGAGTGCCTACGGATACGGAGTTTGTAGATACATTTCGCCAAAGAGGTATCAAAATCTGGGGCGAGATCGAACTGGCTTATGAACTGGGCAAGGGTCGTGTGATCGGGATCACGGGTACGAACGGAAAGACAACGACCACAACCCTGGTGGGAGAGATCATGTCGGCCTGTTATGAAGACGTGGATGTGGTTGGCAATATCGGGAACCCCTACACACTGACGGCGCTGGATTCTACGGAAGAAACGGTGACGGTGGCGGAGATCAGCAGCTTCCAACTGGAGACGGTAGAGAAATTCAGGCCGGATGTGTCGGCAATCTTAAATATCACGCCGGATCATCTCAACCGTCATCATACGATGGAGAATTATGCGGCGGCGAAAGAGGCCGTGACCAGAAACCAGACCAAGGAGCAGGTCTGTGTCCTGAATTATGAAAACAGTTATACCAGAGAATTTGGCAGCCGCTGTCCGGCGCGGGTGGTATGGTTTTCTTCTCAGAGAAAACTCGAGGAAGGCTTCTATCAGGAGGGGGAAGAGATCTGGCAGGCCCAAGACGGCACGGCCACAAGGCTTATGAACATCCATGAGATGAAGCTTGTGGGTACCTGCAATGTGGAAAACGTCATGGCAGCCATCGCCATCGCGCAGGCTGTGGGAGTGCCTATGGAGACGATCCTTTCGGTGGTAAGACAGTTTCGGGCTGTGGAGCATCGAATCGAGTTCGTGGACACCAAAAGAGGGGTGGATTATTATAATGATTCCAAAGGTACGAATCCGGATGCGGCGATTCAGGGGATCCGGGCCATGTGTAAGCCTACCGTACTGATCGGCGGCGGTTATGATAAGCAGAGTGAATATGACGAGTGGATAGAAGCTTTTGACGGCAAGGTCAAGTGTCTGGTGCTGATCGGGCAGACGCGGGATAAGATAGCTGCCTGCGCGAAACGGCATGGGATTGAGAATGTGGTACTGGCAGATTCCTTTGAGGAAGCTTTTGCAGTCTGTGTGGAACAGGCAAAGCCGGGGGATGCGGTGCTGTTGTCGCCGGCCTGTGCAAGCTGGGGGATGTTCCCTAACTATGAAGTCAGGGGCAGAATGTTTAAAGAGTTTGTGGAACAATTGGAGGAGCAGGAGTAAGTGGCACAGAGAAATTCTTCACGCAAAAGACAACAAAAGAGTGAGAGTTTTATGGATTACAGCCTGTTGTTCATCGTGTTGTTTCTGTTAGGATTCGGTATGGTGATGGTATTTTCCACCAGTTCTTATGAAGCGAATCTGGATTACGGGGATTCTACGCATTACCTAAAGCAGCAGCTTTTTGCGACCATTCTGGGTCTTATTGTGATGATCGTGGTATCGAATATACCATATCATTTCTGGGAAAGGTTTGCGGCGCTTGCCTATATTGTTTCGGGAGTATTGATCTTGTTGATCATCCCTTTTGGGCATGAGGCCGGCGGCGCCACCAGATGGTTGTACATAGGGCCGATCTCCTTGCAGGTTGCGGAGGTGGCCAAGGTGGGTATGATATTGTTTTTGGCCAGTCTGATCTGTATCATGGGGAAACGGATACGGACGAAGAAAGGCTTTTGGACGGTCCTGCTTGTGCCGGCACCGATCGCGGTGATGATCTGGCAGATTACCAATAACTTAAGTTCTGCCATCATTATCATGGGGATTGCGATCTTAATGTTGTTTGTTTCCTGTCCGGATTATAAACGGTTTATTCTTTTGGGTCTGGCAACACTGGCGGGTGCGGCTGCAGTGGTCTTTGCGGTGGTACAGATGGCACAGTCCCAGGCGGACAGTGTGAACTTCCGCGGAGCGCGTATCCTGGCCTGGCTGGATCCGGAAGCTTATGCCAGCGGCAAAGGGTTTCAGACCCTGCAGGCACTTTATGCGATCGGTTCCGGCGGGGTGCTGGGCAAAGGGCTTGGCCAGAGTATGCAGAAGAGAGGCTTTTTGCCCGAGGCGCAAAATGATATGATATTTTCCATTATCTGTGAGGAACTGGGCTTGTTTGGCGGGATTGCCGTTATCGTCATGTTCCTGCTTCTGATCTGGCGGCTGATGATCGTCGCCAACAATGCGCCGGATCTGTTCGGCGCCCTTCTTGTGGTGGGCGTGATGGGACATATTGCCATTCAGGTGATCTTAAATATCGCAGTCGTTACGAACACGATTCCCAACACGGGTATTTCCCTGCCTTTTATCAGTTACGGAGGATCTTCTGTCATGTTCCTGCTGATAGAAATAGGGCTGGTCCTAAGTGTGGCGAAGGGCATACGGCTGAAAGATTTATAAGGACAAGATAATTTTTAGTCGAAAATCCATATAGATAGAATAGGTCATATTTTAGATTTGAGGTAATCTTATGGACGCTATTCGTATCTATGGTGGTAACTGTCTGACAGGACAGACTAAGATACAGGGGTCAAAAAATGCGTCGCTGCCGGTTCTTGCGGCGACACTTTTGATAAACGGTACCTGCGAGATCGAAAATTGCCCGAACATTTCAGATGTGTTTCATATGTTGCGGCTCTTAGAGAGCCTGGGCTGTAAAGTGACGAGAGAAGAAGGCTTCGTGCGGGTGGACACAGGACAGATTTCCGAGTGCGATATGCCGGCGGATTCTGTGGGAGTCATGCGTTCTTCCATCATGCTTTTGGGTGCTCTGCTTGCAAGGATGGGCAGTGTCAGTATGGAATATCCCGGAGGCTGTGTGATCGGTAAGAGGCCGATAGACCTTCATCTGCGCGCTCTGCGGTGCATGGGAGTGGAGATTAGGGAGGCGGAAGACGGATTTTGTGCCAGGGTGGGGAGACTGCGGGGAGCCGTGCATGAACTGCCTTTTGTCAGTGTAGGGGTGACAGAAAACCTGATCCTGGCGGCAGTACTGGCACAGGGAACGACGATCATCCATCCGGCGGCGAGGGAGCCGGAGATACAAGTGTTATGTGAATTCTTACGAAGTGCAGGTGCTAAGATCACGGGTGCAGGCACGAACCAGCTTGTGATCGAAGGGGTGCGATGCCTCCATCCGGTCCGGTTTCGGATACCTGCGGACAGAATTGTGGCCGGCACTTATCTGGCCGCCTGCATGTGTACCGGCGGCAGGATATTCTTGCAGGATGCGCCCTGCCGGCATATGATCAGTGTCCTGGAGTATGCTCGGAGGATGGGAGTAAAGATCGTCTGTGAAAAGGATGGGATTTTCGTGTCGGGCAGAGTTACAAGACCGTTGGAAGAGGGCCTGGTGACGGCGTGTTATCCGGGATTTCCCACGGATCTGCAATCGCTTTTTATGGTGGCGATGGTACTGTCAGGATATCCTGGCTGGATCGAGGAGACGGTGTTTGAGAACCGGTTCAGAATCGTACCGGAACTTTGCAGGATGGGGGCGGATATTACGATACATGGCACCAAAGCCTGCATCTGCCCGGTCAAGGGTCTGCACGGCGCAGTTGTGGAAGCGAAGGAACTGCGAGGCGGGGCCGCGCTGGTGGCAGCGGCTCTTGCGGCGGATGGTACCAGCATTGTGACGAACCGTCACTATATTGACAGGGGATATGAAGATATTACCTTAAGTCTCCGGGAACTGGGGGCGGATATTGAACTGGCATGACACAAGTGTCATGCCATGAGGTCAGGGAATGAGCGACAAAAAAACTGTCAAAAAAGTTAAGAAAAAGAATCCGAATCTGCGGCTTGTCAAGAATAATGACATACAGCCCAGAAAAAAAAAGAAAAGCAGGGAGAAACAGGAGAAGGTCCGCTTCAATAAATCCAAAAGGATCGGCATACTGGCCGGTACTTGTGTACTTCTTCTTGGCTTGTTTCTTGGCGGTTATTTCTATATTGTGCAAAATTATACCATTACTACAGTATATGTGGAGGGTAATATTCATTATACCAATGAGGAAATTATGGAAATGGTCATGGGCGGAAAGTATGGAAACAATTCCCTGTTTTTGTCCCTGAAATACCGGGATAAGGGAATTGACAACATTCCGTTTATTCAGACCATGGATGTGTCGATCGAGGCCAAAGACACAGTCCGCATCACCGTATATGAAAAGGCGCTTGCTGGCTATGTCTCTTATCTTGGCCGCTATGTGTATTTTGATAAGGACGGCATCGTGGTGGAGACTTCGGAGGAAAAGACAGCCGGTATCCCGCAGGTAACGGGACTCTTTTTTGATCATGTGATCCTGCATGAGGCGCTGCCGGTGGAGAAACCCGAGATATTTGACGAAATACTGAATATTACGCAACAGTTGTCCAAATATTCCATTACCGCGGACAAGATTTACTTTGACAGTAATTATCAGGTGACACTCATATTCGGTGATGCGAAGATTGCCATAGGCGACAGCCAGGATATAGACGAGAAAATCATGACGCTGCAGTATCTGCTTCCCAGTCTTGAGGGCAAGAGCGGGACTCTGGATATGCGTGAATACAGTGAAGATACTACAACTTACAGTTTTGAGCAGGACTAAATTTAGGAAAATGATAACAAAAACCCATAAAAGCAAAAAAATAGGTTGCGAATTTGGCAAAATAATTATATGATAATCTATATGAGTTTATGTGGATGTAGATATTAGGAGGAGGAATCACCTTGCTTGAGATTAAGTCGAATGATGCTGAGTCTGCAGCGAAGATCATCGTAGTCGGTGTCGGCGGTGCAGGCAATAATGCTGTGAATAGAATGATAGATGAAGAGATAGACGGGGTGGAATTTATTGGTATCAATACCGATAAACAGGCATTGCAGCTTTGCAAGGCGCCTACACTGTTACAGATTGGTGAGAAGCTGACCAAAGGACTCGGGGCGGGTGCCAAACCGGAAATCGGTGAGAAGGCGGCCGAGGAAAGTTCCGAGGAAGTGGCACAGGCACTAAAGGGTGCTGACATGGTATTTGTCACCTGCGGTATGGGTGGCGGTACCGGTACGGGAGCAGCGCCTGTGGTTGCGAAACTTGCGAAAGACATGGGAATCCTGACCGTCGGCGTAGTGACCAAGCCGTTTCGTTTTGAGGCAAAAGCCCGTATGACAAACGCGCTTGCTGGTATTGATAAGATCAAGGATAATGTGGATACACTGATCGTAATCCCGAATGATAAGCTGTTGGAGATTGTGGACAGGCGGACGACCATGCCTGATGCCTTGAAAAAGGCAGATGAAGTCTTGCAGCAGGCGGTTCAGGGTATTACGGATCTGATCAATATGCCGGCTATCATCAATCTGGATTTTGCGGATGTGCAGACAGTCATGAAGGACAAGGGTATCGCGCATATCGGTATCGGTACAGGCAAGGGAGACGATAAGGCCAGCGAGGCGGCCAAGATGGCGGTAGAAAGTCCGTTACTTGAGACCACCATTACCGGTGCCACACATGTTATCATCAATGTTTCCGGTGATATTTCCCTGGCAGATGCATCCGATGCATCCGATTATGTGAGAGCACTCACCGGGGATGAGGTAAATATCATTTTCGGTGCCATGTATGATTCCAGCATGACAGATACTTGTAATGTGACGATCATCGCGACGGGAATCGAGGAGAAGGCAAGACAGAGCAGCGGTCTTGGGTTTAAGAGCGGATACATAACCCCTACTTCCCTGCAGAGTAAGGGAGGTGTCGGTGCTTCGGCAGGCGCGGGTCTTGGGGCTTTTGCTACACAGAGTATTGGCCTGAAACAGCCGGTTGGCGCATCACAGAATGGTGGACAGGCTAAACCGCAGCCCACGTTAAAGCAGATAGGCGGCATTAACAGGACAAGCGATATCAGAAGTTCGGTGGAGGAGAAATCTTTGAAGATACCGGATTTCCTGAAGAGTAAATAAACTTCGAAACCACAGGAGAATATCCTGTGGTTTTTTGTTGGTATGTGTCTGGAAAAATATTGGAAATGCTCCCTGATTATGACAGAATATGCACCTGCTTTTTCCTATAATGTTCTTAAGGCACGGAGGTGAGAGGTGTATTACAAATTATATATTGACAGTGTTTTTATCCTGCAGTTTATGACGGACTTGTATCTGCTGTCTTTGGTAGGACGGTTCCTTCGATGTACTGCCACGCATGGAAGGAGATGTCTGGGAGCAGTGTTGGGGGCTGTCTTAAGCTGTCTGGCAATCATGGTGCCTGTGGGAAGTGTGGGAGGCAGGATGATCATAAGCGCTCTGCCTGTCAGTATGTGCATGATGTGCTGTACCTATCGGATGCATTGTATGAAAAAGCTGATTCATAGTAGTCTGGTGATGGCTGGCTGTGGATTTTTTTTAGGCAGTGTCATGATATGGATTCTGAACCGGTTGAGAGTGATTCTCAAGGGCAGGGGAAGTCTCATATTGACGATTATGATCGGCTGTCTGGCATACCGGATCATGGCGGCAGTGTTTGATGTGGTCTTGTCGAGGCGTCAAAACAGCCTGCGGATCGTCCGCTTTTATGTGCCGGCGCTTTCTCAAGAGATCAAAGTGAGTGCGCTTGTAGACACAGGCGATCATCTGGTGGACCCGATGAACGGGGCACCGGTCAGCGTGATCAGTCATAAGATTGCGCGGTGCATGGCGTCTTGCTTTATACCGGAGAAATATCATGCAGTTCCATACCGGAGTGTGGGTAAAGACAGGGGCATTCTGAATGCCTATGAGGTTCCGGAAATGATTATAGAAGAGGATGGCCGGGAGATCAGGAGAGAACACGTTATCGTTGCGATTTGTGATACGGGAATATCGGAAGAGAGTGTATACCAGATGATACTACACCCCCGGTTATTAGAAAACTAGGAGGAATAAAGATGGTTCTAAAAGTGGCAATCCCTGGAAAGGTTCAGTTTAAGATGGTACACAGGGATACAAAATTCCTGATGACAAAGCAGGGGGATATTCATTACATAGGCGGAACGGAAGTGCTGCCGCCGCCTCTCGAGAGTGAGAGGGAGAACGAGATTATCAGTGATCTGGGAACGGAGTATGAGGACGAGGCCAAGTCCATTCTGATAGAACATAATTTAAGGCTGGTAGTTTATATTGCGAAGAAATTTGACAACACAGGTGTCGGGGTAGAGGATTTGATATCCATCGGCACCATAGGGCTGATCAAATCTATTAATACCTTTAATCCTCAGAAAAATATCAAACTGGCCACTTATGCTTCCCGCTGTATCGAGAATGAGATATTGATGTATCTTAGAAGGAACAGCAAGCATAAGATGGAGGTTTCCATCGACGAACCGCTTAACGTAGACTGGGATGGTAATGAGCTTCTGCTTTCCGATATCCTGGGGACGGACGAGGATGTGATCTATAAGGATCTGGAAAATGAGGTTGAGAGAAAGCTTTTGATCAAGGCAATTGCCAAGCTTTCAGAACGGGAGCAGACCATCATAAAGCTGCGGTTCGGCCTGGGAAGTGTGGATGGCAAGGAACTGACGCAGAAGGAGGTCGCAGAATTATTGGGAATTTCACAATCTTATATTTCGAGGCTTGAGAAGAAGATCATGAGACGCCTGAAAAAGGAGATGAGCAAGGATAATTGAATTGCTTTTTGCAATGATTGACAGTATAATAAATATAGATTGGTTTTTCGATTGTAGTTGGGGTTAGTAAATAAACGGGTATATGGGGTAACAAATGAAAAAGATAATATTGATTGTCGATGATGACAGGCTGACGTTGTCAACAGCACAGAATCTTTTGGGGGATGAATATAAGGTCGTGGCGGTAAATTCCGGCAGTCAGGCATACAAATATCTGGAAAGACATGTTCCGGACCTGATTATGTTGGATATCAATATGCCGCAGATCAGCGGGTTCGAGGTGATGCAGACCCTGCAGATGAGTGAGAACTGGCGTAAGATTCCCGTCATCTTTTTGACGGCGGACCGTAGTGCCGAGACAGAGATTGAGTGTTTCCGGGTGGGAGCATCTGATTTTATCTCGAAGCCTTTTGAACCACAGATCATGATGAGCCGTATCAAGAGCACGATCGAACTGGACGGTTACCGTAAGGACTTACAGCGCAGACTGGATGAGAAGACCAAGGAGATGGAACGTGTCACGATTCAGGCAATCATGACGGTCGCAAACACGGTGGATGCGAAGGATGATTATACGAAGGGCCATTCCATGAGGGTGGCGGCGTATTCTGAGATTCTGGCACAGCGCCTTGGATGGCCGGAAGAGGATATTCAGAATATCTATTATGTGGCCATGCTGCATGATGTGGGCAAGATCGGAGTGCCGGATGCTGTGCTGAACAAACCTTTTAAGCTGACGGATCTGGAATTCAGGCTGATCAAGGGGCACACGATCATGGGAGCGGAGATCTTAAATGACTTTAAGATGTTTCCCAATGTCAGTATAGGAGCCAAATATCATCATGAGCGTTATGATGGGAAAGGATATCCGGAAGGATTAAAAGGAGAGTCGATCCCATTGGTGGCACGCGTGATCGGGCTGGTGGATTCCTATGATGCCATGACCAGCAACCGTGTCTACAGAAGGCGGCTGAATGATGATATTGTGATGCAGGAACTGGAAAAGGGCAAAGGAAGTCAGTGGGATCCGGAGCTGGTAGATATTTTCGTACAGTTGATCAAAGAGGGGGCGCTTGAGAGAGTGTGGATGCCCGAGGAGGAACTGGCTTCTCCGATTTTTGACAGTGAGAAGATCGTGGGTCTTGCGATGGGATCAGAGAATGTCATAGAAGCGCCGTCCGATTATCTGACAGGGCTTTTGAGCAAGCGCAAAGGGGAACAGGAGATCGCGGCGGGTCTGCGTACGGCAGGCGGCTGCCTGATGATCCTGGATCTGGATCATTTTAAGAAAATTAATGATGAGCACGGACACCTGATAGGTGATTATGCGTTGAAAGTGACTTCCGATGTCCTGCGGGAGGTGTGTGGGAAGAACACTGTCTGCCGGACGGGAAGCGATGAATTCCTATATTACATAGAAGGAATCAAAAGAAGAGAAGAGGCGGTGGATAAGGTCAAAGAGATTCTGAGTGCCTTTGCGAAAAAGCAGGAAGAAGTGGAAATTCTCAAAGAGACACAGCTTTCCATCGGTATCAGCATATCCGGTACGGATGGACGGGAATTTGAAGAACTGTACCAGAGGGCTGACAAGGCGCTGTATCATGTGAAACAGAATGAAAATATCCGTTACGGGTTTTATGAAGGTGCGGGTCTTGTGCGCACAGTGGAACAGACCAGATATGATCTGGAGACGATTGTGAACATTATCAAGAACAGAGAAAAGAGGCAGGGGCTGTTCCAGGTGGATTATGAGGAGTTTCCCCAAATTTATGACCTGATGCAGCACATGTCCAACCGGAGTAAGCAAAAGACCCAGCTTTTACTGTTCACTTTGTTTTCCCAGGATGGAAGTGAGATTAAGCTGGAACGCATGGAGGTTGCCATGCAGTGCATGGAGCAGGCCATCTGCAAATCCCTCCGGGGTGTGGATGTGGGGGCCAGATACAGTAGTTCCCAGTTCCTGGTAGTCCTGATGGGAACCGAAAAAGAAAATATACGCGTGGTGACGGATCGTATCGTACAGAATTATTTTAAACTTTTTGGAGGCAAAGATATCACGCTGACCTATGATGTAGCGAAATTCAGATAGAATCGTTACGCGGCGTAAGAAGGGACCGGTGTATGTGCCGGTCCTTTTAGTTGTTTATAAGAAAATGCAACAGCGTGGAGAACGAATCGTCGCTGCCGGGTGTTCGATTGCCGTTAAGCGCTCAGATAGAGACGCATTGTCTTGAGGGCGTTTTTCTCAAGTCGGGAAACCTGTGCCTGAGAGATGCCGATCTTTTCTGCCACCTCCATTTGTGTCTTTCCTTCAAAAAAGCGCAGAGATATGATCTCATGTTCTCTGTCAGAAAGTTTCTTCATGGCTTCACTTAAGGAGATGTGTTCCACCCAGACCTCTTCCCGGTTCTTCTTGTCGCTGATCTGGTCCATAACATAGAGCGTATCACCGCCGTCCGTATAGACCGGCTCATAGAGGCTCATGGGACTCTGGATCGCATCCAGGGCATACACGATATCTTCCTTGGGGACGCCGATTTCGGCGGCAATTTCTGTGACCGTGGGTTCTTTGGAGTTGGCGCGCGTCAGGTGTTCCCTGGCATAGATGGCCTTGTAGGCGGTATCTTTGAGAGAGCGGGAGACGCGGATACTGTTGGCATCCCGAAGATATCGTCTGATCTCACCGACGATCATGGGTACGGCATAGGTTGAGAACTTTACATTCAGGGAACTGTCAAAATTATCGATTGCTTTGATCAGGCCGATGCAGCCAATCTGGAAAAGATCGTCCACATTCTCGTTGCTGGAATGGAATCTTTTGATGACACTTAAGACGAGCCTCAGATTGCCGTTGATATATTCGCGGCGGGCGGATAAGTCGCCTTTTTCAATGCGCTTAAACAGTTCTTCCTTCTCAGCATTTTTAAGAAGCGGCAGTTTGGAGGTATTTACGCCGCAGATTTCTACTTTACCTTGCATCATAGTCTTACCCAGCCTTTCGTATTTTCTTCTCCTGTGGGAGGATTTGTCTTTCTATCAAGCATGTGCGATTGGCCGGGAATTATTCATGAAATCTTAAGGAAAAATTTTGGGATATGATTTTACAAAATGGCATTTTTTTGGTAAAGTTATAAAGACAAAACGATAGTCAGATTGATTGTGGAGGAGAGGGAATATGGTATGTACAAAGTGTGGCGCCCGCCTGTCTGAGTCGGATCAGTTTTGTCCAGAGTGCGGTGCCAGAATGATGAAGAAGAGGCGCTGCCCGGATTGTGGAGCACTTCTTCGGGAAGACAATAAGTTCTGCCCCAAATGCGGCAGACTGATGGGAGAGAAAAAGAAAACAAAGACTGTTTCAAAGGAGATGGATATTCCTATGGAATCCATCGAGCGGAATATCCTTTCGGAGACGGAGGCAGAGATCAGATCGGACCGCAGACCTAAGAAGGAGCCGCCAAGAGAGGCACAAAGGAGCACACCAAAAAGAACATCGTCCCCGCAGGGTACATCGGCCAGAAGGCCTTCCGCAGACAGCCCTGCCGGGCAATCAGGCGCTTCTAAGAGCCGTCCGGAGAAGAGCAGTACAGAAAGAGGCCGTTCGGAAAAGAACAGTGCAGAAAGAAGCCGTTCGGAAAAGAACAGTGCAGAAAGAAGCCGATCGTCCCAGGATGAGCCGGTCAGAAAGAAAAGGCCTGAACCGCCGGCTCCAAGAAGGAATCCCCAGCCGGCACCGCCGCCCAGGAAGAGACGGCCGGTCTATCGGGAAGAAATCATGGAAGACGATGACTGGGAAGAGGAAGATTGGGAGGAGGACGATGATGATGATGAGGGTGTTGATATCCTCTCTATTATGACGGCAGTTATCGGTTGTGTCGTTTTAGTCATCGTGGCATTCCTTGGATTCAATCTGTATCAGCGGTATGTGCCGAAGAATTATGAGAAGGCGGCAGAGGAGCAGCAGGAAGAGCAGGAGGATTCTGAGGAAGAAGGGGGCGAAGAGCAGGCAGAAGGACAGGAGCCTGCGCAGGAACAGGACGCAGAGAGTTCAGGTGAATCACAGCAGGAAGAAGCAGCGATGGGAACACTTACCATCAGCAGGAATGTAAATATCAGAGATAACCCGGCAACATCGGGGACCAACGTCATCAAGGTGGCTCAGGAAGGCGAGACATACGAGTATCTGGAAGTTGTGGAAGGCGGCGAATGGTATAAGATAGCATTGTCGGAAGAAGGCTATACGGAAGGCTATGTTTTCGCGGAATATGTAACATTGGATTAACAGCAGACAGGATAACAGCAAAGGAACCTTTTGCGGGCGCTTGCATATGATTAAGTAAAAAGCCCGGAGAGGTTCCTATGTTATTTTCGGAGTTAAAGAAAAAGGAAGTCATCAACTTAAAGAACTGTGAAAAACTGGGCAGGGTGAACGATTTTGAGTTTGACGAATGCACCGGCCAGATTTTTAAACTGATCATCCCGGGGGATAATAAATGGTGCGGCCTGTTTGGAAGTGATCCAGATTATGTCATCTGCTACAAAGATATTAAGCAGATTGGGCCGGATATTATTATTGTGGATATTTGCCTGTAAAATGGAACTTTTTAGGACACGATAATGGTGAAACCCTCTTGGGGATGGCCGGTATAGTTTCCATAAAATAGTTGACATAAATTATTATATCGTCTATAATAGTCATATTGAGTCATATCATAGTACAGGTTGATACGAAGGAGGATATCCTGATGAAGTGCCCTTTTTGTGGTCATGAAAATACCAGAGTGATCGACAGCAGACCTGCTGAGGATAACAGTTCTATACGCAGAAGACGTGTCTGCGATGAGTGTGATAAGCGGTTTACCACATATGAGAAGGTGGAGACGATACCGCTCATTATCATCAAAAAAGATGACAACAGAGAGACTTATGACAGATCCAAGATAGAAGCAGGTGTTCTCCGCGCATGCCATAAAAGGCCGATCAGCGCCAACCAGATCAATCAGCTTGTGGATGAAGTGGAGACAGAGATCTTTAACCGGGAAGAGAAAGAGATCCCGAGCCAGGTGATCGGCGAACTTGTGATGAATAAGCTCAAAGATCTCGAGGCGGTGGCCTATGTCAGATTTGCTTCTGTCTATAGGGAGTTTAAGGATATCAATACTTTCATGGATGAGTTAAAGAGTGTGCTGGATAAGTAAGAAAAGCTTTGTCGATTTGAGAAAATGGATAGAAAATAACCGTGATTAGCGAAAACACCTTGCCAAAAAGCAAGGTGTTTTGTTAAGATATACGCGGGGAAAACTGCAGATTATCAAGCGTACATTGTAGTTTGAAGAACCGAAACGAAGGAAGTAGGGCAGGGGAAAACAACATGGCATGGTTAGAACGTTTTTATCCGGATGCATATCTGGATTCTGCATACGAAATAGATTATGAGGGAATGTACAGACAGGGATACAGAGGCGTGATCTTTGACATAGACAACACGCTGGTGCCGCACGGGGCGCCGGCAGATGCAAGGAGTACCGCTTTGTTTGAGCGGCTTAGACGTACTGGGCTTGAGAGTATGCTATTATCGAATAATAAGGAGCCGCGGGTCAAGATGTTTAACGATAAGGTGCATTCCCGCTATATTTACAAGGCGGGCAAACCTTGCGTGAAAAGTTATCGCAAAGCGATGGAACTGATGGGAACCGATACTGCCACGACCTTTTTTGTGGGGGATCAGCTTTTTACGGATGTGTGGGGAGCGAAGAAGGCCGGGATCCGGACTTTTCTCGTAAAGCCCATTCATCCCAAAGAAGAGATACAGATTGTTCTCAAACGCCGGTTGGAGTGGATTGTGTTATTCTTTTATAAACGGTCCAGAGGGCGGTATTCGGATATGAGATAGAAATGACAGTGCCATACTGCAGGCAGTATGTGCATTCTCATCACATATCATTGCAGGAAACGGTTCTGGCAGGAAAGAGCAGTTGGGAGGACAGAAGATGACTATAAACGGTAAGACGAGAACTTGCGGCCTGATTGGTAATCCGGTGGAGCACACGCTTTCGCCCATGATACATAATACACTGGCCGGGATGCTTGGACATAATATGGTGTATGTGCCCTTTCCGGTGGAACCGGGCAGGATAGCAGACGCGGTGTCGGGCGCTTTTGCATTGAATCTTCTGGGCCTGAATGTGACGGTGCCTTATAAGAGCGAAGTGATAGAGAGTCTTCAGGAGATTGATGCACTGGCGCAAAATATCGGGGCAGTCAATACACTGGTCAGGACAGAGGACGGATATAAGGGATACAATACGGATATGGAAGGACTGTACCGTGCCATGGCAGGCGAGGGTATCCGGATCGAGGGAGAGCAGATCATACTCCTTGGTGCAGGCGGCGCGGCCCGGGCAGTGGCTTATCTGTGTGCCGTCAAAGGGGCGGACAGAGTATATATGTTAAACCGCACTTTTCAGAAGGCACAGACGGTTGCTTCGGAGGTAAACGCTGCTGTGGGAAGAGACGTGATCGTGCCGATGACTCTTAGCAACTATGCGGATATACCGGAGGGGCAATATCTGGCCATCCAGGGGACTTCCGTAGGCCTTGCACCGCATGTGGATGATGTAGTCATGGAAGAGGAGGGTTTCTATGACAAGATCCATACAGGATTTGATTTAATCTATAGTCCCTGGGAGACCAGATTCATGAAGATGACCAGGGCACACGGCGGCAGGGCGTATAATGGTCTTAAGATGCTTTTGTATCAGGGGATCATCGCATACGAATTGTGGAATAACGTGCACGTGTCGGAGGCGGATGCGCAGACGGTCTATGAGAAACTGAAAGAACATTTTGCAGGCGCAGACTGACGCGGACAGGAAGGATAAACACCAGATAAGGAAGTGGTGAAGGCACATGGGAAATGTGATATTGATTGGTTTTATGGGATCGGGAAAGACTACAGTAGGTTTCAGGCTCTCTTACCGCCTGCGCAGGGCGGTCATAGACACCGATAAGGAGATCGAACGGGAAGAAGGACGTTCTATATCGGATATTTTTGCCGCAGACGGGGAAGGGTATTTCCGTGACAGGGAGACAATGTGTCTGAGAAAACTGCTTAAGACCTGCAGTCATCAGATCATATCGGTGGGCGGCGGTCTGCCCCTTCGGGAAGAGAACAGGAAGCTGCTTCGGGAACTGGGACAGGTATTTTATCTGAAAGCAAGTGCCGGGACCATTTATGAAAGGGTCAGGAACGATACCACCAGACCGCTTTTGCAGTGTGATGATCCACAGGGAAGGATCGAGACGATGCTTTCGGAGAGAGACAGGTATTACCAGGATGCGGCGGACGTGGTCATCCATGTGGACGGTAAGGACTTTGAACAGATACTGTGTGAGATAGAACAAGCAGTGATATGAAGGAGGAAGATACAGCCATGAAAATACTGGTCATCAACGGGCCCAATATTAATTTCCTGGGGATTCGGGAGAAGAGTGTTTATGGAACACAGGATTATGATTATCTGCTGCATATGATAGGGGACAAGGGTGAGAAGGAAGGATGCGCCGTTGAGGTGTTTCAGAGTAACCATGAGGGGGCGATCATTGACCGGATTCAGGACGCCTACTTTGACGGTACGCAGGGCATTGTGATCAACCCGGGTGCCTATACGCATTACAGCTATGCGATCCGGGATGCCCTTGCAAGCATCAAGGTTCCCAAGGTGGAGATCCATATTTCCAATATCATGGAGCGGGAAGATTTCCGTAAAGTCTCTGTGACGGCACCGGCCTGCGATAAGCAGATTTACGGCCAGGGACTCGAGGGGTATTTGATGGCGATTGACTTTATTTTGCAGCATAAAGCACAATGACAGCGTTGCTCCTTGCAGGATGCGGCAAAGATGGAATGAACGGGTTTTATGACTGGAACATTGTATTGGATGAGGCGGGCCTAATCATGTGGGGAATTTCTGTGATACAATTAAGCCGGGAGCAGTGCGGATCGGTACGAGCTGCTATTCGGATGAACTGGAAGTGACGGCTTTTCTAAATCCGTACGATCATATTGTATGTGTACTTTTAAACAGAACCGGCCACGATTTGAAGGTCAATCTGCGTCTGGGGAACAGCATGACACAGATGATGGTGGAAGCGTGCGCAATTGTCAGTGTGGTCATATATTAAATGAGTTCCCGTGCAGGCATTGTGCACGGCATAAAATGTGCGGTGCAAAAAAGTTTTACATATTTTCGGGAAAGAGGTTGAAAAAAGAATCCTTATAGTATAAACTAGAAAAGAATTATATTTGTGAAAATTTGAGGAGGACTTAGTATATGATTTCAGCGGGTGATTTCAGAAATGGCATTACCATCGAGTTCGAGGGTAATGTTTATCAGATAATGGAGTTCCAGCATGTGAAACCCGGTAAGGGAGCAGCATTTGTCAGAACCAAATTAAAGAATATCATCAACGGCGGCGTAGTGGAGAAGACTTTCAGACCCACCGAGAAATGCCCCCAGGCACGAATTGACAGAAAAGATATGCAGTACTTATATTCAGACGGAGATCTGTTTAACTTCATGGATACGGAGACCTATGACCAGATCGCACTCAATTCGGATGCGGTAGGGGATGCGCTCAAGTTCGTGAAAGAGAACGAGATGGTGAAGATCTGTTCCTACAACGGCAGTGTGTTTGCGATAGAGCCGCCCCTGTTTGTGGAATTGCAGATTACGGATACGGAGCCCGGGTTCAAGGGAGATACGGCGACAGGTGCCACCAAGCCCGCGATTGTGGAGACGGGTGCGAAGGTAATGGTTCCTCTGTTTGTAGAAAACGGCGAGGTTATCAAGATCGACACCAGGACCGGAGAGTATTTATCCAGAGTATAAGCATATCATCAGTTATAGTACAAGCCTATAAGACAATGTGAGCGAAAGTTTACGTTGTCTTTTTATTTATGTAACTGTTAGCCCTTTTGCCCGGAGAGAATGGGAAAGAGGAAAAATGGATTTTAATGTATTTACAGAAAATATGGTTGATCTGGTACACAAGAAGATGGGAAAAGCCTATGAGATCAGAGTGACGAAGGTGACGAAGAATAATGATGTGGAGTTGACGGGAATCATTGTGATGGCCAAGTCCGATAATATTTCTCCCACCATATACCTGGAGGGACTTTATGAAGAGTATCTGCAGGGGACAGCCATGCAGGCCCTGGTGGATAAAGTGATCAGTATCTATGAGGATCAGATCAGGGATATCAATCTGGATATGGAGTTTTTCCGGGATTTTGATAAGGTAAAAGACAGAATCTTTTATAAACTGATCAATTTCGATAAGAACCGCAGGCTTTTGGAGGATTTGCCGTATTTCAGATGGCATGATCTGGCAATCGTTTTCTATTATGCCATGGAGGAAGAACTTGTGGGTAAAGCTTCCATTACGATCCACACGCACCACATGAACATGTGGGGACAGAGTGTGGACAGTCTTTATCGGACAGCCAGCCGAAACATGAAAGACGGGATGCCTGAACTTTTGCTATCCATGGCGGAACTGATCTCGCAGTTGACGGGGACTGTCATGGATAAGGAAGACGAGATTCCCATGTATGTACTGACCAATCAGGAGAAGATCTATGGAGCCGCCGCACTTTTATATTCACAGAAGATTAAGATACTGGCGGAGCGCATGGGAAGTGATCTGCTGATCCTGCCCAGTTCCATTCATGAAGTGCTGTTGATTCCTGACGATCACCAGAAAGGGTATGATTTCTATATTAAGATGGTGGATGAAGTGAACAGGACCCAGGTGGAACCGGAGGAAATACTGTCCGGCAGACTGTATCGCTACAGCAGGAAAAAGGCAGAAATAGAGGAAATTTTTTCTTAATAAATTGATGACTGGACAACGGGGCTTACTTGTGGTATGATACTAACGATGTAACAAATTCGTAACATTTCAGTACAGAAGTGGGCACCCGTAGTCTAATGGATAAAACGTAGGCCTCCGACGCCTTTGATGCAGGTTCGAGTCCTGTCGGGTGCATTGAATGAAGCGTGTTTTTCAGGCGGAAAATATCCCGCCTGAAATTGCCTTGGCTTCATTTTTTCATGAAGGCAAAAGGACGAAACAAAAGATAAGGATTCTGCGTTGAGACTTATGTTTGCATTTGTGCTTAGAAAGGTTGTTGTAGATGAACACATCAAATAATACAATACAGAGTCTCTTGAAGGCAAAGTTTGAAAGCCTCAAGGAATGGCTGATCCGGTATTCCAAAATCGTGATGCCTGTGGTATTGGCAGTCTGTATCCTGATCACGGTCGTGACGGCAGTCACAGCCAACAAGAGAAAGATCGTACAGGAAGAGACAGTCGTGGCAACGGAGGAAGTAGATGTATCCGGTACCATGATTACTGTGCCGGAGGTGCCGCTTGAACAGGACGCCGTGCCGGGACTGAACGAATTCATACAGACTTATTACACGGCGATAGTAGAAGGGGATACGGAGACTTTATCCAGGTCGGTGGATTACATGGATGCCACGGAGTTACTCAGGGCAGTGGAGATGAGTAAATATATTGAATCTTATCCTACCGTGGAGGTTTGCACCAAGAAGGGGCCAAGAGAGGGAACCTATCTCGCCTATGTATATGGAGAAATGAAGTTCTACGATTATGACAGGCCGGTCCCGGGATTGTCGGTGTTTTATATCTGTACCAATGAGAACGGTGACTTCTATATCAATGAAGACGGCGAAGAAGACGATAATGAGCTGTATTATATACGGGAAGTTAACTTGCAGGACGATGCCATAGATCTGAATAACAGAGCGGCAGCAGCCTACAATGATATGGTGGCCGAAGACGGCGAGCTGGCAGCGTTTATCGTAGATCTGAAAGAAGAGATCGAGAAGAACGTGGGCGAAGCCCTGGCAAGCAAAGAAGGCAGTGACCAGACCGGGGAGGAGTCAGAGGAAACTTCGGAAGAACCTGCGGAGACCGCCCAGGAGCCGGAAAGTCCGTCTATGGTGGTGACCAAAGTGAAAGCCATGGATGTGGTCAACATCAGAACATCTGACAGCGAGACGGCAGATAAGATCGGCAAGGCCGCTGTGGGAGACGAGTTCACCCTTCTGGAAGAGAAGGGCAACGGCTGGAGCAAGATAGAGTATGACGGAGCCGAGGCTTATATCAAGAGCGATTATCTGGAACCTTCCGAGACAGAGACTGCACTTGCACAGGAGAATGAAGCAGAGGAAGCAGAACCGGAGCAGGAAGAAGCGGATAACAGCAGTACTGCTGCGCCGTCAGCTTCCACAGAGACGGTAACGGTCAAAGAGACTGTCAGGATCCGTAAGGGTGCCAGTGAGACGTCAGAGAAGCTGGCTACCGCTTATAAGGGTGAGAAGTTAAAAGTGCTCATGAAGCAGGCAGACGGCTGGACCAGGATCGAGTACAATGGCCAAAAAGCTTATGTGAAGTCTGAATTTGTGGAGTAATCTCCGGTGAAAGCAACGATTAAATCATAATAATTGGGTAAAGATAAAGAGTACAGGGATGCCTGTACTCTTTTGTTACTATATAGGAAAATGGAAAGAAAGGTGTAGAGTAAGATGAAACATGATGATGCGATGATCTTAAAGGAAATTCAGAAGAATACGCAGATTGGAATGACCGCCATTGGGACCATATTAGATAAGATAGGAGACGATGCGTTCTCTTTGCAGTTATCGAAACAGTCCCTGCGTTATTCGGAAATTCATAATAAAGCTCTGGATAAGATACTGCAGAATGACGGGGAAGTGTATCGGGGCAGTCAGATCACAGACCTGCTCTTAAAGGGCAATATCCATGCCAGTACGGCTCTGAACATCAGTACCGGACATTTGGCGGAAATGATGATCCAGGGCAGCAGCAGGGGGCTGACCAGTATGTGGAAGGCACTGCGCCACAATACACTGGCCACGGATGATGCGGTGGAACTGGCCCAGGAACTGGTTGACTTCGAGGAGAAAAATATCGAACGGCTGAAAGAGTACTTATAAGATTGTATACAAGTATTTTAGTATTATTGTCCAATATATATGGAAAAATTTCGTAAAATTTTTACGCTTTAATCTGCTAAATCGGACTTGTGGATTTTAATATGTCATACTATAATGATATGTGGGCAAGAAAAACTATGATATACAAATTAAAGGAGGACATGGAAGATGTCATATGTTGATGAGGTTTACGAGTTAGTGGTAGCGAAAAATCCTGCACAGCCGGAATTCCATCAGGCAGTGAAAGAGGTTTTGGAATCTCTTCGTGTTGTGATCGAAGCAGATGAGGAAGCATACAGAAAAGATGCGTTATTGGAGAGACTGACGGTTCCGGAGAGGATCGTGCAGTTCAGAGTTCCCTGGGTGGATGACAAGGGACAGGTTCAGGTAAACAATGGTTTCCGCGTACAGTTCAACAGCGCGATCGGACCTTACAAGGGAGGACTCAGATTCCATCCGTCCGTAAACCTGGGCATCATCAAGTTCTTAGGCTTTGAGCAGATATTTAAGAATTCTCTGACAGGTCTGCCAATCGGCGGCGGCAAAGGTGGTTCTGATTTTGATCCCAAGGGGAAATCAGACAGAGAAGTGATGGCTTTCTGCCAGAGCTTCATGACAGAGCTTTGCAGACATATCGGGGCTGACACGGACGTTCCTGCAGGCGATATCGGTGTGGGTGGCCGTGAGATCGGTTTCATGTTCGGACAGTATAAGAGAATCCGTAATTTATATGAAGGTGTACTGACAGGTAAGGGTCTTACGTATGGCGGTTCCCTGGCCAGAACAGAGGCGACAGGCTATGGTCTGTTATATCTGACAGAGGAAATGTTAAAGTGCAATGGCAAAGATATGGCAGGCAAGACCATCGCAGTATCCGGCGCAGGCAACGTGGCAATCTATGCGATCCAGAAAGCACAGCAGCTTGGCGCTAAGCCTGTGACATGTTCTGATTCCACAGGATGGATTTATGATCCCGACGGCATCGACGTGGCAACACTGAAAGAGGTTAAGGAAGTGAAACGTGCCCGTCTGACCGAGTATGCGGCTATGAGACCTAACGCTGAATATCACGAGAAGAAGAATGGCGAGCATGGCGTATGGACTGTCAAATGTGATATCGCACTGCCTTGTGCAACCCAGAATGAACTGGATATCGAGGATGCGAAAGCTCTGGTGGCAAATGGATGCTTCGCAGTGGCAGAGGGCGCTAACATGCCTACGACCATGGAAGCCACAGAGTACCTGCAGAAGAACGGCGTGCTGTTCTGTCCCGGCAAGGCTTCCAATGCGGGCGGTGTGGCTACTTCTGCGCTGGAGATGAGCCAGAACTCCGAGAGACTTTCCTGGACCTTTGAGGAAGTGGATGCGAAACTGCAGGGCATCATGGTCAACATCTTCCACAGCCTGGACGAGGCTTCCAAGAAGTACGGCAAGGAGGGCGACTATGTGGCAGGCGCCAATATCGCAGGCTTTTTGAAAGTGGCAGAGGCTATGAAGGCGCAGGGTGTTGTGTAATCATCTGCACTTGTAAGATATCTTCAAATGGAATCTTTGTATTCACAATCTGTAACAGGCGGCTGGTTTCGTCCATACGGGCGACCAGGCCTGTTATTTTAATGTATTCTCCTTGATGAAAGTAGACCACGGAAGCCATCTGGCCTTTGGCAAGCCGGTGCATCTGCCGGTCCAGTTCTTCCTCCATTTCCGGGGAGAGTTCTATTTTGGGAACCAGAACTTTCTCTTTCTGGGCCAGTGCGTCCGGCAGTCCCCTCAGGGCGGCAAAGGGCATGAACTGTTTGGCTCTTTCTTCTATGGGCATTTTTTCTCTCGGTTTAGATGCCACTTTTGTGTCCTCCTATCTGGTGATTGCGTTCTATGGTGGTGGCGCCTTCCTCCAGGTTCATGCCCTTGAGGATCGCGTCCTTGCCGAATTTGTTCTTGATGCTGATGACGGCCTGCTGTATTTTCCGGTTCCGGTCTAATTCATCGGCATCCACGAAGAAACTGTACTGTCGATATTCTTCCGGCATTACATGATTGCAGGTGATGTTGATGCGGTGGATCTGATAGCTGGGATCAACGATCCGTTCATAGAGGGCCGTGACTGCCGGGATAATGAGAAGGTCGGAACTGGTGTCCATGTGGAGGGCTGTTGTGCCGTGGGCGGAAGGGACATTAAACCTGTTGGAATAGCCTACGTGGAGGGTGATAGAGCGGGTGACCAGCTTCTTTTCCACCAGATCCAGGCAAAGCAGGTCAGTCATCTCCTTGACCACAAGAAGCCCTTTGTCAAAAGGATAATCACAGCCTAAGACCTGGCCGCTGGTCAGGCAGCTACTGTGCGGTTTATAGGATTTGATATCGGCGATGGTGACGGGTTCCCTGCCCCAGGCATGGTCGATCAGCAGTTCCGCGTCCACCCCCATAAGGCGGTAGAGAAGATCTTCATCGGCCTCAACGATGTCATGCATGGTGCGGATGCCGAAGGTGTCAAGCCGCCTTGCGGTACCGGCGCCTACCCGCCAGAAGTCTGTGAGAGGTTTATGCTGCCAGAGGGTCTGTCTGTAACTTTCTTCTGTCAGTTCGCCGATAAAGTCAGTAGCGTGCTTGGCAGTGATGTCCAGGGCGATCTTGGCCAGATACAGATTGGTACCTACGCCGCAGGAAGCACGCACGCCTATCTGTTCATAGATATCCTGCATGATCCGAAAGCCCAGCTCCCTGGCGGTGAGTTGGTAGAGGGCAAGGTAGTCTGTTACGTCCATAAAGGCTTCATCAATGGAGTAGACATGTATGTCTTCTTTGGAAATATAGTTTAGGTAGATTTCATAAATAGCGGCGGAGGTGTCTATGTATTTCTGCATCCGGGGCGGGGCCGTGATATAATCCACATGTTTTGGAATCTCAAAGATACGGCAGCGATTCTGAATGCCCAGGGCCTTCATGGCTGGGGTGATAGCCAGGCAGATGGTTTTGTCCGTCCGGGATGGATCGGCCACCACCAGATTGGTCGTCATGGGATCCAAACCCCGTGCCACACATTCTACGGAGGCGTAGAAGGACTTCAGATCGATGCAAAGATAAGTACGCGGTTTCATACGGGGACTCCTTTCTGTAAGAGATAGGCTGCTGTCTATAGTATAACATTAAGAACATATGTTTGGCAAACATTACTTATAATTTTTATATTATCAGAAGAAATAGAGGACAAATCTTTCCAAAAATGGTACTATACATTTATAGTGTAGTGATAGTTTTAAAGGGGACAGATATCAATGAGCATTATCAGCAGCAAAGACGTCTACGAGATTATTCGAAAGACGCTTGGCATTATCAACAGCAAAATCATGCATCACGGGGAGATTACGGGGTATATTCTATATAAGATGATGGAGTATGAGAATGCCTGTACCGATCAGCATTACACGGAACAGGAACTGGTAGATTATACGATGCTTGGTATCCTGCATGATATTGGTCTTTATAAGGAGGAGAATATCAAGAATGTGTCTGACTTTGAGACCAGGAACCGCTGGTCCCATTCCATTTACGGATTTCTCTTTTTGAAGTATCTGTCACCCATGGGAGATAAGGCGGAGATAGTCTTGTATCATCATCTGGATTATAACAGGTACGGTATGATACAGAGCCGCTATATGCATATCATCGAAATACTCAATCTGGCAGATCAGATGGATACCTTCCTGAATCTGAAAGAAGAGAGACTGGGGCAGGATTATTTTGCCAGATATCGTGACATTAAGTTTTCCGGGGCGGCCATGGATCTTTTCCAGAAGGCCGAGAAGCAGTATGGTATCACGGACAATCTGGTGAACGGCAAGTACAGAGAAGAACTGGATGTCCTGTTAGCCAAGCGTGCGTTTTCGGAGCAGTATAAGAAAGGGTTTCTGGAAATGCTGGTCTATACCATCGATTTTAGAAGCGAACATACGGTGATACATACACTGGCAACGGTGAACTTCGCAAAACAGCTCGGCAGGCTGTCGAGAGTTTCCGGTAAGGATCTGCGGGATCTCCATTACGGGGCGCTGCTCCATGATCTGGGCAAGATAGCCATTCCTTTAAATATTCTGGAATCGACAGGACGTTTGAGTGATGATGAGATGAAAGTCATGAAGGCCCATGTGCGTATCACGGAGATGATCCTGGAAGGGGTTGTGGACGATGATGTGCTGCAGATCGCGGTCAGACATCATGAAAAGCTGGACGGCACAGGATATCATAAGGGACTGAGGGAGGAAGATCTGACACTGCCCCAACAGATCATCGCAGTGGCAGATATTCTGAGTGCATTATACGGTAAACGTAGTTACAAAGAAGCTTTCAGCAAGGAAAAGATAATGGATATCATGAATTCCGATGCGGAACGGGGCAAGATCAACCGGAATGTGGTCAATGGTCTGGAACGCAATTATGATAACATTATCAAGGAGTTTGAGAAGGAGAAAGAAAATACCATAGGGCTTTATTTAAAGATTAAGGAACAGTACGCGGTTATGATTGAGCGGTTTAAACAGTTTGATTAGCGAATGCTGAGCCTTGATATAGAAGGGCGAAGGGTTAAGCCTTAAGCGCCCGTTATGATGATGAGAATCAGACAAAGGAGGCAGATATGGAACAGGCAAAAGTATATTTTACATCGTTTAAGGCAAAGGAACACGAGAACTTATTACAGAAACTGCACAGACTGATGAAGACGGCAGGTTTTGAATCGATTGATTTTACCGATAAATATGCGGCGATCAAGATTCACTTCGGGGAATATGGCAATCTGGCCTTTTTGCGCCCCAACTATGCTAAGGTGGTGGCTGATTATGTGAAGGAACTGGGCGGCAGGCCATATCTGACGGACTGTAATACCCTTTATGTGGGAAGCAGAAAGAATGCGCTTGACCACTTGGAAACAGCCTATGTGAACGGGTTTTCACCTTATCAGACAGGCTGCCATGTGATCATTGGCGACGGCCTTAAGGGGACGGATGAGACCATTGTGCCCATCAATGGGGAATATGTGAAAGAAGCAAAAATCGGCCACGCAGTCATGGATGCGGACGTGTTCATTTCCCTGACCCATTTTAAGGGACATGAGATGGCAGGATTTGGCGGCACGCTTAAGAATATCGGAATGGGCTGCGGCTCCAGGGCAGGCAAGATGGAACAGCACTGTGAAGGGAAACCCAGTGTGGACCAGAGTATCTGTGTGGGCTGTGGCGCCTGCGACAGGATCTGTGCCCACGGAGCACCAAAGATCGCGGATGGTAAGGCGAAGATCGATCATGAGAAATGCGTAGGCTGTGGAAGATGTCTGGCGGTGTGTCCGAAAGATGCGATCGCGGCGGATTTTGCGGATTCCATCGCGGTGTTGAATTATAAGATGGCGGAGTATTCTCTGGCGGTATGCAAGGACAGACCGTGTTTTCATGTCTCCCTGATCTGCGATGTGTCCCCCAACTGTGACTGCCATGCAGAGAACGATATTCCGATCATTCCCAATATAGGCATGCTGGCATCCTTTGATCCGGTAGCGCTGGATCAGGCATGTGCAGATCTGTGCAATCAGGCGGCGCCGGTAGCGGAAAGTATTCTGGGAGAAAACCTCAGGAAAAACGGCGGAGCCAAGGAACACGATCACTTCCATATGACACATCCGGATACGGAGTGGAAGTCTTGTATTGCCCATGCGGTTAAGATTGGTCTGGGAACGGACCAGTATGAGTTGGTGAATATATAAGCCCCGGCGGTTTATGACCGAAATAGGCCTGTTTATGCATGAATGCTTCAGAAAAGAAGATATTTTTCCGAAATAGAGAGTGACAGATGAAAACGGAAAGGTGGTCGTATAGATGAATATTTCGTGGGATCGGACGGGCGGCTTGCTGCGCGGCATGGGCGGGATGTTACAGAGCACCCGTGACAGGTTAGAGAGACAGGAAGAGACACAAAGACAGGTGGACTTCTTTGAACAGCAGAAAGGCAATCTGAAAAATATCAAGTGTGAGAGCGTGCAGGAAATTGCCGAGAAATTAAATATGCTGCATTCTTATGAAGATCAGATCGCGGCGGTGAAGGCGGCTTATAACAGCGAACAGATGTGGCATATCATGGATGAGTCTACGGAGCGCGGTGAGAAGATCGCGGAGGCGGCAGAGAAGATGGAGCCGAAGACACCGGAAGAAAGACAGGAAGAAATGGTGGAAGAAGCACTGGGCATCGAAGATTCCGGCGGTATGATCGAGGAGATCATGGACGAAGTGGAGGAACTAACAGAAGAAGTGCTTGAGAACCTGCCGGAGGAAATGACCGGAGAAATGCCAGAAGCGGCCGGGGATCTGTCGGCAGAGACGGCAGGAGAAATGGCAGAAGAAGCGGTCAAAGACCTGCCGGAAGAGCTGGGTAAAGATTTGGTGGAAGAAGTGCCGGAGAATCTTTCAGAAGAAATAACGGCAGATCTTGCAGGACAAATGCCTGCAGAGACCGTGAAGACACAGGCAGAGGTTCTTGAAATGCTGAAGGAAGGGTATGTACCCTTCGATGTAAGACTATAATTTTACGATACAAGATGATGAATGGACAAAAGCTTTCCAGTAAGGTATGGAAAGCTTTTGTCTGTTCTGCTCTCATTCAGCCTCCGGATGTTTCAGTTGCGAAAGGATTGAATTTTATCACGATTTGACATATAATCTACTTAATAGTAGGTAAATGAAGAGAAAGGAACAGCACCTATGAGAGTCTTTGCCCATAAAAGTGCTTCTGTGGATCTGCTTCATGGACCGATTTTGAGATCCATGCTTGTCTTTGCTACTCCGTTATTTTTTTCCAGTGTCTTTCAGCAGTTATATAATACGATGGATACCATTATCATAGGACACACACTGGGAGATGAAGCGCTGGCAGCTATGGGTGCGGCAGGAGCGGTATATGACCTTTTGATCGGATTTGCGTTTGGTATTGGCAACGGGCTGGCGATTGTGACAGCGCGAAGCTATGGAAGCAGCGATATAAAGCATCTTAAGAAATCGGTGGCATCTTCTATTGTGATCGGCGGCAGCATCACGGTGATCATCACCATATTAGCACGGTTTATCCTCTATCCGTTTCTGAAAGTGTTAAATACGCCGTCACAGATTATAGAGCAGTCTTATGCGTATATTTCCACGATTACCTTGTTTATTGTTGTGATGTTCGCTTACAATTTATGTGCAGGGCTTTTACGGGCAATCGGCAACAGTGTGATGCCGCTTGTGTTTTTAATATTGTCATCCATCTTAAATATCGTTCTGGATCTGTTTTTTATCATCCGCCTGCAGATGGGTGTACAGGGGGCGGCCGCGGCGACGGTGATTGCGCAGGGGGTGTCAGTGACAGCCTGTCTTATCTACATAGGCCGTAAGGCAAGAATTTTGATTCCTGGGAAGGAACATTTTACACTGGATTATGCATTATATAAAGAGATGTTGATGCAGGGGCTTTCCATGGGCTTTATGAATTGTATTGTCAGTGCGGGAACGGCAATTTTACAGTCCGGGATCAACAGTCTGGGATATCTGGTAATTGCAGGGCATACGGCGGCCAGAAAGCTGTTCCAGTTTTTGTTAATGCCTTTTATTGCCATGAGCCAGACAATCAGCACCTTTGTCTCGCAAAACCGGGGTGCAGAACAGATCGGACGGATCAGGAAGGCGATGATATATGCTTATCTTTATGGAGCGGCAGTGGCAGCCTTTGTCACAGTATGCATGTTGTTTCTGGCACCGGCCGCCGTCAGACTGCTGTCAGGGTCTAGCGAACAAGTGGTAATTGCAAATGGCGCTATGTATCTGCGGGTGGTTGCGCCATGTCTGGCAATTTTGGGGATTTTGAATCCTACCAGAATGGGACTGCAGGCTGTCGGACAGAAGATTCTGCCGTTATTTTCCAGTGTGATAGAGTTGATTGGTAAGAGTATGTTTGTGGTGCTTTTGATACCAAGGTTTCAGTATATGGCGGTGATCTTCTGTGAACCTGTCATCTGGTGCTTTATGATCGTGGAACTTTTGGCGGCGTTTTGGACAGATCCTTTTATCCGATCGGGAAAAGGAGTATCTGAAATATCTGAGTGAGAAACGCTGGCAGGGAGAGCAGGATGCATTTTGTAGAGGCGAAGGGGATTTTATCGGCACATAACGGGATGAATCTATATAGAGGCTGCACGCACGGCTGTATTTATTGTGACGGCCGAAGTAAGTGTTATGGATTTACGCATGATTTTGAAGATATTGAAGTAAAACAGAATGCTCCCTGGCTGTTAGAGCAGGCACTGCGCTCCAAACGCAGGAAATGTATGATCGGCACCGGAGCCATGTGCGATCCCTATATGCACTGTGAGGAGGAACTTGGACTTACCGGAAAATGCCTTGCGCTGATAGAAAGATATGGTTTCGGACTGGCCATTCAGACCAAATCAGACCGTATCCTGCGTGATCTTGATCTGCTGATCCGGATTCAGAAGAAGACAAAGTGTGTGGTACAGATGACGATGACGACTTATGACGAGGACCTGTGCCGTATTCTGGAACCGAATGTATGTACGACTAAGAGAAGATTTGAGGTGCTTGAGATTCTGCGGGACAACGGCATTCCTACGGTCGTGTGGATGACGCCGGTGCTTCCCTTTATTAATGATACGAAAGAAAATATAGAAGGGCTTTTAGAGTACTGTGTACGGGCCGGTGTATACGGAATCATCACCTTTGGGATGGGGGTCACCCTGCGGGAGGGTGACAGGGAATACTTCTATCGGAAACTGGACGAACATTTTCCGGGCATGAAAAGCAAATATCACCGGAAATACGGATATGCTTATGAGATAACCAGCGATCATAACAGGGAATTGATGGCCATACTATATAAAACCTGTGCACAGTACGGAATCCTGTGCGATACCGATCAGGTCTTTCAATATCTGCAGGAGTTTCCGGAGAATAAAGGATATGAACAACTGAGCCTGTTTTAACGGCGCATAAGATATGTGAGGAAGGGCAGTGAGATGATATGGAGATTACAAGAAAGGTAGAGATTGAGATGGAACAGTATGCAGAGCACGGTACGGACGATAAAAGCAGGGAAGAACAGGAAATCGCGGACATGATCAGACTTCTGGATGGGTTCGCAGATTCCGGGGACAGCCGGTTGAAGATCAACATGTCTGACGAACTGGAAGCCGGACAGACACAAAGGGCGTATCATCATGGCAGATGTGATATCGGCAGCCCTTGGGCCTGCGGCAAAGCTTTTGATGCGCAGACGGAGAAGTGATGTTATGTCAGGAAATAAGATCTGAAACAAAGACAGGCCGATGATCTGGGCGAAACTGTCTGAAAAGGAGAAAGATATGAGTGCAGTGGAAAAGTTACAAAGGCTCAGGGAGCAGATGGAGAAACGCGGCCTGGCCGCCTATATTGTACCTACGGAAGATTTTCACAATTCCGAATATGTGGGGGATTATTTCAAGGCAAGGGAGTATCTGTCCGGGTTTACCGGCTCGGCGGGAACACTTCTGGTATGCCGTGAGAACGCGGCGTTGTGGACGGACGGCAGATATTTTCTGCAGGCAGAAGAGCAGTTGGCGGGAAGTTCTGTCGATCTTATGAAAAGCGGACAGCCCGGGGTACCGACGATAGCGGAATATCTGGCCGAACATCTGAAAACGGGGGATCGGATCGGTTTTGACGGCCGTACGGTGACAAGGGCGTTTGTGGAAGAACTGCGTGGGAAGACGAAAGAGAAGCAGATCGTCTTTTGCAGCAAAGAGGATTTGACAGATCTGGTGTGGACAGACCGTCCGGCCCTGTCGGCGGAGCCGGTGTGGGAACTGGGGATAGAATATGCCGGCTTTTCCAGGGAAGAGAAACTGGACAAAGTACGGCAGAAAATGCAGGAAGAAAAGGCGGATGTGCTGCTTATGACGGCGCTTGATGAGATTGCGTGGCTTCTCAATCTGCGGGGAAACGATGTGTGCAATACGCCCGTATTTCTGGCATATATGCTGTTGACGCAGCAAGATGCCCTGCTGTGTGTGCAGGAAAAAATCCTCTCCCGGCAGATCAGGGATCAATTAGACGCGGCGGGCGTTTCGGTGCAGCCTTATGATAAGATAGAGGAACTGGTGAGCGGTCTGCAGACGGGGCAGAGAGTCTGGGCGGACGGCAGGCGTGTCAATTATCGTCTGTTAGAGGCAATCCCTGCCGGTGCAGAGCAGATTGACAAACCAAGTCCGGTGGGACTGATGAAGGCAGTTAAGACGCCGGAGGAGATGACACATTTGCGGATGGCGCATGTGAAGGACGGCGTGGCAGTGACCCGGTTTATCCGCTATCTTAAGACGCATGTGGACAAAGAAGAGATTACGGAAATGGGTGCGGCCTCGATCCTGGAAGGCTTCCGGAAAGAAATGGAAGGCTACCTGGGACCCAGCTTTGACCCCATTATCGCTTATGGTCCCCACGGTGCCATCGTACACTATGAAGCGGTGCCGGATACGGATGTCCGGATACAGCCGAAAGGTCTGTGCCTTGCGGATACGGGGGGACATTACAAAGAAGGGACTACGGACATCACGCGCACGGTCGCGTTGGGAGAACTGACGGCAGAGGAGAAAAGGGCTTACACGCTTGTGCTCAAGGGACATCTGCGGCTTGGGGCAGCAAAGTTTCTGCAGGGGGTCTGCGGGCAGAATCTGGATTGTCTGGCAAGGCAGCCGTTATGGGAAAACGGAATGGACTATAATCATGGAACGGGACACGGGGTAGGATATCTTTTAAGCGTCCATGAGGGTCCCCAGAACTTCCGGTGGCGCATCGGCAAAGATACGGACTGTGTACCGTTAGAAGAGGGCATGGTCATCTCCAATGAGCCAGGACTATATGTGACAGGTAAGTTTGGGATCCGGCATGAGAATCTGGTGCTTTGCCGTAAGGGAGAACAGAATGCATATGGTCAGTTTATGTATCTGGAGCCGCTTACCATGGTGCCTTTTGATACGAAAGCCATAGATGTGTCACTGCTTGATGAAAAAGAGGCGGAATGGCTCAATGCCTATCACCAAAAGGTATATGAGACGCTGTCCCCTTATTTGACACAAGAAGAGCAGGCGTGGCTGAAAGAAGCGACAGCGGCTGTGGGAACAGAATAAGGAACAGGCAGGGGCTTGTATCAGAATAGATGGAATCAGGGTCAGACATCAAGATGTGTGGCAGGAATAGAAGAGGAGGAGTGATATGAAATACAGGGTATTAGGCAAAACCGGTTTACAAGTAAGTGAGATCGGCCTGGGCGGTGAGTGGCTGGAACGTCATAACACGCAGGAAGTCAAAGAAGTGATCGATGCCTGCGAGCAGGCAGGGATTAATATTTTAGACTGTTGGATGTCGGAACCAAATGTACGTTCGAATATCGGCAGAGCATTGGAGGGACGGCGGGATAAGTGGTATATCCAGGGCCATATCGGCTCTACCTGGCAGGACGGACAGTATGTCCGCAGCAGGCAGCTTGATCAGGTAAAAGAGGCTTTTGAAGATCTGCTGACCAGGATGCGGACGGATTACATAGACCTGGGCATGATCCATTTTGTGGATGAGGCGGCAGAGTTTGAACGTGTGATAGGCGGTGAGTTCATGGCATATGTGCGCAGCTTAAAAGAAGCCGGCCGGATACGGCACATCGGCTTAAGCACCCATAATCCGGATGTGGCGAAGCTGGCGGCACAGCAAGGAGAAATCGAGATGATCCTCTTTAGTGTCAATCCTGCGTTTGATCTGCATCCGGCGACAGAGGATCTTGACGAGTACTTTTCGGATAACTATGACGAAAGCCTTTCGGGCATTGCACCGGAAAGGGAAGCTTTGTACAAAATCTGTGAGCAGCAAAATGTGGGGATCACTGTCATGAAAGGATACGCCGGCGGCCGGCTCTTTGATGCCAGGACATCGCCCTTTGGGGTGGCGCTGACTCCGGTACAGTGTCTGCACTATGCGTTGACAAGACCGGCAGTGGCCAGTGTGATGGTGGGTGTTGACACACCGGCGCATGTGCAGGCGGCAGTGGCGTATGAGACAGCCACAGATCAGGAAAAAGATTATGCCAGTGTGCTGGCAGGGGCACCGCATCATGCCTATCCTGCCGGACAGTGTACCTACTGCGGACATTGTGCACCCTGTCCGAAAGGAATTGACATAGCGATGGTCAATAAGCTGTATGACCTGGCCACGATGCAGCAGGAGGTACCGGCAACGATCCGGGCACATTACGAACAGCTTAAGGCGGCAGCAGCAGACTGTATCGGCTGCAAAGCATGTGAGACAAGATGCCCGTTTCAGGTATCTGTGGCGGAGAGAATGGAGAAAGCAAAGCGGCTTTTTCAATAAGGTAATATGTTCATGGAGGGACTTTGTATGAAACGCACGAAGAGATCATTGTGGAATGTCAAATATCTTTTGTTCCTGTTGGCAGCCGTGATTATTCTGTTCTATTGGTATGCTGCGCAAAATGATAAGCGGATCGAGCGGCAGAACAGAACTTATGCGACAGATACAGCGAAACAGACAGGTAACCGTATCGGTGACGAATTCAAGAATGCATCAAACAGGATAAGCACGTATGCTTATTTCTTAGGGGAAGGGCTGACACAGCCTGAGGTCAAGGCGCAGATGCTGACGGATATGGCGCAGAATTCCCTGTTTGACGCGTTCCGTTTTGCGTCGGCGGACGGTGCCTATCTGGTGTCGGATGGAAGTACCACGAATGTGGCGGACAGAGAGTATTTCATCAATGGAATGCAGGGGGAGATCGGAATATTTGCCACCATCAGTTCCAGGGTCACCAATGAGGCTGTGGTCAGCTTTTATGCACCGGTCTATTACCAGGGAGAAATTCTGGGCGTACTGCTTGGGGTATATTCGGCCAACGAGTACCTGCAGCATCTGCTCACCACCAGTTATTTTGGCGAAGATGCAGAGGTATTTCTATGTATGGAAGACGGCACTGTGCTTGCAAGTTCCACAGAAAGCAGATATAACGGCAATCTGAGGGAAGAGATTCTTTCTTCCGGTCTGTTAGATGAGTCCATGCATGAACAGTTGAATGATGTTTTTGAATTCGGGGGAGAACAGACCTTTGTCTGTAAGGAAAATGAACAGACGGATAATATCTGCGTCATCAACCTTCCGGGCAATGACCTTGTCCTTGTGCAGGCATTCCCGAGAAGTGTTACGGAAAACATGCTTGCCAATGCAAACAGGACAGGTATTTTCCTGGAGGTCATGCTCATTGGTTCTTTTGTGATTTATATTATTGCCCTGATGGTACGAAGCAGAAGAGAGAAGAAGCTTCTGGCCGGTGAGAATCGAGAAATGAGTTATGTGATCGAGGGAATCAGCACGCTGTTTGCCCGCTTTGTTATGATCGACCTGGAAAGCAACCGGTACCAGTACCTGGCGGGAACCAGTCCGGAGCGCGGAGGACTGGCCAGAACCGGACAATACGAGGCGTTTATTGAGTATCTGTGTTCTTTCCTGCCGGAAGAAGAACATCAAAAGGACCTGGCGCAGCATTTGGAAAGAGAGGCCATCATCGCCGAACTGGGCGAGGTCGATATGGATGTGCGTTACGAATATCAGGTAGAGAGAGACGGACAGATGGAATGGGAGCATATGAACGTGATCTGTCTGGAGAGAAAGGAAGGCCGTGCCACTAAGATTCTGTTTATCAGGCAGAATATTACGGAAGTAAAGGAGAAAGAACTGCGCATTCAGGCTAAGATGGCGCTTGCGAACAGAAAGGAACGCCAGTACCGGATCGCGATCATTTCCAATTCTATCTGTACTTATGAATTTAATCTGACACGTGACTGGGTGGAACAGGATATTATCCGGGTTATGCCGGATGGCAGCAGACTTTCCGTGCTGTCTGCCGTGGGACTGAAACCGCCGTGCAGTGCTTCTGAGTGGTTTAGGCAGTGTGAAAGTTTTGTCGCCGAAGAATCACGGGAAGACTATGTCACCACATTGAACGTAGAGCATCTGAGAAATTGCTTTGAACAGGGCAATGCAGAGGTGAACGTAGAATACTGGACCACGGATTCCCATGATGAAAGACTCTGCGTCCGCCAGTCGTTCATCATGACGCCGGAGGATGAGACGGGTGATATTGTGGTCATGGTAGTGACCAAGGATATCACGCAGCAGGTAAGACAGCAGAAGGAACAGACACTGGCCTTAAAGGAAGCGTTAATGCAGGCCCAGCATGCCAACAATGCAAAGACCACATTCCTGTCCAATATGTCTCATGATATCCGTACACCGATGAATGCGATCATCGGGTTTACAACGATTGCGGTCAGTCATATTGACAACAAAGAACAGGTGAAAGACTGCCTGCAGAAAGTACTTGCATCTAGCAATCATTTGCTGAGCCTGATCAATGATATCCTTGATATGAGCCGGATCGAGAGCGGAAAGGTACAGATCAAGGAACAGGAATGCAATATTTCCGAGATGATGCATAATCTGGTCAACATTGTACAGCCGCAGGTGAAGGCAAAGCAGTTAGAGTTGTTTATCGATACCTTTGATGTCACCAATGAGGATATCATCGCTGATTCCCTGAAGATGAATCAGGTATTTGTCAATCTGATGAGCAATGCCGTGAAATATACACCTGCGGGAGGAATCATCAGCTTCCGGATCATGCAGAAGACCACTTTCAGGCGCGGTTATGGAGATTACAAATTTATCATTAAAGATAATGGAATCGGTATGGAGCCGGAGTTTGTAGAACATATCTTCGAGCCGTTTGAAAGAGAAGCGAGCACGACCCAGAGCGGCATTCAGGGTACGGGGCTTGGCATGGCCATTACCAAGAATATCATTGACATGATGGGCGGTAAGATCACGGTTCACAGTGAGAAGGGGAAAGGCAGCGAATTTGTAGTAGAACTCAGCTTACGCTTACAGAATATCGAGAAGAATAACGAACAGATCAAAGAACTGGAAGGGTTACGTTCTCTGGTGGTAGATGATGATTTTGATACCTGTGACAGTGTCAGCAGAATGCTTTCCCAGATCGGCATGCGGTCCGAGTGGACCACATCCGGAAGAGAGGCCGTGTATCGTGCCAAGAAGGCGCATGATGAGGGAGACTCTTATCATACTTATATTATTGACTGGCAGATGCCCGAGACAAGCGGTATTGAGACGGCAAGAAGAATTCGACATGCGGTTGGAAGCGATGCACCGATCATCATCCTGACTGCCTACGACTGGACGGATATCGAGGAGGATGCGAAGGCGGCCGGCGTTACGGCGTTTTGTGCGAAACCGCTCTTCATGTCAGACTTAAAGATGGCATTGCTTGCCGCCAATAATCTGGTTGAAAAGGAAGATGAAATCGCAGAATGGACGTTAGCTGATTTCAAGGGGAAACGGGTACTGTTGGTGGAAGATAATGAACTCAACAGAGAGATTGCGCAGGCGATTCTGGAAGAGACGGGATTCCTGGTGGATACGGCCCCCGATGGGACAGACGCGGTCGATATGATGAAACAGGCAGAAGAATATTACTATGACGCGGTGCTTATGGATGTACAGATGCCTGTTATGAATGGTTATGAGGCGACAAGAGAGATCCGTTCCCTGCCAAGAGCGGATGTGAGGGATCTGCCGATCATTGCCATGACAGCCAACGCCATGGACGAGGATAAGGAAACCGCACTCAAAAGCGGCATGAACGCTCATCTTGCGAAGCCGATCAGCGTAGATTTGTTTATTGCCACGTTGGGAAGATTTTTAAATTGACCTTTCTTAGCAATCGGCCTTGGAAAAAAGGGAATAAGAGTATATACTGGAAGTAAAAATATGATTGTGGGGAAAGGATGGGGTAGTGGTGAAAGAAAAAGGAAGAAAAAGAGGATTTAAAAGTCTGAAAACGACATTGATTTTAGTCTGCTCACTGTTGGGTATCACCATAGGCGTAGTGGTGGGCGCCATTGGTGTGATGACAATCAAGAGTATTTCGGATGATGCCTATACGAAGTATGTGGAGGCAATGGATGAGGGATACCGCACAGAGATCAAATCGCAGGTGCAGAGCGTGATGGCGATCGTGCAGGCAGAGTATGACAGGGCGGCAGCAGGCGAGATCACAGAGGAAGAGGCGAAAACGACGGCGGCGGAAATTGTCCGTTCCATGCGTTACCGGGATGATCAGAGCGGATATTTCTGGATCGAAGACAAGGATTACATATTGATCATGCATCCCATTTTACCGGAGCAGGAGGGCGATAACCGATATGCGATGGAAGACCAGAACGGTGTCATGATCACCCAGTCGGTGATCAATACCTGTCTGTCACCGGAAAAGAGTGGGTATAATGAATTCTATTTTACCAAGGCAGACGGTGTGACGGTGGCGCCCAAGGTGGCTTATTCCGCTTATTTTGAGCCCTGGGGATGGGCAATCTCCACAGGAAATTATGTGGATGACATGGATGCCCAGACCAAAGAGGTCAGAGATATGATCACGGCGGATTTCCAGCAGGCTTGTGTATTTATGGTGGGATGCTGTGTGATTTTGTTAGTGATCACAGTGGTGGTATCCTATATCGTAGGTGAATTTCTGGTGGTACCGCTTCGCAGAGTCAAAGATTTTGCAGTCAGCATCTCAGAGGGTAACCTGACGGAGGACGTGCTTGTCAAACAGAGAAATGAAATGGGTGTGGCGGCGGATAATCTGAATACCGCAAGGCAGAAGATCAACACGCTGATCAGAGCGATCGCAGACATTTCCCACGCGATCGAAACCATGATCGCGGAGTTTGAAGAGAGCTTTGGCAATATGGAGAAGTCCCTTGGAGAAGTGGATATTGCGGTGGAAGAAATTGCGCAGAATATCACCAAGCAGGCGGAATCCACAACGGATGCAACCAAAGAGGTCAATACCATTGCGGGAGGAATCGACAGTACCTCCAAGGAAGTGGCAGGCCTGCGGGATAATTCCGATTCCATGAGGAAATTAAGCAATGAATGTTCCGATAAGCTGCAGGAACTGGTAGTAGCCAACATGCGGACGAAAGAGGATGTGGTCAATATGCATAGCCAGGCAGAGGCTACCAACGAGGCGGCGGATGCGATCAAGAGGGCGGCAGGCCTGATCGATGCGATCGCTGACCAGACGAATCTGCTTGCCTTAAATGCGTCCATAGAAGCAGCGCGTGCAGGGGAGAGCGGCAGAGGATTTGCAGTGGTTGCTACAGAGATCGGAGCGTTGGCGAACCAGTCTACACAGGCCGTGAATGAGATTTCCAATATCATTAATGATCTGGTAGACAAGTCCGTGCAGTCGTTACATCTTATGGATAAAGTAAATGATACCGTGGAGCATCAGGTCAACGTACTCAACGATACCCAGTCCATCTTTAAGGAACTGTATGTGAATCTGGACCGTTGTATGGATTCTATTGTAACGATTGAGTTGATGACAGAGGAGATAGAGCTGCAAAGACAGGGAATCACCAGTGTTCTTGATACGTTAAACAGCCTTGCACAGGACAATGCGGCATCTTCCGAGGAGACGTCCGCCATGACGGGAGAACTTTCCAATCTGGTCGGCCGGTCTAAGCAGATGGTCGGAGAACTTAAGAAGGATGTGAACGACCTGGTGGAAGATGTGGGGCAGTTCTCTGTGTAAGACAAAGGCACGCCTTCCCTTTAATTCCCATAAAATCTTTACAAAATACTCTATACAAGCTGTCTTGTATATGGTATAGTTGTTAAGGATTGTTACAAAATGTAATAATTTGTAATATTTCAATTCATACGGTCTATACGAAATTGCAGTGACAGTTTCTTATGGCGGAATATTGCAGTATGTTTGGAACAGTCCATACAGAAGAGACGGGGTTAAAGTACGGAAGGAGGAATACCGGTCAGCGGTGCCATGATGACTGATGAAGCCAGGCGCGGCCGGCGGGTAATAAATACGAATGATAAGATTCACAGATGATAAAAGATGTAAGATGTACAGAAGAGGAAAGAAAATAGCGGCGCTTTGCATGGCGGGCATGATGCTTTTCATGCCCGCTGTGAAAGTGCAGGCTGTAGGAGCCGGCAGTTCCATTGCAAGAGGAATTGACGTTTCCAAGCATAATCTGGCAATCGATTGGAGCAAGGTACCTTCTTCGGGGGTATCCTTTGTGTTTGTAAAAGCCGGAAGCACGAACTCCGGCGTGGATCCTTATTTTGATGCGAACATGCGCGGTGCCAATGCGGCGGGGCTTAAGACCGGAGTATATCTGTATTCTTATGCTACGACTCCGGAGCAGGCGCTGACGGAAGCCATGTTCCTGCTTCAGTGGATGAGCAACTATACGGTCAATTACCCGGTGGTATATGACATTGAAGATGCCTGCCATAAGAATCTTTCGACGGCACAGATCCAGGAGATCATCAATGTGTTTTGTACGGCCATAGAGTCTCAGGGCTATTATCCGGTGGTATATTCCAATAAGAATATGTTCCAGAGACAGATCGGTAACGTGGTATATGACAAGTGGGTGGCACAGTATGCGGATGAACTGCAGTATGAAGGCGCGGCGTTCTGGCAGAATACATCCCACGGCAGTGTGGCCGGAATCCCTACCAGAGTGGATATGAATTACCAGTTTAAAGATTACTCTTCTATTATTATTCCAAATGGATTTGCGCAGCGGGGAGATACCACGGTATTTTATTCCAATTATAGGATGCAGAGAGCCTGCTGGGTAACCTGGGAGGATAATAAGTACCATCTGGACGAATTCGGACGGGTACAGAAGGGATGCTGGTATGAGGATGAGACCGGCAGATATTTCCTGGCGACCAAAGACGGTCATGCGCTGCGTGACTGTGTGACGATTGAGGGAGCGGATTATTACTTTGATGCCAACGGGGTTATGCAAAGAGGTTTAGTGACGATGCCAGACGGTGTAGTGTATTACTACGACGTGATGACGGGTGCGCTGCAGAGGAATGTGGCCGTGACGGTAGACGGTGTCAATTACCAGGTGGATCAGAACGGTGTGGCAGTACCGGTCGTGCCGGAACAGGCAGCGGCAGAGCAGCCCCCCGCAGATACAGCGGCACAGACGGCAGAGCAGGTACCGGCGGATGCGGCAGGGCAGGTACCGGCAGATGCGGCAGCACAGGCTGCGACAGCGCAATAATCGGGAAAGAAAGAAGATACATCACAATATAAGACAGAATGACCGTTATGGGGTGGGCATCCATCTGCATAGCGGTTTTTCTATTTAGGCTTTTCAAAGTCCCCTGATATGGTATATAATAATCTTTATATGGGCGCATAATAGTATAATCTGTAGAAAGACGTGGTATGGTATGAACTGTAAAGAGGCGGAGAAAAAAATATCCTCCTTCCTGCAAGATGACCTGGACGGAAGAGATCTGGCGGAGTTTGTAGAGCATATCGATGAATGTCCGGAGTGTATGGAGGAACTGTCTATCCAGTTTCTGGTAGCAGAGGGACTGGAACAGTTGGAAAAGGGCAATAGTTTTAATTTGCAGGAAGCGCTTCATTATCAACTTGCCGATGCGGATCATAAGATCAGATTAAACAGGACACTCAGGCATATTCTGATCTGGCTGGAGGCGGCGGTGGCGGTAGCGATCGTAATTGCGCTCTGTGTCGTGACGCGTCTGTAGCATAGAAGACATAATGATAGAAGGAACAACTACAATAAGGGATTGTGGCCGAAAGCGCAGTTGTTATGGATGACAAAAGGAAGGATTATAAAACAGATGGCCGAAAAACTTGTATTGATAGACGGGCACAGCATATTGAACAGGGCCTTTTATGGGGTGCCGGATCTGACGAACAGTCAGGGACTTCATACGAACGCGGTGTATGGCTTTTTGAATATCATGTTTAAGATTCTGGAGGAGGAGCAACCGGATTATCTTACGGTGGCCTTTGATGTGCATGCACCTACTTTTCGGCATGAGATATATAAGGAGTATAAAGGAACAAGGAAACCAATGCCCGGAGAATTACGTGAGCAGGTGCCGGTGATGAAGCAGATGCTCCAGGCGATGGGGATCTGCGTGGTGGAGAAAGCAGGGCTGGAGGCCGATGATATCCTGGGAACGATTGCGAAACGCGCCGAGAGAGAAGGGATGGAGGTATCTCTGGTATCCGGAGACCGGGATCTTCTGCAGGTGGCAACCGACCATATCAGGATCCGGATTCCCAAGACCAAAGGCGGCCGGACCGAGGTGGAGGATTATTACGCGCAAGATGTGGAAGCCAAATACCAGGTGAATCCCATTCAGTTTATCGATTTAAAGGCTTTGATGGGGGATACGGCGGATAATATCCCCGGCGTTCCGAAGGTCGGGGAGAAGACGGCTACGGAACTGATGGTGACCTTTGGCTCTTTAGAGAATATTTATGCCCACGTGGAGGAAGTGACCAAAAAATCCGTGCGGGAATCTTTGATAGCGAACAAAGATCTGGCAGATTTAAGTAAGACACTGGCAACGATTCACGTAGATGCTGCAATAGAATATGATTTTGCACAGGCCAGAGTGGGGAATTTCTATACCGAAGAGGCTTATGTGCTGTGTAAACAGTTGGAATTTAAGAATCTCTTGTCAAGATTTGAGAAAGACGTGGCGGTGTCCAACAGTCAGACAGAATCTTTCCGGGAAATAACGCAGATGCAGGAAGTGGAATCATTGTTTGCAGCCTGCAGGCAGAGCGCCGGACAAGACGGGGCGGCAAAGGAAATCGGACTGGCTGTTTTTAAGGACGGCAGACAGGCAGACAGCCTTATGGGAATCGCCATTGCGCTGGGGGAGAAAGAGACTGCGTTTATTCCCTGTCAAGGGAGCGTGACGGCAGACTATCTGTGCGGGATGCTGTCCGGTTTGAATGCGGATGAGTTATGTAAACTTAATATATTTGATTGTAAAAACTGTTATGATGTGATCGAAAAGAGCGGTCACCAGAGCATGTGGCACAGCAGTGACGGGGCAGAGGATGTACTTGCACCGTATAAAGAAAGACGTTATTTCGACATTTTAGTAGCGGCCTATCTGCTAAATCCTCTAAAGAACGATTATAGGCCGGAAGATATCGCGGGCGAGTACCTGGGGCTGACGATTCCGGACAGGGGACAGGTCTGCGGCAAGGCTTCTTATAAGGATACTTATGCGGCTCACCCGCAGGAATTTATGGAATATGCCTGCTTTCATGCCTATGTGAGCCTGATGGCAGCGCCGATCCTTGGCGATAAGCTGGCAGAACAGGGAATGACCGCCTTGATGTACGAGATTGAGATGCCGCTCACCCGGGTACTGTATGATATGGAGTGCTATGGAGTGATGGTAAAGCCGGATGAATTGAAGGCCTATGGGGAAGCACTGACAGGCAGGATAGGGGAACTGGAACGGGCCATCTATAAGCAGGCGGGATGTGAATTTAACATTAATTCTCCCAAGCAGCTTGGAGAGATCCTGTTTGAAAAGATGGGGATCAAAGGCGGTAAAAAGACCAAGACCGGTTATTCTACAGCGGCGGATGTGCTGGAGAAACTGGCGCCGGACTATCCGCTTGTTTCGGATATCCTGGAATACAGAGGTCTTGCAAAACTAAAGTCCACTTATGCGGATGGTCTGGCAGCCTATATAGACGAAGGCGGAAGGATTCATTCCACATTCAATCAGACAATCACCGCTACCGGGCGTATCAGTTCTACGGAGCCGAATCTGCAGAACATCCCCATGCGCATGGAGCTGGGCAGAAGGATCAGGAAGGTATTTGTGCCCATGGAAGGATGTCTGTTCATGGATGCGGATTATTCCCAGATTGAGCTTCGTATCCTTGCCCACATGTCGGAGGATAAACAGTTGATCGAGGCATACCAGATGGAGGAAGACATCCATCGGATCACGGCTTCCAAGGTGTTCCATACGCCCTTTGAGGAAGTGACTGATTTGCAGAGGCGTAACGCCAAGGCGGTCAATTTCGGTATCGTCTATGGCATCAGTTCCTTTGGACTGAGTCAGGATCTGAGTATTTCCAAGAAAGAGGCTGCCGCCTATATTGAACAGTACTTCGAGACCTATCCGGGTGTAAAGAAGTTTCTGGACAACATGGTGGAGCAGGCAAAGAAACAGGGTTATGTGACGACCATGTACGGGCGAAGACGTCCCATTCCGGAGCTGTCGTCCAGCAATTTCATACAGCGTTCCTTTGGAGAGCGTGTGGCCATGAATTCCCCGATCCAGGGAACGGCGGCGGACATTATGAAGATTGCCATGATTCGGGTGTGGGAGAATCTGCACAGGGAGGGGTTACAATCCAGAGTGATCTTGCAGGTACATGATGAACTGCTGATCGAGACGTATGCCGGCGAGGAGGAGCAGGTGCGGCAGATTCTCACAAGACAGATGCAGCAGGCGGCCCAATTGTCTGTGACGCTGGAGATCGATCTTCACACGGGGGATAACTGGTATGAGGCGAAGTGATGAGGTGAGAGTGATAGGAATTACGGGAGGGGTGGGAGCCGGGAAATCGGAGGTACTCACCTACTTGTCGAAACACTGTAACTGCCGTATCATTATGGCGGACAAGGTAGCACATCAACTCGAGGAGCCGGGCGAGAGATGTTACGAGCCGTTGAAGGCGCTTTTGGGGTCTGCGGTTTTAACCCCCGCGGGCACCATTGACAGGCGGAAGATGGCAGAGCGGATTTTTCAGGATGACGAGATACTGCAGAAGGTGAATGGAATCGTGCATCCGGCTGTGAAAGAATATCTTCTGGAACAGATCGCATACGAGAAGCGGGCAGGGCAGATCGATTATCTCTTCATAGAGGCGGCGCTTCTAATCGAAGACGGCTATAGTAACATTGTGGATGAACTATGGTATATCCATGCGGATGTATCGGTCAGACGGCAAAGGCTGAAACAGGCAAGAGGATATGCAGATGAGAAGATAGACAGTATTCTGCGTGGACAGCTTCCGGAAGAAGCATTTTATGAACACTGCAGGGTCGTGATAGAGAACAACGGAACGTTTGCGGACGTTTATCAACAAATAGAGAAAGAATTGGGGGAATACCAGTGTCAGAAGCAATGAAATTTCCGAGTCAGCTTGTGTTTGGTCTGGACATCGGAACAAGAAGTATCGTAGGTACAGTAGGATACCGCGTGGGAGATACCTTCCATGTGGCGGCACAGAGCATCAGAGAACACGGGACGCGTTCCATGCTGGACGGACAGATTCACGATATCTACAAAGTGGGCGGTACCATCAGCGAAGTAAAGGCGGAACTGGAAGAGAAGATTGGCAGACCGCTTAAGGATGTGTGTATTGCTGCCGCGGGGCGTGTATTACAGACTGTGACTTTGCGGGTGGATCAGGATCTTGAAACAGACAGGGAAGTGACAGGGGAAGATATTTATGCCCTGGATTCTATGGGCGTGGAACAGGCATATCAGGAGTTTTCGGAGAACAATGAACTGGACATGAAGTTTTATTGCGTAGGATACTCCATAGTGCGATATTATATGAACGGATATACGATAGGAAATCTGGAAGGACATAAGGCTCATACCATAGGGGCGGATATTATTGCCACGTTCCTGCCGGAAGATGTGGTGGATGGTCTGTATAAGGCAGTGGGAGTGGCTGGACTTGAGGTGGTGAACCTGACACTGGAGCCGATTGCGGCGATTCAGGTGGCGATTCCCGAGATGTACCGCATGTTAAATATCGCGCTGGTGGATGTGGGCGCAGGAACCTCTGATATTTCCGTGACCAGAGACGGCAGCATCATCGCATATGGCATGATTCCGATCGCGGGCGACAGCCTTACGGAGGTACTGGCGAAACACTGTCTGGTGGATTTCAGGACGGCGGAGCAGATCAAGAGGGATGCCGGTGTCATGGATGTGATCGAATATAAAGATATTATGTGTCTGCCCCAGACCATCACGAAGGAAGAGGTGGAACGGGTGACGGCAGATGTGATCGATAACATGACAAGCCGGGTGGCCGATAAGATTAAAGAACTAAACGGGGATAAGTCAGTCAGTGCCGTATTTGTCGTGGGCGGTGGCGGTAAGCTTCCCGGTTATACGCAGGCTCTGGCAGAGAAACTGGATATCCAGAAAGAGAGAGTTGCCGTCCGCGGTGAGGAGGTCATGCAGAACATTGAGTTTCTGGAGGAAGATGCCAGAAAAGACTCCCTGATGGTAACCCCTATCGGTATCTGCTTAAGCTTTTATGAGCAGAGTAATAACTTTATCTTTGTGTACTTTAACGAGCAGAGAGTTAAGATATACGATAACAATAAGGCGGCCGTGGTGGATGCGGCCATGCAGGCGGAGTTTGCCAGTGAAGGACTGTTCCCGAAACGGGGCAGAGAGCTGAACTTTACCGTCAATGGCAAACCGCGCATTGCCAGAGGAACCTTCGGAGAAGCAGCCGTCATTACGGTTAATGGCAATGAGGCGGATATCTATACGCAGGTTCGGGCCAATGATCAGATCAAGGTGATAGAATCCACGGCCGGTGATGCTGCCAGGATGGAGATCGGCCAACTGCCGGAATTCGGTGTCAGAATGTGGGTCGAGGTAAATGGTAAAAAAGTCGACCTGCCGAAGTTTGCCAGTGTAAACGGTGAACTGCAGTCCGGTTATTATAATATTCAGGAGAATGATGAGATCGAGATCCTGGGCTACTATACGGTGCGCCAGATCGCGGAGTTCATGGATGTGGTTATTGACTGGGATATGAATATCTATGTGAATAATAAGATCGCGGATATGGATACGAAGGTATATGAGAACTTTTCGGTCATCTGGACCATGGAGGAACTGCAGTTATCCGATGTGGAGATTTATGAGCCGGAAGAGCCGGTCATGGACAAGAAAGACAGACCGGATACTTCGGCGGCCGGAACGGCAGGTTTCTCAGCGGTTGCGGCCAGAGCAGCTGCGGCAGAGGGACAGACGGTACGTGACGGCAGTGAACAGACGCAGAAACAGATAGAAAGAAACGATGATGCGCAGAAACGGGAGCAGACCGGACAGGATACGGACAGTCAGGATGGTAACGTGACAAGCGAAACCGCATCCACAGCCGCTACAGCTTCCGGCAGATCCCGTGGCGCAAGGATCGTCATGGGGCCCGGCATCCAGCGTGCCGAAGCCGAGGCAAGAGCAAAGGAAGAGGCAGCCGCCAGAGCCAAAGAAGAAGAGGCCAGACGTAGGGAAGCGATGCTGAGTAAAGGGGCGCCGGTCTCTGTTACGGTGACCGTAAATCATGAGCCGGTCACGCTCACAGGCAAACGCAGTTATATCTTTGTGGATGTGTTTGAACATATTGATTTTGACCTGTCAAAGCCTCAGGGAAGCGGTATCGTGACCAGCTTAAACGGCAGGGAAGCACAGTATATGGAGAACATTAAAAGCGGAGACGTGATAGAGATTTACTGGAAGAATTAGGGAAGGGTAAGAACAGGTTTACATCATGATGAGATTGTGCAGTATTGCCAGTGGCAGCAGCGGCAATTGCGTTTATGTGGGAAGTGATACCACGCATCTGTTGATGGATGTGGGAATCAGCGGTAAACGCACAGAGGCCGGCCTTCGGGAACTGGGACTTAAGATGACAGATATCGATGCAATCTGTATCACACATGAACATGCAGACCATATAAGCGGTCTGGGGGTGCTTTCCAGAAAATACGGAGTGCCGATATACGCTACGAAGGGCACAATAGAGGCCATTAAGCAGACGGTGTCCCAGGGAAAGATTGACGATTCCCTTTTTCAGATCATCAGGCCGGATGAGCGGTGTATCATCAAGGATCTGACACTGTATCCGATCAGGACTTCTCATGACGCGGCAGATCCGGTGGCTTATCGGATCAGTCATGACGGGCGCAAAGCAGGCATCATCACGGATCTGGGCTGTTATAACGAATATACGGTGGAGTGTTTAAGGGATCTGGATATTCTGTATCTGGAGGCCAATCATGATGTACATATGCTGCAGGTTGGGCCTTATCCCTATTACCTGAAACAGCGAATCCTGGGAGAGAGAGGGCATCTGTCCAATGAGACGGCGGGGAAGCTGTTGAGCCGGCTTCTGCATGATAAGATGCAGGCAGTTGTGCTGGGACATTTAAGTAAGGAGAATAATCTGCCGGAACTGGCTTATGAGTCGGTCCGGGTGGAAGTGACCATGTCAGACACCAAGTATAGCGGCAATGACTTTCCGGTCTATGTGGCAAGGCGGGACGATGTGTCTAATATCATAGAGATCAGATGACATCGGCATAATACGTGCTCACATGAAAGGCAGAGAACCGGTTATCACTCGCGATATCGGTGCGACAGGTTAAGATGGAGGAGAATATGAAGAAGACAATAATTACAGTAGTGGGAAAAGATACGGTGGGGATCATTGCCAGAGTGTGTACTTATCTGGCGGACAACCAGATTAATATTCTGGACATTTCTCAGACCATTGTGCAGGGCTTTTTTAATATGATGATGATTGTAGATACGAATCTTACCAGTAAGGACTTTGGCGTGATCGTGGATGAACTTGCGAAGCTGGGAGAGGACATCGGCGTGGTCATCAAATGTCAGAAGGAAGAAATCTTTGACCAGATGCACCGCATTTAATACTGTAAGGCTCTGAACATGGAGGAGGAAGATGATCAATTTATTTGAAGTGGCTGAGACCAATGAGATGATAGCCAGAGAAAATCTGGATGTGAGGACGATCACGCTGGGAATCAGCTTGTTAGACTGCATCGATGCCGATATTACCAAGCTGAATGAGAAGGTATATGCAAAGATAACTTCTGTCGCCAAAGATCTGGTAAAGACAGGAGAGGCAATCCAGAAGGAATTTGGAATTCCGATTGTTAATAAACGTATTTCAGTAACACCCATGGCGCTGGTGGGCGGTGCAGCCTGCAGGAGCAAAGAGGATTTCGTGACACTGGCTAAGACAATGGATAAAGCGGCGGAGGCGGTGGGGGTCAATCTAATCGGCGGTTATTCTGCCCTGGTATCCAAGGGAATGACGAAGGCAGATGAACTTCTGATCCGTTCCATCCCGGAAGCGCTGCATTATACCAAACGGGTCTGCAGTTCCGTGAATCTGGGTTCCACCAGAACGGGAATCAATATGGATGCAGTGCGGCTGATGGGGGATATCATCAAGGAGACGGCCCTGATCAGCAGAGAGGAAGACAGTGCTGACTGTATGAAACTGGTGGTCTTTTGCAATGCGCCGGATGATAATCCTTTTATGGCGGGCGCTTTCCACGGCGTGACAGAGGCGGATGCGGTGATTAATGTGGGCGTCAGCGGGCCGGGGGTTGTCAAGACGGCCCTTACCAAGGTGCGGGGAGAGAATTTTGAGGTGCTGTGTGAAACCATTAAGAAGACCGCATTCAAGGTCACGAGAGTGGGGCAGTTGGTGGCCCAGGAAGCTTCCCGGATGTTAGGCATTCCTTTTGGCATTGTGGATCTGTCTCTGGCGCCTACACCGGCCATTGGAGACAGCGTGGCGGATATTTTGTGTGAGATCGGCTTGGAGTATGCGGGGGCACCCGGCACTACGGCGGCACTTGCACTTTTGAACGATCAGGTGAAGAAGGGCGGTGTGATGGCTTCTTCCTATGTGGGCGGACTCAGCGGCGCTTTTATTCCGGTCAGCGAGGATCAGGGCATGATCGATGCGGTGACGGCGGGTGCCCTTACGCTGGAGAAACTGGAGGCCATGACCTGCGTATGTTCTGTGGGTCTTGACATGATTGCAATTCCTGGAGATACAGAGAATACCACCATTGCGGGCATCATCGCGGATGAGATGGCGATCGGCATGGTGAACCAGAAGACCACGGCAGTGCGCATCATTCCGGCAATCGGCAAGGGCGTGGGAGAGAAAGTGGAGTTTGGCGGACTGTTTGGGTATGCGCCGGTCATGCCGGTGAATCCTTTTTCCTGCGAAGCCTTTGTGAACAGAGGAGGACGCATTCCGGCGCCCATTCACAGCTTTAAGAACTAGCGGCTTATGTGGCGGGTGCAGAGCGATATAATGACGGTTGACATGACAAGATTTAACGGGCTATAATAGGAATGTATTTGAAAAATATTACATATGAGGGAGGAAATTTTATGAAAAAGTTATCGGTAAAGAGCGTGGTTGCCATCGGTATCGGCGCGGCATTATTCTTTGTGTTAGGTAAGATTGCGATTCCGTCGCCCGTACCAAACACGAACATTAGTCTGCAGTATGCGGTGGAGGCAGTGTTTGCGACACTGTTTGGTCCCGTTGCAGGTCTTTTGATCGGATTCATCGGACATACGCTGATTGATGCGACAAGCTACGGCCCCTGGTGGAGCTGGATTATTGCTTCCGCGTTCTTCGGTCTTGTGATCGGTTTTGTGACCATGAAGATGCATGTGGAAGAAGGTGTTGAGAAGAAAGATATTATTTTCTTCAATGTGGCGCAGGCCATCGCGCATGTATTAGCCTGGGGGCTTGTGGCGCCTGTTCTCGATATCCTGATCTATGCGGAGCCTGTTGAGAAATTATTTGCGCAGGGACTTATGGCGGCAGTGGCTAATATTATTACCACCGGCGTTGTAGGGACGCTGTTACTGCTTGGTTATGCCAAGACTGTGGTGAAGAAGGGATCTTTGACGAAGGAAGATTAGGCGTAAGATTTGGGCAGATTCGGGAAGCATGAGGCCTTCCGGATCTGCTTATCTTTTTGTAATTTATAATATGATGAAAAGTACAGCAAATTGCAGCAGTGATTTCTTGTGATAGGATATAGAAGTACAGAAAATACGGAAAACAGGTAAGGAGAAATACCATGGCGCAACCCATCATTTCTTTTCAAGATTATGGATTTCAATATACGGCGCAGGCGGCACCCACGCTGCACCATATCAATCTGGACATTTATCCCGGGGAGAAGGTGCTGATCGCAGGTGCATCCGGCAGCGGTAAGAGCACCATCGGGAGTTGCATCAACGGCCTGATTCCCTTTGCCTATCCGGGGGAAAATACGGGGAAACTTACGGTAGGAGGCATAGAACCTAAAAAGAGCAGTATCTTTGAACTGAGCCATACGGTGGGCACGGTGCTGCAGGATACGGACGGACAGTTTATCGGTCTGACGGTGGGAGAGGATATTGCCTTTGCCCTGGAGAATAGCTGCGTTGCGCAGGAAGAGATGATAAGGATTGTGGGGGAAGTGGCTAAGCTGGTAGATATCGACCATCATCTGCAGTATGCGCCCCATGAACTTTCTGGCGGACAGAAACAGCGAGTCAGTCTGGCGGGCGTTATGGTGGACGAGGTGAAGGTACTTCTGTTTGACGAACCGTTAGCGAACCTGGACCCTGCGGCAGGCAGGACGACCATAGAACTGATCGATATGGTGCAGGAACGGACCGGTGCGGCGGTCATCATCATTGAGCATCGTCTCGAGGACGTGTTGTGGCGCAAGGTTGACAGGATTGTATTGATGGATGAGGGAAAGATTGTGGTGGATATGCCCACCAAAGCCTTTCTGTCAGGAAGTGCCCTCTTGGAGCATGGCATCAGGGAACCGCTGTATCTGACGGCTCTGCGTTATGCGGGAGTTCCCATCACAGAAGAACTGGAGCCGCAGCATGTGGACAGTCTGGTGCTTTCCAAAGAGCAGAAGAAGATGGTGCAGGACTGGTATCAAAATGCACCGGCGAAGCGGGAAGAAAAAGGGGAAGAAAAACAGCTTCTGAACGTGCAGAATGTAAGCTTTGGCTATACGGATGAAGTCCTGAATCTGCGAGATGTAAGCTTTACGATCAGGCAGGGGGAAATGATCAGCATTGTGGGGCGAAACGGCGCCGGTAAAAGTACACTGGCCAAGTTGATCTGCGGTTTCGAGAAATCCACTTCCGGGGCCATCTATCTGGAGGGCAGGGATATTTCCGGTGATACGATCAAGGAACGGGCGCAGAGAATCGGCTATGTCATGCAAAATCCCAATCAGATGATTTCCAAACCCATGATCTGGGACGAAGTGGAGATGGCGCTTCTTAGCAGCAATATGACGGCGGAAGAGAGAAAAGAGCGGGTGGAGGAGACATTAAAGATCTGTGGGCTGTATCCTTTCCGTAAGTGGCCAGTGTCGGCCCTTTCCTTCGGCCAGAAAAAGCGGGTGACGATCGCCGGAATCCTGGTGCAGAGGCCCCAGATGATCATTCTGGATGAGCCGACCGCAGGACAGGATTATCATCATTACACAGAGATCATGGAGTTCTTAAAGGAGTTAAACAGGCAGGGATTTACCATTGTCATGATCACCCATGATATGCACCTGATGTTAGAATATACACCGAGAGCGATCGTATTCAGTGAGGGAGAACTGTTGGCGGATACCACGGCGGCGCATGTACTGAATGACCCGGAGCTGGTGAAGAAAGCCAATCTGAAGGAGACGAGCCTTTATACGCTCAGCATGCAGTGTGAAATAGACAATCCACAGCGGTTTACGGAACGGTTTATCGGATATGAAAATGAGAGGCAGCATGGCGTGACAGCCGAAGGGGTTTAGAGGATAGTAAATAAAACGGAGGATAAGATGGCAAAGGTCGCTGTTTTAAGTTATATCAAACGAGAGAGTATGGTGCATGAACTGACAGGCACCACAAAGTTAATATTTTTTATTGTGTGGAGCGTGGCCTCTATGGTGACTTATGACACAAGGATCCTGATCGGCATGCTGGTGATCAGTGCCGTAATTTTTAAAGTCAGTAAGATCAGCGTGCGGGATATCAGTGTAGTACTGGGGCTGGCTGCGGTTTTTCTGGTACTGAATAACTTGTTTGTGTACCTGTTTGCCCCGGAATATGGTGTGGAAATATACGAAAGCAGGGATGTGCTCATCACAATAGCAGGGCCTTATACAGTCACGGCACAACAGTTGTTCTACCATCTGAATATGACCATGAAGGTGATCTGTGTAGTACCGGTGGCGCTTCTTTTCATTGCCTGTACGGATCCCAGTGAATTTGCTGCCTCTCTGGCGATGATAGGGGTCAGCTACAGGGCAGGCTATGCGGTCAGTCTGGCGCTTCGATACATACCGGATGTGCAGAGAGAATATCAGAATATCAGCCAGGCACAGCAGGCCAGAGGCATCGATCTTTCCAGTAAGGATAAGCTGTTTACCAGATTGAAGAATTCGGTGGCGATTCTTCTGCCGCTGATCATGTCCAGCCTAAACCGGATCGAGACGGTCAGCAATGCCATGGAACTGCGTGGATTTGGCAAAGAAAAGAAACGTACCTGGTATGTACAGCGCAGACTGAAAAGAAATGACTGGCTTGTGATAGGATTTGTGCTGGCTGTCTTTTTGATAGATCTGGTGGTCACGTTCTGGGATGGCAGCCGGTTTTACAATCCTTTTATATAACAGCAGTATGAGAGGGATAAGCTATGAAATTATTGGTGATAGGCGGCAGTTATTTTTACGGAAGAGTGTTTGTCATGGAAGCGGCTGGACAACATGAGATTACCGTGTGGAATCGGGGTACCTATTCCATGGCGGATTTCGGTGTCAGACAGATCACGGGTGACAGACATGATGCACATGCGGCCGCAGACTGCGAAGCGTATGATGCGGTGATAGATTTCTGCGCCTATGAGGCGGGCGATGTGCGCAGCATGATAGCGTGTCTGCCGGGGAAAATCGGACAGTATATTCTGATCAGTACGGTGGATGTCTATGAGCGGCAAAGCGGTGTGCTTAAGACCGAGGATGCGCCGTTAGAGCGAAGAAAGATTCCCGGAGAGGCGGGTGCCTATATTGCAGGAAAGACCGCCCTTGAGGAAGAAGTCAGAGAAGTATGTACGGCGGAGAATATTCCTTATACGGTGCTTCGTCCGGCCATTCTTTATGGTCCTTACAATTATGCACCCAGAGAGTCGGTCTATATCCAGATGCTTCTGCGAAATCATGCCCTGCCCAGGTTCACGGATGCAGACGGGGAATTTCAGTTTGTGTATGTGAAAGATGCGGCACAGGCGATTCTGCGGTGTCTGGGAAACGAAAAGTCTTACGGGCAGGCGTATAATCTGTGCCAGGATCAGATTCTTACTTATGACAGTTTTTTCCGGACGCTGCGTGAGGCAGCAGATCCGGAGGCGGTAGAGAATCTGACGGAAGTACCGCTTACGGTAGAAGAGGCCGTGGACCAGGGCGTGCCGGTGCCTTTCCCGGCGACGGCGGCGGAGACACATCTGTGCGATAACGGGAAAGGAAAAAGGGAACTGGGCCTTACTTACACAGAGTTTGATGAAGGCATGCGGCGGACTTATCGTGCCTTTCGTCATGTATACACAGGGTAAGACGCGTGGAAACAGCAGTTCATTTGCACACATTGGCAGGAAGCGGCGTCGGAACAGATAGCATGGTGCAAGTGCAAAAGGTAACGAAATAGAGAAACTGTATGCAGCAGGATAGAGGGACAGTAAAGATATGACATTAGATCAGGTAGCAATCGGCAGAGAAGTGAAGATTACGAAGGTGGGCGGTGAGGGGGAGCTGCGCTGCAGACTCTTGGATATGGGCCTGATTCCCCGGACGGTCGTGAGGATACAGAAAGTGGCGCCGATGGGGGATCCGATCGAGATTCATCTGCGGGGGTACGAACTGACAATCCGCAAGGAGGATGCGGGCAAGATTGAAGTGATGGAATAGTGTGAGAAGTACTTCCAATCACTCGCAGCAAGGGCTGCTTCGCGAAGAAGAACTAAGTCTCACACAGAAAGCGGCATTCTCCGGGACGAATTTGGGATTCCACGGAAGCGGAATCATGGCGGTTAGTGTGACGAAGAAAACGGAAGAAGGTTTAGAGTCATGATATATGCGTTGGCAGGAAATCAGAACTGTGGAAAGACTACATTATTTAATCAGCTTACGGGTTCTAACCAGCATGTGGGTAATTTCCCGGGTGTGACGGTGGATTCCAAAATGGGAGAAATACGGGGAGAGAAGGGCAATGCGGTGGTGGATCTGCCCGGTATCTATTCGATCCGGCCGTACACCAATGAGGAGATTGTGACCAGGAGCTTCATCTTGCAGGAGAAGCCGGACGGTATCATTAATATAGTGGATGCCACGAATATCGAGAGGAATCTGTATCTTACCCTGCAGCTTCTGGAATTACATATTCCCATGGTACTTGCCCTCAACATGATGGATGAGGTGAGGGGAAACGGGGGTACCATAGATATTGCCAGGATGGAAGAGGCGCTTGGCATTCCGGTGATAGCGATTAGTGCGGTGAAGAATGAGGGTGTGGAGGATCTGATCGCCGCCATCAAGGAGGTATCCTCGAAGAGGATTTATCCGAAGGTGACGGACTTTTGTGAGAAGGGGCCGGTACACCGCTGTATCCATGCGGTCAGCCATCAGGTGGAAGATCATGCGGAAAGGATTGGTATGTCGCCCCGGTTTGCCGCCACGAAGATCGTGGAGGGGGACCAGGATATCATAGAGAGACTGGCTCTTTCCGACAACGAACTTGATCTGATGGAACACAGTATCGTGGAGATGGAACAGGACAGCCAGATGGATCGCAATGCGGCGCTGGCGGATATGCGCTATGACTTTATCGAGCGGGTATGCGCACAGGCTGTTATCAAATGCAAGGAAAGCAAAGAGCATATCAGAAGTCTTAAGATAGACAGCATTCTCACGCACAAATATCTGGCAATTCCGGTTTTTGTGCTGATCATGGTGGTCGTGTTTTTTATGACTTTTGGTGTGATCGGACAGCTACTGAGCGATCTGATGAGCATGGGAATCGACGCACTTTCCAGGGTGGTGGATCAGGCGCTTACAGAGTATGGAATCAATCCGGTGGTGCAAAGTCTGGTGATTGACGGTATCTTTACGGGGGTGGGCAGTGTGCTTAGTTTTCTGCCCATTATTGTGGTGTTGTTCTTTTTCCTGTCGATCCTGGAAGATTCGGGATATATGGCGCGGATTGCCTTTGTGATGGACCGGCCTTTCAGAAAGATCGGCCTGTCCGGTAAGAGTTTTGTCTCGATGCTCATTGGTTTTGGATGCAGCGTGCCGGCGGTGATGTCCACACGTACCTTATCTTCCGAACGGGATAAGAAAATGACGATTCTGCTGATCCCGTTTATCAGTTGTTCGGCTAAAATACCAATCTATGCACTGTTTGCGGCTGCCTTTTTCAAAGAATATGCGGCGCTTGTGATGATAGGGCTGTATGTACTGGGAATCCTGGTGGGGCTTGTCTGTGCGCTGCTGTTAAAAAGGACGGCGTTTCATGGCAAACCGATGCCGTTTATGATGGAACTTCCCAATTATCGATTCCCTTCTGCAAAGAGCGTGCTTCTTTTGATGTGGGATAAGGCCAAAGATTTTGTCCAGCGTGCGTTTACGATTATTTTTATCGCCACGTTGATCATCTGGTTTTTACAGACGTTTGACAGCAGGCTTAATGTGGTGGCGGATTCCGGAGAGAGTCTGTTAGCCATGATCGGTAAGCTGATCGCACCGCTTTTTGCCCCTCTGGGCTTTAATGACTGGCGGGCGGCTACGGCCCTGATCAGCGGATTTACGGCCAAGGAAGCTGTGGTCAGCACACTGGGCGTTTTGACCGGCTCTTCCATGACCAATCTGGATGTGACTCTGGGGAGCATATTTACGCCGCTTTCGGCGATAAGTTTCCTGGTTTTCACACTTCTTTATACGCCCTGCGTGGCGGCGGTTGCTACCATTAAGCGGGAGATGGGTTCTGTGTGGAAGATGCTTGGCGTCGTATGTATGCAATGCATAGTGGCATGGATCACAGCGTTTGTCTGCTACCATATTGCTGGGCTGTTTGCTGCGCTGTGAAAAGTTATGTAAGTGCGCATAGAAGGCAGCTTTTTTGGAGGATAGGACTTGCAATTCTAACAGTGCGGTAGTATGATATAGCAAATGGAAAACGTTTTCTATATTAAACAAGGAGGTACCTTATGGATTTTAATGCAGTGTATCACAGAGCCAATGATAATTATTGTTACCCGCTAGACGAAGAGCAGCTTGTCATCAATATTCAGACGGGATATGATGTGAAATATGTGAATCTGATTCATGGAGATCCTTTCAAATCCGGCATTCTGGGCGGTGGTGAGAGGTGGGACGGCGAGGCGCTCAATATCCCTTTTAAGAAGAGATTGAAGAATCAGCTCTGGTGGACGACCACGATCAAACCGGCGTATAAGAGACTCAAATACTATTTTGAACTGCAGACGGAGAACGAGAGATGGTTCTATTTTGAGGACGGGTTTGTTTCGGAGGCGCAGATGCAGTTAGCGGGCAGAAGCAGGCAGTGCTTTATCTTTCCCTGGATGAATCCGGCGGATATCCCGACAGCGCCTGCCTGGGTCAACGATACAATCTGGTACCAGATCTTTCCGGAACGTTTCTGCAATGGAGATTCATCCAATGATCCAGAGGGAGTGCTGCCCTGGCGGGTGAAAGGTTCTGTGACCAATCAGGAGTTTTTCGGCGGGGACTTGCAAGGCATAATCCAGAAACTGGATTATATCAAAGGACTGGGGGTGTCGGGGCTTTATCTGACACCGATCAATGAGGCGCCCAGTTCCCACAAATACGATACCACCGATTACATGAAGATCGATCCTCATTTCGGAACGGAAGAGACCATGAAGACTCTGGTTAAGGAGGCTCATGGCAGAGGCATGCGAGTGATGTTAGACGGGGTGTTTAACCATTCCGGACGGGATTTTGCACCCTGGCTTGATGTGAAGGAGAAAGGGCCGCAATCAGAATATTGGGACTGGTTTATGGTGAATGAATGGCCGTTTCGGGAAGATGGCGGATGTGCTCATGCAAATCAGTATTATACATTCGCCTTTTATGATAATATGCCCAAACTAAATACCAATAATCCCAAAGTGAGGGAATATCTGATCGGCGTGTGTGAGAACTGGGTCAGAAATTATGATGTGGACGGCATCCGTCTGGATGTGGCGAATGAGATCTCTCATGCATTATGTAAGGAACTGAAAAGTCATTTGAAGGCCATCAAACCGGATCTGTACATTCTGGGGGAGATCTGGCATGATGCCATGCCGTGGCTTCGGGGCGATGAGTTTGATTCGGTCATGAATTATCCCTTAGGAGAGAGCATTAAAGACTTCTGGATTGATAAAAGCCTTACCAATGAGGATTTCGAGTGTACGATAAACCGTTGTTATACACGTTATATGCAGCAAACCAATGACGTCCTGTTCAACCTGTTAGATTCTCATGACACGAAAAGGCTCAGAAGCGATGTGAAGAATCTGGATGAGTATTTTCAGCAGTTGGCAGTGCTCTTTACCATGCCGGGATCGCCTTGTATCTACTATGGCACGGAGATTGCCATGGAGGGCGGCCACGATCCGGACTGCCGCCGGTGCATGCCATGGGAAGAGATAGACGGGGGTGTATATAATGAGAGGATCGGGATCATCAGAAGCCTGCTGCATCTGCGGATGGAAGAGCCGCTTTTGAGAAACCGTAATTTCCATTTCCCCAATAAGATCAACAGACCAAGAGTCATTGAATTTAATAAGATGGGCTGGCTGGATAATTACGTGGAAGTTATCATCAACTGTGAGGAAGAGGATATCGAGATCGCAAGAGAAGGTGAGATTCTTTTTTCCAGGCATTATATTGACAATACGTTGTTGCGAAATGGAATTTTGATCCGCAGAATCTGCAACAGATAGACAAGGAATATGGGTACGGCAGATGCCGGATAGCCGCTTGTATAAAATAGACAAAACAGGCAAATCATATAAGAAGGAGACAGTAGTTATGTTAGAATTAATCATTGCAGTGTTACCCGGCATCCTCGCGGTTGTGATATATCGCATACAACATGGCCAAAATGTAGGAGAGGGGGGGGTTAACGAATAGGAGAAACGTGTTAGCTTACATTTTATTTTATACCTTTTTCACAAATGCCCTGATCCTGACAGGACTCCATATGATTGGGATGTATGGATTTAATCTGTTTGAAATGAGTGTAAGATTTAAAGTGAAGTGGATCGTTCTGGAAGTCGTAATCTCTCTCTTATTTGCCTGGACGAATCGCAATCTTTGCAGGCTGAATCTGGCGGCTTTGAAACAAATGGCCAAAAGACTTTTCCCGTCTGTTTTATTTTTCCTTGTTACCTATGCGGTGTTTACACCGAGTTCTTTATTTTTGCAAAATATGAATGAGTTCTCCATCACCTATTCCAAAATCGTGCCGGTTATATTGGCGGCTGTAATTTTGTTGACGGCTTTCTTTTATGTGTCCGCCATATGTCTTACGGATGAAAAGATGCTGCACTTTTTCATTGCGTTTGTTTTTGGCGTTGCACTGTGTGCTTATGTGCAGGGGAATTTCTTAAATCCTGCGTTCCCGTCGCTGGATGGTACGGAGATTGCCTGGGCATCTTACCAGAAAGAAAACAGAATCAGCCTGTGTTTCTGGCTGTCCGGTATGGGATTATGTCTTGTATGTGCCCGTCTATGGAAAGAAAAAACGGAAAAGGCAATGAAATATCTTGCCCTTTTCTTAAGCTCTGTTCAGATGGTGACCCTGATGGTACTTTTGTTTACCACAAGGCAGGACAGTTACGTCAATTACGGCTTCTCGAAAGAGGAGGAATTTGCCATCGGTTCTAACGGTAATATTATCATATTTCTGGTAGACACGCTGCAGGCGTCTTCCATGGAAAAATATCTCACATCAGAGGCCTGTGCAGAGGGGTTCCTGGATGATTTCACATTCTTTGACAATGCGGTATCAGGCGGCGCTTCCACGCGCGTGGCACTGCCCCTTTTGCTGACCGGAGTGGAGTATGACCCCATGCAGCCACTGGATGAATATGTAGAAGAAATCTGGGAGGAAACGGATTTCTATACGGATCTTTGTAACAATGGATATGATGTGCGCTTCTATACAACGGCGCATTATTTCTCCAGACTGCCGGATGGCATTGCTAATAATTATGCGGTGACAGGAGACAGTTGGATTTATGATTATCCTGTTTTTGGCACACAGCTTTATAAACTGGTAAACTTTTATCTGATGCCGCAGTTTTTAAAGCCGTATTTCTGGCTGTCTGAAAATAAGATGATGAGTACGATCACCTGTGCAGAAGGCGGCTATGTCTTCGATGATGTACAGTTTTACCAGGATTTTAAGGCGGCGCAGGGTCTGCAGGAACGTTATGACAAAAGCTTTCGCTTATACCATCTGCAGGGCGTACATAAGCCTTATCTGATGAATGAAAATATTGAACGGCTGGAAGAGGGCAAAGACTTTGTGACAGAACAGCAGATTTTACAAGGAAATATGAAAATCATAGCAGATTATATTGGGGAAATGAAAAGGATAGGGGTATATGAAAACAGTACCATTGTTATTCTCGGAGATCACGGACGGCACGAAGACGATAACCTGGAGGCCAATCCTGCTGTCTTACTAAAACGTCCCTATGAGGCACACGAACTGACACACAATTCGGCACCTGTTCATTTCAGGAATCTGGTTGCTTCCATAGCAGGTACGATCATGGAGGATTATTCTGCTTATGGGCCGTCTTTGTATGATATTTCGAAGGAAAGTGACGTAGAAAGACTGCATACCGTTCACAGATCGATCAGGGCAAGGATTACCCTGGAGGAACCGGTGGATGAAACACTGGATTACAGTAGATTTATCGTAGGAGATCAGGCCGACAGCAGGCAGTTTCGGCTTTGGAATCCTTATGAGATCAATCGCATTAGTTACCGGATGGGTGATGTGATTGACTTTACGGTGGATAATGCGTATGCGAAACAGCTTGACTACCGCCTTTATAAGGAACATAATGCGGCTGTTGCAAGCAATGAATTGAGTATGTGTTTGGATCTTGGGCACTTAGACAGGAAAGATCTGGAATTTCATTTCACCTATGGGGACTTATATGGGGATTCACAGAAGATAAGAATCTATGCCAACGGGCATAAAGTCACTACGATCACTTGCAAGCGGGACCAAATCGGGAAAGATATGGTCATTACGATACCGGAAGAAACGCTGGGGGAGGACGAACTGATCATCCGTATGGTCTTTCCCGGTGCCGTCACCCCCAACCAGCTCGACAGGACCAATCCGGATATGCGGGTATTATCAGTGGCGTTTACGACCATGTATCTAAAATAAAATGCTGTCACATTCTGCGGAGGCGTGGTACAATGGACGCAGAGTCAGCACTCTGCGTCCCAGGAATTACAGCGGTTAAAAAATATGGAAAAGAGGATTTGGTGTGGATCATACAGCACGGAGACGGTATCTTACATATATAATAACGATTGGTTTTTTATTGAGCCTGCTTCCTATTCTGTATCTGGCGGGGATAGACCGTGCTTCGGGGGATGACTGGGGGTATGGTCTTTTGACGCATCGGGCATGGGTGGAGACGCATTCTCTTGTGAGCGTTATGCAGGCGGCTTTTCAGACAGTAGGAGATTATTACAGCAGTTGGCAAGGAACCTGGTTTTCTATTTTCCTGTTTACGCTGCAACCCGAGGTCTTTTCTCATGAGATGTACTGGATCGTGCCGTGCATCATGCTGGGACTTTTGATCGGAAGTATATCCTGGGTTTTGTATCAGATAACGGTTTGTTTCTGCCATATGTCTGTCAGGGACTTTTTGCTGGTGGATTTGGTGATTTTGTTTTTACTGATTCAGTTTCCGCCTTATAAGACGTCGGCCATTTTCTGGTACAACGGAACGGCGCACTATACGGTACCGTTCGCCATTTCTTTGTTCGGCATTGGATGTTTCATGCGGTTTGTACAGACGCAGCGGATAAGGTATGTCGTCTGGGCGGCTCTGTGGATGACATGTCTGGGCGGAACGAATTATCTGGCGGCCATTTTCGGATGTCTTGGGTTTATTTTTCTGGGGATATTCTTTTATCAAAGGAGTAGAAAAGTCCTGTGGATGGGAATACCGCTTGTACTGGAAATGGCAGGTCTTCTGATCAGTGCGCTGGCGCCGGGGAATGCCAGACGCGGCGGGGAATCTTATGAGATCACGGCAGAGCGCATGATATGGGCGGTACTGCAATCTTTCAGACAAGGTATCGAGGATATGGCCAGTGCGGGAAGAGAGCACCCGGTCACGCTGGCGGCGATGATCGTACTGGCGGTCATTTTATGGGATATCTTCCGGGATGTTGTGGCAAGAGAGAAGATCAGATTCCCGCTTCCGGGTATCGTGATATTCTACTTTTTCGGGACTTACTGCGCGATGTACTGGCCGGGTATCTTTGCCGGGGTGGGCGTATCGGGCGGTGTGCCCAATACCATCTACTGGGTCTGTGTGCTTATGATGTTGTGCAGTATGTTGTACGGTCTGGGCTGGCTTGCGGGCAAGTGTGAAAGACGTGGAAAGAAGAGTGGAAATAACATGCGATATTTATATGCCGCCGGTATGATGACGGCATTGATCATACTGGTGATTGGCCGTAGCAATGTGAAGGATACGACAGATTATATCTGTCTGGAATATATCATGACGGGGCAGGCACGGGATTATAAAGAGCAAATGGATCAATTCATGCAGTTACTGACGGATGAGTCTGTTGACGAAGTGATTCTTCCCTCGATCAATGACAGGCAGGGTCCGCTCATGCATATGCCGGTGACGGAACATCCGGAAGCCTGGACGAACCAGAAGGTGCGGGAGTTCTTCGGGAAAGAGAGCGTGGTGGCCATACCGCGTAAAGAGTGGGAAGAAACGTACAGTAGTGGATATCTTCCGTGAGTTTTCACATAAAATTAATAAACCCTTAATTGTATTGTGCGTATCATGGGTATATAGTAATGAAGAAATGAGAGATTAATAGTAAAACATATGTTATCAAACGGAGGACACAAGATAAAATGAGCGGAAATCCCTTTTTCCCTTTGGATGAGATGAGTAGTGATTCCGATAATACGCAGGTAATGGTGATACCCAGTGTGGACAGGGCTATCTATGACCAGCGCAGGAAACTGGCCGGAACGATGGTGGATTATAAAGAAATGCGCATGCGTTACAGTTGTGCGATCAAGGAGGTACGGACAAAGTTCGATGTGCTGAATTCGGAATTCAATGTACGGTACCGGCGTAATCCTATCACCTCCATTAGTTCCAGGTTAAAAAGCAGTGCGAGCATTATGGAGAAACTGAATCGTAAGGGACTGGATTTTACGGTGGAGAACGTGGAGAAAAATCTTCGTGATGTTGCGGGCATACGGGTGGTATGTTCTTATGTGGATGAGATATACGAGTTGGCGCAGGCTCTTGCCAAGCAGGATGATATCACGGTGATAAAGGAGAAGGATTATATTAAGAATCCCAAACCCAACGGCTATCGGAGCTATCATATGATTGTGAGTGTACCGGTGTTCTTTTCAGACCAGACAAGAGAGATGGCGGTGGAAGTACAGATCCGCACGATTGCCATGGATTTCTGGGCAAGTCTGGAGCATCAGTTGAAATATAAACAGGAGGTGCCCAATCAAAGTGAGATTGTAGAGCAGTTGACGGCCTGTGCCAGGCAGATCGCAGCCATTGACCAGCGGATGTGGCAGCTTCGCAGGCAGATTGAGATATCGGAAGACCTGCCCACAGAAGAGGAAATCTTACTGGAAAAGCTGCGCCGCATAGACATTTCCATCAGCGAATAATAACATATGTAACATAATGTTTGCCGTTCAGCGGACCACTTCGTCCATGGGAGCATAATGGATGTTTACTTTGATATCCTGCCCGTAGTTGCCGAAAGTTCTGCCGAAGATCGTCAGGCCGCCGATATGCTGTGCATCATCATCTACAGCCAGACGCAGGCGGAGGCTGCTGCGATAATTCAGATGCAGACTGTCAATGGTCACATCAGAAATCTTCAAGCCGTCAATAAAGGTACCGTCCTTATTGATGACAAGCAGTTTTAACAGGCCATACTGGTTCCAGTTCGTCAGCCACCATTCCGGTGTGAGCAGTCCGCGGGCATCACCGAAATCGCCGGGAGAGAGCCATTTACCCACACATACATCATTCAGATAAAAGGAGATGTCGGAAGGCCAGACATTATTCACACCAGGCGCCTCAGAACCTAACTCGGCGGAAATCGTAAGCTGCGTGATTTTCTGGAAACCGGGGATGAGGTTGGGGATTTGATATTCCACAAATCCTTTGGTAAACCAGAGGATGTCGGCATTGTAACGGTCCGGATGGTCAAAGTAGCGGACATCGTCTACCTCGCCGATCAGAGCCTTGTCGGAGGCAAGACCGCAGGTAGGGCAGATGCGATAGACCGAATAGTGACCTACTTTGATATCGGTGCTGTATACATTCTGAATCGTTTCTTCTTTTTCCAGATCGATCAAAATCTTATCCAGATGAAGGGAACAGATCTTCTGATTGCCGTGTCCGGCAGACTCATTGGAGACGCGGATGAGTCCGCAGTTTTCCAGCTTTTTGATATGGCTGGTCAAAGCGCCGCCCGTGATGTTGAGACGGGAAGCCAGTTCGTTCATATTCATATGGTTGTTGTCCAGGAGAATGTTGAGTATTTCGATGCGGACTTCGGAACCGAGCGCTTTAAAAATGTCCAGACTGTCGCTCAATGAGGTGATGTGCAGCAATTTGAATTCCTCCGATTACAAGTGCGGTCTATCTTTCCTATGGGATACATTTCTTTTTCATTATATACAGAAAGGATTCTTTCGTCAAACAAAACAACACAGCGCCGGTATAAGCTGTTACTGGCGCTGTGCTTTGATAACTACTGTTATTGATTTATGCCATTAGTCCTGCTGATTGACTCTTTCAAAAGTTTTTACAATATCCGCAGAAGGCGCCGGTGTGAGCAGAGATACGACCACATTGACCATAAGCGCGATGGCAAAGGCCGGGAGCAGTTCGTATATCGCAAAGGCACCGCCCAGGGTGGCAATGCCATATTTCCACACAAATACCATGGCACCGCCGGTGATCATGCCTGCCAGTGCGCCCTGTCTGTTCGACCGCTTCCAGAAAAGGGCAAGCAGAACAACCGGCCCGAATGCGGCGCCGAAACCTGCCCACGCGAAGGATACGATCGTAAAGATAGAACTGTTCGGGTCTTGTGCGATAAAGACGGCAATCAGTGAGATGGCGATGACCGTCATGCGTGCAATCAGCAGGGATGTTTTCGTATCAAGTTTCTTCTTGCCAAAATCCTGCACCAGATTCTGGGAGATACTGGATGCGGCAGCCAGTAACTGGGAATCTGCCGTGGACATGGTGGCGGCCAGAATACCCGCAAGAATAACGCCTGCTATTAACGCGGGAACCACGCCGCGCATGCTGAGTGTGGAGGCAATCTGCACGATGACTGTCTCGGAATTGCTGCCCTCTAGCATAGGAATAATGTTTATTCTGGAAAGATTGTATCCCACAATGCCGATGAAGATAGCGACAGCCATGGAGATGACCACCCAGACGCTGGCAATTCTGCGGGAAAGTTTCAGTTTATTCTCATCTTCGATTGCCATGAAACGCAGAAGGATATGGGGCATACCGAAGTATCCAAGTCCCCAGGCAAGGGTGGAGCAGATGGTCAGCGGTGTATATGGTTTCGCGGACATGGTATCTGCCGCATGGGTCTGTACCATACTTAAGTAACCGGGGAGTTCGGCGGCGTTTGCGATGACCGTATCGAATCCGCCCACGGTGACAGCGCCGAAGCCCACCACGATGAGGAGGGCAACGGACATGGTGATACCCTGGATCAGATCGGTGGTGCTCACAGCCAGGAAGCCGCCGAGGGTGCAGTAGAGCACGATGACAGCGGCACTAAGAAGCATGGCCATCATATAATTCATACCAAATAAGGTGCTGAAAAGTTTACCGCAGGCCGCAAATCCGGATGCGGTGTAGGGCACAAAGAAAACCACGATGACAACGGCGGCAATGCAGGTCAGAATATGCCTGTCATCCCCGTATCTTCGGGCAAAGAAATCCGGTATGGTAAAGGAACCGATCTGGCTGGAATAGCGGCGGATTCGCTTGGAGACGAAGAGCCAGTTAAAGTAAGTACCAAGCGCAAGTCCTATGGCAGTCCAGCCAACATCCGCGATACCGGATATGTAGGCAAGTCCCGGCAGTCCCATCAACAGATAGCTGCTCATATCGGAGGCCTCCGCACTCATGGCGGTGACAAAGGGCCCTAGCTTACGGCCGCCCAGATAGAATTCGTCTGCCTGTGTATTTTGTCTGGAGAAGGTTACGCCGATGCAGATCATAAGCCCTAGATAGGCCACAATGGCGATGATAATACAAATTTGTGATGTCATAAGATTCCTCTTTTCCGCGCACGGATTGTTTCGTTGATCTGTATCGGGTGCGCACAGACACAAATCCTTAGCCAGTCTATCACAGGGAAAAGAAGAATAGAATATGAACTAAAGTATAGAATAGAGTCTGCACTTTAGGAGGATGCCTTAATGAATCCACGCAGGAAGGTGGGAAGCAGGGTACCGGCATACTGGTAGAGGGAATACTCACCGTTACAGATGCACCAGTCATACATGATGGCCCGTTCAAAGAGTGCATAGGCTTTGACAATCTCATTGACGGAGAGGTCGTTTCGAAACTCGCTGCTTTTCTGGCCGTCTATAATGATCTTTCGAAGCAGCCGGTAATAAGTACGCCCGTGGTCTAAGAGATGCTTTTCACCGGCGGTGACTAGCTGCGTGGAGAGAAGTCTCGCAAGGAGGTCTAAGGGGACACGGTTTTCGATCATCAGAAAAAGCTCATGATTAAGATAAACCAGTTTATCAAACCCGGAAGAAAAATTGTCTAAGGAAGGAGTCAGTTCCTCATACTTATTGTCAAACAGATAGGAGAGCGAAGAAAGAAGGGCATCCTTACCGTCGAAATAGTGATAAAAGGAGCCTTTTGAGGTCTCTGAATGTTCCACGATATCGTCGATCGTGGTGTCCTCATAACCCTGTTCATAGAAAAGTTCCCAGGCGGATTCTACTATGCGTCCTTTGGTGTTGCGGCTGTCTTTTCTCGGCATGTTGTGTTCTCCTCTTTTGGTTTCTGGTATTGTACTTTACATGATACTTCTGTTATATGTTGTGCCATGACATTTTTATTATATAGGGTATGGAAAAGATATGCAATGTGTTGTAAGCTATTAGAAAGCATCTGACAAAAAGAAACGGACGTGAAATGCTCCGGAATGAGGATTCATATGAACGAAATGATAAAGCTGCCACAGGCATTTTGTGAGCGCATGATGGGACTTTTGGGAGAAGCGTATGACGACTTTATCTCAAGCTATGAGAAAGAACGCTATTATGGACTGCGGCACAATCCATTGAAAGGGACGGCAGAAGCCTTCCCGGATAAGATGCCCTTTGCGCTGACAAAGGTTTCCTGGGCACAGGAGGGGTACTATTATCAGGCAACGCAGCAGCCGGGAAAACATGTGCTCCATGAGGCGGGGGCTTATTATATTCAGGAGCCGTCTGCCATGGCTGTGGTAGAGCTTTTGGATCCAAGGCCGGGAGAGCGGATTCTGGATCTGTGTGCGGCGCCCGGCGGTAAGAGTACGCAGATTGCGGGCCGGATGCACGGTAAGGGCCTTTTGGCGGCCAATGAGATCATACCGGAGCGGGCTAAGATCCTGTCTCAGAACATAGAGCGTATGGGCGTCAGGAATTGTGTGGTGTGCAATGAGAAACCGGAGAGGATGGCAGAACTTTTTCCGGCCTTCTTTGACAGGATCCTGGTGGATGCGCCCTGTTCGGGGGAAGGGATGTTCCGTAAAGATGAAACGGCCAGGCAGGAATGGTCGCCGGCACATGTCAGGATGTGTGCCGACAGACAGAGCCACATCCTGAAAGAGGCGGCCAAAATGTTGAAGCCGGGCGGCGTACTGGTGTATTCTACCTGTACTTTTGCACCGGAGGAGAATGAAGGGACAGTCAGTGCGTTTCTTCATGCACATGATGACTTTATGATAGAAGAGACGGTATGTGACAGCGCCTTTTTGCCGGGACGTCCTGACTGGATAGAAGAGCCGGCGGCGGGAATCGAACATACGATGCGCCTTTGGCCTCACAGGCTGCAGGGGGAAGGGCATTACATCGCACGCCTGCGAAAGAGGGGTGTTATGCAGCCGGGGAAGGCAAAGCCGGACAAAGAGCGGTCAAAGGACAGAAAACTGTGTGAAGCCGCAGGGAAATTTATCACAGAAGAACTTGGCATACGGCCTTCGTGGATGACCGGTCAGGGCGATGAACTTATCAGATTCAAAGAACAGGTGTACCTGGTGCCGGAGGAGATGATCCCGTTAGCAGGCGTAAAAGTGCTGCGGCCGGGGCTTTGTATGCTTGCGGACAAGAAGAACCGCTTTGAACCCGCCCATGCGCTTGCACTTTCGCTTGGCAGGGAGGATACGGACAAGGTGAGAGAACTGACGATGGAAGAAGCGGTGCGGTATATCCGGGGAGAGAGTATTTCCTGTGGGCAGGAAAAGGGGTGGATGCTCCTTTTGTATGAGGGATATCCGATCGGGTTCGGCAAGGCTTCCGGAGGACAGATCAAAAATCATTATCCGAAGGGGCTTCGTAAAAATATAGAAAGAGAGGATGAGCAACATGACAGAATGGTTAAAAAACGCAGTGTTTTATGAAATCTATCCCCAGTCCTTTCAGGATTCCAACGGGGACGGGATCGGGGATTTTAACGGGATTATCGAGAAACTGGATTACATCAAAGAGTTGGGATGTAATGCCATCTGGATGAATCCCTGTTATGATTCTCCCTTTGCGGACGCCGGTTATGATGTACGGGATTATCGGAAAGTGGCGGCCAGATATGGAACCATGGAGGACATTGTCAGGTTGTTTGAAGAAGTACACAAAAGGCAGATGCATATCTTGCTGGATTTGGTGCCGGGACATACTTCCGAACAACACAGGTGGTTTGTCGAGAGCGGGAAGGCAGAGAGAAACGAATATTCCGACCGTTATATCTGGACCGATATGTGGCTGATGCGGGCGGACGGATTTGCCTATATTGCCGGGGAATGTGAGAGAAACGGTACCTATATCCTGAATTTCTTCAAATGCCAGCCGGCCTTAAACTATGGATTTTTACACCCGGATCAGCCATGGCAGAAGCCCATGGACGATCCGGCTTGTCTGGCTACGAGAGATGCGATCCGGGAGGTGATGTGCTTCTGGCTGGATAAGGGATGCGACGGCTTTCGCGTGGACATGGCAGATTCTTTGGTTAAACATGACGATGAGACAAAGAGCGGTACCTGTGAAGTCTGGAGAGACCTGTTTGGAAGCGTGCAGGATCAATATCCGGACGCAGCGTTTGTGTCCGAGTGGAACAACCCCCAATCGGCCATTAACCAGGGCGGATTTCAGATGGATTTCTTTCTGGACTGGCCGGGGAACGGTTATCATAACCTTCTGCGGGATTATGACGATGGCGGACGGGATAACAGCTTTTTTAAGAAGGACAGCGACAGGAGCATTCTGGACTTTCTGGACGAATATCTGCCCAAGTATGAGGCAGTCAAAGACAAAGGGTTTTACTGTCTGATCACAGGCAATCATGACACGATTAGAGCAGCTTATCATCTGGATGAGAAAGAATTAAAAATAGCATATGCTTTTTTATTGACCATGCCGGGCGCACCTTTTATCTATTATGGGGATGAAATCGGTATGCGCTATCAGAATCTTCCCACCAAAGAAGGGGGATACACCCGGACCGGTTCCCGCACGCCGATGCAGTGGACGGACGGGATAAACTGCGGGTTTTCTGATGCAGAGCCGGACAGACTCTATCTGCCGGTGGACACGGGAAATGACGCGCCTACGGTGCAAAGTCAGCAAAGCCGGGCAGATTCTCTTTATCACACGGTGAAAAAGGTGCTCTCCATCCGGCATAAGGAGAAAGCGTTCGCAGTGCATGATAATCTGGAAATCCTGACAGCGAAACGGGACAGACGCAGTTTTGCCTACCGGAGAGGAAATCTTGTTTGTGTATGTAATCCTTCCGGGAAAGAAGAAAGTCTTCCTTTACAGAGCATGACAGGAGAGAAAATATTGGAGATCGGCTCGGCCTGTGTGGAAAAAAATTGTATTTTAATCAGTGCACAGTCATTTGCCATATTCCGCTGCATATAAATGGTAAAGAGCGGATAAAATGGAGAAGAAAGGAAAACAATTTTGGCCTTGTAAAATCATTCCACCTGGAATATACTAGATGTAGGGTCTTTACATAAGATAAACCGCCTTAATTTGTGTAGGGGAGTTCTATATCCATGTTATTTTCCAGTGTGGGATTTTTATTTCGGTTTCTGCCGATTTTCATGATAGTATATTTGATCATGCCCGTCAGATATCGCAATATGATACTTCTGGTGGGAAGCCTTATATTTTATGGAGTGGGAGAACCGTATTTTGTTCTTCTACTTGTTTTTTCTGTCCTGATAAATTACGGCTTGAGCCAGTATATGTTCTGGGAGCCGAAATCTCCACAGAATAACCGTAAAAAAAAGGCAAAAATGCGGCAAAAGCGGGCGCTTATTCTGGCGCTTGTGTTTGATTTTGGTACCTTATTTGTATTTAAATACTGGGATTTCGTGGCTGGAAATGTGAACAGGCTTACGGGAAGCAGGCTGGTGCCGCTTCTGTCACTGGCATTGCCGCTGGGCATCAGCTTCTATACCTTTCAGATAGTGTCTTATCTGATGGACTGTTACTGGGGCAAGGTGTCAAAAAGGGCAAGCCTGACAGCCTTTGCCACTTATATCTGTATGTTTCCGCAGTTGATTGCGGGACCTATCGTGCGCTACGGAGAGATTTCGGAGCGCATGTCGGAGCGCAGGATCCGGGTCAGAGATCTGGAAAACGGGTTGAAGCTTTTTGCGGCAGGCCTGGGACTTAAGGTTCTTCTGGCGAATCAGATCGGCACATTATGGAATACGATTATGAGTGCGGGGCCGGGCAGTCTGCATGTTCTGGTAGCGTGGCTGGGCGCACTGGCCTATTCCTTCCAGATTTATTTTGATTTCTGGGGATATTCGGTCATGGCCATGGGGCTTGGCAAGATGTTAGGGTTTCGCATTCCGCGAAACTTTGACGATCCTTATACGTCCCGTTCTCTTGCAGAGTTCTGGAGAAGATGGCATATCACGCTTGGAAGCTGGTTTCGGGAATATGTGTATATTCCGCTGGGCGGCAACCGCAAAGGAAGTGCGAGAACCATCGGCAATCTTTTTGTGGTGTGGGCGTTTACCGGGCTGTGGCATGGGGCCGACTGGAACTTTTTGCTGTGGGGGCTTTTATTTTTCCTGCTGATCTCGCTGGAAAAGAAAACCTATGGCAAGTGGATGGAGCGGTCAAATGTATTGGGACATGTATATACGCTTTTATTGATTCCTGCGACCTGGGTTGTTTTTGCCGTCACGGACATAAGACAGCTTGCAGCCTATCTTGGTAATATGATAGGAGTACATTCCGGCAGGATTTTAGTGGGAACAGAGCACTTTAAGCGGTATGTAAACGGGTATGGCATTTTATTAATAGCATGTGTTTTTTTTGCAACGCCATTCCCGAGAAAGTGGTATCATAAGTGGAAAGACAGATGGTTTATGGTAATTACGCTATTTGTCATATTCTGGTGGTCAGTATATGAGATAGTGGTTGGCAGCAATAATCCGTTTCTTTATTTTCGATTTTAGAGGTCAAAGGTCTGTGGGCAGAGGGTTAAGATGAGCGAACATAATATAAGAAAATGGTTGGAAAACATATACAATTGTCCCTATTTGATTTTGATTATGGTTTCTTCGGTGATAGCCATGGTCAGCTTTGATGAAATAGGGGTACGGATTATCGGTGATAAAATGACGGAAGAACGGGTCGTTTCCGTGATAGGAGATATCGTCAAGGCAGAGGAACATCAGACCCAGGGAGAGGTTCCTGTGACCGTTGAGGAGATTCAGGACAGCGCAAATCAAGATGGGGCAGTGCAGGGTGTTCTTCCGGAAAATATGCAGGCAGTACCTGAAAATGCAGGAGAACGCAAGGAAGAAACTGACAGCATTGAGAGCCCGGATGTACTGAATACTGACACAGAAAGCTTGCAGGAGCAGGATAATCAGGAGGAAATGGTGCGGGGGACCACAAAATTTCTCCCTTATGCTCCATTGGAAATAGAATCCAGATATTATTCAGATGCAGGAAAAGTTGCATTGACTACGGAGTATCCCTATGTGTTAGAAAACGATAGTTATTTTAATGATGCGGCCTTTCTGGGAGACTCCCGTACGCTTGGCATCTATGACTACGTGGGACTGGATGGTGCAGACTTTTTCTGTGACAACGGCATGACGATCTTTAAGCTGTTTAAGGACGAGGGTGTGACCGAACAGCGTACCGGACAGAAGGTGGATATTAAGAAAGTACTGCAGGAGAGACAGTACGGCAAAATTTATATCATGCTGGGCATGAACGAACTGGGATATGGCAATACCTCCATGTATCTGAAAGAGTATCTGTCGGTGGTGCAGCAGATCAGGGCCTGGCAGCCGGAAGCAGTCATCTTTATCATGGCCAATCTCCATGTGAGCCGTGCCAAGAATAATATGGAGACAGAGTTTAATAATATTAACATCAACGATAAAAATGTGGCCTGTGCAAGAATTGCCAACGGAACGGATATCTTTTATCTGGACAGCAATCCGCTCTTTACGGACAGCGAAGGATTTTTGCAGGCGGAGATGACCTTTGACGGGGTGCATCTTTATGCGCAGCATTATGATAAATGGCGTCAGTTCCTGTTAGAGCACGGGGTCGAGAGAACGAATCCGGGTACGTCCGCACCGGTTGTTGTGAATGAGACAGGCGATGTGAGCGGCGTGCCGGATACCGGGACAGAGACAGTTACCGAAGAGGGCGCCAGATGATGGAAACAATGCGATTAAACCGGTTCCTGGCGGCCTGCGGGTTGTGTTCCAGAAGAGATGCGGACAAACTGATCGCGCAGAGGGCTGTGACAGTCAACGGAAAGACGGCAGAACCCGGGGTTAAAGTGACGCAGCAGGATCAGGTTGCTGTGCGCGGTAAGGTGGTGCAGAGGCGTGACACAAAGATAGTACTGGCTTATTATAAACCTGTGGGGGTCACCTGCACAGAGCGGGATGCACATGCACGAAGGATCGTGACGCAGGAACTGAAATATCCGGTCCGTCTGACGTATGCAGGGCGGCTTGACCGGGATTCGGAAGGACTTCTACTGATGACCAATGACGGCGGGCTGATCGATGCCATGATGCGCGGCAGCAACGGCCACGAGAAAGAATACATCGTAAAGTCTGACAGGGAGTGGAGCAGACAGGCGGTTGATGCTATGCGGCAGGGTGTGTACCTGGAAGAACTTAAGACAACGACCAGACCCTGCGAGATAGAACAGACCGGGCCTAAGACATTGCGGATGGTGCTGACACAGGGATTGAACAGGCAGATTCGGCGCATGTGCCAGACCCAGGGATACCGGATCACAAGCCTTAAGAGAATCCGTGTTATGAACATCGGACTCGGAACGCTGAAACCGGGAGAATACCGGGAACTTACGAAGACAGAACAGGCCGCACTTTATCAGGAGTGCGGTTTATATACGGACAAGTAGTTGAAATAGGAAAGTCCCAGGCAATGGGAAGAATGGTGGTGAGACAGCACGATGGAAGACAAGAACAGGAAGCGTATGCGTGAACTTGTTTCTATACTGCGTAAGGCTTCCAAAGCCTATTATGCGCAGGATACCGAGATGATATCGAATTACGACTATGACAAACTCTATGATGAACTGGCAATGCTAGAAAGCATAACAGGCGTAATATTAACTGACAGTCCTACCGTAAAGGTGGGCTATGAGGCAGTGGAAGAACTGCCGAAAGAGCGGCATGAAGCTCCGATGCTGTCTCTGGCCAAGACCAAAGACAGGGAAGAACTGCAAAGCTGGTTAAACGGCAGGCAGGGGCTGATGTCATGGAAACTGGACGGGCTTACCATTGTGCTGACCTATGTAAACGGCAGACTGACAAAGGCAGTCACACGTGGAAACGGCGAAGTGGGTGAGGTGATCACGAACAATGCAAAAGTGTTTCGCAATCTGCCCGTATCCATTCCCTATCAGGGAGAATTGATTCTGCGGGGAGAGGCAGTGATTACCTACAGTGACTTCGAAATGATCAATCACGAGATTGAGGATGTGGAAGCCAGGTATAAGAATCCGAGAAATCTCTGCAGCGGCAGTGTCAGACAGTTGAATAACGAGATTACAGCCGGCAGAAATGTGCGGTTTTATGCGTTCAGTCTAGTGAAGGCAGAGGATGTGGATTTTCATGATTCCAGAAGGGAACAGTTTGCTTTCTTAAGCGGACAGGGGTTTGATGTGGTGGAATACCGCATGGTGGATCCGGATACGATTCTGGAGGCGGTTACTTATTTTGAACAGAAGATCAGTACTTACGATATTCCTTCGGACGGGCTGGTGCTGACTTATGAAGATATGGCTTATGGACGTTCGCTTGGCCGGACGGCGAAGTTCCCCAGAGATTCCATAGCCTTCAAGTGGGCGGATGAACTGCGGGAGACTACCCTGCAGGAGATTGAGTGGAGTGCCAGCCGAACGGGTCTTATCAATCCGGTGGCTATATTTGAACCGGTGGAACTGGAGGGCACCACGGTAAGCCGTGCTTCCGTACACAACATCAGTATTTTAGAAGGATTAGAGTTGGGAATCGGAGACAGGATTACGGTCTATAAAGCCAATATGATCATTCCTCAGATCGCAGAAAATCTGACCAGGAGTCATAACCTTGTCATACCGGATACCTGCCCGGTCTGTGGTGAGTCGACTCAGATCAAACAGGTGAATGAGGTGAAGTCTCTGTACTGCCTCAATCCGGACTGTGATGCGAAGAAGATTAAGGCATTCAGCCTTTTGGTGAGCAGGGATGCGCTGAACGTGGATGGCCTGTCCGAATCTACGCTGGAGAAATTTCTTGCAAAAGGTTTTCTGCATGAGTTTGCGGATCTATTTAAACTCTCCCGTTACGAAGAGGAGATCACGCAGATGGATGGGTTCGGGGAAAAATCCTACCGGAATCTGCAGGAGAGCTTAGAAAAGGCAAGGGATACCACGCTTCCCAGACTGCTGTATGGATTGGGAATTGAGAATATCGGCGTGGCCAACGCAAAAATGCTGTGCAGACATTTTCGATATGACCTTTCGGCGCTTCGCAGTGCTACGCTTGAGGAACTTTCCCAGATCGACGGCATCGGGGAAGTGATTGCATTCAGCATCCGGGCTTTCTTTGATAGTGAGAAGAATCAGGAGCAGTTGGAGCACCTTTTACAAGAACTTACCATAGTGGTGGAAGTGGTAGAAGAGGGAGTGCAGACGCTTTCTGGCATGAGTTTTGTCATCACGGGAAGTCTTGTGCATTTTGAGAACAGGAATCTGCTGAAAGAGGAGATTGAGAAAAAGGGTGGTAAGGTGACTGGCAGCGTGACCGGGAAGACCACCTGCCTGATCAATAACGATACCACATCCCAGTCCTCCAAAAATAAAAAGGCCAAGGAACTGGGCGTCAGGATTGTGTCGGAAGAGGAATTTCTGGAAGAATATCTGAATGACCAATAAATATAACCACTACCAAACCGGTAGTGGTTTATTTTCTGCTTGTACGTGATCAGATCTCACGCAGATCATACGGCGTGGTCTGGTAGACGTAGTAATTGAGCCAGTTGGAATACAGAAGCTGTCCCGTGGAGCGCCAGTTGACGATAGGCGTTTTCGTGGGGTCGTCATCCGGGAAATAATTGGCAGGGACTTTAGGGTTCATGCCTTTATTCTTATCACGATAATATTCCTGTGCCAGTGTGTCGGAGTCATATTCCGGGTGGCAGGTGACAAAGAAATGCCGGCTGTCGGTCGTTTTAATGATCGTGACGCCAGCTTCGTCGGAAATTGCCATCAACTCCAAGTCAGGCACAGAAGCGATCTGAGAGGCTTCAATACCCATGGCACGGGACTGGGGCGCATAGAAGATATCATCGAATCCCCGGAAAAGAGGAGATGTTTTCTTCACGATCTTGTGGGCATAAACGCCGGAGAGTTTTTCCGGTAGGTCATCCCGTTCCAGACCATAGAAATAATACAAGGCGGCATAAGCGCCCCAGCAAAGATGCAGGGTGCAGTGCACATGCTTTTTGCCCCATTCCATGATGGTACAGATCTCGTCCCAGTAATCCACCTTTTCAAAACGTATATAATCAAGCGGCGCACCGGTAATGATCATGCCGTCGAAGTTTCGGTCCTTAATCTGGTCAAAGGTAGTATAGAAAGACTCCATGTGGTTGGAATCCGTATGCTGCGGCGTGTAACTGGCCGTCTGCAGGAATTCTACATTTACCTGCAGGGGAGTATTGGAGAGTTTACGCAGAAGTTGCGTCTCTGTGATCTCCTTCGTGGGCATCAGATTTAATATGAGCACGTTAAGAGGGCGGATATCCTGATGCATGGCACGAAATTCGGTCATGACAAATATATTTTCATTCTCAAGGATTGTAGTGGCCGGTAAAGAATCTGCGACTTTAATAGGCATAGGAAGAAACCTCAACTTTCTGATTTGATCTACATCATAGTATTTATAAGACTGTAAACAATATAATATAAAATATATCATAAACAGACAGGTCGTGCAAGTTGCGGCATGATCTTATATATTCTCTTTTTCCCGAAACTGTCGGATGCTATCAGCCCTGGCCGCAGATAGATGCCAGCGGTCTAAAATCTCATAATTTTGCTCGGATTCTATTTTATTCTTAAGTTCTGGCGGAACTTCACCAAGATGCTCCAGAAGCTGAAGAATATATTCTGCTTTTCCGTGCTTCTGTGTGTGCACCTGCATCTCGATACCGATTCGGGTATCATCGTTTAATATCAGCAGTACATCGCTCAGGAACTGTTTCCTGACAGCCTCATGTGCAAACAGTTCCTTGAAGGCATCGTCTGCCTTTAATGAAATCTTCTTCATGTCTGAAAGGTAAGAGTACTTGATTTGACATATTATTGTTATCTAAAAAATGTTATATTTTGAGGCCGATTATAAAAGGGCATCATTGTCTTGTCAAGGAATTTTCATAATATGATCAGAATTCTTTTCAGCCGCATTTTTTTATGCATTATTTAATGCATTTTTTCATAAAGAAAAGGGTTTGCATAATTACAGAATTTGCATTATAATTTAATTGGACTGCACAATCTGCCTTGTTTGTGGCAAAGCAGATGACGACGTATACGGCAGGAAGGATTTTCTTAAAGGGGATTGAGTGTATTATGGAGACAGCTTATCAGAAAGTGAAAGTACATAATGAATTGGAATGGTGTCAGGTGACAGATATGGCTACCAAGGAGAAGATTGAGAAGGTTCTTTTAAAACACAGGGTGTCCTATTTTGTTAAGTGGGAGAAGCCCAAATTGTTTTCTAACGACAAATTTGGCACCTGCATATTCTGTGTCAATCAGCTTCAAAAGGAAGCGGCGGATGAGGCCATTCAGGATCTGACAGAGGAAATCAAGGGAAAGATTCGATTTATTAACCGCAGGGTAGAGAAGACATTTTATTGATGGGAGGAATTGACACGTGAGCATGTGTGATACATGCAGCAATTATCAGTACGACGAAGATTACGAGTGTTATGTTTGCATGGTGGATCTGGATGAAGATGATATGAGCCACTTTTTAAGCGGCGGTAATTTCCAGTGTCCTTTTTATCAACTGGACAATGAGTATCTGGTGGTGAGAAAGCAGATGTAGCAACAGTATATTTTTTCGGAATTTATTTTGCGGGATTTGTCTCGCAGATCCGATGATTAGGAATAACCCCGGCATGGTGTTGCGTGCCGGGGCTTTTTATTACATGCGATAGAGAAAATATAACAATAATTATTTTATCGATGCTGTTCAGGCGTCTTGTTGTTTTTTCAGATTTTTTTGAGCGGTAGACAGCATCAGTTTGATTCGGTTTAACTGGTTTACTTCGCTGGCACCGGGGTCGTAGTCGATGGCGACTATGTTGGAGCTTGGGTAGCGGGAACGCAGTTCCTTGATGACGCCTTTGCCCACCACATGGTTGGGCAGACAGCCAAAGGGCTGGGTGCAGACGATGTTATTGACGCCGCTGTGAATCAGTTCCACCATCTCTCCGGTCAGAAACCATCCTTCGCCGGTCTGGTTGCCGATATTTACGATGGGACGGGCATAGTCCACCAACGTGTAAATACTCACGGGCGATGTAAAATGTCTGCTTTTCTGGAAGGCCCTGGCGGCCTGGCCGCGCATTCTTTCGAGCGCCCAGATGCCAAGTCTGGAGAAAAGAGCCGCTTTTCTGGAAGTACCCAGATATTCCGCTTTGTAAATCTGGTTATAGAAGCAATAAAGCATAAAGTCCAGAAGATCCGGTACCACGGCCTCCGCGCCTTCGGCTTCCAAAAGTTCCACCAGATGATTGTTGGCGGCAGGGGCAAATTTGACGAGAATTTCACCTACGATACCTACCCGGGGCTTGCGCAGGGTTTCGTCAATGGGAATGGCATCAAACTCCTGGATGATCTGTCTGCACATTTTCTGGAAGGTAAAGTAATTCATATGCTTTTGTGACACGAAGTGACGGCATTTGTCTACCCATTTGGCATGCAGGGCACCCACAGAGCCGGGTTCTTTCTCGTAAGGACGCATCCGGTAGACGCAGCGCATGAAGATATCCCCGAACAGGGCACCGTAAGCAGCGCGCATCAGAAGTTCCGCATTCAGGTGGAAGCCGGGGTTACTCTCGATACCTGCAAGGTTGAGGGAGATCACAGGGATCTGTGCCATGCCTGCCTTTTCCAGAGCACGTCTGATAAAGCCCACATAGTTGGTGGCACGGCAGCCGCCGCCGGTCTGGCTCATTATAATAGCCACTTTATTAAGATCATATTTGCCGGATAAGAGGGCATCCATGATCTGCCCCACCACCATCAAAGAAGGATAACAGGCGTCATTATTTACATATTTCAGTCCCACGTCCACGGCGTGACGGTTGTCGTTGGCAAGCACTTCAAAGTGGTAGCCGCAGGCTTTGAAAGCGGCTTCGATGATCTCGAAATGAATGGGCGACATCTGTGGGCACAGAATGGTATATTCTTTGCGCATTTCTTCTGTAAAAGGCACCTTGGTGATGGCGCTGGAATGAACCGTGCGTCTTTCCTGTTTCTGCTCTTTGACCTTGAGAGCCGAGAGCAGGGATCGGATCCGGATTCTTGCTGCACCCAGGTTGTTGACTTCGTCGATCTTTAAGCAGGTATAAATCTTATCGGAACCGGATAAGATGTCATTTACCTGGTCCGTGGTAACAGCGTCAAGTCCGCAGCCGAAGGAATTGAGCTGGATCAGATCCAGGTCATCGCGGGTCTTGACATAGCTTGCCGCCGCATAAAGCCTTGAGTGGTACATCCACTGGTCGGAGACGATCAGCGGCCGCTCCGGTTTCGCAAGGTGGGAGACGGAATCTTCTGTCAGTACGGCGATATCATAGGAAGTGATCAGTTCCGGAATGCCGTGATTGATTTCCGGATCGATATGGTAAGGGCGTCCGGCCAGCACGATGCCGCGGACGTGATTGGCTTCCATATAGCGCAGCACTTCTTCGCCTTTATCCCGCATATCCTGACGGGCGGCCGCAAGTTCTTCCCAGGCAGCCTGCGCAGCGTCCATGACTTCTGTGACGGGCAGATCCTGAAACTCCCTGGTCAGGGCGGAAGTGACGGTATGCAGGCTCTGAAAGGACATAAAGGGGTTACGGAAGACTACTTCACCGCGCCCGATTTCTTCCACATTGTTTTTGATATTTTCGGAATAGGAGGTGACAATGGGGCAGTTATAGTGATTATTGGCCTCATGGAATTCATCCCGTTCATAAAAAAGGGCAGGGTAGAAAATAAAGTCCACTTTCTGGTTGATCAGCCAGGAAATATGTCCGTGGGCAAGTTTGGCCGGGTAACATTCCGACTCGCTGGGGATGGATTCGATGCCCAGTTCATAAATCCTGCGGTTGGACACGGGAGATAATATGACCCGATAGCCCAGCTTCGTAAAGAAGGTGAACCAGAAGGGATAGTTTTCATACATATTTAAGACTCTTGGGATACCCACAGTGCCTCGCTTTGCCTCATCGGCGGGCAGAGATTCATAGGAGAAGAGTCTCTTTAATTTGTAGTCATATAGATTGGGGACGTTGTTTTCCTTTTTGGCTTTACCAAGTCCCCGTTCACAGCGGTTGCCGGAAATATACTGGCGGCCTCCCGTGAATTTATTGATGGTAAGACGGCAGTTATTCGTACAGCCTTTACACTTGGCCATACTGGTCTCAAACTGTAGACTGGTAATCTGGTCCAGGTTCAGCATGGAGGTGGTATAGCCTTCTTCGTAGTGCGATCTGGCGATCAGCGCCGCGCCAAAGGCTCCCATGATCCCGGCAATATCAGGACGGATGGCCTTGCAGTCCGCGATTTTCTCAAAGCTTCTAAGGACCGCATCGTTATAGAAGGTGCCGCCCTGCACGACGATATGCTGACCAAGTTCCGACGCGTCGGATACTTTGATGACCTTAAACAAGGCGTTTTTGATCACGGAATAGGCAAGTCCGGCAGAGATATCGGAGACGGAAGCTCCCTCTTTCTGGGCCTGTTTGACCTTAGAGTTCATAAACACCGTACAGCGGGTGCCCAGGTCTATAGGATGTTCGGCAAACAGCGCCGTCTGGGCAAATTCTTCTACGCCGTAGTTTAAGGATTTGGCAAAGGTTTCGATAAAGGAACCGCAGCCGGAAGAGCAGGCTTCGTTGAGCTGCACACTGTCCACCGTCTGGTTCTTGATTTTGATGCATTTCATATCCTGTCCGCCGATATCAAGAATACAGTCTACATCGGGGTTAAAGAAAGCGGCTGCATTGTAATGTGCCACAGTCTCCACTTCCCCGTCATCCAGCAAAAAGGCCGCTTTCATCAGCGCTTCACCGTAACCGGTGGAACAGGAGCGGACGATTTTGACACCGGCGGGTAGCAGGCGGTAGATCTCTTTGAGAGAGCGGATGGCGGTCTTTAAGGGACTGCCGTCGTTGCCGCTGTAAAAGGAATAAAGCAGGGAGCCGTCATCGCCCACAAGGGCCACTTTTGTGGTGGTGGAACCGGCATCGATCCCCAGGAAACAATTGCCCTGATAAGTGGCCAGATCTCTTGTGGCCACATGGTGGGTGTTGTGTCTTTCCAGAAAGGCATCATAGTCTTTTCGGGAGGAAAACAGAGGCTCCATGCGTTCCACTTCAAAATCCATTTTGATGTCAGCAGACAGCTTCTTAGTCATCTGCTCCATGGTATAATAAGTCTCTTCTTTCGCGTTTAAGGCAGAGCCGATGGCGGCGAAGAGGTGGGAATTCTCCATATCGATGATATGTTCCTCGTCCAGTTTCAGTGTCCGGATAAAGGACTGCTTTAATTCTGATAAAAAGTGCAGCGGACCGCCCAGAAATGCCACGTGGCCGCGGATCGGCTTACCGCATGCAAGGCCGCTGATGGTCTGGTTGACAACAGCCTGAAAAATAGAAGCGCTCAGATCTTCTTTGGTGGCGCCTTCATTGATCAGCGGCTGGATATCGGATTTGGCAAACACACCGCATCTGGCTGCGATGGTGTAGAGAGAATGGTAATTCCTGGCGTAGGTATTGAGTCCGGCAGCATCGGTCTGCAATAGAGAGGCCATCTGGTCGATGAAGGAACCTGTACCGCCGGCACAGATGCCGTTCATGCGCTGCTCCACATTGCCGCCCTCAAAATAAATGATCTTGGCATCTTCGCCGCCCAGTTCGATGGCCACGTCCGTCACGGGGGCAAAAGTCTGCAAAGAAGTGGAGACTGCGATGACTTCCTGGACAAAAGGTACTTGTAAATGGTTGGCCAGGGTAAGGCCGCCGGAACCGGTGATTATAGGATGCACGGTCAGGTTGCCCAGTTGATTGTATGCTTGTGTAAGCAGATTGGAGAGTGTTTCCTGTATGTTGGCAAAATGCCTTTGATAGTCGGAAAAGAGTATCTGATGCCGCTCATCCAGTATGGCGATCTTGACGGTCGTAGAGCCGATGTCAATGCCAAGGGTATATTGCATTTTACTCATTTCGTGTATCACTCCTTTAGGTTTATAAAGTTAAATTTCCAAAAATTGCACGTTTATTTTCTTATTTATTATGTGATTCGGCACACCATGTCATTATACGACACAGTATGTCAAAAAGCAATTGTCCAATTCTTAGAAAAAAATGAAGTTTTCGGGAGTCATTTATTAAATTTTTATGACTTGCCGGATTTTAGGAACCACGACGTTTACTTTTAAACAGAGGGATGATAAAATGTATTCAGCTTAAACGGGGAAAATACGTGCCGGCCGGGCGCATGGGATACTAAGAAGATACCGGCTTGCACGAAGCAAGAATGAAATTAACAGGAGCGTGAGTTTACTATGAGTCCTTTTGAACGAAAATTCGGGAAATATGCCATCAAGAATCTGTCTTTTGTGCTGGTGTTTTGCTACGGCATAGGGTATCTGCTGCAGTTGATGGACAGGAGTGGTGTACTGATGTCTTTTCTGACATTGAATCCATATGCCATTCTGCATGGGCAGATCTGGCGGGTGTTCACCTGGATACTGGTTCCGCCGCCGGGAAGCGGGATATCGTTTCTGACACTGATCATGCTGTATTTCTACTGTTCCATCGGTACTTCACTGGAGCGTACCTGGGGGACTTACCGGTATAACGTATATTTATTCCAGGGCATGTTATTTACCATTCTGGGCAGTTTCCTTCTGATGGGGTATTGTTATCTGTTCCATGGGGATGCGGCAGTCCTGGCCCTTGAACCGGAAGCCTTTTTCTGGGAGCTGTCCCTGGCTTTTAGCACCTATTATATCAATATGTCGATTTTTCTGGCGTTTGCGGCGACTTTCCCGGAGGCGCAGGTGCTTTTGATGTTTATCATTCCGATCAAGGTCAAATGGCTGGGCGTGATCTATGCTATTATGCTTGCTTTCGAGTTCTTTGGAAGTCCTACGCATTATAAGTTTGCGATCCTGGCATCGCTGCTGAACTTCCTGGTATTTTTCTTTACGTCCAGGAATATGATGCACTTAAATCCCAAACAGATCCACAGACGGCAGGAGTTTAAGCGGGATGTGAGAAGAAATACCGGCATCACCAAGCACAAGTGTGCCATCTGCGGCCGGACGGAGGTAGACTGTCCCCAGATGCAGTTTAGGTTCTGTTCTAAGTGTGACGGAAACTATGAGTACTGTGAGGAGCATCTGTATACGCATACCCACATTAAGAGGAGTTAGAAAGTCAACAGGAAGAAAAGAGGAAACGATGGACAGAGAAGTTCAGTTTGCCAGCACATTAGAGGAAGTCAGACAGAAGGCAAAAGCGCAGAATAACTGCATATCGCATGCTGAGGTAGAGGAGGCGTTTGCCCCCTTATCTCTTTCCCAGGAGCAGATGGATATGGTCTATCAATATTTGAGACAGAAAAAGATCGGCATCGGGGAACCGGTGGATTACGAGGAGTATCTGCAGGAGGAAGAGAAAGACTATCTGGCCTCTTATCTGGAATCCCTCGGGGCATTTGGGGAAGTCTCTAAAGGCGAGCGGGAGGCGGTGACGCTCTCGGCCATGGCGGGCGATGCGGATGCGGTTGGCAGGCTGACAGAGATTTTTCTGCCGGAGGTGGTGGAGATCGCTAAGCTCTATGCAGGGCAGGGGGTATATCTGGAAGATTTGATCGGAGAGGGCAATGTGGCACTTTCCCTGGGGGTCACCATGTTAGGAGCGCTGGAACATGCCTCCGAGGCACGGGGAATGCTGGCCAGAATGATCATGGATGCCATGGAGGAATATATCGCGGATAATGCCAGGGAAGCAAAGAAGGATTCCAAAATAGCGGATAAGGTCAATCAGGTGGCGGATGCGGCGAATGCCTTATATGAGGAGCTTCGCAGGAAGGTGACGGTGGAAGAACTGATGGCAGAGTCAGGTTTTAGCAGGAAAGCGATAGAAGATGCCGTCCGCATGAGTGGAGGTAAGATCGAAGCCATTGATGCATAAATTTTAGATGTGCATTTGTCAAAGAGATTTACTGTTGGGATAAGGCGGTGGATACTGTGGAAGGAATGAACAGAGACTTTAAATACTTTATGCAGGATACGGGTTCCATTTACCTGGGCGCCAGATTAAGCTATGCGGAGATTTTGCAGGATGAAATGGTGAATTTCAAATATAAAAGTATCGTGGAGCACTATATTTTTAAGGACACGGATCCGGAGACGACACTGGAGAGTCAGTTGTATTATATGACTGTCGATCAGTTTTCCTACAAGACTTATGAACAGCTTAAGGCCAGGGTTAAGATAAGTATCCTGGAAGAAAAGAAAGGCTTTCTGGGGAAAAAGAAGATGGGATATCAGAGTAAGGTCATGAAGTTAAATGAGTTTGTAGCGTTAAATCTCGCGCAGAAGAAGGCGGCAGGCGTGGTGGTTCAGGAGTTGATTTTATCCAAGCTGGCACTGATGTCTTTTAACGTATAGACAGGCCGTGTCAGATTGCGCGATAACTTACACGAAAATTCTACAAAATGTACTTGTGTATGACAAATTTTTCTGGTAAACTTACAGCGTAAAATTCCCCTTTTACACTGGACAGGCGAAAAGCGCGATGACGATTTTTGCCTGTTCTTTTTTAAAATAGGGGAATTGTGTCCTATGATAGAAAGCCGGATGTGTACTTTTGTGCAATGACAGGAAATTTTATGCCTTTACTAAAATTTGGCGGGAGTGGTATACTAAGAAAAGTGCAGGAAGCGGATGCTGTTTGCGGCATCGCAGAATTCGATAGGATAGTTTGAAAGGGTTTGGAAAGGAGTTTCATAAAATGAAGTTAGAACAGTTACAGGCGTACACAATCCTGATGCAATGTAATATCAAGGAGATCAATTCACAGGGATATCTGCTGAAACACAATAAAACGGGGGCGCGGGTGGCGCTGTTATCAAATGATGACGAGAATAAAGTGTTTTATATCGGGTTTCGCACGCCGCCCACAGACAGTACCGGCGTGGCGCACATTATCGAGCATACGGTACTGTGCGGCTCCGATAAGTTCCCGGTGAAGGATCCTTTTATCGAACTAGCCAAGGGATCTCTCAATACGTTCTTAAATGCCATGACGTATCCGGATAAGACAGTGTATCCGGTAGCAAGCTGTAATGACAAGGATTTCCAGAATCTGATGGATGTGTATCTGGATGCGGTGTTCCACCCCAATATCTATCATGAGGAAAAAATCTTTCAGCAGGAAGGCTGGCATTATGAGCTTGCGTCCGAGGAAGACGACCTGACCATCAACGGGGTGGTCTATAATGAGATGAAGGGGGCCTTTTCTTCGCCGGATGATGTGCTTTACCGGGAGATTATGAATTCTTTGTATCCCCATACATCTTACGGCGTAGAGTCAGGCGGTGATCCCGATGTGATCCCGGAACTGACCTATGAGGAATTCCTTGCCTTTCATCAGAAATATTATCATCCGTCCAACAGCTATATTTATCTGTATGGGGATATGGATATGGCGGAAAAGCTGCAGTATATTGACGAGGAATATCTGTCGAAATATGAGGCTCTTTCTGTGGATTCCGAACCGGCGGCGGAGGCACCCTTTGAGCAGACCGTGACGGTTGAGAAGTCATATCCGATCATGGAGAGTGAATCGGAAAAGGCCAATACCTATCTGTCTTACAATGTTTCGCTGGGGGAGAACCTGGACCGTGAAGACAGTATCGGCTTTCAGGCATTGATCGATGCGGTGGCATCAGCGCCCGGCGCGCCGGTGAAGCAGGCGTTGATCGATGCGGGGATCGGTACGGATGTGAGCTGTATTTTTGAAGCGGATATAAGACAGCCGTTCTTTTCTATTATAGCCAAGAATGCCGAGGTATCACAAAAGGAGGAGTTTATCCGGATCATCGAGGATAAGCTGCGAGAACTTGCAGAAAGCGGCGTGGACAAGAAAGCTCTTGCGGCGGCTTTAAATCATGATGAATTTAAATACCGGGAGGCGGATTACGGCTCCTACCCCAAGGGACTGATGTATGGCCTTTCCATGTGTGAGACCTGGCTATATGATGATACAAAGCCTTTTGTCTATCTGGAACTGGCGGATACCTATCAGGCGTTAAAGAAAGAACTTGACACTTCCTTTTATGAAGAGATGATCACCAGATGTCTGCTTGAGAATACACACAAAAGTGTGGTCGTGGTCAGACCTGTCAAAGGGCTTACCGGCCGCAAAGAGAAGGAACTGGCAGCCTCACTGGCGGCAAAGAAAGCGGCTATGACCAAAGAAGAGATTAATAAGATCGTTGCCGATACGGAGGCGCTTAAGCGGTATCAGGAAGAACCAAGCGCCAGAGAAGACCTTGAGAAAATCCCGCTATTAACCAGGGAAGATATGAAGAAGGAAGCGCTTGCTTATTGTAATGAGGAGAAAAAGGTGGGGGATACAGTTCTTCTGTATCATGATATCTTCACCAATGGCATCGGCTATCTGCGGTTTCTCTTCGACCTTAGACAGGTGCCGGAGGAGCTGTTCCCTTATGTGGGACTGCTGCGGGCCATGATCGGTCTGGTGGATACGACGAAACGGTCTTATAGCGAACTTTACAGTGAAATCAATCTGCAGACAGGCGGCATAGCACCGGCGGTGAACACTTATACGGACGCCAGGGATCTGTCACAGTATAAGGTCACTTTTGATCTGAAAGTGAAAACTTTATATGAGAATCTGCCTCAGGCATTTGCGCTGGCACAGGAAATATTGACCGAATCGGTCTATACGGATCCTAAGAGACTTTACGAACTGGTGGCGGAGAGCCGGTCGGATAAACAGGCGCAGATGATGACTGCCGGACATTCTCTGGCGGCCGGCCAGGCGCTGTCTTATCTGTCGAAACCCGCGATGGTGATGGATCACATTAACGGGATTGCCTTCTATCGTATGCTGGAGGAGCTTGAAAAGGATTTCGAACAGAAGCAGGAGGAACTGATTGCCAATATGCAGAAAGTGGTACGTTGTATTTTCCGCCCGGAAAACCTGATGGTGGATTATACGGCTCAGAAGGAAGGACTTGCAGGGATCGAAGCGCTGATAGAGGGGCTGAAAGGGAAGTTATACACGGATCCGATCGATACGAGCGGATATGAACCAAACCCTGTGAAGAAGAATGAGGGACTGATGTCCTCGGCACAGATTCAGTATGTGTGCAGGGCCGGGAATTTTGCGAAGAAAGGACTGCCTTATACGGGGGCGCTCAAGGTACTGCGGGTGATGATGGGGTATGATTATCTCTGGACGCAGGTGCGTGTCAAGGGCGGTGCATACGGCTGCATGTGCCAGTTTGGCAAGAGTGGCGAGAGTTACTTTGTTTCCTACCGTGATCCGAATCTGGAAAAGACCATCGAGACCTATGAAAAGGCCGCCGATTATATCGAACACTATGAGGCCGATGAGCGCACCATGACCCAGTATATCATCGGTGCTGTCAGTGAGATGGATATGCCGCTGACACCTTCGGCCAAGGGAAATTACTCCCTGGCAGGGTATCTGACCCATTATGATTTTGCGTGCGTGCAGAAGGAGCGGGATGAGCTGCTTGCCACAGATGCCGATACAATTCGCGGACTGGCAGGCTACATTCGTGCTTTTATGGAAGATGAGTGTCTGTGCGTGGTAGGAAATGAAGAGAAGATTAAGGAACAGGAGAACTTATTTACAAAGATAGAGTATCTGTTCCACTAGTGTACTGTTTACCAATTGTATCCGTTTGATAAATAGCACATTGGAAGTAGCATGCGATCCATAGAAGGTGTGAAGAAGTATTACACCAGGAAGGGTATCTATAAGATGAATCAAAGAATACGAAAAAAAGAAATGACAGTGCTAACGGCAATTCTGCTTGCGGCGGTCCTAACCGCCTGCGGCAGTGCCAACACGATGAACTATACACAGTCCGTGACAACCGAAGCTCCCGCCGCCGTAACAGAAGAGGCAGTCGAGGCGGCAGAGGAGTTTGACAGCGGCGCAGGCATGTCTTATGACATGGAATATACGGAGGAGGGCGCTTTAGAACAGGAAACTGTGGAGGTGACCGAGGCGGCCGCAGAACGCAAACTGATCAAGACCGTCAATATCAGTACGGAAACAGAGCAGTTCGATATCTTGGTTCCTTCCCTGCAGGCGCAGGTGGAGCGGCTTGGCGGTTACATAGAAGAGATGTCCGTTTATCAAAACGGCAGTTACTATGATGAAAGCAGGGAAAAGATACTCCGCGGCGCCGACATGACAGCCCGTATCCCCAAGGAACATCTGGACAGCTTCTTAATGCAGGTGGGGGAGCAGTCCAATGTAGTAAGCCAGTCGGAACGCGTGGAAGATGTGACGCTGCAGTATGTGGATCTGGACAGCCACAAAAGGGTACTTGTCTCGGAACAGGAGAGGCTAATCGAACTACTGGAACAGGCCGAGACGGTGGAAGATATCATCGCCATTGAGGGACGGCTTTCTGAGGTACGCTACCAGATCGAGAGCATGGAATCTCAGCTTCGCACTTATGATAATAAGATAGACTACAGTACCGTGTATCTGTCCGTCAGAGAAGTGAAGAAATATACACCGCCCCAGGATATCACCATCTGGGAAAAGATCGGCAATGGCTTTGTAAACAGTCTGGAAGATATCGGCAATGGCATCTGTGATTTCTTTGTTGAAATTTTAATCGATATTCCGTATCTTGTCCTGGGCGGGATTATCCTTGTCGTATCGGTGCTGATCATCCGGCAGATATGCCGTGTAATTTTACATAAATTACACAAATCCGGAAAGATAAAGAGCATTAAAGTAAGCGGCATAAAACTGACAGGCAGAAGTAGGAAACAGGCAGAGGCCGACAGCGATAAGGAAGGCCTTATACAGGAAGACGTTAAAGCACAGCAGACAGCACAAGAGGAAAAGGAAGAAGATGGAGAATAGAAAATTTAAATCCGGTTTTGCGACTCTGATCGGCAGACCCAATGTAGGGAAATCCACGCTGATGAATACGCTGATCGGGCAGAAAATCGCGATCACCAGTAACAAACCGCAGACGACCAGGAATCGGATCCAGACGGTGTATACCTGTGAGGTGGGGCAGATCGTGTTCCTGGATACTCCCGGCATCCATAAGGCTAAGAATAAACTGGGAGATTATATGGTGAACGTGGCACAGCGGACACTCTCCGAGGTGGATGTGATCTTGTGGCTTGTGGAGCCGAGCGACTATATCGGCGCGGGAGAGAAGCATATCATCGAACAGCTTAAGAAGACGAATACACCGGTCATATTAGTCATCAATAAGATCGATACGGTGAAGAAAGAGTTGATCCTGACTTATATTGACGCTTACCGCAAGGAACTTGACTTTGCGGAGATTGTGCCGGTGTCCGCCTTAAAGAAAGACGGTATGGAGGTGCTGATAGAATGTATCATGAAATACCTTCCTTACGGAGAGCCTTTCTATGATGAGGATACGGTGACAGACCAGCCCATGCGGCAGATCGTGGCGGAACTGATCAGGGAGAAGGCATTAAAGTGCCTGGAGGAAGAGATTCCCCACGGTATCGCGGTCACCATCGAACAGATGAAATACAGAAAACGGATCGTGGATATCGAAGCGACCATTGTCTGTGAGCGAGATTCCCATAAGGGAATTATCATCGGAAGGCAGGGAAGCATGCTCAAGAAGATTGGATCCATGGCACGGCCGGATATCGAAGAACTGGTGGAGAAACAGGTGAATTTGAAACTTTGGGTAAAGGTCAAGAAAGACTGGCGTGACAGCGATTTTCTGCTTAAGAATTTCGGCTATGATCCAAAAGTAACAGAATAGAATAAAGCAAATCTGCGAACCCTAATCTGGTAATGGGAAAAAGAATCAGGGGGCGTAAGATGAAACAGATAAATTACTGGGAGCAGTTTATGGCCACGGGGAAGATAGACGATTTTCTGGCTTATAAGAGTGCGGTAAGAGACGAGGGAAAGGACACGGAGGAATCAGAGGAACATTCTCATGCAGGAGATTATAGAGATTACGGGAATGATTATAAAGGCTGAACCAATCGGCGATTATGATAGAAGGGTTGTCCTTTTAACGAGGGAGAGAGGGAAGATATCGGCGTTTGCCAGAGGTGCAAGGCGGCCCAACAGCAGGCTTCTTGCGGCGACGAATCCTTTCTCCTTCGGCATATTTAAGATGTATGCAGGCAGAAGTTCCTACAATATTGTGGATGCCTCCATCAGCAATTATTTTGAAGGGCTTCGGGAAGATTATGAGAGTGCCTACTATGGCATGTACTTTTTGGAGGTCATGGACTATTATACGAGAGAAAACAGCGACGAGAAGGAAATGCTCAAACTGCTTTATCAGTCCCTGCGGGCGTTGATGCACGAGGGATTGTCCAATGTATTAGTGCGATACATATTTGAGATGAAAGCCATGGTGATCAACGGAGAATTCCCGGGCATGCCTGTGGAGGGAGAATGGGAAGAATCCACGCGTTACGCGGTATCTTACATTGCCGGTTCCGGGATCGAGAAGTTGTATACCTTTACGGTGACACCTCCGGTTTTGGAAGAATTGAAACGGATTGCGGATCTGTATCGGATGCGATTCATAGACCGGTCGTTTAAAAGTCTTGAAATTGTGGATAATCTTTAATATAATGTAAGGCAGTATGTGATCAAGAGGATTAGTAAGAGAGGGAGTTTTCATGAAAAAAGTGTGGCAGGCGGCGCTCTTATTGACAATCGGTATGGTACTTTCTGGTTGTGGGAGCCAGGAGAAAGATGCGCAGGTGAGTTCTATGTCTTTTGGAAAAGACGGGGAAATCACACATAAGATCGTAGGCAGTTTTGAACAAAACTATTATGAACTGGAAGAACTGGAAAGCCTTGCGGCGCAGCGGGTGGAGGAGTATTGTGCAGAACATGATGCCGGATCCGTTTCCCTGGACTCCGTGAAAGAAAAAGGCGGGGAAGTCTCTATCATCTTCCGGTATGCTACGCCTGCGGATTATAGCGGATTTAATAACAGACAACTGTTTATGGGGACTGTGGCAGAAGCCAACGCCGGAGAATATCATCTGGACAGCATCGCCTTTATTTCTCCCCAGGGGGAACCAATCGAACTGGGCTTTACGGAAGATGCAGATGTAAAGAAGGTACTTATCATAGAGACCAAATCGGGAGAAGAGCTTCAGGTGAACCTGGAGGGAAAAGTATTGTATATCAACCAGAGCGCCGACAGCGGACAGGAAGTTTCTTTTGTAGGGAAAAAGAGTGTGCTGATCCGGGATCAGGCGGAAGATGAGAAAGCGTCTGCGCTTACGTATATCGTGTACGAATAATTTCCGGGAGGAGGCAGCTTTGCGGCTTCTTTCCGGTTCAGAGAATTGCATTATATTATATGGAGATGAGGAGGAATACATATGGAAAAGACAATGGAGAAGATTGTGGCATTATCCAAGGCCAGGGGATTTGTGTATCCCGGTTCCGAGATTTACGGAGGTCTGGCCAATACCTGGGATTTTGGTAATCTGGGTGTGGAACTGAAGAATAATATCAAGAAGGCATGGTGGCAGAAGTTTGTGATGGAGAGCCCCTATAATGTGGGGGTTGACTGTGCGATTCTGATGAACCCCCAGACCTGGGTGGCATCCGGACATCTTGGCAGCTTTTCAGATCCTCTTATGGACTGCAGGGAGTGCCACGAGAGATTCCGTGCGGATAAGATCATTGAAGATTTCGTCGCTGATCAGGGACTGACCCTTGACAGTTCCGTGGACGGCTGGAGCCAGCAGCAGATGAAAGATTTCATCGAGGAACATAACATTCCGTGTCCTACCTGCGGCAAACATAACTTTACCGATATCAGGCAGTTCAACCTGATGTTCAAGACATTCCAGGGTGTTACCGAGGATGCCAAGAATACGGTATATCTGCGTCCGGAAACGGCACAGGGTATTTTCGTGAACTTTAAGAATGTGCAGAGAACATCCCGTAAGAAGATTCCGTTCGGTATTTGTCAGGTGGGTAAATCGTTCAGAAATGAGATCACACCCGGTAACTTTATCTTCCGTGTGCGTGAATTTGAACAGATGGAGATGGAATTCTTCTGTGAGCCGGATACCGATCTGGAGTGGTTTGCGTACTGGAAAAAGTATTGTATTGACTTCTTAAAGAGCCTTGGAATGAAGGAAGAGGAGATGCGGGTGCGCGATCACGATCCGGAAGAACTTTCCTTCTATTCTAAGGCTACGACAGATATTGAATTCCTGTTCCCCTTTGGGTGGGGTGAACTGTGGGGCATCGCGGACAGGACCAATTATGACCTGACGCAGCACCAGAACGTATCCGGTGAGGATATGTCCTATTTTGACGACAGCAAGAACGAGAAATACATCCCCTATGTCATTGAGCCGTCTCTGGGCGTGGAGAGATTGTTCCTGGCGGTACTTTGCGGCGCTTATGACGAGGAGGAGATCGGAGAGGGAGACGTGCGTACCGTACTGCATTTCCATCCGGCTCTGGCACCGGTAAAGATTGGAGTTTTGCCGCTTTCCAAGAAGCTGAATGAGGGTGCGGAGAAGATCTTTGCCCAGCTATCCAAGAAGTATAACTGCGAGTTCGACGACAGAGGCAATATCGGTAAGAGATACCGCAGGCAGGACGAGATCGGTACGCCTTTCTGTGTCACCTACGATTTCGACTCGGAGACGGATCACTGTGTGACGGTCAGATTCCGTGACTCCATGGAACAGGAGAGAGTGGCGATCGACCAGTTGGATGCTTATTTTGCCGATAAGTTTATACTGTAAGTGATAAAAATTCTTTAGCATTCACATTGCCGGTCTTTCTTTGTAAGCCGGGATTTAACTTGGGAAAGGATAGTAAGATACGATGAAACAGTATGGTGTAAATGAACTGCGCAGGATGTTTCTTGAGTTTTTTGAGAGCAAGGAACATCTGAAAATGAAGAGTTTTTCTCTGGTGCCCCACAATGACAACAGTCTGCTTTTGATCAATTCCGGTATGGCGCCTTTGAAGCCTTATTTTACGGGACAGGAGATTCCCCCCAGAAGAAGAGTGACCACCTGCCAGAAGTGTATCCGCACAGGGGATCTTGAGAATGTGGGCAAAACGGCAAGACACGGCACTTTCTTTGAAATGCTGGGCAATTTCTCCTTTGGAGATTACTTTAAGAAAGAGGCCATCGCCTGGAGCTGGGAGTTTCTGACGAAGGTGGTGGGTCTTGACGAGGACAGGCTCTATCCTTCCATCTATGAGAACGACGAGGAAGCTTTTGAGATCTGGAACAAAGAGATCGGCATTGCGCCGGAGCGTATTTTCCGGTTTGGTAAAGAGGATAATTTCTGGGAGCATGGTTCCGGTCCCTGCGGCCCCTGTTCGGAGATCTATTATGACCGGGGGGAAAAGTACGGCTGCGGCAAACCGGGCTGTACGGTAGGCTGCGACTGCGACCGCTATATGGAAATCTGGAACAATGTGTTCACCCAGTTTGACAATGACGGCAAGGGAAATTATACGGAATTACAGCAGAAAAATATCGATACGGGAATGGGCCTTGAGCGTCTGGCTTCTGTGGTACAGGACGTGGATTCCATCTTCGATGTGGATACGGTTCTGGCGCTTCGCACGAAGGTATGTGAGATTGCCGGCGTGGAATATAAGAAGGAGTATGAGACAGACGTGTCCATCCGCATCATTACGGATCATATCCGGTCGGCTACCTTTATGATCTCTGACGGCATTATGCCGTCTAATGAGGGCAGAGGCTATGTGCTTCGACGGATCATCCGCCGGGCGGCCCGCCAGGGGAGAAAGCTGGGCGTACAGAGGATGTTCTTAGCGGAACTTTCCGGTACGGTGATCGAGGGTTCCAAGGATGGGTATCCGGAGCTGGATGAGAAGAAAGCGTTTATTTTCAATACCTTAAATCAGGAAGAAGAAAAGTTTAATAAGACCATAGACCAGGGACTTACCATCTTAAACGAGATGGAGGAGCAGGTCACAAAGGCGGGTAAGAAAGAACTGGCCGGTGCGGATGCGTTCAAGCTTTATGATACCTATGGGTTCCCCTTAGATCTGACCAGAGAGATTCTGGAAGAAAAGGGACTTACGGTGGATGAGGACGGGTTTAAAGCCTGCATGCAGGAGCAGAAAGAGAAGGCCCGTAAGGCGCGGAAAGTGACCAATTATATGGGCGCGGACGTGACCGTATATGAGTCCATCGATCCGGCCGCCACCACCGAGTTTGTGGGCTATGACAATCTTACCTGGGAATCCCAGGTAACGGTGCTTACCACGGAGACAGAGATCGTGGATGCCCTGACAGACGGACAGGTGGGTACGATCATCACGGCCCAGACACCTTTCTATGCCACCATGGGCGGACAGGAAGGCGATATCGGTGTGATCACCGCCGCGGACGGTGCGTTCCAGGTGGAGAATACGATCAAGCTCTTAGGCGGTAAGGTAGGGCATATTGGCAAAGTGACCAGTGGTATGATCAAAAAGGGTGATGCAGTCACGCTTCGTGTGGATACTACGAGACGGACCAACACTTGTAAGAATCACAGTGCAACACATCTGCTGCAGAAAGCGCTGCGGGAAGTACTGGGCGGCCATGTGGAACAGGCCGGTTCCTATCAGGACGGGGAGAGAACCCGGTTTGACTTCTCTCATCCTGCGGCGATGACACCCGATGAGATCAGGCGTGTGGAGCAGATCGTCAATGAGAAGATAGAGGAGAATCTGGCCGTTGAGACAAATGTCATGTCCATCGAAGATGCCAAGAAAACAGGGGCTATGGCGTTGTTTGGCGAGAAGTACGGCGATACGGTGCGTGTGGTGCAGATGGGAGCATTTTCCAGTGAGCTGTGCGGCGGTACGCATGTGAAGAATACGGGAAATATCGGTTCCTTTAAGATTTTGTCGGAGTCCGGTGTGGCGGCCGGCGTGCGCCGCATCGAGGCGGTGACCGGCAGTAATGTGACTGCTTATTATCAGAATCTGGAGGCACAGCTTCATGAGGCGGCCAAAACCTTAAAGACCAATCCGGCGAATCTGGTGGAGCGCTGTGAACATTTGATGGCGGAGATGAAAGTCTTACAGAGTGAGAATGAGGCACTAAAGAGTAAGGCGGCCAAGGATGCCCTGGGAGATGTGATGGATCAGGTGCAGGATGTAAAAGGCGTGAAACTTCTGGCTTCCAAAGTGGCCGGTGTGGATATGAACGGCCTGCGCGAACTGGGCGACCAGCTCAAGGAAAAGCTGGGTGACGGTGTGGTAGTGCTGATCTCCGAGAAAGAAGGCAAAGTGAACCTGATCGCTATGGCTACGGACGGTGCCATGGCAAAGGGGGCCCATGCGGGCAATCTGATCAAAGGAATCGCAGCGCTTGTGGGCGGCGGCGGCGGCGGACGCCCCAATATGGCACAGGCAGGCGGCAAGAATCCGGCGGGCATCGATGACGCGATCGCAGAATGCGCGAAGGTACTCGCGGGGCAAATTTAAGATCCGTCGAATCTTGCGAAAATAATGGTTGACTGATACCCAAAATGTGGTATAATTTATGTTGTGTGTGAGAGCACAACGCGTTAGCGTATGAATAACCCGGTCAGTCGAGATACTTGTGGGGACTGAAGGGAGGTCAGGTGCGGGAATGTCAAACGTAATCGTAAAAGAAAACGAGACTTTGGATAGTGCGTTACGTCGTTTTAAAAGAAGCTGTGCGAAAGCCGGTATTCAGCAGGAGATTCGTAAGAGAGAACATTACGAGAAGCCCAGCGTAAGACGCAAGAAGAAATCCGAAGCGGCAAGAAAGCGTAAATACAACTAAGACATGGAAAACAGACTCAAACAAGATTTGAGTCTGTTTTTTTGCGCGATAAGCAGAAATGTCATATCTATGGCTGATTTATAATAAATATAGTAAATAAAAAATTGTAGGGGTGACATAGTTTGCGCAGAAAAGGTAAGTGGATTATTGTATGGATTTTACTTTGGTGTATTGTCTCAAATACCATGTTTTTGGAAATGACAATATCGGTCAATGCGGCGCCGGAGGTGTCTACGCCATCTTATATCGTGATGGAAGCTTCCACGGGGCAGGTCATCTGTGAGCAGGATGCAGATACGAGAAGGAGTCCTGCGAGTATAACAAAGATCATGACGCTGTTACTGGTCTTTGAACACCTGCAAAACGGCAGGATTCATCTGGAGGATCAGGTGACAACCAGCGCTTATGCCAAATCTATGGGTGGATCTCAGGTTTTTTTGGAGGAAGGAGAGACACAGACATTAGAGACCATGATCAAATGCATTGCGGTTGCCAGCGGCAATGATGCCAGTGTAGCAGTGGCGGAGTACATAGCGGGGAGCGAGTCGGAGTTTGTGAAATTAATGAACGACAAGGCCGAGAGCCTGGGGATGCAGAACACACATTTTGAAGATTGCTGCGGTTTGACAGAGTCAGATGATCACTATTCGTCAGCCAGGGATGTGGCGGTCATGTCCAGGGAACTGATCACCAAATATCCGGAGGTGTTCGATTACACGAAGATCTGGATGGAGGATATTGAGCATAAGACAGCACAGGGAACCACTACCTTTACCCTGTCCAGCACCAATAAGCTGCTGAAACAGTACGAGTGGACCACAGGATTAAAGACCGGTTCCACATCGAAAGCGCTCTACTGTCTGTCTGCTACGGCGGACAAAGATGATATGGAACTGATTGCGGTGGTCATGGCGGCACCGGACAACAAGACACGGTTCCAGGATGCGATGGCATTGTTAAGTTACGGTTATAGTGTGAGCCAGATGTACACAGACGATAATAAGGACGCCCTGCCTGCACAGCGAGTGGAAGGCGGCATTGAAGATACGGTCAATCTTGCGTATGCAGGTCCCTTTGATTATCTCGATACCACAGGAAGTAACCTGAATGACATCCAGAAAGAGATCAGTCTGCCGGATGTGGTAACGGCGCCGGTCACAGAGGGAGATGCGATTGGCGAAGCGGTCTACAAGTTAAATGGTACGCGCATCGGCAGTGTGTCGATTTTGGCGGCCAAAAGTGTGGATAAGGCGGGATATAAGGACTATTATAAGAAAGTGTGGGGCTTATATCTGATGAAGCGTTAGCCTAAAGAGACAGCCGGTAAAATGACAGACAGCCCTAAAGCAGAACAAAAGTTCGCTGATTGCGGTGGGTCAGGGGTTTGTGATATACTTTATAAGTTATAATGTCATGAACCGGCGGGACGGATGGAGATAGGGTATGTTGGAAGGCATTTTGATCTGTATCATAGTGGTGGGAGTTATATGTCTGTCAGTGACTGCCTTTGACTGTAACCGGTTTGTGACGGTTACCTATGTATTGAAGTCCGATAAGGTCACGAAGCCGTGCAGGATGGTGCTCTTGTCGGACTTACACAATAAATCTTTTGGTAAAGGAAACAGCAGGCTCATAAAGAGGATCGATGCCCTTGCCCCGGATGAGATACTGGTGGCGGGAGATATGCTGACAGCCACGGCGGGGCATGACTACAGCCCGGCCCTGCAACTGATGGAGCATCTTGCCGGAAAATATAGGATTCATTATGGCATGGGGAATCATGAGTACCGTCTGGGTCTTTATCCGGATGAATATCCCGGTATGTATGGGGGTTATCTGAATGGGCTTAGGAGTGCGGGGATAGAACCACTTATCAATGAAAGAACATACCTGCCTGCATGGAATGTGGATGTCTGCGGCGTACAGATTGACAGGCGTTTTTATAAACATTTCAGGAAGCCCTGCATGGAGACGTCATATCTTACGAAGCTTTTGGGTGATCCGAGAGAGGATGCTTTCCAGATTTTGATTGCCCATAATCCGGCGTATTTTGAGACGTATGCGGACTGGGGAGCGGATCTGGTGGTATCGGGGCATGTGCACGGCGGCATTATGAGGCTTCCGGTATTTGGCGGGGTGCTCTCTCCGAGCCTGACGCTGTTCCCGAAGTATGACGGCGGCAGGTTTGAGCAGGGAAAGAGTACGATGATTTTAAGCAGAGGTCTTGGGAGCCACACACTTCCGCTGCGGATTTTTAATCCGGGGGAACTAGTGGTGATCGATCTTGTGCCGGACAAGTAGTGTGTTAGTATGTTAGGAGTAGAAAGGATATGGCAATTCCTGTAAAGCTGGAGGTGTTCGAGGGACCCTTAGATCTTCTGTTACACCTGATCGATAAGAATAAAGTAGATATATACGATATTCCGATCGTGGAGATCACGGCGCAGTATTTGGAGTATATCAGGCAGATGGAGACAGAGGATATGAACGTCATGAGTGAATTTCTGGTCATGGCGGCCACGCTGATCGATATCAAGTGCAAGATGCTTCTTCCTAAGGAAGTCAACGAGGAGGGGGAAGAACAGGATCCCCGGGCGGAACTGGTGGAGAAGCTGTTGGAATATAAGATGTGCAAATATATGTCTTACGAACTGCGGGACCGTATGGTGGATGCGGAACGTAATCTGTACAAGCGGCCTACGATCCCGGCGGAAGTGGAGCAATACAGACAGCCGGTAGACTATGAAGAACTGATCGGTGATATGACACTGCAGAAGCTGCATGAGATTTTTAAGCAGATGATGAAGCGTCAGGTGGACAAGATCGACCCGGTCAGGAGCACCTTTGGCAAAATTGAGAAGGACGAGATCGATCTGGATCTGAAGATGACATATGTGGAAGCCTATGTGCGCAGCCATAAGACGTTCAGCTTCCGCAGACTGCTGGAAAAACAGCACAGCAAGATGGAGGTCATCGTCACCTTCCTGGTGATTCTGGAAATGATCAAGACGGGCAGGATCGGTATCGAGCAGGAAGACACCTTCTCCGATATCATCATTACGGCCAGGGAAACGGCAGATTATGAGCCGATGCAGCTCACCTCACTGGGCTGATGGACAGGGGAATAAGAGGGAAAAGAGATGGAGAAAGATAAGGCGAAGGCGGTACTTGAGGCGATTTTGTTCACCATGGGAGACTCGGTAGAACTGGACAGACTCGCGGCCGTGATAGAGGAAGACAAGGACACCACGAGAAAGCTGCTGGACGAGATGGCGGCAGACTATGAGAAGAAAGATCGGGGAATCAGCCTCACCACACTGGAGGATGCCGTACAGATGTGTACCAAGAGTGAACTGTATGAGTATCTGATCAAGATAGCGAAGACCCCCAGGAAGTTTGTGCTGACGGACACCCTTCTGGAGACATTGTCCATCATAGCTTATAAACAGCCTATTACCAGACTGGAGATCGAGAAAGTAAGAGGCGTAAGCTGTGATCATGCGGTCAACCGACTGCTGGAGTTTGACCTGATCACGGAAGTGGGCAGGATGGACGCCCCGGGACGGCCGCTTCTTTTTGGCACCACGGAACAGTTCTTAAGAAGCTTCGGGGTGAAGTCCATTGAAGATCTGCCGGAACTGAGTGCGGTGCAGATTGAAGAATTTAAACAGCAGGCCGAGTCGGAGGTACAGATGCAGCTTGATATCTGACGGCATCATCATACATAGGCATAACGGAAAAGAATCACAATATCACGGTATGATTTTGAGACCGGTGGTTCAAGGATAAGAAAAGTGCGCATATACATGTAAGGAGTCTTTAGACAGAGGCATTACGATATGCGTACTATTTATGTGATCAAGAATAAAATTCTCATATTTCTTGTGGCAATTCTTCTTCTGAGTGAGTGTCTTTCACCGAAACTCTGTGCGGCCAAAGAAAAGGATGATCTGAAACTCTATGCGAAAGCGGCTGTCCTGATGGATGCGGACAGCGGCAGGGTCCTATATGGCAAGAATGCCAAAGAGGTGCTTCCCATGGCCAGCACCACCAAGATCATGACATGCATTCTGGCGCTGGAGTACGGTAATCCGGACGATGTGGCAGAGGTGTCTGCCTATGCAGCCAGTATGCCGAAAGTAAGGCTCAATGCGAGGCAGGGAGAGAAGTATCGTCTGGAAGATCTATTATATTCTTTGATGTTAGAATCCCATAATGATTCTGCAGTGATCATCGCGGAGGCAGTGGGCGGCAGTGTGGAAGAGTTTGCCGCCATGATGAATCAGAAGGCCAGGGATATCGGGTGTTTTGATACCTATTTCATTACCCCAAACGGTTTGGACGCTGTGGTGAACGACAGCGGGAAGATTCATTCCACTACGGCGGCGGATCTGGCTAAGATCATGGCTTATTGTGTGACGGACTCCCCGGCAAAGGATGCCTTTCTTAAGATTACCAGAACGATCAGCTATGACTTTACAGATGTGGACGGCAAAAGGAACTTTCACTGCAATAACCATAATGCCTTTCTGGGGATGATGCAGGAGGCTCTTTCCGGTAAGACAGGGTTTACAAATAACGCCGGTTATTGTTATGTGGGGGCAGTCACCAGCGAAGGACGTACTTTCACGGTGGCGCTGCTTGCCTGCGGCTGGCCAAATAACAGGAGTTATAAATGGAGCGATATGAAGGAACTTGCGGCCTACGGCATGGAGCATTATCAGTACCGGGATCTGTATGAGAAGAAAGAGTTTGCAGACATACCTGTACTAAACGGCATTGCCGGAAAGCCGGGAACTCCTTATGGGGAAGCCCGTGTGTCTGTGGTGATGGAAGAGCATGAAAAGACACTGCCGTATCTGCTTGGAGAAGAAGACCTGGTAGAGGTTAAGACACAGGTGGCGCAGACGCTTACCGCACCGGTTGAGAATCATACGGAAGTGGGAGCAGTGTCCTATTACCTGAACGGACAGTTGATCAGGCGTTATGCCGTCTATACGGACGGAGAGATCGGGGAGCGGACGTTTGGATGGATATGCGGTTATGTGCTGCGGACTTTTCTGCCGTGATTTGGGCCGATCTTTGTTATCGAAAGAATTATTCTGCCTGCCCGGGCTGGAAAGTGTGAATTTCTTACATTTTTTTGAAAAATCCGCTAGTCGATTTCCGGATTCTATGTTATACTACTGCTGTGTGTTATGCCACACAATAATATAGTTTTATTATTATATATAATTATGATAAATGGAGGGCTGAAAAATGAGTACTACTTCTCAAGCGAGTCAAAGAATCAATGCTTTACTCGATGAAAACAGTTTCGTTGAGATCGGTGGTCTTGTGACAGCAAGAGCTACAGATTTCAATCTGAAACAGACCGAAACTCCGTCAGACGGCGTTGTGACCGGTTATGGTGTGATTGACGGCAGTCTTGTGTATGTGTACAGCCAGGATGCATCTGTGCTGAACGGATCCGTTGGCGAGATGCATGCGAAGAAGATCGTAAATCTTTATGATCTGGCTATGAAGATGGGTGCGCCTGTGATCGGTCTGATCGATTCTGCAGGATTAAGACTGCAGGAGGCAACGGATGCATTAAATGGTTTCGGTGAGATTTACAAAAGCCAGGTGATGGCTTCCGGCGTGATTCCGCAGATTACAGCGGTATTTGGAAACTGCGGCGGCGGACTTGCCCTGATTCCTGCCATGACGGATTTTGCCTTTATGGAGGAGAAGAAGGCGAAGCTGTTCGTGAATTCTCCCAATGCACTGGAAGGAAATGAGATTTCCCGTTGTGATACATCCGCGGCGGCGTTCCAGAGTGAAGAGACCGGCCTGGTTGATATGGCAGCGGACGAGGCGTCCATTCTGGCACATATCAGACAGCTTGTATCTATCCTGCCTGCCAACAATGCGGATTATGCACTGACAGACTGTACGGACGACTTAAACCGTGCCTGTGCGCAGATTGCAGGCTGCGTTGGCGATACGGCGATCGCTTTGTCCCAGATTGCAGATGACGGCCTGTTTGTGGAAGTGAAACAGGACTATGCAAAAGATATGGTGGCAGGCTTTATCCGTTTGAACGGTGCTACGGTAGGTGCAGTTGCAAACCGCAGCGAAGTATACAACGAAGACGGTGAAGTGACCGATAAATTTGATACGGTATTATCGGCAAGAGGCGCTGAGAAAGCGGCAGAATTTGTTACGTTCTGCGATGCCTTTGACATTCCGGTTCTTTCTCTTACGAATGTGACAGGTTTTGCGGCAACGAAGTGTGCTGAAAAGCGCATGGCAAAAGCAGTCGGCAGGCTTACATACGCATTTGCCAACGCTACGGTTCCGAAGGTAAATGTTGTTATCGGTAAGGCATACGGCAGTGCTTATGTGGCTATGAACTCCAAGGCAATCGGCGCAGACATTACGATGGCGTGGCCGGATGCAGAGATCGGTATGATGGATGCGAAGCTGGCGGCGAAGATCATCTGTGATGGACAAGGTTCTGAGACGATTGATGCCTGTGCGAAAGAATATGCGGCGCTGCAGAACAACGTGACCAGTGCGGCAAAGAGAGGCTATGTTGACCAGATCGTGGAGCCGGCCGACACCAGAAAATATGTGATCGGTGCCTTTGAGATGTTGGCGTCTAAGAACGAGGGCCGTCCCGGGAAAAAACATGGTACAGTTTAGAAAGGATGATGCTTAATATGAAAAAACTATTGGTAATATTAGGTATGATTGCCTGTATGGCCGGCCTCGTTGCATGCGGAGAAGAGGAGAAGGCAGTGGAAGGGCCGATAACGGAGGAACAGGCAGTAGAGATTGGCTCGACCATTGTTGAGCAGATGAATATGATCGTCGGCGGTGATGCTGTAGAGCAGTATGTGGATCAGCCCGTTCTCTATAACGGATTTCTTGGTTGGCAGAGTGCACTTGAGGATATTGGTACTTTCGAGGGAACCAATGGGGGCACGGCAAAGTTTGATGAAGAGGAAGTGGTCATCAGCATTAACGTACTCGGCTCCAGTCATGACGCGGTGGTAGAGATCATTTTGAGTGACGATTTGATGTCTTATATTGGCATTACCACAAATGTAGAGTATTCTACAGGCGAGATTATGGCGAAAGCGGCTATGAATACCGTGATCGGTATGGGTACCGTGTTTGTAGTCCTGATCCTGATCAGCCTGATTATTTCCTGCTTTACTCTGGTTTCCAAGATCGAGGAGAAACAGAAGAAGAAAGCAGAGAGTTCTGCACCCGCACCTGTAGTGGCAGCACCGGTTGTGCCTCAGGCTGCAGTGAAGGAAGAACTTGCTGACGATACAGAGCTTGTGGCAGTTATCGCTGCGGCGGTTGCAGCATATGAGGGTGCGGCATCCACGGATGGGTTCGTGGTGAGATCCATTAGAAAATCTAATAAGACAAAATGGCAGAATGCCTGAGATCATAGGAGGATATGAAGATGAAAAATTATACAATTACCGTAAACGGCACCGTATATGATGTAGTGGTGGAAGAGGGCCAGACAAGCGGCGCACCGAAAGCGGCAGCACCGGCGGCTCCCAGAGCAGTTCCCAAGGCAGCACCGGCGGCTCCTGCAGCACCGGCAGCGGGCGGCGCAGCAGGCAGCGTGAAGATCGAGGCGGGCGCAGCAGGCAAGGTGTTCAAGATTGAGGCCAATGTAGGACAGGCAGTGAAGAAAGGTGACGCTGTCGTGATCGTCGAGGCTATGAAGATGGAGATCCCTGTAGTAGCTCCTCAGGATGGTACTGTAGCAAGTATCGATGTGGCAGTTGGTGATGCGGTAGAAGCAGGCGCACTTCTTGCAACATTGAACTAATCATCAGCAGGAGGGTCCGTGGGCACTTCTTCTGAAACTAAAACTACAGGAGGTTAAAAAAATGTATATAGTAGAGACGCTTGATAATCTGATACATCAGACCGCCTTTTTCAATCTGGAATGGGGCAACTATATCATGATTGTCGTAGCACTTGTATTTCTATATCTTGCGATCGGCAAGGGATTTGAACCGTTGTTACTGGTTCCCATCGCCTTCGGTATGCTGCTTGTAAATATCTATCCGGATATTATGGCAGAGTATGGAGAGGGCGGCGCCGGCGGCGGTTTGCTGTACTATTTCTATAAGCTGGATGAATGGGCAATCCTGCCGTCCCTGATCTTTATGGGCGTCGGTGCCATGACAGACTTCGGTCCCCTGATTGCCAATCCCAAGAGTTTCCTTTTGGGTGCAGCGGCACAGTTCGGTATTTTTGCGGCATATTTTGGCGCAATCTTCTTAGGATTTAACGATAAAGCAGCGGCAGCCATCTCTATCATCGGCGGCGCTGACGGTCCTACATCCATCTTCTTAGCTGGTAAGCTGGGACAGACAACGCTGATGGGCCCTATCGCTGTGGCGGCGTATTCTTACATGGCTCTGGTACCGATTATCCAGCCGCCTATTATGAAACTCTTTACCACAGAGAAGGAGAGAAAGATTAAGATGGGGCAGCTTCGTCCTGTCAGTAAATTAGAGAAGATTCTCTTCCCGATCGTTGTTACCGTTGTCGTATCTTTGATCCTTCCTACCACAGCGCCCCTGGTTGGTATGCTGATGTTAGGTAATCTGTTCAGAGAGTGCGGCGTTGTGAGACAGTTGACAGATACAGCGTCCAATGCCCTGATGTATATCGTTGTCATTATCCTTGGTACTTCTGTGGGTGCGACCACAAGTGCAGAGGCGTTCCTTAACATGGATACCATTAAGATCGTTATCTTAGGTCTGATTGCTTTCGCGTTTGGTACGGCAGCAGGTGTACTGTTTGGTAAACTGATGTGTATTATCACCAAGGGTAAGGTGAATCCGCTGATCGGTTCCGCAGGTGTGTCCGCGGTGCCTATGGCGGCGAGAGTGTCACAGAAAGTTGGAGCGGAGTCAGATCCTACGAATTTCCTGTTGATGCATGCTATGGGACCTAACGTAGCGGGTGTTATTGGAACGGCTGTAGCAGCAGGTACTTTTATGGCTGTATTCGGCGTATTTTAAATAAATCGAGTTTCGCTCGATTTCGAGGATTGCTTCGCAACCTCGGCAGACTGAGACTCAATAATTGTAGAAAGGAATGAAAATATAATGGCAGAACAGATTAAAAAACCGGTTGGAATCATGGAAACCGTTCTCCGTGACGCACATCAGTCTCTGATTGCGACCAGAATGCCCACCGAGAAGATGCTTCCAATCGTAGATAAGATGGATAAAGTCGGCTACACGGCAGTAGAGTGCTGGGGCGGCGCTACCTTCGATGCTTCCCTTCGTTTCCTGAAGGAAGATCCCTGGGAGAGACTTAGAAAGCTGAGAGATGGTTTCAAAAACACAAAATTACAGATGTTATTCAGAGGCCAGAATATTTTGGGTTACAGACCCTACGCGGATGATGTGGTGTACGCGTTTGTTGAGAAATCCATTGCAAACGGTATTGATGTCATCAGAATCTTTGACTGCCTGAATGATATCCGTAACCTGCAGGCAGCGGTGGACGCAACCAACAAGATCAAGAAGCAGGAGGGCAGAGGTCAGTCGCAGATCGCACTTTCCTATACCCTTGGTGATGCCTATACACTAGAGTACTGGGCAGATATGGCGAAGAAGATTGAAGAAATGGGTGCAGATTCCATTTGTATCAAGGATATGGCGGGACTGCTCGTTCCTTACCGTGCGGCAGAACTTGTAAAGACACTGAAGGAGAGCACCAAGCTTCCGATTCAGCTTCATACACACTATACGTCCGGCGTAGCTTCCATGACATATCTGAAAGCAGTAGAGGCGGGCGTGGATGTGATCGACTGTGCGATTTCTCCTTTTGCACTTGGTACTTCCCAGCCTGCGACCGAAGTTATGGTGGAGACCTTCAAAGGGACTCCTTATGATACCGGATATGATCAGGAAGTTCTGGCACAGATTGCAGATTATTTCCGTCCTTATCGTGAAGAATGTATCGAATCCGGTCTGATGAGCACGAAAGTACTCGGCGTTAATATCAATACCCTGCGTTATCAGGTTCCGGGCGGTATGCTTTCCAACATGGTTAGCCAGCTCAAGGAGCAGAAGGCAGAGGATAAATATCAGGATGTGCTGGAAGAGATCCCGAGAGTTCGTAAAGACTGCGGTGAGCCGCCGCTGGTTACACCTTCCTCCCAGATTGTCGGTACACAGGCAGTATTTAATGTGCTGATGGGCGAGAGATATAAGATGGCGACAGGAGAGTTCAAGGATCTGCTTCGCGGCAATTACGGACAGACGGTTAAGCCCATGAGTCAGGAAGTAATCGATAAGGTTATTCCTGGCGAACCGCGTTCCACCGCTCGTTCTGCGGAGGCAACCGGTCATGTTGAGCCGGAGCTTGCAGGTCTTGAGGCGGAGATGAAGGAGTGGAAGCAGCAGGATGAGGACGTATTATCCTATGCACTGTTCCCGCAGGTAGCGATAGACTTCTTCAAGTATCGTCAGGCACAGCAGGAAAAAGTAGACATGAGCCAGGCAGATACCAAGAACGGAGCATATCCGGTCTAACAACAGGAAATTCCTATGGATGATATGTAAGGTATGAAAGAGAGCGGAGTGATCTGCTCTCTTTTTGTTTTATAGGAAAATGCAGCAGCATAGAGAACGAATCGTCGCTGCCGGGCGACGATTTCCTGAAGAAAGAGGAAAAATGTAGAAAAAGCTTGACGGAGAGTACATACTATATTATAATAACATATGTTACTAAAAGATGTTGTATAGGGGTTACAGGAGAGGTATATTCTTATGGCGAGAAAAGAAACAATCACAAAAAACGACATATTGAATACGGCATTTGCTATGACAAGACAAGAGGGGTTTTCTAAGGTGAGCGCCAGGACACTGGCGGCCAGGGCGGGGTGCTCGACACAGCCGATTTTCAGAGTGTACAAGAACATGGAGGAGCTGGGTGACGATTTGTTTATGAAGTCCATAGAGTTTTTCAGCGCTTATTATGATGGTTTTCCGAAATTGAATGATACGCCGTTTGTCAATTTGGGGCTTGCCTATATCCGGTTTGCACAGGAAGAACAGCAGCTATTCAGGCTTTTGTTCCTTTCCGAGGACCGTCACGGCAAGAGCCTTTATGACATATTAAATGGCAGAAACGGGGCTGTCGTCAGGGAGATCAACAATGCGAAATTTTATGGGTGCAAGGATCCAAGCGGTATGTTTATGAAGATGTGGATTTTCATTCACGGAGCCGCATGTATGTCAATGACAGGGGATTATGACCTGCAGGAAAAAGATACGATCAAGCTGTTGGAAGAATCTTACAACGCTTTTCAGAGCATCTGATTGCACATCGATAGAAAGGGTGTTTGTGCTTTAAATGGCAATAGAGAATCGTTATGACATCATAACAAGGATCAATGAGTATTACGGCAAGATGAGCAAAGGGCAGAAGGCTATCTCGGCTTTCATTTACGATCATTATGATCAGGCGGTGTTCATGACGGCGGCGAAGCTGGGTGATACGGTGGGCGTGAGTGAATCGACGGTCGTGCGTTATGCCATGTTCATCGGCTATAACGGCTATCCGGAATTCCAGCGGGATCTGGAATATTGGGTGCAGAATAAGATTAATTCTGTGCAGAAGATTGGGGCGAAATACGGCAAGAGTACACAGTCGGAGATTCTGACTTCCGTTTTGCAGTCCGATATCGAGAAAATACAGGATACGATCCATAATATGGATCCGGTAGCTTTTGAGACGGCAGTCGATATTATTCTGGAAGCTAAGAGTGTGTATGTGATGGGGGTCAGAAGCTGTGAGCCGCTGGCGGATTTTTTGCACTTTTATCTGAATATGATCCGCGGGAATGTGGTGCTTCTAAAGACGACCAGTGTCTCCGAGACGTTTGAACAGATGATCCGTATCGATGAGCATGATGCTATGGTGGGAATTAGTTTCCCGAGATATTCCATGAGGACATTGAAGGCGATGGAGTTTGCCAATGACAGAAATGCCAAGGTGATTGCGGTCACGGATTCCGTGCATTCACCGATGAATCTGTATTCTTCCTGCAATCTGCTTGCCAGGAGCGATATGGTATCCATCGTGGATTCCCTGGTCGCACCGTTGAGCGTGATCAATGCGCTTGTTGTGGCCATGTGCCTGAAATGTCCCGAGGAAGTGAAGGATAATTTAAAGAATCTGGAAGAAGCCTGGAACAATTATCAGGTATATTTAAATGACGAGATTAATTTTATAGATGAGGAGCCTATGTTAAATTATCCTCTTCGCAGGAAGACGGAGTAGTTATGAGTAAGGTAATTGTGATCGGCGGCGGTCCGGCCGGCATGATGGCGGCTGTCGCGGCGGCAGGAAATGGACACAGTGTCCTGTTGTTGGAGAAGAATGAGAAGCTTGGAAAGAAACTTTATATCACCGGCAAGGGACGATGTAACGTGACCAACGCCTGTGAGAAGGACAAGTTTTTTGAAAATATCGTGAGTAATCCGAAATTTTTATATAGTGCCTTTTATGACTGTGATAATATGAGGCTGATGGAGATGGTAAGAGGCGCCGGATGCCCTCTGAAAGTGGAGCGTGGAGAGCGGGTGTTTCCCGTATCTGACCACGCTTCGGACATTACGGCCGCCTTTTTAAGAATGCTTCGAGAAAATGGTGTTATGATCCGTTACCATACGACGGTTATGGAAATAGCCGTTCTGGATGGGCAGGTAGAGGGTGTGCGGCTTACGGATGGCAGTATACTTGAAGCGGATGCGGTGGTTATTGCCACCGGCGGCCTTTCTTATCAGACAACAGGGTCTGACGGAGACGGATACTGTATGGCACAGATGACCGGACATACGGTGAAAGAGTGTGTTCCGGCCCTGGTACCGATGGAGATACAAGAAGACTGGTGCAGATCGCTTCAGGGCTTATCGTTAAAGAATGTGTCGCTTACCATGACCTGTGGAAAGAGGCAGATATATCAGGGATTCGGAGAAATGCTCTTTACCCATTTTGGAGTCAGCGGGCCGTTGGTGTTATCTGCCAGCAGTTATTATGGCAGTTGTAAGGAGAAAGAGAAAGTACAGCTTACTCTTGATTTAAAGCCTGCTTTATCTGTAGAGCAGCTTGACAGGCGCCTTCTGCGGGACTTTGAAGAAAATCACAATAAACAGCTTAAGAATGTGCTGGGCGGACTGTATCCGGCAAAGCTTGTTCCGGTGATGAGTATGGTCTCAGAGATTGACGCAGATAAAAAGATTCATGAGATCACGCGAAATGAGAGGTACCGCCTGATAGAAAAGACCAAGGGTCTGTCCATGCAGGTAAAGCGGCTTCGGGGATTTGACGAAGCGGTCATCACCCAGGGCGGTGTGACGGTGAAAGAAATAAATCCTTCTACGATGGAATCAAAGCTTGTGAAGGGGCTTTATTTTGCGGGGGAGGTTCTGGATCTGGATGCCATGACCGGCGGATTTAATCTGCAGATTGCCTGGTCAACAGGACATCTGGCGGGGAGCAGTATACCCTGATATACTCCAGTAAGACGGGACAGAGGGTATGGAGATTTGTGATACATGAGGATTGATATCAACAGAATGAGAGGAAGATGAGAATGGGATTTAATATTGCGATCGATGGCCCGGCGGGAGCCGGAAAGAGTACCATTGCGAGAAAGATAGCGGCAAAGAAAGGATATATCTATGTGGATACGGGTGCCATGTATCGGGCGATGGCGCTGTATCTGTTAAGAGAACATGTGGATCCTGCACAGACAGAAGAAATCGACGCAAAGTGCCAGGATGCGGATATTACCATTGCCTATGAAAACGGGGAGCAGGTAGTGTATCTAAACGGTGAGAATGTGAACGGTTATATCCGCACGGAGGAAGTAGGTAACATGGCGTCTGTCAGCAGCCCCAATCCCAATGTGCGAAAGAAACTGGTGGAATTACAGCAGAAGCTTGCGGCCGATGCGGATGTGGTCATGGACGGCAGGGATATCGGCACTTGTGTCTTGCCGGATGCACAGGTCAAAGTGTATCTGACAGCGGACAGCGGTGTACGGGCCAGACGGCGTTATGACGAATTGACGGCAAAAGGGGTATCCTGTGATCTGGATACCATTGAGCAGGACATCATAGAGAGGGACAGACAGGATATGACCAGGAAGATTTCCCCGCTCAGACAGGCCGAGGATGCCGTTTTGGTGGATTCTTCTTATATGACGGTGGACGAGGTGGTGAATACCGTCATTGCGCTTTGTAACAGATAAGAGACGGCGTTTCGTGCAAGTGGCGGATTCGGTTTCGGAAAAGATAAGTTATTTGGGAAAACGATGATCAGGGAGGTAAGTTATGGAAGTGATCCTGGCGGAACATGCGGGCTTTTGTTTCGGTGTTGAACGTGCGGTGGAGCAGGTTTATGAGCAGGCGGACACAGGCAAGCCGATCTATACATACGGACCCATTATCCATAATGGGGAAGTGGTGAAAGATCTGGCGCAAAAGGGCGTCAAAGTGATAAACAAGGAAGAAGAGCTGTCACAGATAGACGAGGGAACGGTGGTGATACGTTCCCACGGCGTGGCCAGGCAGGTCTGCGAACGGATCAGGGAGAAGGGACTTGAGTGCGTGGATGCCACCTGTCCTTTTGTGAAGCGGATCCACAATATCGTGGAAAAGGAGAGCAGCGAGGGGAAAAGGGTCGTGATCATCGGGAATGCAGGACACCCGGAAGTAGAGGGGATCATGGGCTGGTCAAAGACGGAAACGACAGTGATCGGAACCCTTGAGGAGGCACGGAAATTCGCCCTGCAGCCAGAGGAAGAACTGTGTATTGTTTCTCAAACGACATTTAACTACAATAAATTTCAAGATATGGTTGAAATTTTCAGGGAAAAAGGTTACAATGGTAGTGTTGTGAATACTATATGTAACGCTACGGAAGTGCGACAGACTGAAGCCAGAAAGATAGCGGCCAAAGTCGATGTTATGATAGTAATAGGTGGTAATCATAGTTCTAATACACGGAAGCTATATGAGATCTGCAGGCAGGAGTGTGAAAACACATATTTTATACAGACGCTCAGCGACTTGCATCTTGACTTACCTAAATCTGTCCGACTGGTGGGTATTACAGCAGGGGCTTCGACCCCAAACAATATTATCGAGGAGGTTCAAAATTATGTCAGAGTTAACTTTTGAACAAATGTTAGAGGAGTCTTTAAAGACAATACACACAGGAGAGGTTGTTGAAGGTACCGTTATTGATGTGAAACCGGAAGAGATCATTCTCAACATCGGATATAAATCAGATGGTGTTCTTACCAGAAATGAATATACAAATGAACCCAATGTAGACTTGACAACCGTTGCTAAACCCGGCGATACCATGGAAGTGAAGGTATTGAAAGTAAATGACGGAGAGGGACAAGTCCTTCTGACATATAAGAGACTTGCGGCAGACAGAGGCAATAAGAGAATTGAAGAAGCTTACGAGAACAGAGAGGTGCTTACGGCCAAAGTTGCGCAGGTTCTGGAAGGCGGTTTAAGTGTTGTTGTGGAGGAAGTCAGAATCTTTATTCCCGCAAGCCTTGTGTCCGATACGTATGAGAAAGATTTGAATAAGTACGCCGGCCAGGAGATCAAGTTTGTGATCAGTGAGTACAATCCGAAGAGAAGAAGATATATCGGAGACAGAAAGCAGTTGATCCTGGAAGAAAAAGCAGAGATGCAGAAGAAACTCTTCGAGACCATCAAGATCGGTGATACGGTGGAAGGTACGGTCAAGAACGTAACAGACTTTGGTGCCTTTATTGATCTGGGCGGCTGTGACGGACTCCTTCATATTTCTGAGATGTCCTGGGGCAGAGTGGAGAATCCCAAGAAAGTATTTAAGGTCGGCGATGTGGTCAAGGTGCTGATCAAGGGTATTTCCGGCACGAAGATCGCACTCAGCTTAAAGTTTGAAGATGCTAATCCCTGGAAAGATGCGGCAAGCAAATATGCAGTCGGCAATGTTGTGACAGGTAAAGTGGCACGTATGACGGATTTCGGTGCCTTTATTGAGTTGGAGCCGGGTATTGATGCACTGCTTCATGTATCACAGATCTCCAAGGAGCATATCGAGAAACCTGCTGATGTCTTAAAGACAGGCGAAGAAGTGACTGCCAAAGTGGTAGACTTCAATGAGGCAGACAAGAAGATCAGCCTGAGCATCAAAGCGATGTTCGCACCGGAACCGAAAGAAGAGAAGGTTGAAGAAGATGCGGATGTGGTGTCCGTTGATATCGATGCAGTCATTGCCAGTGAAGATGCGGAATAAGATATAATAGTTTATTCATATGAGATTTGAAAATCATAATTTGCAGTGTTGGGAAAGCAGAACATCAGAGGTGAGGGCGGTAAAGAAATATGGCATATGATTACGAATATTTCAAAAAGGCAGTTTTTGATCTGACGAAGATTGATCTCAATGCTTACAAAGAAAAGCAGATGAAGCGCCGTATTGATACGTTGATCGCGAAAAACAAGATTGTCGGGTATGATAATTATGTGGCGGCTCTGAAGGCCGATAAGGCAAAGTTTGAGGAGTTTGTGAATTATCTGACCATTAATGTATCAGAGTTTTATCGGAATGTGGATCAGTGGCAGCTTCTGGATAAGGACATTTTTCCGGATCTGATCAATCGGTATGGTAAGAACCTGAAAATCTGGAGCGCGGCTTGTTCTACAGGTGATGAGCCATATTCCCTTGTGATGGCATTATCGAGGCATCTGCCGTTAAATCAGATTAAGATTTATGCAACGGATTTAGATAAGCAGGTCATTGCCAAGGCGAAGGTCGGGCTGTATACCGAGAAGAGTATCGCAGGTGTTCCTGCGGATTTGAAGAAGAAGTTCTTTACGCAGGTGGGACCTTCTTATCAGATTTCCAGTGATGTGAAGTCCAGGGTAGAATTTAAGGAGCATAATCTTTTGAAGGATACATATCCTACAGATGTTCATTTGATTGTCTGCCGTAATGTATTGATTTACTTTACGGAAGAAGCAAAGGATGAAGTGTTCCGCAGATTCCAGAAGAGCTTAAAGCCCGGCGGATATCTTTTCATCGGCAGTACGGAACAGATCATCAATCACAAGGAAGTAGGATTTGAGCGGAAGAATTCCTTCTTTTATCAGAGACCGTTGTAATTGTTTTGCAGGAAGTAATCGTATAGAAACAGAGAATATCGAAATGATATAAAAGGAACAACGAAAATGCGTTGTTCCTTTTCAGTATGTCTTAGCCATCTTTCCAAGCAGATATTGTGCATAACGGGAGAACAGTTCCCGGTCTGTTTTTTTGTCTTCTGTCAGTTCAAAAAACAGCTCTTTGCTCTTATAATCCCGTTTGAAAAAGGGTTCTATAAAGATATCCCACTGGGGGAGATATACCGCGTATTTGCGGGTGTAACACGTAGCGGCCGTAGCCTGGATACGGTGTGCTTTATCTACAAACGAGGCCACGGACTTGTGCAGCGCCACATCCTCGGCGGGCAGATAATAGTAATCCTTATAGTTGGAGTAAAAATATTTCATTTCCTCTTCATAGAGAGGTACCTTTAGAATCCCTTCGGAAGCCTCACCGCTAAAATAACAGCCGTTGGAGAGATTGGAAATGGGAATGGGCAAAGGTGTGGGAAGCGCCAGCTTCATCAGCACCTCCTGCCTGTCATGACCATGGTAGTCAACATAGCGGTTGGCCTGCACTTTCCTGGCTTTGATGGGGCCGTTGAACAGGTCATAGAAAGCCAGAAGAGGTAAGATTTGCAGCATACCTTTCATATCATCACTATTGTGCAGAAGAAGAATGTCGCGGGCTTCTTGCGAGGGATTTTTCATATAATTACGATATATTTCAATCAATTCACCGCCGTTATAGAGATCTTCCCGGTCTATGCCCATCAGGTCTTCCAGAGTTTTCTGCTTGCAGTTGGGCGTGTGCAGAAAAGCTTTGTAGGGGGAAATCCGTCTAAAGAGATCGATCCCCTCAAAGTTGTCGAAATGGTACGATAAATTATGCTGCTCACATTTTTGCAGTAGATAGGGAAGATCAAAGTTATTGCCGTTAAAGTGGATCAGATGCGTGTAGGACCGGCTAAAGGTGAAAAAGTCTTCAAGCAGTGCCGCTTCGTCAGCGCTATTTTGTGCAAACCACTGTCTGATGCGCCAGGTAGAGCCTTGACAGAAGGCGGCCCCGATCAGGTAGAGAGAGGAACTTTTGGCAGTAAAGCCGGTGGTCTCAATATCTACAAACAGGAATTTGTCCAGAGGCGCAATCCGCTCCAGAGGATATTGGATTTTAAAATTGTCTAAAGATTGATTTACGATCTGCATATTTGTAATCATACTCCTTTGTCCTTGCCCAGAGTCACTTTCGGTGAACTTGGGAAAAGTAACATATCTGATGATATCTTAGCATATTTTTTGAAATAGCAGTAGTTTTTTTCGTCGAAAAATAGTATATTTATAAGGAAGGTTATTACGGATGAGAAATCCTTGGGGACTCATTCATGAATCGGATATTACTAGCAGGAGGTAAGAAGGGAAAGTATGGCAAAACTAACATTTCATGGCGGCATACACCCATACGACGGCAAGGAATTGTCAAAGGATAAGCCCATCAAGGCGGTGCTGCCCAAAGGAGATCTGGTGTATCCATTGTCCCAACATATCGGGGCACCGGCGAAACCTGTCGTTGCGAAGGGAGACAGAGTGCTGACCGGGCAGAAGATTGCGGAGGCAGGAGGGTTTGTGTCCGCACCAATCTATGCCACAGTATCGGGCACAGTGAAAGGGATTGAGCCAAGACGCGTAGTCACCGGTGATAATGTGATGAGTATTATCATTGAGAATGACGGACTTTATGAGGAAGTGGAATATCCGAAGAGGAAGCCCCTCGAGGAAATGAGCCGGGAAGAGATTATAGAGTGTGTGAAGGAAGCCGGTATTGTGGGTATGGGTGGAGCAGGGTTCCCTACTTTTATCAAGCTCTCGCCCAAGGAACCGGAGAAAATAGACTATGTCATTGCCAACTGTGCGGAATGCGAACCTTATCTGACATCGGATTACCGCAGAATGATAGAAGAGCCGGAGAAACTGGTGGGGGGACTCAAGGTCTCTCTTCAATTGTTTGAGAATGCCAGAGGGATTCTGGCGGTGGAGGATAACAAGCCGGACTGTATCGAAATTCTCAAAAAGCTGACCAAAGATGAACCGCGCATCAGTGTTAAGGAATTAAAGACCAAATATCCGCAGGGGGCGGAGCGGCAGATAATCTATGCCACGACTGGCAGAGCCATCAATTCTTCCATGCTCCCGGCAGATGCGGGCTGTGTGGTCAACAACGTAGATACGATCGTGGCCATCTATCATGCGGTGATAGAAGGAAAGCCGCTAATGAACCGTATCGTCACGGTGACCGGGGATGCCATTGAGGATCCACGGAACTTCATTGTGCGGATCGGAACCAATTATCACGAATTGATCGAAGAAGCGGGCGGATTTAAGAAGGATCCCGTGAAGATCGTTTCCGGCGGGCCGATGATGGGATTTGCTATCTTTGACCTGGATGTGCCGACCACGAAGACGGCTTCGGCGCTGCTTTGCCTGACGGAGGATGAGGTGTCCCGCATGGAGCCCAGTGCCTGCATCAACTGCGGCCGCTGTGTGGAAGTGTGTCCGGGACGTGTGGTACCAAGGCTTCTGGCGGATTACGCAGAGCATTACGAGGAAGAAGAATTCCTGTCCCACAACGGGATGGAGTGCTGCGAGTGCGGATGCTGCAGCTTTGTGTGTCCAGCGAAGCGCCCTTTGACGCAGGTGATCAAATCCATGCGTAAAATACAGCTTGCAAAGAAGAAAAAGTAGGAAGAAAGGAGCATAGACTTAAGAGATGAACGATTTAATGAAGGTGTCTTCCAATCCCCATGTCAGATCGAAGTCCACCACCAGCAGTATCATGCTCACCGTGGTGATCGCCCTTCTTCCGGCGGCGGGTTTTGGTATTTATAATTTTGGATTAAAAGCATTGTTGCTAATTCTGGTAACTGTGGCATCTACGGTACTGACGGAGTTTGCTTTTGAAAAGATTTGTAAGAAAAAGGTAACCATAGGAGATTATTCGGCGGTGGTGACCGGATTGTTACTGGCCATGAACCTGCCGGTATCCGCGCCCTGGTGGATCGGCGTGGTGGGCGGTGTGTTCGCGATCTTAGTCGTTAAGATGCTGTTTGGCGGCCTGGGGCAGAACTTTATGAATCCGGCACTGGGCGCCCGGTGTTTCCTGCTGATCTCCTTTACCTCTATTATGACGAACTTTGACTGTGATGCCTACACAGGCGCTACACCGCTTGCGAACTTAAAGAGCGGCGAGGCAGTCAACATTCTTGATATGGTGATCGGCCGCACGGCGGGAACCATCGGAGAGACTTCCATGGTAGCCATCGTGATCGGTGCCTGCATCCTGATTTTGTTTGGAATCATTGATCTGCGGATTCCCGGAAGTTATATTGTGAGTCTGGTGATCTTTATCAGCTTGTTTGGCGGCCGTGGCATAGACTGGCCGTACATATCCGCACACCTTTCCGGAGGCGGTCTGATGCTTGGGGCCTTCTTTATGGCAACAGACTATGTGACAAGGCCTATCACGAAGAGGGGACAGTATCTCTATGGTATCCTGTTAGGTATTTTGACGGGAATCTTTAGGATTTTCGGACCTTCCGCAGAGGGGGTATCTTATGCGATCATTATCGGCAACCTTCTGGTGCCGCTAATCGAGAAGATCACTCTTCCGAAAGCATTTGGTAAAGGAGGAGAGAAGGCATGAAAGAAATGATGAAAAATACCGGCATTATGGTGGCCATTACGCTGATAGCCGGTCTGCTTTTAGGAATCGTCTATCAGGTGACAAAAGAGCCGATTGCGGTTCAGGAAGCGAAAGCAAAGCAGGAAGCCTGTCAGGAGGTGTTTGCGGACGCGGCGTCTTTTGATGCGGTGGAAGTTGTTACGGTAGATGAGAGTGACTGGAACAACGCCGGTTACGGGCAGGAGAGCATAGATGAGGTGATGATGGCCAAAGACAGCGCCGGCAATACGTTAGGCTATGTGGTGACAGTGACGACCAAAGAAGGCTATGGCGGAGATATTCGTTTTACGGTCGGCGTGCGCATGGACGGTACCGTGAACGGCATTTCCATCCTTTCCATTTCGGAGACAGCGGGACTCGGCATGCAGGCAGAGGCGGTTTTGAAGCCTCAGTTTGCCGATAAGAATGTGGAGAAATTTGAATATACCAAGAGCGGTGCCACATCGGAGAATCAGGTGGATGCGATTTCCGGAGCAACCATCACAACGAACGCAGTGACCAATGGAGTCAACGCGGGGCTTTACTATTTCCAGACACAACTGAAGGGAGGTAGTGAGAATGAATAGTGTAAAAGAACGTCTGCTAAACGGTATTGTGAAAGAAAATCCTACCTTCGTGCTGATGCTCGGTATGTGTCCCACACTGGCGGTCACGACTTCGGCGATTAATGGTCTTGGCATGGGGCTTACCACGATGGTGGTGCTTGCACTCAGTAATGTCTTTATCTCCATGCTCCGGCACATTATACCGGATAAGGTGAGAATCCCGGCATTTATCGTGATTATCGCTTCCTTTGTGACGATGGTGGAACTGCTTTTGCAGGGCTTTATTCCTTTTCTGTATGATGCTTTGGGAATTTATATTCCATTGATTGTGGTTAACTGTATCATTTTGGGCCGGGCCGAGGCGTATGCTTATAAGAATCCGGTGATCCCGTCTCTCTTTGACGGTATTGGCATGGGGCTTGGGTTCTCCGTGGCGCTGACTTGTATCGGTGCAGTGCGGGAACTTCTGGGTGCGGGTACCCTGTTTGGCATCGGGGTGATGCCGGAGAGTTACGTGCCGGTGAGTATCTTCATCATGGCACCAGGGGCTTTCTTCGTGCTGGCAGTGCTGACGGCGATTCAGAATAAAGTGAAGATTAACGGTGAGCGCAAGGGCAAAGATATGTCCAAGATCCAGTCCGGCTGCGGGAATGACTGCCTGAACTGTTCCGATGCGGGCTGTGCGAAGCGCCTGGTTGATGAAAAGGCTGCTTCGGAAAGCAAAGCGCAGACCGTTGAAGCAAAAAAAGAGACGGCAGCAAAGCACGATCATAAAAGAAAAGAAATTGTGCTAGAAGAAATCGTGAACGAAGAAGCAGGAGAGGAGGAGACGAACAATGATTAAAGACTTATTGGTGATACTGATTGCATCTTCTCTTGTCAACAATGTCGTTTTGAGCCAGTTCCTTGGACTGTGTCCGTTCCTGGGCGTATCTAAGAAGACCAACACGGCAACCGGTATGGGAGTGGCGGTTATCTTCGTAATCACACTGGCATCGGCGGTGGCGGGAGCAATTTATCAGTTTATTCTGGTGCCCTTTAACATCACTTATTTACAAACCATCGTATTTATTCTGGTCATTGCGGCACTGGTGCAGTTCGTGGAGATGTTTTTGAAGAAGTTTATTCCAGGTCTGTATCAGTCGTTAGGCGTGTATCTTCCGTTGATCACGACCAACTGCGCAGTGCTCGGTGTGGCGCTTACCAATGTACAGAAGAATTACGGAATACTGACTGGAGTAGTCAACGGTTTTGCTACGGCAGTGGGCTTTACCATTTCCATTGTCATCCTGGCAGGCATCCGAGAGAAAATGGTACACAATGACATACCGGAATCTTTTCAGGGTATGCCCATCGTACTGGTAACGGCAGGACTGATGGCGATCGCATTTTGTGGATTTTCGGGATTACTATAGTGGTGTGAGAAGAAGTTCTAAAGACGTCCCGCCATTGGACGGGACGCCAAGAACTTCTAGGAGTTGCTTTGCAACTCCGTCTCACACCGGAGAATGCCTGGAAAGCGGCATTCTCCAGGACGAATTCATTCGTCCGTGGATGATGACAAAGTGAATGAGGTGAGAATATGAATATAACCGGAATTTTGATAGCCACAGTGCTGGTGGGGGCAGTCGGTCTGTTCGTGGGATTGTTCCTCGGTGTGGCCGGTATCAAATTTAAAGTGGAAGTGGATGAGAGGGAGGAGGCCATCTTAGGCGTTCTTCCTGGCAATAACTGCGGCGGCTGCGGCTACGCAGGGTGCTCCGGCCTGGCGGCTGCCATCGTGAAAGGGGAGGCGCCTGCCAATGCCTGCCCGGTGGGCGGAGAGAAGGTAGGAAACCAGGTGGCACAGATTATGGGTGTGGAGGCCGGTGAGAGTGTTCGCAAAGTGGCGTTTGTCAAATGTCAGGGAGACAAAGAGCGGACCCGTATGGATTATGATTACACGGGAATAGAAGACTGCCGGATGCTGGCATTTGTACCAAACGGCGGACCAAAGTCCTGCAATGACGGCTGTCTGGGATTCGGAAGCTGTGTGAAGGTATGTCCCTTTGATGCCATTCATGTGATCAATGGGGTAGCGGTAGTAGATAAAGAGGCCTGCAAAGCCTGCGGTAAATGTGTGGCGGTCTGCCCGAAGAACCTGATCGAACTGATTCCTTATGATGCCAAGCATGTGGTGGCCTGTAGTTCCAAAGAGAAAGGCCCGGTGACCATGAAGGCCTGCGATGTGGGATGTATCGGGTGTCAGCTTTGTAAAAGAAACTGTCCGGTGGATGCGGTGACGATTGAGGAATTCCATGCCACAATAGATCAGGAGAAGTGCATCGGCTGCGGAGCCTGCAAGGAGAAGTGCCCGAAAAAGGCGATTATATAAGAAAATCACCAGTCGTTTTGAGGGACAGGAATTTGGGTGAAATGGTAAGAGAGTACTTGGGATGATAAGCAGGAAGGAGAAGGATATGCAGACAGTGAGACTCGGCAGGACAGGGATTGTAACAAATAAAAATGCTTTTGGCGCATTGCCGATCCAGAGGATTTCAGATGAGGAGGCGGTCAAACTCCTTCGTAAGGCATATGAGAAGGGAATGACCTTTTTTGATACGGCCAGATGGTATACGGACAGCGAGCATAAGGTAGGAATTGCCTTTGAAGGGATACGTGAGAAGGTCTTTATCGCTACCAAAACAGGTGCAAAGAAGGCCGAAGAATTCTGGAAAGATTTAGAGACCAGCCTGGCGGAATTAAAGACAGATTATATTGATCTTTATCAGTTCCATAATCCGGCCCTTTGTCCGAAACCGGGAGATGAGAGCGGGCTGTATGATGCGGCATTGCAGGCGAAAGAACAGGGGAAGATCCGTCACATCGGTATTACGAACCACCGTCTGGCAGTGGCACATGAGGCAATCGACAGCGGACTCTATGAGACCCTGCAGTTTCCTTTCAGTTATCTGGCAACGGAGAAAGATATAGAACTGGTGGAGAAATGTAAGGCGGCGGATATGGGATTTATCGCCATGAAAGCACTGTCGGGCGGCCTGATCACCAACTCGGCGGCGGCTTATGCATATCTGGCGCAATATGATAATGTATTGCCTATTTGGGGTGTGCAAAGGGAAGCGGAGCTGGATGAGTTCTTGTCTTATATAGACAATCCGCCGGTGATGACAGAGGAACTGGACAATCTGATCAAGAAAGACAGAGAGGAACTGTTAGGTGATTTCTGCAGGGGATGCGGCTACTGTATGCCTTGTCCTGTGGGGATTGAGATCAATACTTGTGCGAGAATGTCTCTGCTCCTTCGCCGTTCTCCTTCTGCGGAGCATTTGAGTCCGGCAGGACAGGAGATGATGATGAAGATAGAGAAGTGCCTGCACTGTAACCAGTGTAAGGGGAAGTGCCCTTATGGACTGGATACGCCCACACTTTTGGAAAAGAATCTGGAAGATTACAAGAATGTGCTGACAGGCAAGGTGTCGGTGTAAGAAGTATTATTCGTCCAGAAGAATGCCCCAAATGTGGCATTCTTCTGGACGAATTTGCATGTTTGTGGATTGGCGGTTGGTGGCACCTGTTATCAGAAAGCGAGGTAATGTATATGAAGAAGAGAATCGGGTGTTTGGCAGGATTGTTGGCATTATTGGCGGCAGTTATTGTTCCCTGGGCTGTTAACAGACAGGGCACGGGAAACTATCCGGAGACTCTGAAAGCCGCCAATCATGTGTGCCGGATCAGGGCCGGTGCAGGGCAGGAATTCGACGTGGTCGGCCTGCTTGCCCAAGGGGATACTGTGATAGCATTGGAAATGAAAGAGGGAAGTGACGGTCAGACCTGGTATAAGCTGGATAGGGCGTCTTTGCCGGAAGATTTGGATCCGGCAGTAGAGGAGTGCTATATCCGTTCGGATCTGCTTGTGCGGTGATATGGCTGTCCGTTATTTCAAATAGAACCCATCGGAACAATATTGCGTGCCGTCTTTCATGATCAGGAGATATTCTACGTCCTGGAATCCATCCAGCAAATCCCGTCCTTGTGCAGGCCCCAGGCACAGACAGGCTGTGGAGAGAATGTCTGCCTGGGTGGAGGAGGGGGCAAGAATGGTCACTGCCGCCAGTTCGTTGTCTACGGGATAGCCGGTGGCGGTGTCGAGGATGTGATGGTAGAACACGTTATTTTGTTCGAAACAGCGTTCATAAATACCCGAAGTGACCACGGAAGCGTCTTTGATTTCTACGGTACCAAGAGATTTTCCGTCCGGGGCGAAGGGTTCCTGAATGCCGATGCGGAAGGGACTGCCGTCTGGCTTGTCACCGATGGCCAGCACGTTGCCGCCAAGGCTGATGCAGGCGCTGTGGACGCCCTGGGAGAGTAGATATTCTTTCATCTTATCGGCAATGTATCCTTTGGCGATGCAGCCCAGATCAACGGCGGCTTCCGGGTCGTCCAGACTGACAGAGCCATAACCGGATGAAGCAGCTTCCAGAGCAGTATTACCGTTGTTATCGCTAAGTTGGATGCTCTTGTAGGAGACATGGCGGAGGGCATCTGCGATATCTGCCTGATCCGGGACACAGGGTTCATCTTCCGAACCAAAATGCCAGAGTTCACTGACCGGGCGGATGGTAGGATCCACGGCGCCCTGCGTCAGCACGGCATACTCTACGGCCGTTGCCAGGACATCTATTGTTTCCTTGGAAACAAGGACATCTTTACCGCCGCTGTGATTGATGTTCCACACATCAGAACCTTCCAGAGTAGCACTGAACATCTGTTCATAAGACTGCGCAAGTTGGAAACAGCCGTCCATGACAGAAGTATCTTCTGTATCGTAGAGGGTGATCTGAATGATCGTATCAAAGTAAAAACCGGTCCGGGTGATGGGTTCTGTATTGCGCTTACAGCCGGAGAGTGTCCAAACGGCTGTTATAGAAACGGCCAGGCAGCATATCCGTATGACTGTGTTCTGAATGACTGTATTCTTATATTTAATCAAGTTTTTTTCCTGAGATTTCATAAGGGACTCCCGACTTGTAAATTCTGACAAGTTGCTATTTTCATCATAACATGATACCATAAATATACCATTGGCCCAAGCAGATAGCAAATATGTTTTCAGGGAAGCGGCTCGCTTTCGCTCCTTTCACAGCGCAACAGACATTACTCGTGAGAAACCTCGCTAAGTAGTGAGTGAGGGTGCGTAAGGTGGAATCATAGCGGTCAGAATCATAATTCTATATGGCGTCTGTATCCGTGCGTACGGGATACAGACTGGAAACAGATAAAAGATGTACGCAGAAATGGGGAGTATATTATTATGAAATTACCGGGAGAAGAACAATCGGGGGGCATGGGGCCTTCCGTCATTTATATGGTCATTGGCGTGTCAGCTTTTGTTCTGATTACTCTCTTTGTCGTATATCAGAATAACACGAAAAAGAGCAGCGGCAGTGAATATTTGAAACAGGTACAGCAACAGCAGGAGGAAGAGGCAGCACTGGAGCTTGCGGAGGAACAGCAGCAGGTGGAGGAAGCGCCGAAACTGCGTGCGGAAGATCTGGACTTCTGGGACATGTATCCGGTAGAGGGGCAGGAAACAGAAATGCCGGAAGGGAAAGAGAGCAGTTCATCCGACAAGACAGGCAGTAGATCTTCTTATACGGAAAAGGCAGAAAAGGAGAAAGAAGAACAGCGCCAGAAGGAAGAAGAATTGAAGAATAATCCGGCTACGGACGGCAAACATACACGGATCACGAACCGAAACGGCGAAGAGGAATGGGTACTGATCAGTCCGTATCTGACCAAAAACACCATTGATTTTACCAAGATAGAGGACAAGGCCGGACTCAAACGTTATATGGAGAATGGCAGGAAGACATCTTATGTGGGAGTGGATATTTCCAAACACACAGGGGAAATTAACTTTACGGGCGTGAAAGCGGCAGGGGTGGATTATGTTATGATCCGCCTGGGCAGCCGGGGATATAGCACCGGACAGATAGCATTGGATGAGAATTTCAAGCAGAATATCGAAGGCGCGATTGAAGCCGAACTGGATATCGGCATCTATTTTTATTCTCAGGCGGTTTCTCCGGAGGAGGCGATTCAGGAAGCGAATTTCGTGATTCAGAACCTGGAACCATATAGAGCACATGTGAAATATCCGATCGCTTTTGACATGGAATTTGTGTCCAATGATAAGTCACGCATAGAGGGTCTTAGCCGGGAGGATAAGACGACTGTGACGGCTACTTTCGCAGAGGGTGTCAAGGCAGCGGGATATGTGCCGATGATCTATGGGGATAAGGAGTGGCTGCTCAAAGAGATCGATCTGACGAAACTGCAGGATTATGATGTCTGGCTTTCTCAGGAAGAGGATATCCCGGATTATCCGTATCTGTATACGATGTGGCAGTACGATACGGACAGTATCCTGAATGGGATAGAGGGCGGGGCGGATCTCAATATCTGCTTTGTGAGTTATTCAGAACGGTAATCGTACAAGCTGGAAGCCACTTTGATGGATGCATATAAGTCGGCGTAGGCGGAGGGCGACATTCCCTCCATGTAGTTGGGAGTGTAAGCTTTGTCGACGCCGGCTTTTTTCAACAGATCAATGGCCTTATTATAGGCAATGGCGGCTTCCGTTTCTGTGGCATAAGTACCCACGGTTACATTGCCTTTCACATGGATCTTTACCTGGTAAGAGGTTTGTCCGTTTCTATTGATAACACGGACACCGTTATAATGGTTGAGAATTTCAATATTTTCATAGCGAAGATCGTTGCGGCTGCCGTTGATGAACCGGTAATCTTTGTTTTCTACGGCATAATTCTTGATGCCGTACCGGCTCATAATGTTGACCTGCATCCCATAATCTGCCACAAAATAGTGTCCGCCGCGGCGGGAAATCTTGCGGGAGGAATAGTAGAAAAGGTCATCCATATCAAAGATAAAATAATCAGACAGTGAAAAATAATAATAAAAGAAACGCGGCCTGATATAGATGGGGGTATTGAAATAGATGCCGTTGTCCCGGAAATTGATCAGGCTGACCCATTTTTCAAACAGAAGCGGCGAAGAAGGATCATAGTCGTCCAGGCGAACGGAAGGGTCTTTTAACAGGTTTAAGGCGCACAGATACATCTGGTGCGCTTTTTCTTTCTGGCTGCAGCTTCCCAGACTGATATGCTTATTGCGATAAGTTAATGAGGCGCGAAAATAAGTGCTCCCATCCTTGCGTTTTGCCCTATATACGCCGGTTAACTGCTGTTTCATGCCGTTTCCTCCTTCTTTATGATTGTACCATTTTTGAGAAAAAAAACAAATTAAGAAATATTTTTCCTTTTTCCTGTATAAACTAATATTGGTAAGACAAGAAGTATTTGTATATTTGGAATGGAGGAAAAATGTATAGGAAATATATATCAGGACTCTTGTTGGCAGGGATGACGCTTGTTGTGTCGGGCATCTGTGCAAGGGAGTTGAAAATTGATCGAATATCGGCCAAGCCTGCTTTTCGCATGGAATACCTGGACGAGTCAATGGCGGAGGACATGCACAGCTACGTGGAGACCATAGACAGTGTATCCTCGGGTCAGAGGATTGTGGACTATGAGGTGTTAGAGCAGACCACGCAGTATCAATTGTCGGACAAGGACTATGATACACTCCTTCGGATCGTGGAAGCGGAAGCAGGCGGAGAGGATCAAAACGGTAAACTTTTGGTGGCGAATGTTGTGTTAAACAGAGTCAACAGTGAAGTGTTCCCCGATACGGTGTGGGATGTGGTGATGCAAAGAGAGCAGGGGATAGCGCAGTTCTCCCCCACAGTGGACGGCAGATTTGAGAATGTGAGCGTCAGCGATGACACGGTGCAGGCTGTGGAGCGTGCTCTTTATGGAGAAGACATCTCTCAGGGAGCGTTATATTTCTGTGCACGTGAGAAGGCGGATTCCAATAAATTGAAATGGTTCGACAGAAAACTGACGAAGCTGTTTTCCTACGGGCATCACGATTTCTTCTTATAGAAAGGTAAGTGCCTTCGGTATGCGCCTTGCCGTGAGAGGGATTTCTTATACCATAAAGATAGTTGATTGGAACATAGTATAGTATTTATTTTTGCAAGAGCCGGATGAGAATCTGGCTCTTGTGTATTTGTGTCTGTGACACAAGCTAATGAAGCAAAACAGTTTTTGGGATTTAAGCAACGAATTCAAGTATGTGCGTGTAAAATAGGTCAGATTATTAAAGTTGAGATGTTCACATATTTCACATTTGCTTCTTGGTTTTTTGCGGAATTCCAAATTCATTTTAGTCACAATTCGAACAGAGTAAAACTGTAATCGGCTTTCTTACTGTCTGTAACCAAAGAATCAAACGTGTGGTTTGTATCTTTTAATATAAGTTCTCGCAGCATGTAGTCGGGAACTGCAACACTTTCATTAACAATAAGAAGATAGACTTCAGTTACATGAAATTTTCCAAGCTTTATAAAAAAGAATGGCAAGGCTAGTATCAGGGTATATAATCAGAGTATGTTTTTCAATAATGTGGGATTGTTGAATTCTTGATTTGAGATGTGTACAACGCAAGAAAGCAATGTGGGAAAGGGGGAGAAAAATGTTAGGATACTTGAAGAATTTGCAATAGCAAATTCAGGATGAAAAAGAAATTTTTCTACAGGTATGTAGGAATACCTATGAGTTACTTTATTACAGAGGAATTGAATTAGGGCAGATTTTGATGAATGCACTGACAATGAAACAAAAGGTTGAGAGGCATCGACAAGTTCTTAGTTATCAGTTACAGAGAATGTATAGAATACGAAATAAGTTTGTGCATCATTCTATGATAGATGATAATATTGATGTACTCTGCAAGCATATGAGAGTTTAGATTAAAATAATAGAGAAAAGCGATTATACCGTTGTACGCCCTTTTTATGCGCATGCCAATGAACTTTACGCATAAAAAAGGCGTATTTTAAGTTCGCACACCGCAGTTGACAACTAATAGTTATCTATAAATACACAACTAATAGTTGCATTAAAAGAAGGAAGGTGCTATAATTAGTCGAAAACGGTGTTAACGCAGTGAAACTGCGGCACAAATATATCATTCATGAAGGAGGATAACATCCAATGAAAGTGAAAAGCGTTAAGAGGATTTTAGTAACGGCACTCGTTACGACAATGCTTGTTGGCACTGTCTTTACGACACAGGCGGCAGGCGGCTCTGGCGGCAGCAGCGGATCTTCAGGATCCTCAAGTTCTTCCAGCAGTGAATCGGAAGATGAGGATAAGAAGGAAGAGGCAGTGGTAGAATCTGCAGATGTATTTGAAAGCGTACCTGCCATGCAGGAATACGTAACAAAACTCTCTGCTGACAGTGCAGTGACAGTCGGCGGCACAAGAATAGCGAGCACCATCGCAGGTGCAACGGTTGTCAAGAGCCTTCAGGGCGTGGCCGTGACCACACCCCTGGCAGACATCAAGGCGAGTCTGGGCCTTACGGGCAGCCAGAAGCCTTATGTGATCGCTTATGACATCAGTGAGAAGAAGAGTCCCCTTGCCATGAGCTGCATCAATGCGGCGATCCAGGCCGCAGGCGGCACATATGTTACCGCGATCAATGTTGACCTTTGCGCCATGGACAATGGCAGGATCATCACACTGGCGAACGGCAGTGCAGCGATGTCAGCAGGCCTTCCCAAGACAGCAGATCTGTCCAAAACATACTATGTAGTATGTGTACAGCCGGGCGGAGCGATCACGATCTTACAAGATCAGGATACCAATCCTGCAACCGTTACCTTTGAGATCAAAGCAGGTCTGGCAGCTTATGCAATAGCAGCGCAGTAAAATACGGCAAAACGAAGCTATGATACACAGTAAGGAGAGGGGGCAAGACAGACCAATTCTGCTTGTCCCTTTGAAAATGAGGGAAAAATGGGAGACTATCATACCCGTGGTGCTTTTGTGTGCCGCGGCGGGATATAGTGTGTGTAATGCCTATGGGTTTTTGATTTTTCCGGACGAGTATACTTATTGGTCTTATGCGGCGGCATCGGGAGGGGACGACTGGTCTGCCGTCACGTCGCTGGGACTTTATTTTTCATACGGATACAGTCTGATATTGTTCCCGATTTATGTTCTCTTTCGGGATGCAGTGGCCGCTTATAGGGTTGGTGTGGGAATTAATTTCATTCTTCTGCTTATTTCTTTCTTATGCCTGGCGAAAGCATGTGAGAGGATGCGGGGAGACCAGAATCTTCAGATGACGCAGAGCATTCCGATGATTTTCTTTGCGGCTGTCTCTGTGTTTTATCCGGGGCATTTATTCAGCGCACAGATGACAATGACGGAAACGATGATTCTGATGCTGTATGTTGCGTCTGGCATGCTCTTGTATCGGTATCTGGAAGAAAACAGCGTGAAGGTATTGGTGCCGTTGCTTCTTCTGCTTTTTTATCTCTATATAGTTCACATGAGGACAGTGGGGATCCTGCTGTCGGCGCTTCTGGTGCTCCTTTTCCATAACTTGTCCGGGCGGGGCAGGCGGCAGCATATTGTGTGGATCATAGGACTTATGGGACTTTTGTTTCTTGGCAGCCATTTTGTGAAAGAATGGGCTTATGCCAATGTATTTGGCGGACTGAACATAGCGTTTATCAAAGGGAATGATTATAGCGGACAGATTGAGAAGATACAGTACATATTTACGAGAGAGGGGTTCTATGACCTGTTCGTCCACATCGTGGGCAAAGTCCTCTATCTGGGACTGGCGTCATTTGGGCTGTTTTATTGGGGCGTTTATGGCTTTTTAAAACGTTTGTTGTGTGGGAAAGCATCGTCGATGTATGCTGATGGAGAAAAGACGGATGCAGAAGCCGGGATGGTGCAGCGGGAATTTAGCGCCTATATTTTACTGACGGCAGCGGCACAGATCATGATCGCTACCATTTACCTGCTGACAATGGGGGAAATCAGTGATTACACCTATGGACGTTACAGCGAGATCATACTTCCCTTCATAATGATGGAAGGGCTGCAGGAAGTCTGGAAACAACGGGCAAAGATTGTCTGTGTGGTGAGTGGTGTCATCACACTTGTGCATGGTGTTTTTGTCTGGCTGGTGGTCAAGCAGGTTGTAAACACTGGTGTAAGTGTTTTTAGCGGGTATTTTATGGCAGGCATCAGTTATCTTTACCATGCGGATGGATTTACGCCGGGAACCTTTTATAAGGAAACTTATATAGCGGGCACGATTCTGATGCTGGCAGTCATGATGCTGCTTCTCTGGTGCGGGAGTAAGAAGAGGCGGCAGTGGATGCTGACAGTCCTTCTGGTCATGCAGATGGTACTGGCAGTTCGGGTAGACCATATTTTCTTACAGCCTTTCAGGCGTGCGGCGTATAGGGATTATCGTCTTGCCGGGCAAATAGAGGATTTGTATGAGGAGAAGGACAATCCGAGAGTTATCTATAGAAACAAAGCTTATCCACCCTATATCGGGATACTGCAGTTTATGATGCGGGATATCACGATCGAGGTGACGGAGGAGATTATGGATGTAAAAGAGGATGATATATTGATCTTTTCATTTGATGATGCAGAGCAGAATCGGTGGGAAGATGAATTTACACATAAAGAGGTCTGTGGGCATTTTGCTGTTTTGTATAATAGAGATTAGAATAGATCGAAAAATCATAAGGAATATATGTGATGGACAAAAAGATAAAGATTTTAGATTGCACATTAAGGGATGGTGCATATATCGTTGAGTCGAAGTTCGGCATTCCTGCCATAAAGGGGATTATCAAAAAATTGCAGGATGCAAAGATCGATATGATTGAGTGTGGATGGCTGAAAGATAAAAGGCATACGGAGGGAACCACTTTTTATCATGTACCGTCTGATATTGTACCATATATGTCAGATAAAAACGATAGATGCATCTACGTAGCAATGATTGACTGGAATAGATATGATCTTGAGAACCTTCCGGTAAATGACGGTAAATCTATCGATGCCATTCGAGTTGTTTTTCCGCATGACCATTTTGAGGAAGGAGTTGCCTTAGGACAGATTATCAAAGAAAAGGGGTATCAGGTATATTTTCAGGCGGCCAATACCCTGGATTATTCTGATAATGATCTGGTCAAACTGGCAAAGTGTATCAATGAGGCAAAGCCTGTATGCCTGTCAGTTGTAGATACTTTTGGCGCTATGTATGGCGATGATCTGGAGCGCATCGTCTCTATTTTGGACAGGGAACTGGATCAGAATATCAGATTGGGATTTCATTCTCATAATAATCAACAGTTGGCATTTTCTAACGCAATGAGATTCGTAGAACTTCTTTGCCATACTAAGCGAGAAATGATAGTAGATTCCAGTTTATGTGGTATGGGCCGTGGAGCCGGAAATGCGACGACGGAACTTTTGGTGAATTATCTGAACAGAAAGCATAACGGAAACTATAATCTCAATGCGATCATGGATGCCATAGATATGTATATGGGATACTTCATAGAGCATTATCAATGGGGATATTCGACACCGTATTTTATTTCGGGAATCTATTGTGCACATGTAAACAATATCACATATCTGCTAAGCAACCACAGAACAAATGCAAATGACATGCAGAATATCATAGAAGCTCTGCCTGCCGAGGACAGGAAGAAGTATGACTATGATTTGTTGGAACAAAAATATCTCGAATACCAGAGTAAATTAGTAGACGATGAAGAAGTGATGAATTCACTTAAGCTGGTAATACGGGATAAAAAGGTTCTTCTTATTCTTCCCGGAAAATCTATTGTGACTGACAGAAAAAATATTGATCAATATATTGAGGAAAATCAGCCTGTCATCATAGGGATAAATGCCATTGATCAGGATTATAAATACGATTATTTGTTTTTCTGTAATACGATCAGATATGATTATGCTAAGGAAATCTATACGGATGTCTTTTATCAAAATAAGCGTATCGTAGCCTCTAATATTAAAATAAATGCCGATGGGGATGAAATGCTTGTAAATTTCAATTCCCTGGTAAAAAGAGGTTGGGAGCATTTTGACAATTCGGGAATTATGTGCCTGCGCCTGTTGGATAAATTGCAGATAGCGGATGTGGCGATTGCCGGGTTTGACGGTTTTAAGGACGGTTATGAGGAAAGCTATGCGGATGTTTCTCTGCCGCATATTAATCCCGGGAAAAATTGGGAAGAACTGAATGAGGAAATCAAAGATATGTATCAGGATTTCAGAAATAAAACGCGGGACTATATGAATGTGGAGTTTGTGACGGAAAGTTATTATGAGGAGAAAAACTGACTTTATTGTGAAATGGAAATAATAGGTATGAAGAGAATTGTTATGACAGGTCCTACGGGAACGATCGGTATGGCGATTATGAAGTTGTGTATTACGGAAGGGATAGAAGTATTTGCAATATGCCGGCCGGATTCCAAAAGGAAACATCGCATTCCGAATCGTGATCTGGTACATAGAATAGAATGTGACTTGAATTCTTTACAGAATTTAGCAGAAAACGATTTTCCCATATGCGATGTATTTTATCATTTGGGATGGGGTGCAACTGTTGGAGAGGGAAGAAATGATTTGGATGCACAGCTTGGAAATATTCAATATACACTGGAAGCAGTGCGGCTGGCAAAAAGAATCGGGTGTCATACCTTCATAGGAGCCGGTTCACAGGCAGAATATGGGAGACCGGGAACACAGATTAAACTGGATGCACAGGCAATGACTTTTCCGGAAAACGGATACGGCATGGCAAAACTATGCGCCGGACAAATGAGCCGGATTGCGTGCGAGCAAAACGGATTAAAGCATATTTGGATAAGGGTTTTTAGCGTATATGGTCCATATGATGGAGAAAAATCAATGATTATTTCTACTATCAGAAAATTATTAAACAATGAGAAGGCACCTTTAACCGCAGGCGAACAGGAGTGGGATTATCTTTATAGTGAAGATGCTGCACGCGCCTTTTTATTAGCAGGGAAAAAGGGCATTGATCATAAAGTGTATTGCCTGGGGAGCGGGCAGACAAAGAAGCTGCGGGAATATACGGAGATGATGCGAAACTGGATTGATGGAAATGCTGCATTGGGTTATGGAGAGATTCCGTATAGTGATAAACAGATTATGTATTTGTGTGCGAATATTGATGATCTGAAAAAGGACGTTGGTTTTATTCCCAAAACAGATTTTTCTGATGGTATAAAGCAAACAATAAAATGGGTAAAACAAACAACACGCAATGAAAATGACGGTTCTATCAATCATAGAGAAGGGTATTAGATACATAAAATGATGAAATTATCTGATTATGTGATAAGGAAATTAGAGGAAACCGGAACGAAGCATATGTTTATGCTTCCTGGCGGCGGTGCCATGCACTTGAATGATTCTTTGGGTAAAAGCAGCAAAATACAGTATGTCTGCTGTCTTCACGAGCAGGCTTGTTCGATTGCCGCAGAGGCTTATGCCAGAGTAAATAATGAGATCGGATTATTGATGGTCACGACCGGCCCCGGTGGAACGAATGCCTTGACAGGAGTTGCCGGGGCTTATTTGGAGTCTACACCGATGATCGTTATATCCGGACAGGTAAAGCGTCTGGATATGATCAATCATCAGGGAGTAAGACAGCAGGGGATGCAGGAACTGGATATTATATCAGTGGCAGAGCCCATCACCAAATATGCGGTACTGGTTGATGAGCCGCAAATGATCCGGTATCACATAGAGAAAGCTCTTTACGAAGCAACCCATGGGAGAAAAGGACCGGTCTGGCTGGATATTCCGTTGGATGTACAAGCAGCTATGATTGATGAAGAGCAATTAACAGGTTATACCAAAGATTTTGTGATACCAAATACCTATTTAGAGAAGCAGATTTTAAAGATTATTGCGTTGATCAATCAATCTGAGCGTCCTGTTTTATTAGCAGGAAATGGGATTAGATTATCCGGTGGAATAGATATCTTTGAGCGATTAAAAGAAGAACTCGGTATTCCTGTTTTAACGACATGGAATGGAATCGATCTGTTGGATGAAAATGATCCACTGTATTTTGGCAGGCCTGGAGGATTAGGGCACCGGTATGCAAACTTTATCCAACAGAATTCGGATTTCTTTCTCAGCATTGGCGCGAGATTGAATCTATTACAGACGGGGTTCAATTTTGATGGTTTTGCGAGAGAGGCCGTTAAAGTTATGGTAGATATCGATAGTGCGGAACTTCATAAGATAAATGTCAGGCCGGATCTGGCGGTATGTGCGGATGCAAAAGAGTTCATGGATCTTATGATGAAGCATAAAGATAAGCTGATAAAGAAGAACCGGGACGAGTGGTTTGCGTATGGACAAAAACTAAAGAAAAAATATCCTATTGTAAAAAGGGAGTATTGGGAACAGAAAGAACTCGTAAATACCTATTGTCTTTTGGAGACGATATCAGACAATTTGACTGCGGATGATGTCTTTGTATCCGGAAGTTCGGGAAGCTGCATCGACATTTCCATGCAGACATTCAAGGTGAAAAAGGGACAGCGGGTGTTTTCTACAAAGGGTCTTGCTTCGATGGGATACGGGCTGCCGTCTGCCATAGGCGCCTGTCTTGCCAGCGGCGGGAAAAGAACGGTAGGCGTGAATGGCGATGGCGGGTTTGTCATGAACATACAAGAACTGGAAACTTTGAAGAGGCTTAACCTGCCGATTAAAATTTTTGTGCTCTGCAACCGTGGATATGGAGCCATCAAAACAACGCAGACAAATATTTTCAACGGACATCTGGTTGCCTGTAATGAGAGTTCCAACTTGTCTCTTCCGCCAATCGCAAGAGTTGCAGAAGCGTATGGACTGCATACGGTAACCATTCGTTCTAATGCAGAACTAGAGGAAAAAGTTAAGCACGCATTGGCATATGACGGGCCGGTCATTATAGAAGTCCTGACGCCGATTGAACTGGTTGCCTTTCCGAAACAAGTATCCTATAAGCGTTCTGACGGGCAGATGGAATCCAAGCCGTTGGAATACATGAATCCGCCGCTGGATGAGGAAGAGATGGAAGAAAATATGCTGGTACCATTGTTTCAGGAAAAATAGACGGTATTGGTAGAATATGAAAATATGAGAGGAAACATTCATGAATGAACATAAAATACTGAATCGAAAATGCCCTATCTGCGGATTTGCCGGGGGGCTGAAAGTTTACATAGGGTAGCAATGAGCCTTCCGGATAAATTTCCAATTCCGAGAGCGTATGATGTTGTAAGCTGTCCGGGCTGCGGATTTACTTATGCTGATGTGAATGCCTGTCAGACTGACTATAACCAATATTATGCAACCGGCAACATGTATAGTGAATATTCTGAAATCCGTGATAAGTTAACGGAGGCAAATAATAAGATTCGCTTAGAAGTATTTATGAAATATGTAGACAGGAAATGCAGGGTACTTGATATTGGCTGTGGAGGCGGAGATTTTCTTACAGTCTTATCTGGTCATGGATATAGAAATCTGACAGGAATCGATCCGTCAGAAACATCTGTGAAAAAAATTAAAACGGAATTAGGTTTTCAGGCTGTAGTCGGAAATATTTTTGATGAGGCACCGGAAGAATTAAAGAATGAATTCGATGTCGTTTGCTGTACAGCGGTTGGAGAACATGTATATGATTTGGAACACTTTGTTCAGCATTTGAAGCAATACGCTAAGAAAAATGGCGGCATGATTTTTATTGATGTGCCATGTGCTGAAGGGTTTGGGACATACATAAGGAATTCAGCGCATTATTTTAACCATGAACATATTAATTACTTTAGTCTTCAGTCCATGGACCGGTTGTTTGCCAATCAGGAATGCAAACGGATAAGCAGTGATACGGAAAGCCGCAAAGTACTCGATTTTGATCTTCCGGAGTTGATCATAGAGGCAGTGTATATGCTGGAAGATGGATATCATCACATATATGACAGAGATTGTGCCGCAGAAGATTCGATTAAGAAATATGTTTCTTCAATAGAAAAAAGTGAAGCTGCAAAAATGAATGAAATAAAGGCATTTATATCTGAAAACGAGGATGGGATAGTTGTATGGGGTGCAGGTTCCTATTGCATGAATATTCTCGAAAAAATAGGAGATTTACAAGAAAAGATTCTCTTCTTTGTGGACAATAACAGGACAAAGCAGGGGGAGAAAATGGCCGGAAAAGATATTGTCAGTTCAGAGAGGTTAAAAAATTATGACGGGAAGATCAGAATACTGATTCTGGCAATACAACAGGCAGATGATATTGCCAAAGAAATAGATGAAATGGGTATTATATGTGAAGTGATGAAAGGTTAGTAACGATGGACAAGAAAATGGTGAGCATTATAGTTCCCTGCTTTAATGAGGAAGGTAATATTAAGCAATTATATTCTGCAGTAGTCGAACAATTGGCAAAAATCAAAGATAAGTATACTTATGAAATAATATTTGCGGACAATGGTTCAACGGACGATTCTGAAAGGATATTCAGGGAACTTGCATCAGAAGATAACTGTGTAAAAGTTATTTTCAACCAGACCAATTTTGGGCCAGATCCATCAGTCACCAATTTATACTGCAGGGCATCAGGTGATGCTATTATTGCGATAGCCTGTGATCTGCAGGAACCGCCGGAATTAATTCCTGAATTTATCAGGGAATGGGAAAATGGATATGAGGTTGTTTTCGGGCAGAAAACAAAGAGTATGGAAAATCCGTTTAAGTATATATGCAGGAAAATCTATTATGAGATTATCGATGTATTCTCAGATTATGAACAATATCATCAAATAACTGGATTCGGACTGATTACAAGAGAAGTCAGAGATGTCGTTTTGATTCAAAAAAGGCAGGATCCGGGGATGAATATTCGTCATATCATCGGTCAGTATGGATTTAGGGTAAAGCTTGTTCCGTATGTACAAAGAAAAAGGGAAAGAGGGCTATCCAGTTATAATATTTATAATTATTATGGATTTGCCGTGTCTTCCTTATGCCGTACCTCGTTAAAACCATTAAGACTTATGACAGTATTAGGCATATTTACTTCGATTGGGTGCATTATTGTTGCCTTGGTTTATTTCATATATAAATTATTGCATTGGACAAGCTTTAATGTAGGTATGGCGCCTTTGGTAATCGGGTTGTTCTTTGTATCGGGAGTCATTCTGTTCTGTATCGGGATTCTGGGTGAGTATGTGGGAATCATACTTGGAAGAGTGACGGATAAGCCGGTAGTTGTAGAAAAAGAGCGGCTTAATTTTGAGCAAAAATTTGATAAGAACAGGGAAGGAAGAAATGTGTCAGATTAGTGTTGTTGTTCCCGTATATAACGTAGAAAAGTATATTGAGAGATGTATTAGAAGCATATTGGAACAGACATTTTCTGATATGGAAGTCATCATTGTGAATGATGGAAGCCAGGATAGCAGTATCGATATTATACATAATGCCTTTCAGGACAGACGGATTAAGATTGTAAATAAGGAAAATGCGGGACTGCCGCAGGCCAGAAGAACAGGATTTGAAAATTCTACAGGCAGATATATTGTATTTGTTGACGCAGATGATTGGATAGAAAATAACATGCTGCAGGTACTGTATGAGAAAATCGTATCGTCTCAGGCGGATATTGTTTGTTGTGGTGTGCTTTTTGATGATGACGAAGGAACGTGTATGGGAAGATGGAAAACAGAAGAGGAGACGGCTTATGATACTGCATCTGCAATTCGGAATCTGCACAGTTCTCGTGGCGTATATCAGTTTATGTGGAATAAACTATTCAGACGGGAGGTAATTTCTGTCGGAGATTTTCCAACGGGGCATTTTGTGGGAGAAGATTACTGTACGCTGATTCCTATCATAGAAAAGGCAGCCAATATCATTCAGATTCCTGAGAACACGTATCACTACGTGCAGCATGGCAGTAATATGACAAAGGCCGGTTTTGGACCAAGCTTTGTGCAGGCATATGAACATTATAATCATTTGAGAAAATATTTAATAAAAAGATATGACAACTGTAAAGACAGTATACTTTGTTATCACTTATCGGAGTACATGTTTATTATGAATGCTATGGCAAGAAATGACAGATACCAAAGAGACATGATACAGGAAATGACAAAGTACGTCAGGGAAAATATTGCGACATATCTGTGTAATAAGCATGTTAAAAAATTCTATAAATGTGCGGCAGTTGTTCTGGCGGTTCATTGGAGAATTTATATAAAAATGTATAGGACTTTAATGGGGAGTTGACGCAGCGGTGGCGGATTATGAAATTACTTTACTAGAGAAAATCAGTGATAGTAATCATTTTGTATGGAGTAGTGTAAGAAAAGGGGCTGCAGTATTTTCGAATCTGGAAACCATGTTACAAATTCGAAAGCAAGGGAAGAAAATATTTCTGTTATTGACGCCCCAGTATAATAATCTGGGCGATCATGCGATCGCGCTGTCTTCCATTGCCTGGTTACGGGCAAGTTTTCCTGAATATTCGGTCGTGGATATCACTTGTAATTTCTATAAAAATTTGAAAACGCTGCTTACAAAATGTATGGGCGAAGATGATGTGATCTGTATTACCGGCGGCGGTTTTATGGGCGATATGTGGATGATATCAGAAAACATGGTCAGAGATATTATCTGTACCTATAGAAATCATAAAATAATCGTAATGCCGCAGACAGTGTTTTTTCAATCCGATAGAGAAAAGAAAATATCGAAAGAAATTTATACCTCCAATAAAAACGTATATTTTGCATTGAGAGATAAGGATTCGTATTCCATCATGAAGGAGTGGATGGGGGAAGAGAGAGTCATTTACGTGCCGGATATTGTAATGGTATTTCGGTATAACCGTCATGAAGTACAAAGACACGGTATCGGGATATGTTTTCGCGAGGATGTTGAGAAAGTTGACTATGATATCACAAAGAAAGATGTAGTCACCTTTTTTGCTAATCAAAATAGACAAGTGAAAGAAATATCGACTTTACTGAAACAGCCATTTGTATTTACCCGGAGAAGAAAGAGATACGTAGACAGAAAGTTGAAAGAGATAGAACAATTAGAACTCATTGTCACGAACAGGCTGCACTGCATGATTTTTGCTTATTTATGCGGGACGCCTTGTCTTGCATTCGATAACAGAAGCCATAAGGTCAGCGGAGGATGGGAGTGGCTGAAAGATTCCGGATACATAAGGATGTATGACAGCAATATTTCTTTGAAACAGCAAGTGGATGAATTAATCGGATGTAGGACAAGCATCCCTGATTGTACGAAACTGCTAAATAAATATAAAGAGTTTGCGGATACCTTTATGAAATGGGTGGAGGAATAGGCGGCGAAGAAAGCAGATGGTAATCAATTATTGATTTTTTGTAGAAAGGAACAGTTACATGCGAAAGGGATTGGCGGCAAATAAATTTTGTAAATTGCAGTTTCTCAAAGAGAATTATCAATATAAATATTTCTGCCTGATAGCGGTTAGTATCGTTTGGTATATAGCAGGAAATTTTATATGTCCTGCTATCGATACGGATCTGATTGAGGCAGTGCTTATATTATTTACGTTGGGTACAATATGTTTTTTTTTAGGAAGAGACTGTCAGATCATAACGCGAAATCATATCGGACAGATTTTCGTGATAGCAACGGTAATGGTTTTGTTCTGGGATGCGGCATTGTTTTCAGCAGTCACATCCAAAACAGAGCACATCATTCTTGTGATAGAGGGTACCATTATTATCAATTATTTATGGCTGCTTTGTGCGTTTATTTATTTTCGGAAATGGGAAAAGGTATTTGACAAAAAGAAGTTTGTTTTATATTCGATTATTTTCTTTTTATTTTTTATCGGTAATTTTGTTTTGATCAAAAGTCCATTCAGCTTGGACGGGTATATTTATTATGCTGATATTCGCTCAATAAGTAAATGGGATTTCTGTGGAATCTATAAATTGCAGCTTTGCGGGCATATATCGGCAGCATATAGTTGTTTGATGTTGATAGGAGAATTTATCGTTCCGGAAAATATAATGGGAGTCCGCATGATCCATATCATTTTCGGGTGTATTACAATTTATGCTTTTGGGAAAATCGTGGAATCGATTACGTCAAATAGAGTAGTGCAGACTATCTGTACCGTTTTTTTTGCCTTTTCTCCAATCGTATATGGAACGGTTCTTGATATTAATTTGGATTATGCGCTTTTTTGTTTTTTTATTTGGTTTGTAAGTTGTTATATACATAAAAAGTATATTTTAATGATATTTTGCGGCTTATGTGTATGTTATACAAAGGAAGTAGGATGTGTATTATTTGGGGCTTTTTTCATAGGCATCTTTATAGAAAAGTTATTGATGCAAATAAAGGATATGGAAAGTATATGGATTGATCTAAGAAAAATTCCTAATCTGATATTTATTGCGATAGGAGTGGTATGGATTATTACATATGTATTCCGCGATGCGAGTTACTGGATGACTACTGTTACAATGGATGAATTAATGGAAGGGGCACGATTAAATACCTTTTCATTCGATAGAGAATATATTGTTCATAAATTAAAAGAAATGCTCTTTATCAATTTTAGCTGGTTGTTCCTTTTAGTGTCCGGAGTGTTGTTTATAGTTGGGAAAAAGCTAAAGTTGCGCAGAGATGGTGGAGAAATACCTATTTTCCCGATGAAAATTTCATGTTTGGCCTATATGATATTTAACGCGCTTTATTTTACATGGACACATTATAGATACATGAATTTAGTATTTTTCTTTTTTGTTGTATTTATGATAAATACGGTTCATAGGGTTATTAAAGATACGGTTGGAGAAAAGATTATATTTGTTTTAACGGGAACTTTAATTATTATATCAAGTTTTTTTACTGCGGATCCATTTACGGCTCCAAATTTTATGACCTTTAAGACAAGTAGTGGTAATTTGGCTATTCTTGGCAGCTTAGAGGAAAAAGAAAATGGTAATTACGTTATAAACAAAAATAATAAGCTTTTAGCAGCGTTGGATAATGCCACACTATATAATAATCAATTGATTTATTTCAAACATTGTATAAATAAAGTTTTTGATAAGATAAATTATGATGCTGACAAATTAGTTGTGATTCCCAGAAAACCAGGTGATGAAGGTGATTATGGAACTTTGAGGACTATTTTCGCATCTTGTCCATTTAAGACAGACGTTATGTACTGGGATGTAGCAAAGGAAAAACTGGAACTTGAATTAGCAAAAGTGGTTGACGATAATGACAGATACCAACGGGTAAATATCAAGTGCATCCGAGACATAAGTGAGTTAAGTGAGGAAGAAATGGAGCGGTATGATGAAATATATTTTTGGGGAATTGAATTATATAAAAACAATGATTCCCAGAATATACTTCATCAGGAAACAAATCAATTTCCGATGATCGGACAGGCCAGGACAGTCGGCTGGTGCTGGGATATCTATCAATTGAAATAAGAAGGAAAGTTATTGAACCAATCAGGATAAACAAAGTGGGAGAACTGGAAATGGACAAGGTAAAAAGGTTTATTGATTGTATCTATACGGCAACAAAATGTAATTTGAGATGTTCGTATTGTTACATAACACAGGAAAAGAAGTGGCAGGAAAAATTGCCGCAGTTGAAATATAGTCCGGAAGTCATCGGGGAAGCTTTGTCTCAGGAAAGATTAGGCGGAATATGTCATTTTAATATATGTGGTTTAGGGGAAACACTGATCCCGCCGGAAATGACAGGCATTATATATCATATACTGAAGCAGGGGCATTATGTCATGGTCATTACCAATGGAACGATCAGCAGGAGATTCGATGAGATTATTAAGTTCCCGAAGGAATATCTGGATAGATTGACTTTTAAATTTTCATTCCATTATGAGGAGCTGAGCAGATTACAATTGATGGATGAATTTTTTCATAATGTGCATAAGGTATCCGATGCGGGAGCTTCATTTTCCGTAGAGATAACACCGCATGACGGATTGATTGATAAGATACCTGAGATTAAGGCGGCCTGTATGAAAAATGTGGGTGCATTATGTCATGTCACGGTAGCCAGGGATGCGTCAAAGTATAATATCCCTATCTTAACAAACCTTACGAGAGAAGAATATAGGAAAACATGGGGGACATTTGATTCGGAAATGTTCCGGTTTAAAATGTCCACGTTTGGCGTGAAAAGAAAGGAATTCTGTTATGCAGGGGATTGGACCTGCTTTTTAAATCTGGTAACCGGTGTCCTGCGTCCTTGTTACTATATGTACGGCGGACAAAATATTTTTGAAGATATAGAGAAACCGATTCGTTTTGAGGCAATAGGGGAATGTCATTTGAGCCATTGCTATAATTCTCATGCCTTTCTGACAATAGGCGCCATACCGGAATTAGATACACCACATTATCAGGAGATGCGGGACCGGGTTGATCAGCAGGGCAATCATTGGCTCAAACCGCAGATACGAGAATTCTTTAATACCAAACTGGTAGATAGCAATGAGGAATATGATGATCGGCGTAAAAGGAAGCTGCGGCTAAAAAATAGGATTAAAAATCTTCCGATTAAGTTGTATCTGCTGATCACAAGGCAATAAGGCAACTATGTCCTGGCGGCTAAAAGTTTCATGAAATAGAGGGCGAATGGAAAAGTATATGTCTGCAAATAGAAAAAAAATACAATGCCATGTAAGTGTTGACGATACGGATGGGGTTTTTCAAGAATTGTGTGATGAAAAATACAGATCCATATGGCAGCATCCTTTTTGGTACAATCTGCGCAGGCTTCATGAGAAATGGGGATGTTCATTTACTTTATATGTTTTTGGAGGATTAGAGAACAAACTCGATCTGTTTAAAAAGGAATTGATGATAAAGGAATTACAGGAATGCAGTACTTGGATTAAGGCGGCGTATCATGGAAATGATTCGGAAGATATAGTTGCATTTCAAGAGAATTTCTGTATGACGAAACGGTTTTTATCACAGTTGATGGGGGAAGATGCAATTGCTCATATCATAAGACTGCATCGATTTCAGGCGGCATATGATGTTGTAGATTATCTGGAAAGTCAGGGCGTAAAAGGTCTGCTTACGGCTGATGATAACCGTTTGTCTTATGATTTATGTGAAGAGCAGGTACAAAATCTGCGAAAGGAAGGTGTGGTACAGAAGGGCAGCATGATGTATCTTCACACGGATGTCAGATTAGAAAAGTGGGAATTTTTGACACAATATTACGATTGGAAGAAACGTGATTGTAAGATACTTGTGCTTTTTACCCATGAACGATATATAAAGAAAAGATTTTCTTTTGTTTTGCTTAAGTTGGGTTTGCTTTTGAAAATGGTTCATAGAAGTTGCGATGTAAATTACATCTGTAAATGATAGCAATAGTGCTTACTATAAAAGAGGAGAGAACAAAATGAAGAAGAATTACTTAGAGAAAATGAAACAAAAGGCCAAAGATGTACTTCCAAAACCAGTAGTGAGGCCACTGATCAGGTTATGGCATTGTTTCTTTTATTTTCGGGGAAGAGATTATTGGGGATTCAAAAGAAACTATGAGAAATTTGGATGTAAGGAACCTTATATTCAAAATAAGATGAAATGGTTATTTTTATATGTGACACTTGGCGCAAGCGCGAAGGATTATTTTCTGTTTGATTTTTCTCATAAGAAGTGGGACGAGATTGACGAATTCGTTACACTTCGCAGACGCAGAAAATTTACGGAATCTTTGAATGCAAATGGACACAGGGAATATGTAGAAGACAAAGTATTGTTTCATGAAAAATTTAAAGAGTATACGCACCGGGATTATTTGGATATGAATAAATGTTCCTATGAGCAATTTCAAAAGTTCGTACATAAACATGGTGTGGTGATAGCCAAACCGGCGGATGGGTTTGATGGTAAGGGAATTTTCTTAATTTGTGAGACAGATGACATACAAAGCGCCTGGAAAAAACAGAGAGAAGACCATTACATATGTGAGGAAGTCGTAAAGCAGTCTGGGATATTGCATGAAATGAATCCAGGAACATGTAATACATTGCGTGTCAATGTCTTCAATGCGAATAGGAAGCCAAAGGTTATCAATGCAATATTTCGCGTGGGAAAGGGTGATGGGGTTGTAGACAATTTCCATCAGGGTGGTTATGCAATGATGGTTGATGTTGCTTCCGGTAAGGTATGCACAGACGCGTTAAACATCCATGGGAAAAGATTCTCCAAACACCCGGATAATAGGATTGCTTTTAACGGATTGGAAATACCATGCTGGAATAAGGTGGTAGAACTTGCAAAAAATGCCGCCAATATTATAGACGATGTGCCATACACTTCTTGGGATATTTGCGTTTCTACAGGGGGGGGGGTATTGATTATTGAAGGTAATACCTATGGAAACACAGATTTTCAACAATGCATTGATATGAATGGAAAATGGCGTATTTATAAACAATTTTGGAATCTTGTGAAGACAGAAAGAAGATTACAATGGAAACGAAAAAAGGAATAGTCAGTAATTTTATTTGGAGGATTGCAGAAAGATCTGGCGCGCAGCTAGTCATGATTTTGGTTCAAATCATATTGGCGAGATTGTTGGAACCGGAGGTATATGGATTAGTTGCGCTGATTACGATCTTTACTTCCATTTTGCAGGTGTTTATTGAAAACGGCATGGGAAATGCCTTAATTCAAAAAGAAGATGCAGATGATCTGGATTTTTCGTCTATCTTTTATTTTAATGTTGTATTTTGCACACTTATCTATGCTTTACTATATATTTGTGCGCCGTGGATAGCGGGTTTTTTAGGATATAGCGAGCTTACGATGGCTTTTCGTATATTAAGTCTGACCGTACTGATATCCGGTGTTAAGAATGTTCAGCAGGCATACGTGTCCAGAAAACTGATGTTTAAGAAGTTTTTTTTTTCAACGCTGACGGGAACCATTATCGCTGCGGCAGTTGGTATAGGGATGGCATATGGAGGATATGGTGTATGGGCACTAGTAGCACAGCAAATCGTGAATCTTACTGTTGATACGATTGTCTTATGGATTACGGTCGGCTGGAGACCCCAACGGCGTTTTTCTGTTAACCGGGTAAGAAAGTTGTTTTCTTATGGATGGAAATTGATGGTATCCGCGCTGATTGATTCTATCTACAATAATATGTATCAACTGGTAATCGGGAAAGTATATTCATCGGCAGATTTGGCATTTTACAATCAAGGACGTTATTTCCCGAGTGCTATCGTGGAAAATATTAATGCATCCATCGATAGTGTAATGTTTCCTGTATTATCCAAAGAACAGAGTAAGGTTGAACATGTGAAGGCGATGACCAAGAGGACGATACAGGTAAGTACTTATGTGCTGGCACCTTTGATGATTGGTCTTGCCAGTGTGGCGCCGACATTGGTTGAGTTGTTGTTAACGGAGAAATGGATGAAGTGTGTGCCCTTTGTTCAGATATTTTGTATCAGATATTTATTCTGGCCAATGCATACGATTAATTTAAATGCGATAAAGGCGATGGGAAGAAGCGATATTTTCTTTCGATTAGAGGTTATCAAAAAGACAATCGGGGTAGCGTTCTTTGTTTTTATGATGAGATACGGGATTTTGGCTATAGCAGGCGCCCTGGTAATACAGTCATTGATAAATCAGGCAATTAATGCGTTTCCGAACAAAAAACTCTTGGGATACTGTTATACAGAGCAGTTGGCAGATGCGCTTCCGGGTATTGCTTTGGCGGTTGTGATGGGAATCGTTACCTATGCATTACAATGGATTGCAGCGCCGTTAGCTTTAAAATTAATGATACAGGTATCTGTTGGCGCAGGCATCTATATTGCAGGTTCTTATATATTTAAACTCAAGGCATTTCTATTTACCAAAGAAATGGTCAAAGGATTTTTGCAGTATAAGTGTGTAGGAAAACACTGAGTTTACAAAAATCTTGCTAAATGCTTTTACGTTTCAAAAAAGAGTAGGAAAAAGGGTGGTTGAAAATAAACTCTAACAAAAAAGAGAAGCGAAGAAGGAGAGGAAAATTATAATGTTTGAAAATAAGACGCAGGAACAGGCTAAGAATGAGATTTTCAGTATCATAACGGAGTATTATCAAAAATACATGAGGGAAGAGGATAAGCCGTTTGCAGAAGGCAGGGATGCCGTTCACTATGCGGGACGGGTTTTTGATGAACAGGAACTGATTTATGGTGTGGACAGTGTCTTGGAGTTTTGGCTGACAGCGGGACGCTTTACCAGAGAATTGGAAGATGCTCTGAAGGAATATTTGGGCATAAAATATGCGGCACTCGTGAATTCAGGGTCTTCGGCAAACCTGATCGCTTTTCAGGCACTTACATCGCCCCTTCTGGAGGAGTCCAGGAGGATCAGAAAAGGAGATGAAGTGATTACGGTTGCGGCGGCTTTTCCAACCACCATAACACCGATTGTCCAGTTTGGTGCTGTTCCTGTGTTTTTGGATATCGAGATCCCCAGTTATAATATTGACGTTACCCGTCTGGAGGATGCTCTGTCTGACAGAACAAAGGCGGTTTTTATCGCGCATACATTGGGGAATCCGTTTAACTTGAAAGAAGTCAAGGCATTCTGCGAAAAGCATCATCTGTGGCTGATTGAGGATAATTGCGATGCCTTGGGATCAGAATATACCATTGACGGCGTGACTAAGAAAACAGGAACGTGGGGCGATATCGGGACATCCAGCTTCTATCCGGCACATCATATGACCATGGGAGAAGGCGGTGCAGTTTATACTGACAACCCGATTTTATATAGGGCACTGTTGTCTTTGCGAGACTGGGGAAGAGACTGCCACTGTCTTGGTGGGCATGATAATATGTGCGGCCATCGTTATGAGGGGGATTACGGGGAACTGCCTCACGGTTACGATCATAAATACGTGTACAGCCATCTGGGGTATAACTTAAAAGTGACGGATATTCAGGCGGCGATTGCCTGTGCCCAGATTAAGAAACTCCCCGGTTTTGTGAAGCGCAGACAGGAGAATTTTAAATATTTGTATGAACAGTTGTCTGTTTTAGAAGATAAATTGTATCTTCCGAAGGCAGATCCGAATGCTTCTGTCAGTTGGTTCGGATTTCCGATTACAGTCAGGAACGCAGAGAACAGAGATAAGCTTGTGCAGGCGTTGGAGCAGAATAAGATCCAGACCCGGATGTTATTTTCCGGGAACATGATCAAACACCCTTGTTTTGATGAGATGCGGGAAGCAAAGACGGGGTATCGTGTAGTAGGAGACTTGACAAACTCGGACCGGACATTGTTTGAAACCTTCTGGATTGGTGTTTACCCGGGCATGGCAAAAGAAATGCTGGACTTTATGGTAAAAGTAATGGTTGAGACACTTCGGTAAGTTTAGAAAGATGGCCGGATAAGGTTTAAAATGAGGTAAAAATATGTTAGATTTAGAATTTTACCGTGGGAAGAAAGTACTGATAACCGGACACACCGGATTTAAAGGGACATGGATGTGTGCAGTACTGCTTGGGGCAGGCGCCGAGGTGACGGGGTATGCGCTTACGCCGCCAACTTCGCCAAGTATTTATGAACTGACAGATATGGAACATAGAATGCATTCCGTGACGGGTGATGTCAGAGACTTACCGCACTTAAGAAAAGTATTTGACCGCGTACAGCCGGAGATTGTAATTCATATGGCGGCACAGCCGATTGTCCGGGAATCTTACAAGAATCCGGTACATACTTACGAAACAAATGTTATGGGGACCGTTCATGTATTGGAATGCGTCAGAATGTGCCAAAGTGTGCGTTCCTTTATTAATGTGACCACGGATAAAGTGTATTTGAACAGAGAGTGGGAGTGGGGGTATCGGGAGAATGAGGAATTGAATGGGTATGACCCCTATTCAAACTCTAAATCCTGTTCTGAATTGGTCACAAGCTGTTATAAGAAGTCCTTTTTCCGGAATGAGAAAGGGGACAGGCAGGTGGCGATATCTACGGCAAGGGCAGGCAACGTGATCGGTGGGGGAGATTTTTCGGTGGACAGGATCATTCCTGACTGCGTCCGCGCCGTTATGGAGAACCGGGAAATTGTGGTGCGCAATCCTTATTCGACCAGACCCTATCAACATGTGTTGGAGCCGGTTATGGCATATCTGATGATCGCACAGAGGCAGTTTGAAAATATAAAATTTGCCGGGAATTATAATGTTGGCCCGGAGGATGCAGATTGTTGTACTACCGGAGACCTTGTTACATTATTCTGCAATCAATGGAGTTGCTTTGCCGGTGATAAAGTTACGTGGAAAAATGTTGCAGATAACAGTCTGCATGAGGCGAATTTTCTAAAGTTAGATTGTTCCAGATTAAAGAACATTTTTCAATGGAAACCGACCTGGAATGTGGAACATGCCATAGAGAAGGTAGTGGAATGGACAATCGCATTTCGTGATGGAAAAGATATACTTCCGATTATGAATGAGCAGATTCGGGAATTTATCCTGCACGCAGCTATCGTAAAGAGGAATGAACAATGTTATTCAATTCACTAAATTTTATGCTATTCTATCCAATCGTCCTATTGGTTTATTACATTCTTCCTGCGAAAGTAAGATATGTCTGGTTACTGGCGGCAAGTTATTATTTTTATATGGGATGGAACCCCAAATACGCGCTGCTGATAGCACTTTCAACGCTGATTACTTATCTATCCGGCTTATGGATTGAGAAACGGTCTCATAATCATCGAATGCAAAAGGTGATTTTGGTCAGTAATCTGGCTGCAAATTTAGGCATTCTGTTCTTTTTTAAATACTTCGATTTTGCCCTGGAAAATATCAATATGGTACGCAGCAGATTAGGAGCAGGACTTATCGACAGATCGTTTGATGTTGTCCTGCCGGTGGGTATTTCCTTTTATACGTTTCAGGCACTCAGCTATACCATGGACGTTTATAAGGGAACGATCAGGGCAGAAAGGAATGTTTTGAAATATGCCCTGTTTGTATCCTTTTTCCCACAATTAGTGGCAGGCCCCATAGAACGATCGGAGAGTCTTTTGCACCAGATCAAAGGGCTGGCCACAATGAAGGGGTTCGATTATGGGAAAATGGTTGACGGTGTGATCTTGATATTATGGGGGCTTTTTCAGAAGATGGTGATCGCGGATAGAGCCGCCATATTGGTGGATACGGTGTATGACAGTTACTGGCTGTATGGAAGCGTGGAACTTATTTTGGCCAGTATTTTATTTGCCGTTCAGATTTATTGTGATTTTGGCAGTTATTCCATCATCGCAGTCGGCACGGCCAAGATATTAGGGATAGAACTGATGGAGAATTTTAATACTCCCTATTTCGCACAGTCCATCAAAGGATTCTGGAGAAGATGGCATATTTCCTTAAGTTCGTGGTTCCGGGATTATGTCTATATACCCCTGGGGGGGGGTACGGCAGATCTGTCATCAAGTGCAGAAATCTGATGATTACTTTTTTGCTAAGCGGGTTATGGCATGGAGCCAGTTGGAATTATGTGATATGGGGAGGGATTCATGGACTGTATCAGATTGTCGGTAATCTGACAATTCCATACAGAAGAAATATAAAGGAAAGATTTGCAGTAAAAGGCAACAGTATCAGCTACAAAATGGGGAAAGCGGCAGTTACTTTTGTACTGGTTGATTTCGCATGGATTTTTTTCAGGGCAGACAGCCTGTCAGATGCGAAGGGGATTGTGGAAGGCATCTTTACACGGTGGAATCCATGGAAGCTGTTTGATCAGTCTGTTTATCATTTGGGGCTGGATGTGCGGGAGATACATATTTTAACGGCAGCGGTTGTGCTTTTGTTTCTGGTTGATCTCATACGGTATGGGAAGGATCAGATGATACATTGCTTTTTACAGGAACAGTGTATCTGGTTTCGATGGGGCATGATGTTTGTGCTGTTCTTTTCCATATTGATTTTTGGCGCTTATGGTCCGGCATTTGATGTCAAACAGTTTATCTATTTTCAGTTTTAGGGGGAGGAAAAGGATGCGCAGAAACATTATGAAGGCGATATGCTTTTTACTGATTTTTGGTGTGCTGCTTACGCAGTATCACAAGGTCTTTTCTTTCAAATATGGGGATGGCATATATGATGTGACGGTATTTTATGAATTGCCGGAAAACAGTGTGGATGTACTGTGTCTGGGAAGCAGTCATGCGTTTGAAAATATCAATCCGAATGTTATGTGGAAAGAATATGGCTATGCCGCTTTTGACTTATGTTCTTCTGTCCAGCCAATGTGGAATACTTACTTTTACTTAAAAGAAGCATTGAAAACCCAAAAACCGCAACTGGTCGTGCTAGATGCCTATCGGGTTATCGAAACAAGGGAATATATGGATGATTCCCGGATCATAAAAGGGGTTTCCGGTTTGAAATGGTCTGTCAATAAAATACAGGCTTTGATGGCATCGGCGCCTCAGGATAGGTGGCTTGCATTTGGGATAGAGTGTATTCAGAATCATAACCGATATACGGGGGATATTTCCAAAGAAGATTTCTGTGAATACAAAGGGAATCCTGCATATTATGCCTCATGGAAGGGGCTGGGAAATGCCTTTAAGACACAGGCGCTTCCGAAGCCCGATGTGGTAAATGATGGCACAAGGAGGGCGTTGCCTGCCAAGACAGAGTGGTATTATCGGAAAGTGATCGAGTTGTGTCAGCAGGAAAATATTCCCATGTTGATCGTGGTTGCTCCTTATGCCGGATACGAGGCGCAGCACATGCGGCTCTATCATGAAGCGGCCGATATAGCAGATGAATATGGCATTACATTTATTGATTTTAATGAGCAATATGAACAGATGCATTTAGATTTTACGACCGACATAGCCGATGCAGACCATTTGAATTATATCGGAAATGTGAAATATACGACGTATCTGTCAGAGTATATTCATGCACATTACAAGGTGAGCGACAGGAGAGAGGATGACATACAGAAATACGGTTCCTGGGAGAAAGCCGCTCATTACTATGACAACAGCATATTTAACTATGAACTAAAGAGCCAGAATGATTATCATAGCTATTTATCGATGCTTGCCGGCCTTACACAAGAGTATGAAATCTATATCATGGTACCGGCAAAGCAGGTGTCTGATGAAGAAGGGATAAAAGAACTGTTTGGGAAATGGGATTTTACCCCTTTGTATCGCATGGAGACGTATGCAAGGATTACCGCATCCGGTGTGACGGTATTTGATTCGGAAAAGGAATTCCCGTATGTTGCAGACAGGGGAGTACACAGGCTGGTATTTAGTGAGAATGGTGTAAACCTGGACGGCACGGATTATCAGAAGAAAGATGCAGGGATACAGATAATTGTTTTTGATACGTATAATGGTGTAGTGGCGGATTCGGTATCCCTGTCGGACGGGGCTGTTAACAGGTAAGGAATCGCGGGAGATGGCAGGAAATGTTACATAAAACAATGGAAGTGATACGGATCATAGCGGCGTTTGCGGTGATTGGCTGCGTGTTCAGTGCGGTATTCATTTTGAAAGCGGCAGATGCTAAGCCGTGGAATGATTTCGGCCTTGCAGGAAGAGGAACCAGGAAGGAGCCGTTTCTGATTCAGAATGCCGAAGACTTGACCCGGTTCGCAGAACAGGTCAATACGGGGCATGACTTTAGTGGGGTGTATTTTCGACAGGTAAACGATATCGATCTGGGAGAGTGTGACAATTGGGTTCCGATAGGTGCCTATGATTGCGGATATGCATTCCGCGGCGTGTATGACGGAGCAGGACACACGATTTCTAATATATATTGTAACGGAAATACATTGTTGCACGGCAATGTCGGGATGTTTGGAAAGTTGGGCGGTGTTGTATGTAATCTTGGCATAGAGAGCGGAAAGATGGAAGGAGCGTTTATCGGAAGCTTTGCCAGTCATTCGGCCGGGGAGTCGGCACAGATCATTAATTGTTACAGCAAGGCGGATCTGAAAGCGTCAGGGCGGTGCGGAGGAATTGCGGATAATTTTGGAGCGGGGAAGATTATTGGCTGCGTATTTGCCGGGACATTGGATACGGAAGGAGATGCAGGCGGTATTGTCTCATACACAGCGGGAAATATTATAGGATGTTATGCCAATTCACAATTGATCAATGAGCAGTTCGACGGGGAAATAGAAGACTCGTTTTTGATGAATGCAGATGATGTGAAGCATTTTATGAATCTCCCGGCATTGGAAATGAAAGTGGATAATATGGATGAAGATATACTGCCGGATTTGTACCGGTGGGAATGAGATTATCTAATCAGGGATTGGACAATTGGAAATAGTGGCAAAGTAAAGGCTTTCCGGTTAAGGAAAGCCTTTTAGAAAAAGCTGTGTGCCAATGTCCGCTTTGCGGGCTAGATCACGGTAACAGTATATGCAGATATGGAAAAAGAGTTGCATAAAACAACTCTTTTCCTAGAAAAGCCTTACGGCCAATGTCCTTTGTGGGACTAGATAACGCATTTGTCTATATCTTAATTAAATTATAACATTTTCCATGAGATAGTCAATATGGAAAATTTACAGTTCCAAGTGATTTTTAAGCAGTTTTTCGACTGCGGCAAGGCATTCCGGCGTTAAACGTCCAATCCGTTTGCCAAGTCGGGCTTTGTCTATGGTGGTGATATCTGTCACAATTATACGGGAAGGTTCTTTCTCCAGTTTTCCGTCTGCCAGTTCAGTGGCTGAAAGGCGTATCTGATAGTTGGGATTTATTTTTGTGCCGTCACCTTCAATGGGAAGGACGTTTACTTTCTCACTGTAAATATTGGCTTTTTTGTTCTGGATGATGACAACAAGGTGGTTTCCGCACAGTTCACTGCCAACTCCTTCCGTGATGAATGCATTGTAGATTTCACCGCGATAAGGTTTGACGGGGTGGAATTTCTTTTCGTGAGATGAACGAAGTTTCCGGTTTTCAATAGAATTATGGTGCATCCGGCACTGCTCAGGTATGTACTGCAGGTAAGAGATGGCTTTGCTGACGGAAATGTGTTTGAGGCTTGTAAGGATGCCCTGAAATATGGAAGTCAGCGAAGACTTGTCACGGTCGTTTAAGTTGTTTAAAGAATTATAGTTCATATGCGCCTCTACTTGTTTTTCATAGATAGAGGATAGCATATTATGTCGAAAATTGCAATGAAAAGGATGCGAAAATGAGAATTAAAGGTCTGTTTGGTATCACTGGAAATGAAAGGGTAACAGATGAAAAAGAATAGAATCGGCATGTATGTCAGTATATTAGTGTACCTATATTTAGCCCTGCCTGCAATAATCTTTCTGGCCGGGTGGCTGAAATGGTACCTGGCTCTTCCTTTTGGAATGTTAGCGGCGTATGCCTGTGTCAAAGGATTTTCGGATTCCATACAGGATCAATGTCTGATCCTAGACAGCCTTACCCCTGCAGATTGCAAAACATTCTTAAAAGCGCTATTATGGATCACATTATGGGTATACATTTCAGGCATCGGGGGCTGGTGTTACCAGAATAGTGACCACGAGGCCAGAAATGCAATATTCCGCGCACTGGTGGAATATGACTGGCCGGTGGTCTCTTATGATGGAACCAGGGGGCTTATTTATTACATAGGTTTCTGGCTCCCGGCGGCCTGTGTGGGGAAGATTTTTGGCCTGGAGGCGGGATATGCGGCGCAGGTGATCTGGGCAGTGCTGGGGATTTTTATGGTCTACTATCTGATCTGTGTATACCGTAGGAAAGTGGATTTGCTGCCGGTTGCATTTCTTATCTTTTTCAGCGGCCTCGACTATGCCGGGACATGGTTATTGGGAGAGGAAGGGATTGATCTGCAGCTTGCCCTGCATCTTGAATGGTGGGCATATGACATGCAGTACACTTCCATGACAGCACAGTTATTCTGGGTGTTTAATCAGGCGATACCGGCATGGGTTGCGACGGCTCTGATTCTGACACAGAAGAACTGTAAGAATATGCTGTTTATTTTATCGCTTATCATGCTCACATCGACAATCCCGTTTGTGGGATTGATCCCGATTGTTATTTATTTTTATGGTGAGCGCGTGAAAAAGGACAGAAGCTTTTGGCGGGAAATCTTTACGGTACAGAATATCATAGGGGTTGTGGTGATAGGAGGCTGTGTATTTCTTTATCTGATCGGGAATATGTCAGGTGCAGTGATCAGACCGGAGGAGGCTGTGTCTGCAGCGGTTGAGCCTGCCGCGCGGTGTTTGAGGTATCTTTTGTTTTATGGCTTGGAATTTGGCATTTATTTATATTTCATATCCAAATACCATAGAAAAGATACTTTGCTGTATTTGATCACGGTTATTCTGATCATATGCCCTTTTATCAAAGTTGGGTATGGGTATGATTTCTGCATGCGGGCATCCGTACCGGCGCTTTTCATTCTGATGCTGATGTGTATGGAAACATTAGAGCGGATACGCCTGGATGGCAGGAAATATTTGTTGGCAGGGTACTGTACCGTACTGCTGATCGGAGCGATAACACCGTTTAATGAAATCCACAGGTCAGTCAGGGAAACGTTCTGGCGGGCTACCTATGGAGAATCGGTCCGGTACCCGGAATACAACATCGAAAATAGGCTGCTGTATGGAAAGAATTTTTCGGGTGAGGTTGCGGGAAATATTTTTTATAAATATTTGGCAAATTATAAAGAATGAACAGCAACACAGGCAACGGAACATGAAGATGCATGTGTGAAAAAACAGGGGCAAAAAGTATAGGCTATACTTATTTGTCCCTGCTTTTATGTTATAAGAAATTGAAACCGCATAAACCATTTAAAGAGAATGCGAAGTATTCTCTGAATCGTTACTGCCGGGTGATGATTTTCTGTTTACAATTACCTCTATAATAGAAAGAATCATGCTGCGCTCATCGGGTGAAGCAAGATTCCATAAGAATAACAGTTTTTTCTCGTTGTCGTTTGCCTCCTGTTCTATTGACGGTCCATAAAGAAGAGAGTCGATCGTCACATGGAAGCAATTAGCCAGCATTGCAAGTTTTTCTAAAGTAACGGAGCGTTCTCCACGTTCAATGAAACCAATGTAAGTAGTTGACACATCTATATATTCCGCGATTTGTTCCTGCGTCATGCCAATACGCATCCGTTCTTTACGGATGCGTTCTCCAAGTATTTTTCTGTCCATATATTCTCCTGTTATAAGTCTGTTATCGTTCCGCTTTTGGCTGTCCTTCTACGTAAATATTACATCTACAGTTTACCCGTATCAGAATCAGAAAATAACTAACTATCAGTTATAGATAAAGAATAACTATCAGTTGCAATGAAAAGAGGAAGGTGATATAATCAAAGCTGTAAAATTTATTACTTTATTAATGAAGGAGGATAACATCCAATGAAAATGAAAAGCGTTAAAAGGATTTTAGTAACGGCACTCGTTACGACAATGCTTGTTGGTACTGTCTTTACGACACAGGCAGCAGGCGGCTCTGGCGGCAGCAGCGGATCTTCAGGATCCTCAAGTTCTTCCAGCAGTGAATCGGAAGATGAGGATAAGAAGGAAGAGGCAGTCGTAGAATCTGCAGATGTATTTGAAAGCGTACCTGTGATGCAGGAATACGTAACAAAACTCTCTGCTGACAGTGCAGTGACAGTCGGCGGCACAAGATTAGCGAGCACCATCGCAGGTGCAACGGTTGTCAAGAGCCTTCAGGGCGTGGCCGTGACCACACCCCTGGCAGACATCAAGGCAAGTCTGGGCCTTACGGGCAGCCAGAAGCCTTATGTGATTGCATATGACATCAGCGAGAAGAAGAGTCCCCTTGCCATGAACTGCATCAATGCGGCAATCCAGGCAGCAGGCGGCACATATGTTACCGCGATCAACGTAGACCTTTGCGCCATGGACAATGGCAGGATCATCACACTGGCGAACGGCAGCGCTGCGATGTCAGCAGGCCTTCCCAAGACGGCTGATTTGTCCAAAACATATTATGTAGTATGTGTACAGCCGGGAGGAGCGATCACGATCTTACAAGATCAGGATACCAATCCTGCAACCGTTACCTTTGAGATCAAAGCAGGTCTGGCAGCTTATGCAATAGCAGCTCAGTAAAATACGGCAAAACGAAGCTATGATACACAGCAAGGAGGGGCAAGACAGACCGGTTCTGCTTGTCCCCTTTGCAAATGAAGGGGAATTAGAGCGGTCTGCAGGAAAGAGGAGAAAGAAATGAAAACAATGAGAAAATGCGGTCCGGGTGTGTTACTTGCATGCATGTTGTTTGTGATGGCAGGCATCGGTGTACAAGCACAGGAAGAGCAATTCACTGCGGGGACAGTCTGGGGTGTAACAGGAGATACAGAAGTAAAAGAGACAGCGGATGATACCGCAAAGACAGTTGGCGAGATAGAGGACGGAACTGCAGTTCTGGTGACGGAAGATGCGAAAGAGGGCTGGTGCAGGATACAGAACCAGTCTGTCACGGGATACATTCCCGTAGAAGCGCTGCAGATATATCAGGCAGTGTCGGCAGAGGAACTGACCAGGGAATTCGTGGATCAGGAGCAGGTGAGTACCACGGGTATCGAAGAATATGAGCAGGCTATGAAAGAAAAAAGGACAGCTACCATATGGGGCGTCATCATTGGTGTGCTTGTCGTGGCGATCTTTGCAGTGGGAATTATATCAGCTTTAAAAGGCAATAGACAGAAGGATTAAAAAGGTGAGCCAAAATCGCAAGATCAAGGCGGCAATGATTCAAATACAGAGGTGATAAAACAGTGAAAGTAGTGATTCTGGCTGGCGGATTTGGGACTCGTATCAGTGAAGAGAGTCATTTAAAGCCCAAACCTATGATTGAGATCGGGGAGAAGCCTGTTCTATGGCATATCATGAAGCTGTATAGCTTCTACGGATATAACGATTTCATCATCTGCGCCGGTTATAAGCAGCATGTCATTAAAGAATGGTTTGCAGATTATTATCTATATAATACGGATGTTACCTTCGATCTTAAGTCCAATGCCATGGAAGTCCATTCTAATTATTCGGAACCCTGGAGAGTAACGGTGGTGGATACGGGACTGCATACCATGACGGGAGGCAGAATAAGACGGGTAAGAAAATATATAGGAGACGAGCCGTTCATGCTTACTTATGGCGACGGCGTGTCTGATGTGGATATCGCTGAACTGGTGAAATTTCATAAAAGCCATGGTAAATGTTGTACAATCACGGCTACCAACGTAGGGCAGAGGTTCGGTGTATTAGAAATCGGTGAAGAGAATGATGTCTGCGGTTTCAGGGAGAAGAGCGATTCTGACAGCAGTATGATCAATGCCGGGTTCATGGTCTGTAACCCGGAGATATTCGATTATCTGGAAGATGATGATACCATCTTGGAACAGACGACATTGGGGAGTCTGGCCAGCAATGGACAGCTTATGTCCTATAAGCATGAAGGATTCTGGAAATGCATGGATACTGTGCGTGAAAAGGCAAGGCTGGAACAATTATGGCAAAGCGGGGAGGCACCCTGGAAAGTATGGGCTGAATAAATTGCTACAAAAGGAGAGGCTGATATGGAAAACAGACAATCATTACCGGAATACCTGAAACATCTGCGTAAATTACGAGGCTATAAACAAAAAGATATAGCGTCATGGTTACATATTTCCAGACAGACCTATTCTCATTACGAAACGGGACGAATCAAACCATCCGTCACCGTCTTGTATAACATCGCACAGGTTTACGGCATTTCCGTTGACAGTATATTAAAGAGGATGGGAATTGCCGAAACGGATTCGAAAGAAGAGGAAACGGCAGGTCAGGATACACTGCTTGAGAGTGAGAACTTTTCGGAGCAGCAATTCTTTGCAAACCTCTATGGCTTGAGTGAAAAGAATAGAAAAGATGTCTTCTCTATTATGTGGGGAATCGTGCAGGCGAAGAAAAGGCAGGAGGAAACAGACATACATTAAGCGGGCTAAGATATTTAAGAAGCCCGCTTTTGACTGTCCTCTTTATGAATCTCATTTTGCTGTACGAAAATTTTTTGGATGATGCGGCATATTGAATTATATTGAGTATTCACAAATATATTGTTTTTTCTATATGAGTTTGTTATACTTTGATTGGAATTGCATAATGTTTTGAAGTGACAAAAAGCCCGAAGCCCATAAACATAAACAAGAAAGGCATGGTCATAATATGGAAGTATTATACAGCAGTACAAGAGACAGCAGCAAGAAAGTTACGGCATCCCAGGCAATCTTAAAAGGATTATCAGAAGACGGCGGCCTGTTTGTGCCAGATCATATCCCGGCCCTTACCTGTTCTATGAAGGATCTCACAGACAAAAACTATCAGGAGACAGCCTATGAGGTCATGAGGATGTTCTTCACGGACTTTACCGAGGAAGAATTGAAGGGCTGCATCGCGCGTGCATATGATTCCAAATTTGATACGGAAGTAATCGCACCTCTTGTGGAGGCAGAGGGTACCTATTATCTGGAACTTTTCCATGGCGCGACCATCGCTTTTAAGGATATGGCGCTTTCTATCCTGCCGCATCTAATGATCACTTCTGCGAAGAAGAATCATGTGGAGAATGAGATTGTCATCCTCACAGCCACTTCCGGGGATACGGGCAAGGCAGCGTTAGCCGGTTTCGCAGGTGTTGAGGGTACTAAGATTATCGTGTTTTATCCCAAGAACGGCGTTAGTCCCATTCAGGAGAAACAGATGGTGACCCAGAAGGGGGATAACACTTTTGTGGTTGCGATTTATGGCAATTTTGATGATGCCCAGACCGGTGTGAAAACACTTTTTAATGACAGACAACTGGCTGAGGAGATGGCAACGCACGGCGTGCAGTTTTCTTCCGCCAATTCTATTAATATCGGCCGTCTGATCCCACAGGTGGTCTATTATGTGTATGCTTATGCGCAGCTATTGAAGGAAGATAAGATTCAGGAGGGCGAGCAGATCAATGTGGTAGTTCCCACAGGTAATTTTGGCAATATTTTGGCTGCATTTTATGCGAAAAATATGGGTGTGCCGATCCATAAACTGATCTGTGCTTCCAATGAAAATAAAGTGCTCTATGATTTCTTCCGGACAGGAGAGTATGACAGGAATCGGGAATTTAAACTGACCAGTTCTCCTTCCATGGATATTTTGATTTCCAGTAATTTAGAGCGTCTGATCTATCGGATCGCAGGCAGTGACGCACAGAAGAATGCCGCGTTGATGAAGGCTTTGTCCGAGGAGGGCAGCTATCAGATTACAGCGCAGATGAGAGAACAGCTTGCAGATTTTTATGGCAATTTTGCGGATGAAAAGGAGACGGCTGACAGGATCAGGCAGATGTATGAGAGTACCGGTTATGTGCTGGATACCCATACGGCAGTGGCGAGTGCAGTATATCAGAAGTATGTGGCGGACACAAAGGATACCACAAAGACAGTGATCGCTTCCACAGCAAGTCCGTTCAAGTTTACCAGAAGCGTGATGAATGCCATCGACCATACTTATGATACCATGTCTGACTTTGAACTGGTGGATGAACTTTCAAAGATTGGTAATGTGGATGTGCCGAAAGCGATCGAGGAAATCAGGACGGCACCGGTGGTGCATGATACTGTGTGTGATAAGACAGAAATGAAAGCGGTTGTGAAAAGAGTCCTTGGAATCGGTTAAGAAAGAGCGTTTATAAGGATATGTTGATAACATAAAATATAAAAGAGTAAGAGAGATGCTGCACAAAACAGTATCTCTCTTACTCTTTTATTATACCACAAAAACCGCGTTTTCTCAAGACTTGTATTGTACTTTGCCACAACGTATACTAAGGCAGTGTCACTTTTTGGACTTATCGGCAGTGCAGAGACTGCACAGGGAGGGAATGGCGTATGGGGCAGACAAACTGGCTGGAAGAGATGGCAAAGCAGACATTGACAAAACAGGTTCTCGAAACGAACCGTTATACGCAGAAATACGGTCTTGTTTTAGGAGAGAAAGAGGCGGCATTACTGGCAAAGGAAAGAGCCAATGTTTTAAGGGCAGAGAGGAGAGTGGAGTTTGGGCCGGGTATTCTTCCGAAAATCATATATGCATTTTGTGATTCGGAATTTATCGAACAGGACAATTATTGCGACAGTCTGATCCGTCTGCAGGAAATTTTTTTCCAATATAAGAATGAGACGATGGATGAACTTACAGACGATGAACTCTTAGAATTTATGAGAGAACAATTTGAGAATGTGTGCTTTGGAGACTTCGGCTATCTGGAAGGCACTTGTCTGGATATTTTCGCGCAGGCTGTGCGAGCCGGATATTCCGGGTATATAGAGTCGGAAGGAAAGGGTGAGTTTGAGAAGATGGATATTGTCAAGCGCTGGGACAGGGAATTGTATCTGGAGGCGTTAATCGATCTTTTCTGATCGCTGCGGTTGCAATATGGCATTTTCTTAGGCAGGCTTGTTTGTCTTTGGCTTTTGAGAATCCGTGAAACGTAATTGTGACGGTTAGTATGGAGAATTTAGACTGGAGGCGGCGTTATGGGAAATGAGAAATATCCGATGGAAGAAGTCATGGTGATTGTGTCCGAACTGGCATGGAAGTATACGGGCAGCGATCATTCTTCTGTCACTTATGAGAAAGCACAGATGTTGATGGAAGCAGTCATGTACTGCATCAGGGAATACGAACATTATAAAGACAATGCGCTTCTTGTGAAGCAAGCGCCGGTCAAAGAGACTTATGAACGTGGGCGGCAGATTGTGATGGATAAGTTAAAGAAACTGCAGGAACTCTATAACGAGCTTATTATGGACTTTAAGGCGTATGGATGTGTATGTCTGCAGGATACCATTAGGAAGGGGATTCCGGTATTTCTGGAAAGGTATGATTATCAGTATGCGCCGCAGGAGACATTATTGACGCTTGATTATCCGGTCTTAGAAGATGACAGCACATTATCCGGTGTCAGCCGCGTGTTAAACTATGTACAGTGTATCTGCCTGGAACAGAAATTCCTGCAAAAGATGGATGACAGGTACATTGTTGAGAGCCTGCGTCGGTACCAAAGAGACTATGAGTACCTGTTTGAAAATATTTGTGAAATCGTGCTCCAAAATATGTTAGGGCATATTATGCTGGATAAACCGCTGCAAAAGACAGGGTTTGACAAAGAGGAACAAAAGGAACTGGAAGAGATTCTGGCAGATCAATCCGCGGAGCAGATAAAGGTGTATGCAGGAAGAGCATTGGAGCGGCTTACGATTCGGTATTATGAGGATGACAGTCAGTTATTGGAATATCTAAGCGGCGCCCTTCCTAATATCGTGACCAGAATACAGAACGGTCTGGAAAATCATTGCCTGGGGCAGATTTTTGTATTCTGACAGAAGGGCAAATGAACGGATAAAAAGCCAGAATAATTTTATTCGGTAGTTGAAGATATTATCATTGCTGTCCCGTTTATAAAGATAAGAATGATGGAGGGCCTTATATGGCAGACATGGATTGAGAAAACGGGAGGATGGAAGATGAAAAGAGTTGTAATCGTATTGGTTGCGGTATGCCTTTTGCTGACGGGCTGCGGAGTCGGGTTCCCAGTGCAGGGTAGTTCAGAACGTGTGGGAGCAGAGGACATAGAAAAGCCGGAAAGCGTAGAACAGGCCGGAGATGCAGAAGAGGCAGATAACACAGAACAGGCCGAGGATGTAGAAGGCACAGAACAGGCCGGGGATGCAGAAGAGGCAGATAACACAGAACAGTCTGAGGATATGGCTGATTCCGGGTCAGACGGTCTTGGGAGTCTTGACGGCCTGAAGAATATGGACATTAGGGAACTGGCAAATAACTGGCCGGAAAGCATTACCTATGACGCCGATGGTGTCTGGGCAAGTCCTTTATTTACAACCATGGAAATGAAACAGCCGGTCACATTGTCGATCACTTGTGTGACACTGGATGGCCGCCTGCAGTTAAAAATAGTGAATCAGGATACCGAAGAGGTTTGTTTTAACGAAAAGAATCCTGATGGAACGTATGAGGTTAAACTCGATCAGGCGGGAACATATCAAGTACTTTTTTATGCCAGAGAGCATGTGGGAAGTGTTGAAATCGTACCGGAGAATTAGTGGGCCATTTACCACAAAGTGCATAATTGGGAAATGGTACATTAAAAAGAGAGCATGGGAGATAACGTAAATGCAGTTATCATACCGTGCTCTCTTTGTTGTTATCAGAATATATCAGGCATTTCTTTCCAGTAATTTCTGGTAATCTCTGTCCACGCAGATTGTCTTATATGCCGGACGTATGATCTTGCCGTTGTTTGCAAGCTCTTCCATGCGGTGGGCGCTCCAGCCCACGATTCTGGCGATCGCGAAGATAGGGGTGTAGAGCTCCATCGGCAGGTTGAGCATATCATACACGAAACCGGAATAGAAGTCTACATTAATATTAACGCCCTTGTAGATGGGCCGTTCCTTGGAGATGATCTCCGGGGCAAGCCGCTCTACCAGAGAGTAGAGTGCGAATTCGTCCTGCAGTCCTTTTTCCACAGAAAGCTTCTCAACGAAAGTCTTAAAGATATTAGCACGAGGATCCGACTTTGAGTAAACGGCATGTCCTACACCATAGATCAGGCCCGCATGGTCGAAGGCTTCTTTGTGCAAAAGCCTGGTAAGGTAGTCGGCTACCTGGCCCTCATTCTTCCAGTCGGAGACTTCACGTTTCATCTCATCAAACATCTTAACAACCTTGATATTGGCGCCGCCGTGGCGGGGACCTTTTAAGGAACCAATAGCCGCCGCAATGACAGAATAGGTATCTGTCAAAGAGGAGGTAACCACATGGGTTGTAAAGGAGGAGTTGTTACCTCCGCCGTGTTCCATGTGCAGGATCAGGGCAATATCCAGTATCCGTGCCTCCAATGGCGTGTATTTGCTGTCAGGACGAAGGATATGCAGGATATTCTCCGCGTTGGACAGTTCCAACTGGGGCTGGTGGATATAGAGACTCTCTCCGTTATGATAATGGTTGTAAGCCTGGTATCCATAGATGGAAAGCATCGGAAACAGCGCGATCAACTGCAGGCTCTGCCGCAAAACATTAGGCAGGGAAGTGTCATCTGCCCGGTCATCATAAGAATAGAGTGTGAGCACGCATCTGGCCAGTGTATTCATCATATCGTTGCTGGGCGCTTTCATGATGATATCGCGCACAAAACTGGTAGGAAGGGAGCGATAGCTGTTTAGAAGCTTGGTAAAGCTTTCCAGTTCCTTCTTATCCGGCAGTTTGTCAAACAGAAGAAGATAGGTAACTTCCTCAAAACCAAAGCGGTTATCGGCGGAAAAACCATCCACAAGATCTTTCACATTATAGCCTCGGTAAAAGAGCTGCCCATGTGTGGGTATCTGGACGCCGTCCACGATTTTGTTGGCGCGTACATCCGAAATATTGGTCAGTCCTGCCAGTACGCCTTTACCGTTTAGGTCACGCAGGCCGCGCTTTACATCATATTTCGTAAAAAGCTCCGTATCTATAATACCGGCTTGTTCGCTCATATTTGCAAGTCGCACGATTTCAGGTGTGATCTCAGAAAAACTGTTTTGTTCCATAAGATATGTACCTCCTTTCACAATCCGTCATATCTTTCCATGCGGGGCGGTGCATGGGTATCGATATATATCATCTTTTAATTCACCTCTCCTATCATACCATGAAAAAAAAGTCTGTAACAGAAAAAAAGAAAAATTTTACAAAACTTTAACAAAATTTGTTCGTGAAAATAGTAAAATGGTACCATAAACGATAAGTATTTAACGATATCTTGATTTGTGAGCCGGATAGTTATCCAAATGTGGGCTATGACAGACGCATGAAAAGCCGCGATCACAACATCGAAGCGGACGGAACCGATAAAAAGTACTGGAAATTTTGCAGATAAAAGATTATCATAGATACAATGTAAGAGTTGGAAGCGTTGGATTTACAATCAGATTTCGGCTGCTTTATACATGTCTGCCGGAAGTAGTAACGTGACAGATATCAGGAAAGGAGCATTATTATAAAATGGATAAGAAGGAAATATTAAGACGCGTAGATCATACCCAGTTAAAGGCTTTTGCCACATGGGAGGATATCGTTACCCTGTGCGATGAGGCGATTGCAAACGGGACAGCCTCCGTGTGTGTGCCGCCAACGTATATCAAAAGAATTCACGATACCTATCAGGACAAAATAAATATTTGTACTGTGGTGGGATTCCCACTGGGATATTCCGTGACGGAAGCGAAAGCTGCAGAGACACGTAAGGCGATAGAGGATGGCGCGGGCGAGATTGATATGGTAATCAATATCAGCGATGTGAAGAATGGTCTGTATCAGAAAGTAGAGGAAGAAATCCGTACAATAAAACAGGAATGCAAAGATAAAATCCTGAAAGTCATCATAGAGACCTGTTATCTGACCGAAGAAGAGAAGATTGCCATGTGCGAGGCCGTTACCAATGGGGGAGCCGATTATATTAAGACTTCCACAGGCTTCGGTACGGGCGGTGCGACGATAGAGGATATCCGCTTATTTAAAAAGTATATTGGCGAGGGGGTCAAGATCAAGGCGGCAGGTGGGATTTCCACACTGGAAGATCTGGAAGCGTTTGTGCGGGAAGGATGCGACAGAATCGGTACATCCAGGGCAGTGGGATTGTTGAAAGAGTGAGATTGCTTTCCGGCTGACGTGTGAAAAGCGACTTTTTCATAATATGATAACATTTTTAGGAAATTTTTCCTGTTTTCTGTTTGCTTTTTCATCAGGCAGAGGTATAATATTATTATACTAGGTACAGTTTGGTTAGCGAAGCTTTCGAGTTTGTGAGACAAATTTCGTAGAAAGGAGCATGTTTATGAACACGATATCATCTCAAAAAGGGATTTTCTGGTCGTATACGCATCTTGCCAGCGGTAAGAGGATCAATACAGCCAAAGATGACGCGGCGGGGCTGGCCATTGCGAATCGGATGAAGACGCAGGAAACGGGATTGCGTGTCGGTGCACAGAATGCTGGGATGGCCATGGGCGCTGCGAATGTGGCAGAGGGCGCGCTTGGCGGCATGTCGGACTATCTGCAGCGGATTCATGAACTGGCCATCAGATCCATGAACGGCATGAATACGGATGCGGATAAACAGATTTATCAAAAAGAGATCGATCAGATGAAACAGGGGATCGAATCTTTGGCGCGGGACACTTCTTTTAACGAACAGAAGCTTTTAGACGGCAGTATGGCAGATATGTCGATTGCGACTTCGCCAAACGGCGGCGGAATGAGTATTCAGATGCAGAATTCCACGTTAGAGGCGCTGGGGATAGCCGATCTGGATGTTACGTCCAAGGATTTTAATCTGGATTCCATCAAGAAGGCGATGGATATGGTATCCGAACGCAGAAGCAGTCTGGGGGCTTCCACCAATGCTCTGGAACGTGTACGTAATTTTAACACGTCCGCGGCGCTTACGCAGTTATCCTCCAGAAGTCGCCTGGAAGATTTGGATTTTCCTAAGGCGGTTTCCAGGAAGAAGCAGGAAGAAGTACTGGGGCAGTATCGGATGCATATGATCAGAAGACAGATGGATCAGAAGAAATCTGTCACGGCGCTGTTTTAATATTGACTTTTTATGGCCTGTCTGAGATAATGTTAAAGGTGTACGGATGCGCGTACATACAAGGGAAGTTCGGGATTTTCGGAGTTTTCCGGAAATTTCCGTGAAATAATACAATTTTAAGGAGGAGAATATAATATGGCAACAAAAGCGTATTATCCCATTTCCGAAATTGGTGCTGGTAAGGCTGGTTTTTCCAAGACCCGTTCCATCATCGAGGCAGCATTTTACGGAAACAATGTAGTAAAGGTCAGCACCTTGAGAGAAGCTTATGAATTGGCAAAGAATTCACCTGGTACAGTAGTGACAGATATGCCGGTCAAAGACGGTGAGACGTTTGGTCTTCCTGCTGACGCTAAGGTTCTGTTATTCAATGACGGCGCAGTAACAGGCCGTTATGCAGCAGCACGTCGTATCAAGGGCGAGCCTGGTGTGGATGAGGCTAAGCTGGATAAAGTAGTTATGGATGCAATCTATGAGACCCGTTGGAAAACCATGTATCATGCAGAGTGTTTCGTAGGTCTTGATTCTGAATTTATGGCTAAGGCACACCTCCTGATTCCGGAAGGGGAAGAGAACTTACTGTACAACTGGATGATCAACTTCCAGTATATGTCTGACGAGTATGTTAAGATGTACAAGAACTCCAAGCCGGTAGGCGATGGCAAAGAGCCTGATATCTATATTTTCTCCGATCCTCAGTGGGCACCTCATGAGGCTCCTGATGTGGACTATAGCTGCTTAAGCGATCCTCTGACACTGTGCTACTTCGACACCAACGAGAACTGTGCGGCAATCCTTGGTATGAAGTATTTTGGTGAGCATAAGAAAGGTACTCTGACAATGGCATGGGCACTGGCTAACAGAAATGGTTACGCTTCCTGCCACGGTGGTCAGAAAGAGTACTCCTTAGAAGGCGGCAAGAAGTTCGTTGCTTCCGTATATGGTCTGTCAGGTTCCGGTAAGTCTACTCTGACACATGCAAAACATGACGGCAAGTATGACGCATTTGGCGGCATCAAAGTGCTTCACGATGATGCGTTTATCATCAACAGTGATACCTGTGCATCCATCGCTTTGGAGCCTACTTATTTTGATAAGACAGCAGATTACCCGACAGGATGTCCTGATAACGAGTATCTGTTATCTGCTCAGAACTGCTCCTGCACAATGGACAGCGAGGGCAAGATTCAGTTAGTAACAGAGGATATCAGAAACGGTAACGGTCGTGCAATCAAGTCTAAATTATGGTCTCCTAACCGTGTAGACAAGATTGACGCACCTGTTAATGCAATCTTCTGGATTATGAAGGATCCTACGATCCCGCCGGTTGTTAAGTTGAAAGGTTCCGCACTTGCATCCGTTATGGGCGCGACACTGGCTACCAAGACATCTTCTGCAGAGCGTGTTGCTGCAGGTACCGATATGAATGCAATCCGTATCGTTCCTTATGCTAATCCGTTCAGAACGTATCCTCTGGTGAATGACTATGAGAAGTTCAAGAAGCTGGTGGAAGAGAAGAACGTTGACTGCTACATCGTTAACACAGGTGACTTCATGGGTCACAAGTGCCAGAAAGAAGATACTCTTGGTATCTTAGAGACCATCGTAGAGGGCAAGGCTAAATTTGAGCAGTGGGGTCCTTTCGAAGACATCGAGATTATGAATGACTGGAGCGGCAAGACAGGCGACTTCACACCTGACTTGAACGATGCAGATTACAAGGCTCAGTTAAAGAGTGCTCTGGAGACTCGTGTAAATGCGGTTAAGGGCTTTGCTGAGAAGAAGGAAGGCTATGATAAACTTCCTGACGAGGCACTGGAAGCATTGGAGAAGTTGGTGAATGCATTATAAGGGAAGTAAATTCCTTCGGAATTAACTTCGCGAGTTTTGCTTTGCGAACTCGAATAAGCGGTGGGTTAACTTCGCTTCGTAAGATATGTTTTTAACAACCTCGGTTTGATGAATAAAGTAGAAAGGGGAATCCATTTACGGATTCTCCTTTTTATGGTATATCAATGTGTTGTGACGTAGAATATTTAACGATAATGTGAAGTGCTCTTAGAATCGCTGCGGTTGGGCGGTGATTTTATGAGTATGGTGTGATGATAGTGTATGATCAGTTGGCCTTGCAGTTTTTGCGGTGGGCTTTTAATTTTTTGACGGCCCAGGCATAGTGGCTGGAAGTACTGCTGATGAAGTAGGAGCCGAGGGGACTGTTGCCGACCCAGGGGAAAACTCCTTTGGTAAATAGTTCTTCATTTGAGAATGTCTCCGCTAACTGCATGACTTCCTGATGGGACTGTGCAAGCATTTCTTTGGCTTCTTCCAAGGTGGTATTCTGATGATTTTGCCAGAAAATCTCATTCATCCTCCCGTAAGTTTTCCAGGTATAGGGACGGGGAAGAAAAGGTGCAGGGGTGCCGGCCTGGTTAGTGCTGACCCAGTGGAGCAAAAGCTGATGCCATTCGTAGAGATGGATCAGGACATCCCTTAGGTTCTTGTCGCGCCGCCAGTGGGCTTCTTTCTTTTTCTCATCCGCGCTGAAATCAAAAGGTGTGGAAAGTTCTTTTTCGGATAATCCCGCAATCAACTGGTTCATCTGTTCGTAGTTCTCGGCTGCTGCACTCAGCAATTCTGTTTTTGTGGTTGGTCTGCTCATATGAATTCCCTCTTTTCTCAGATTGTTTTCTTTTCAGGATTCTCCTGAATCGTGATTTCTGATTTCATCATAACACAGATAACCTGACAATATGTGTCAGGGTTTCAGATTTTATTTTTTTCGAAAATGAGTTTGGCCTGTTCGGCAAGAGCTTGTTTCAAATGTGAAGGCGCAAGAACCGCCACATTTGGCCCGAAGGAGAGCAGAAAGCCGATCAGCCAGTTGTCCTCAGGCACTTTTGCCTGCACCAGAAGGGTTCCGTCATCTTGTATGGCTACCTGCGCCGGGTCAAATTCATCATAGACACGGTAGGCCATCTCACCGGGAAAAGAAAGAGTGACTTCCTGTTCAACGGGAGAAGAATCGCAGGATTCCGGAAAGGGGCCGCATGTGAAGCTTTCGTCCAAAAGTTCCAGATGCAGGATGCGGCTTAGTTTGAACAGACGGAAATCTTGTTTTACGGTACAGTAGGATTTCAGATACCAGGCATGTCCTTTGTAAAACAATTTTAAGGGATAAATGGTCCGCTTTGTATTGTGCATGGAAGAAGCGGCATATGTGATTTTGGTGCATCGGTGCTGCAGGATAGCTGTTTTCAGCAATTCGAATTTGGCATTGTCACCCGGTTTATCACCCCATCTTGAGAAATCTACCTCTAGCCAGTCATCCGAGCGGAGTTTAAACAGGGCGGAGAGTTTCTGGAGGATCAGAGAATTATCGGTATCCGGGGCGGTGTGAACACCTTGCAGAGCCGTCAGGATTTCCTGTTTCTCCTGTTCTGAGAACATCGTCCGGTCCAGGACAAAGTCATCCATCAGACAGATACCGCCGTCGCGTCCAGGTTCGGCAAAGACCGGTATCCCGGCGCTGCTTAAGGCATCAATATCCCGGTATATGGTCCTGACAGATACCTCCAGTTCCCTGGCCAGTTCCGGGGCAGTGGAGCGGCCCTTTTGCAATAAATGATATATGATTTTAAATAATCGGCCTTCTTTCATGGCGCTTTCTCCGTTTCTTTACTAGCTGTAATCCAATGCAACTTCAGAAGAATTACGAAGTAATTCTTGGGACGCAGAGTGCTGACTCTGTTTTCATTGAATTAAAGCCACAGAAGCTGTAATCCAATGCAATTTCAGAAGAATTACGAAGTAATTCTTGGGACGCAGAGTGCTGACTCTGCGTCCATTGTACCATAAACACCATGTTTTTTGACCCGAAGTAAATTATTATCTTTCAGACGAACGTGTATAATGTAACGAATCAATAAATTCGAAACCTACCAAAATATGATTCTATTGACAGTATACCATAAAAGAGGTATATTTGTATCAATTAGAGACAAATATATCACTATATGGAGGATAAAAATATGAAAAAGAATGAAATAAAGGAATTCGTCATATCAGGAATCGTATGTATCGTTCTTTTGGCTGCATCAGTTTGGTATTCACTAAAGTACAATGAAGCACGCCTGGTAGTGCCGACAGACTGGAAAACATATAGGTTTGATCCGAAGGATATACCTATGATTATCTCAATTGTATTGACAATCGTATATATATGTTATTTGTCTGTTCGGCTGGGAGAGGTGGGTAAAAGGAAAGTTCTTGAGACAAACAGAACACGTAGACTGAATCCCAGACTTGGCTTTCTGGGTTTCCTCGGATTCCTTGGTTTTCTGGGTTCTTGGACCCGGTTTGTATTTTTCGGTTTCTTTGGTTTTTTCTATGAAGGTAAAATGTCTTTTACTTTAATGGATGAGAGGTTCAGGGAAAATCAAAGGAATGCACAGCTTGCGGCGCTAAAGGTATCTTTTGTAGTCATTGTAATTGCTTTATTTTTTGTCTCATTCGGCGGACAGTTTATGAGTGTGGAATATTTGTTTCATGTGGTGCACATTTTGCTTGCCGTATCCATTGCGCTTGCGGTGTTTTTAAGTGAATATCTGCTCTATCGCTACGATCATGATGAGTACAATTTTGATGAGCATGTTAACGCGGCCCGGATGGAAGACCACTATGATGAGTGTAAATATGACAGCCACAGTGAAAAGAGCGGATATGACAGCCGCTATGATAAGAGTGAATATGACAGCCACAGTGAAAAGAGCGGATATGACAGTCACTATGATAAGCGCGAGTATGACAACAGAGTTGATATGAAGGAATCATGAATATGGCAGAGTTTGAGTGTAGGTTGAAAAAATATCGTCTGTTAAAAGAATTGACGCAGGAGCAGTTGGCCGATTTGGTAGGAGTCCGCAGAGAAACGATCATGCGGCTTGAAAAGGCACAGTACAATCCTTCATTAAAATTGGCGATAGATATTTCCAGAGTCGTGGAGGCGCCGATTGAGGAATTGTTTATTTTCCCTGAATCATAGAGTTTGTTTTGAACCGGAATGCGGCGCGCTTATTCCTGTGCCTAAAATTTTACAACTTTTCATTTCTTTTATGCGATAAATGGGGTAGGATAAAAGTAACAGCTAATCCATGTGCGGTAACCGGCATGGGAGCATTGGGAGAGGAGAGAAGTAATGACCCCGGATATACTGCAGGGAATCAAAGATAACGTAGAAAAAGTCATTATCGGAAAGAGCACCGTTATCAACTTATTGCTCACGGCACTGGTGGCAGGAGGACATGTGCTGCTTGAGGATGTGCCGGGTACGGGTAAGACGCAGCTTGCCAAGGCATTAGCCAGATCCATGGATTTTACTTTTGGACGGATTCAGTTCACCCCGGATCTTCTGCCAAGTGATGTGACGGGTCTTTCTGTGTATCATAAAGAACAGGAGACATTTATCTTCCGGGAAGGGCCGGTGTTTGCGAATCTGCTCTTGGCCGACGAGATCAATCGTGCCACGCCGCGTACCCAGTCCAGTCTTTTGGAATGTATGGGGGAAGGACAGGTGACGGTGGACGGTGTGACTAGAGTATTGGAGATGCCGTTCTTTGTCATAGCAACGCAGAATCCGGTGGAGACATTGGGATGTTTTCCGCTTCCGGAGGCGCAGATGGATCGTTTCCTGCTAAAGATCAGTATGGGCACGTTGGACAAAGCGCAGGAACGGCAGATGTTAGACCGGTATATTCATGCAAGGCCGCTTGAGGAAATCGGGGCGGTGGCTTCGGCAGAGGAGATCAAAGGCTTGCAGGAGCAATGTCAGGCTGTATATGTGCATGCTGATTTGAGGGATTATATGGTAAATCTGGTGCAGGCCACCAGGCAGGGAGATCAGGCGGCAGGAGTCAGTCCCAGAGGAACGCTTGCACTTTTACGGGCATCTCAGGGTTGGGCTTTGCTTTGTGGGCGTGACTTTGTGGTGCCGGAGGACATTAAACAGGTGGCTGTGCCGGTACTGGCGCACAGGCTGTTGTCCGTCTATGGCAGTGAGCAGTCTAATACGGAAATAATACGGGGGCTTTTGCAGAGTGTGGCACTGCCAACGGAAGACTGGTCACGTCATGATTAGCGTATTTCTCATTGGGCTGGTGCTTTTTGTGATAAGCTGGTATCTGGTGTATGCAAAAGTCTGGAAGAAAAATCTGCAGTGCACGCTCTGGTTTAGAGAGGAGTATGTGTATGCGGGTGAGCAGGCTCATATCATAGAACAAATTGAGAATCATAAGAGGATGCCGGTTCCTGTACTGGAAATTGCCTTTCGGATAGACAAGGGCGTGGTATTTACGCAGATGGAAAATGCGATGATCAGTGACTATTTATATAAAAGAGATATTTTTTCTCTGTTAGGTCATCAGCGCATCAAAAGGGAGATCAGCATAGAATGCAGGCACCGGGGGTATTATCCGGTAGAGCAATTAGAGCTTCGCAGCTTTTCTCTGTTTTATGATAAAAAGTATGCCGGGGAACAGAGTGTACAGACGGCACTTTGTGTGTATGCAAAGCGGGTGGATGTTTCCCATATTCTGATAGATTGTGAGCGCCTGATGGGGACGTTGGAGTGTGCCAAAAGACTTTATGAGGATCCCTTTGCTTTTCATGCCATCAGGGAGTATACGTCAACGGACCCCATGCGGACGATCAACTGGAAGGCCAGTGCCAAAACAGGGGAAATGATGGTCAATACCTATGATTCTACCCTCACACAGAAAGTGATGATTTATCTGGATGTGGAGGATCGGGGAATCTATAGACAGGAATATCTGATTGAAGAGGGTATCAGCGTAGCGGCCTGTCTGTCGCAGCGGCTGATCGGCCAGGGCGTGGAAGTGGGTATCAGCGTCAATCTTTTGACGGACAGGCGCATAGAACCTGTGGCGGCGCACAGCGGGCAGCTTCGTAAGATTGAACAGTTATTGTGCCAGATCGGTGCCGCCAGTCAGACGATGGCGTACGAGAATATATTGGAGGAACTGCCAGCGGATGCTTTTCCGGTTTTTATTACGAGGGACGGGAAACGGAATCAGGAAAAGATGGAGCGGTTTTTGCAGGATCAATATGGATTGTGGGTATATCTGCAGGATGCCAGTGACCGGATAGAAGTCAGTACGGGAAGGAATCTGCACTGTGTGGTGAGGGAGGTGACAGCGTATTGAGAAAGCGGGCAAAACAGATTCTGGGATGGGGTCATGGAAGCGTCTTGCTGTCCATCGTCTCACCGATTGTGTACGGACTGGCCATTCAGGGAGAAGCAGCGTATGAGATGGGGATAGTATGGCTTCTCAATCTGCTGATCCTTCCGATGATTGTGGTCACAGATCTTTTGCTTCGAAGGTGTAGGCAGATGGGCAGTTATCTTTTTCTTGCCGCTTTGTGTGTGGCTGTGGTAAATCTGGCTTGCTGGAGGCTGCATGGGTTTGTGGGGGAAGAAGAGCTTATGGATGTGGGCGCCGGTGTGGTGGTCATTCTGGTGTTGGAATCTGTTCTCGTCTTTGTGGAGCGTATACTGATCAGGCTGTATGATAAAAAAAGTGAGGACAGGCAGGAAGAGAATCCGGACTGGCGGCCCAGGGAGAGTATGCTCACCTGCCCGAAAATAGGGTATACAGCCGTACTTGTATTTGCTTATGGAGTAGGGAAATTCTGCAACAATCCGCCTCTTTGCGATATTGCATTCGGCCTGATACCGGTGTATCTGTGTATCACCTTCTGGTATGATTATCTGGATAAAACGGAAGAATATCTGTCTATGAATAAACGGGTATGCAATCTGCCCAGGAAACGTCTGTATGGCATTAACGGCGGCGTTTGTCTTGGTTTCCTGACGGGAATCGTGTGTCTGGCCATTCTTTCTGGCATGACAGCCAGCCATCGGAATTATCAGGACATTCGGGGACTTCTCAAGGGGGAGGTGGATATCTTCGGGGAGTCTTATATGCAGTTGTGGGAGGAACTTACCATAGAGCCGGGAGGAAAGAAGGGCATCCCCTATATGATGGAAGCAGGAAGGCCGGCGGCCTGGATCGAGATGTTTGAAAAAGGAGCGGCAGCGGCGGCAGTTGTTCTGACTGTCTTACTTGGTATGTATGGACTTCGTAAAATGGCCGGCCTTTTTCGGGACACATTTGATGAAAACGGTGACCTGGTGGAGAATCTTTATGAGGAACAGGACATGACGGAACGCATAAGAACCACACGCATCTTTCAAGAAAGGATGACAGAGGCAGAGCGGGTCCGCAGACAGTACCGCCGTACCATCCGCAAATATCGAAAGGACCGGCCGGGGCAGCATGAGACACCTTACGAGATCGAAAAGGGTGCCGGAATAGCCGGGACGCAGGAGGGGCAGCAGCTTCATGAAGTATATGAGCGGGCACGTTATCATGTTTAACAGACAGGGAAAAGGGGAAGTTTTAAAATGTTGCTTCCCTTTTATGGAATTTTAAGATACAATGAAAGAAGATATTGCATTTATTTGACCTGACGGAAGGAGAATGCGGATTGAAGATTGGGACTAGAATACTGCTTGTGTTTTCCATGTCTGTGAACCTTATTCTGGCAGGTGCATTGACAGGCTGTGGGTCAGCCGGACAGCAGGTGGTTGTACAACAGCCCCGCAGAGAAACACAAGAAGCCATGGAAGCAGTGGATCTCACGCTTCCGGAGCAGATAGAAACGAATGAGACGACAGATGTCACGATTCATGAACAGATGGAAATGGCAGATGCGCCAGTGGAAACAGACTGGCGGGATGCCATGGAAGCACTGCTCAATGATATGTACGGAGACTATATGGAGGAAGGCGGAGAAATCGCCTTTGTGCCGAACGGGACCCTGATAGACGGTATCTACAATGAAAATATCTATAATGGCATCCGTATGTATGCGCTGGCTGCCGGTGTTTCTTTTTCCTATTACGGAGTGGAAGAGGGGACATTAGATTACCGGGAGGCCATTATCCATGCGGTGGACAACCAGGCGAAAGTGGTGGTCTGTGCCGGAGAGGATTTCCAGGAAGTGATTGGCGAACTGCAGGATGTTTATCCGCAGGTTTCATTTCTTCTGATCGACGGGGCGCCGGTGGATGAGTCCGGAGAAACGATGGCAATAGCGGATAATGTACATTGTGTTACGTTTCGGGAAGAACAGGCCGGATATCTGGCCGGTTACATGGCCGTTGCGGAAGGATACCGCCGGCTTGGGTTTATCGGCGGCGTGGAATCGACACCGGTGATTCGGTATGGATATGGTTATCTGCAGGGAATTGATGATGCGGCAAGCCAGTTAGAGATAGATGATGTGTCGGTCAGATACTGGTATGCAGGCACTTATTTACCGGGAGAGGAAATTCGTAAGAAGGCTCTGGACTGGTACGGGGACGGTACGGAAATTATATTTGCCTGTGGAGGCCGGTTATATGAATCCGTGCTGGAAGCGGCAGAAGAGAAAGACGGTATCATGATCGGCGCCGATATGGATCAGTGCCGGGAATCAGAAAGGATTTTGACCAGCGCAGTCAAAGACCTGGCAAATGCGGTCATCATTTCTCTGGATGATTATTATGCCGCAGGCGGTCAGTGGTCGGAGATGTTTGCAGGCAATGAACAGCGCTGCGGTGCAAAAGAAAACTGCACGAGACTGCCTGTATTGAACACGGACTGGAGATTTGAGAATGTTTCGACAGATGAGTATTATGAAGTATTTCATCGAGTCAGGAGAGGGGAAATAGAAGTGTCGGATGTGGTAGATGTAAGGCCGCAGGTGTCCGTCATGGTGGAATATTGATGCAAGCAAAAGAAAGAATACGATATGGTGAACGCAAAAGTATAAGACCGAGTCTGACGGCCCTGTTGATGTGGGTATTTGCAGCGGTTGTTTTGAACGGATGTGGTGAAGAAGAAATTCCTGTCAGTTCTGAGAGGGTTGAGACGGAAGGGGCGATCGTGCCTGGAGAGGAAATCGATATAGAAAGGCTGACCAGGGGAGAAGTGACACTAAGTGCTTCCAAGTTATCTGATTATGCATCTGATGCAGAGTTGTTTTATGAAGATTCCACAGGCAAAATGGAATATTCCATGGTCATGCCCCAGATACCGGGGAGTGATGATGCCTATTTGTATCTGTTTCATGAAGCGTGTTATGACGATGGTGTTTTGAACGGGGAGCCGGTTGCTTTTAAGGCCAAAAGAAGATACTGGAAGATTAGATTTGCCTATCAGGAGGAGTATCTTTTTGACCAGTTTATTCCGGCCCTTTTAATAAACGGAGAGTACGTACCCATAGGGAATGGTGTCTATCTGCTCAATCCGGAGGAACTGGCTGAGAATCAGGAAGAATATCCGGATGTGGGGTCCAAAAAGGGACTGCTGTTAGATCCTACCATGCTTAAGACTACGGAACTGACAGATCTTGGCGTAAAACACGCCATTTATAATATCCCATTGTCCCATATCATGGGAGAGACGACCAATCCGTTTCTGCCAACCATTGAATATGAATATGAAGGGACTACCTATCTCTTTAACGGAGCGGCCATCAATGGCTATGATGAGTTGTTTACGTATCTGGAGGAGTTGGGCATGTGCACCACGGCAGTGGTGTTAAATGACTGGAATGACGACCATCCGGAGCTGATTCATCCGGAAGCCAGAGACAAGGACAGCGGGGCTTATTATTATATGTTTAATGCGGCGGACGCAGAGGGCGTCAAAACCATGGAGGCGGTGGCCAGTTTTCTGGCGGGCCGTTATTCCGGCGGGGAGCATGGCATTGTACATAGCTGGGTGATCGCCAATGAGATCAACCAGAATAAACTTTGGAATTATCTGGATACGGTGGATGTAGCCTATTATGCGCAGGAGTTTGAGAGAGGCATGCGTATTTTCTATCAGGCTATTAAGAGTCAATATGCCAATGCCAGAGTTTATTTCAGTATAGACCATGACTGGAACAGCAATAAGACTGCCAGCCACAAGTATTTTAATGCAAAGGATCTGGTCAGGGCTTTTAATGATGCAGCACTTGTACATGGTAATTATAACTGGGGTATCGCGATTCATCCTTATCCACAGCCAATGACGCGTGTCAATTACTGGTCCCAGAGTTATGACAAGACACAGGATGCGGAAATTGTGTCGATCATGAATCTGGGGGTGCTGACAGATTTCTTGAGTCAGGAGAAATATCTGGACACAAACGGTGAAGTGCGAAGCATTACCATTACGGAACTGGGCTTTTCTTCTAAGTCGGGAGAAAAGCTGCAGGCGGCGGCATTTGCCTACTGTTACTACATTACGGAGGCAAATCCTTACATAGACGCTTTTATTATGAACCGGCAGACGGATGCACCGGAGGAAGTAAAACAGGGACTTGCCTTCGGTATCTATGAATACGATCATTCCGAAAAATATATCAAAAATGTATTCCGTTATATCGACACGGACAGAGCGGAAGAGTATACAGATTTCATGTTAAATATATTGGATGTATCAAGCCTCGAAGAAGCGCTTTCGTGGGCGCAATAAAAGCTATTTTGGTAAAAAATTCTGTTGTATTCTGCGGTCGATTCGGATATAATAGAACTAACCTGAAATGTGCGACAAAGTCTTGTAATTTTGAACCTACAGATACTTTAAACGGGATTCCTACATCGTCATATAGATGTCAGGCCTCCAGCCTATAGGCATTACGCAGTGGAAGACAGAAGTATGATTGCGGTTACCCACCTAGCCTGGCTAGGAGTCAAAATACAAGATCCGGCATTTTGGGGGAGCACAAAAGATAGAAAGCAGCCGTCTCTGACGGCTGCTTTTGTTCTAATACAAGAAGGCAGCGCATAGGAATAAAAAAGGGTCAGTGCCATGCCGGCACAGGGGATGGGCAGAAAGGTTCTTTTATGAAATGGGATGCAAAATGGATGGCGAAATTATCGCTTATTTTTTTCGGGCTGCTTTTTTTGGTCTGTCTGTGGCTGGGGAGAGGACAGGGAAAGAAAGAGGCGCCGGGGGGAGAGAAAATACCGGTGGAGGATGTGGAGATCCTTCTGGATGCGATTGGTGTGAAAGCGGATCTGGATGACAGGCAGGCACAGGAACCTTATCTGACATATCAACAGTACATACAGATTTATGAGCAGTTGGACGCAGCGCAGATCGGGGTGTCGAAATATGAGGGTGATTATGAGCCGGAGCACGCATTTTTAAAAAAAGACTGGTATGAAGCTTATCGAATCCTTCTTGCACATCTGGATACGGAATCTTCGGTCTGGGAGACTACCGTATTTGTCTTAAAGGTCAATCCCGGGACAAAGGAGGCATACACAGAGAATGGCGCTATGCAGGGGACATACAAGTATTGTTCCAAAGCCTTTGAAGACAATGCATTCGAGGAGATGAAAGTCTACGTGAAGGGAGATCAGCTTCTGACGATTGTGGAAGTACTCCCGGAGGAACATTATCTTGGCAATGTATGGGTCATGGAAGTGACGGAAGACGCGCTTACATGCTTTTACCGCCAGGTGGAGTTTCAGGTACCGATGACCCGGGGGAATGTCAGGGATCTGGAGCGGGAACAGGTTGCAGATCTGACGTTTTGGGATGGCCGGGTGACGGCTGCAAAGGCACATGGAGAGAAGGTGCATGGAAAACTTCTGCGTGTCACGGAGGAAGAGATAGAGATTGAGGGACAAGGGGTGTACCGGATCTTAGAGGATATGGAAATATACAAACTCTATGGGAAGATGGAGACACTGCGCCGGTCGGATTTGAAGATTGGTTATGCGGATACCGATTTTGTGATCGACAAGAAAGGAGTCTGTGCCTGTCTCGTTTCCAGATCGGAGAAAGCGGATAAGATCCGTGTCCTTCTTAAGAATGCGTCCACCAACAGCAACTATCACGAGGCGGTGGATATCCGGGTAGACGGTGAACATGAGCGGGTACAAGCGGATGATATGGAGATCGGCGAGAGAAGAGTTTACCGGAGTGAGAACCTTACGGACAAGGTCCTTTTGGATATGGAAGGAAGTAGAGCGGACAATAACGCTTATCGGGGGACGATAGAATGTTATCGGGTAAAAGAGGGCATCGCCCTGATCAATGAGCTTGCGCTGGAAGAGTATCTTTATGCGGTGGTTCCCAGTGAAATGCCGGCTTCCTATCCGCCGGAGGCGCTTAAGGCACAGGCAGTGTGCGCCAGAACATACGGGTATCGCTATATACTCCACGCGGGATTGCCACAGTTAGGGGCACATGTGGATAATACGACGGCCTACCAGGTGTATCATAATATAGAGGAAAATGTATCCTCTACAACGGCCGTTAAGGAGACGGACGGGATGCTCCTTCTCTATCAGGGGGAACCGGCACAGAATTATTATTATTCGACCTCCTGCGGGTCAGGAACAGATGCACAGATCTGGAAAGGCGGAAACGCCCAGGATACTTCTTATATGCGCGCAGGCAGAGTGAGTGATGAGGATACCGGAATAACAGGAGAAGCATTGAGCCAGGAAGATACGTTCCGCAGCTTCATCAGTACGGTCCATGAGGAGGATTTGGAAAGGGAAGAACCCTGGTACCGTTGGACTTACACGGTGGAGGCATTGCAAGAAGATACGCTGCTAACCCGATTGCAGGAGCGGTATCGGGCAGCACCCGAGGCGGTTCTTACGAAAGCGGAGGGCTATTATTATGTGTCGGAAGAGGTTGAGCGCCTTGGAAAGGTAAAAGAACTGTCGATCATAAGGAGAGGCGCGGGCGGCGTGGCGGATGAACTGCTTATAGAAACGGATCACAATACGATCAAAGTAGTGTCAGAGTATAATATACGCTATGTTTTGTGTGACGGACAAAGTACCGTGGTGCGGCAGGATGACAGCACTACGGTGCCCGCGGCACTGCTTCCCAGCGGCTTTTTTGTACTGGATACTGGCAAAAGAGGCGATAATGTGATAGGATATACGTTGACTGGCGGGGGATATGGCCATGGCGTCGGTATGTCCCAGAACGGGGCAAAGGCGCTTGGTGAAAAGAATGTTTCCTACGAACAGATTCTTCAATTGTTTTATCCGGGCTGTACACTGTCAGATGCAGGAGTTCTGAGTGAACAGTGAGCGATAGTTGGGTGAGGTATGAGGACGATTTACAGACTATACTATATTTTGCGGGATTTTAACTGGCAGATGACGAAAAAGAACATCAGTGCCTTTGCGGCCAGTACGGCTTTTTTTCTCTTTTTATCCATGATACCGCTTTTGATGGCGCTTTGTGCGATTCTGCCCTATACGGCGCTGACAAAGGAAAATCTGCTCAGTGCGATTACACGGTTTACGCCGGATGCTATGGAAGCTATGGTGGTAAGGATTGTGTCGGATGTCTATGCAAGGTCGGCGGGAACGATCACGATCTTTGCACTGGTCACAATCTGGTCTGCGGCCAAGGCAATGTTAGCTCTGACCAGGGGGCTGAATGCGGTCAATGATTTCGAAGAGAGACGTAATTATTTCGTGCTGCGGGCGATCGCTTGTGTTTATACCGTGATCATTTTAGCCGCAATGCTGGTGGCTTTGTTTGTGATGGTGTTTGGTAATGTGATTGTGGATTTTTTACTGGCCGATATCCCGCCGCTTCATATTCTGGTAAGCTTTATCATGCATTTTCGCTTCCTAATATCCTGGGTGGTATTGACTTTTATCTTTGCGCTGATTTATGCGTATGTGCCAAGCAGGAAACTGCGGTTTAAGATACAGATTCCGGGCGCCGCTTTTTCCGCTGTGTTGTGGGGCGCCGCTTCTTACGCTTTTTCGGTGTACGTGGATAACTTCAATGGATTTGGTACGTATGGAAGTCTGACAACGGTGGTGATTTTGATGCTGTGGTTCTATATGCTGATGTATATTCTGATGATCGGAGCACACATCAACCGTTATTTTGGCCCGGTTTATAAATTTCTGTTCGGGTGGCTTGACAAGTCAAAAGAAAGACACTAAAATAGCAAGTAGATTTTATAGAAGAAAAGCTGTGAAAGTGTCAGTAGGTTACTATTTTCCGCAAGAGAGAGGGAATCGTCGGCTGTAAGTTCCCTTCGGTTCAGATAGATGACCGAATTTCCCACCGGAGCTTCCTGTGCGAACCATAAAGTAGTGCAGGACGTGCAGGCACGTTACGCCAAATGAAGCGTCTGTTGGAACCAGTGTAAGAGTTTGCCGGTACAACAGGAATCTGGGTGGTACCGCGGAGATTATTCGTCCCATGTGTTGTAAAACACATGGGATTTTGCGTGTATAAGCAGAGTCATAAGCCAGAACAAGATTTATCACGAAAAAGGAGAGCTGCAATGAAGGAAAAGTTAGAACAGATCAAAGCGGAAGCGCTGCGCCAGATTGAGTCCAGCGATGCTTTGGAAAAACTCAATGAAGTCAGAGTCAACTATCTTGGCAAGAAAGGGGAACTGACGGCAGTCTTAAAAGGCATGAAAGATGTGGCACCGGAAGACCGGCCTAAAGTCGGACAGCTTGTGAATGAAACCAGGGAAGAGATTGAGAGAGTCCTGGAAGAGTCTGTTAAGAAGATGGAAAAGGCAGTCCGTGAGGCGAAGATGAAGAAAGAAGTCATCGATGTGACGCTGCCTGCCAAAAAGAATAATGTGGGACACAGACATCCCAATACCATTGCCTTGGAAGAGGTGGAGAGGATCTTTATCGGTATGGGGTATGAAGTGGTGGAAGGCCCGGATGTGGAGAAGGATTATTATAACTTTGAAGCATTGAATATTCCGGCAGATCATCCGGCCAAAGACGAGCAGGATACCTTTTATATTACGGGGGATATCCTTCTTAGAACGCAGACCTCTTCCACGCAGGTGCATGAGATGGAGAAAGGAAAGCTGCCAATCCGTATGATCGCGCCGGGCAGGGTATTTCGGTCCGATGAAGTGGATGCCACCCATTCGCCTTCCTTCCATCAGATAGAAGGTCTGGTGATCGATAAAAATATTACCTTTGCGGATTTAAAGGGGACTTTGGCAGAGTTTGCAAGAGAACTGTTCGGGGAAGAGACGAAAGTGAAATTCAGACCCCATCACTTCCCGTTCACGGAACCCAGCGCAGAGATGGATGTGACCTGCTTTAAGTGCGGCGGCACGGGCTGCCGGTTCTGTAAGGGTGAGGGATGGATCGAGATTTTGGGATGCGGTATGGTACATCCCCATGTGCTGGAGATGAGCGGCATTGATCCGGAAGAATATACAGGGTTCGCCTTTGGTGTAGGCTTGGAGCGTATTGCGCTGTTAAAGTATGAGATTGATGACATGAGGCTGTTGTATGAGAATGACATCCGTTTCCTGAAACAGTTTTAACGTGCAGACACATTCCGTTTCAGGCCAATCAGCCGGTGGAACAGGAGTATGTCAGTGTACCGGTTTCTTAAAAGGAAAGAAGATGCATTGTCATGGATTCTATATGGAGAAGAAAGGAAAGGTTATTTAAATATGAATACAGCATTATCATGGATTAAAGCGTATGTACCCGATTTAACGTGTACGGATCAGGAATATATGGATGCGATGACATTGTCCGGCACGAAGGTGGAGGGCTATACGAGACTCGATAAGAATTTGGAGAAGATTGTTGTCGGACAGATCGAGAAGATCGAGAAACATCCCGATGCAGATAAACTGATCGTCTGTCAGGTGAACATCGGTCACGAGGTGATCCAGATTGTCACGGGTGCACCGAATGTAAAAGAAGGCGATAAAGTGCCGGTAGTCTTGGACGGCGGCAAAGTGGCAGGCGGACATGACGGCGGCCCTCTGCCGGAAGAGGGCATCAAGATTAAAGCAGGAAAGCTGCGCGGTGTACCCTCAAACGGTATGATGTGTTCGATTGAAGAACTTGGTTCCAGTCGGGATATGTACCCGGAAGCGCCGGAGATGGGGATTTATATTTTCAAAGAGGATGTGCCGGTGGGAGCAGATGCGGTAGAGGTGCTGGGACTGCGGGATACCGTATTTGAGTATGAAGTGACGTCAAACCGCGTAGACTGTTATAGTGTGATCGGCATTGCCAGAGAAGCGGCGGCTACGTTCAGAAAGCCCTTTATACTGCCTGAGGTTGTCGTGAAAGGCAATGAGGAAAAGGTGGAAGACTATATCAGCGTGGAGGTATTGGATCAGGAACTTTGCCCCAGATATTGTGCCAGGGTCTGCAAGAATATTAAGATAGGCCCTTCACCCGAATGGATGCAGAGACGACTTGCGGCCAGTGGGATCAGACCCATCAACAATCTGGTAGATATTACCAACTATGTAATGGAAGAGTATGGACAGCCCATGCATGCGTATGACCTTGATACCATTGCGGGTCACAAGATTATTGTCCGCAGAGCGAAGGACGGCGATGTGTTCCAGACACTGGACGGGCAGGACAGAGCGATGGATTCCGAGGTGCTGATGATCTGTGATGCAGACAAGGAAGTAGGTATTGCCGGAATCATGGGCGGTGAAAACTCCAAGATCAGGGACGATGTGACTACAGTGCTTTTTGAGGCGGCCACATTCAGTGGGGCTAACATCCGTAAGTCTGCGAAACGTGTGGGACTGCGGACGGACGCTTCCGGTAAGTTTGAAAAGGGACTGGATCCTCACAATGCAGAGGCTGCCATCAACAGAGCCTGCCAGTTGATCGAGGAGTTCGGCTGCGGCGAGGTGGTAAGCGGCATGGTGGATGTCTGCGGCAAGATGAAGGAAGAAGTGGTTTTGCCCTTTGAACCGGACCGCTATAATAAGCTGCTTGGTACACAGGTTTCCAGGGAAGAGATGCTTGCTATTTTCAAAATGATCGAGGTGGAATATGACGAAGCTTCCAACAGTCTGAAAGTGCCGACTTTCCGTCAGGATATTTTGAGACAGTGTGATATCGCGGAGGAAGTGGCGAGATTTTATGGCTATGATAAGATTCCCACGACGCTGCCGACCGGTGAGGCGACAACAGGCAAACTGCCTTTCAAATTACGGATCGAGCAGAAAGCCAGGGATATCGCCGAGTATTGCGGTTTCTCCCAGGGAATGTGTTATTCTTTCGAAAGCCCCAAGGTGTTTGACAAGTTGCTGTTAGATGCAGAGGATCCGGTCAGAGAGGCCATCACCATCGCCAATCCGCTTGGAGAAGACTTCTCCATTATGCGAACGGTATCTTTAAACGGTATGCTCACAAGCCTTGCTACGAATTATAACAGACGCAATAAGGAAGTGCGCCTCTATGAACTGGGAAACATTTATCTGCCGAAAGCTCTGCCCCTGACGGAACTGCCAGAAGAGAGAATGCAGTTTACGCTGGGTATGTACGGTGACTGCGATTTCTTTACCATGAAAGGGGTACTGGAAGAGTTCTTTGACAGCATCGGCATGAGAAAGAAAGCTTCTTATGATCCCAATGCAGGAAGAAACTACCTGCATCCCGGCAGACAGGCCGACATTTACTATGAGGATACCTTAGTGGGCTATCTGGGTGAAGTTCATCCCGAGGTATGTGACAATTATGATATGAAGACCAGGGCGTATGTGGCGGTACTTGATATGCCGGCGGTTCTTCCTTTTGCAACCTTTGACCGTAAGTACGAGGGAATCGCAAAGTATCCTGCGGTACTTCGGGACATCAGTATGGTGGTGCCCAAGGAGATCATGGCGGGACAGATTGAAACGGTCATTGCCCAGAGGGGCGGTAAGATTCTGGAAGATTACCAGCTTTTTGATATCTATGAGGGAGATCAGATCAAGAAAGGCTATAAGTCGGTGGCATATTCTATCACCTTCCGGGCCAAGGACAGGACACTGGAAGAGGCGGATGTGACTGCGGCCATGAAGAAGATATTGAATGGGCTTGAGAGTATAGGGATTGAACTAAGAAGCTAAGTCGCTCCCTGCACAACGAGAAATGATATAGTAATATAAGGAGGTTGGTTGTTATGGAACAGAAAAACACGTGGGAAACTTATGATGAGAAACAGCTTGAGGAAGTGGACAGTTTTGCCAGAGAGTATATGGATTTCTTAGATCATGGCAAGACGGAAAGGGAGTGTATCGACCAGATTGTCAACACGGTGGAGAGTGCCGGTTATCAGGAACTGGAGGCGCTTGTGAAAGCCGGTAAGAAGCTTGAGGCCGGTGACAAGGTTTATGAAGTCTGGATGAATAAATCGATCGTCCTTTTCCAGATTGGTACGGACAAGATGGAGGGCGGCATGAACATTCTTGGGGCCCATATTGATTCTCCCCGTCTGGATGTGAAGCAGAATCCCATGTACGAGGAAGGCGGTTTTGCTTATTTGGACACCCATTATTACGGCGGTGTCAAGAAGTATCAATGGGTGACGATTCCCCTTGCGATCCACGGTGTGGTGGTGAAGAAGAACGGCGAGACTGTGGAAGTGAATGTGGGAGAGAATGAGGACGATCCGGTGTTCTTTATCTCTGACCTGCTCATTCATCTTGCCCAGGAGCAGCTTGAGAAGAAGGCTAATAAGGTGATCGAGGGAGAGGCGCTTGATATCATTATAGGCAACAAACCGTTCACGATCGATAAGAAGAATAAGGAAGGCGATACAGAGGAAAAGGCAGAAGATAAAGGGGAGAAGGATGCTGTAAAGAAGGGCATTTTGGAGATTCTGCAGAAAAGTTACGGTATTGAGGAGGAAGACTTTATCTCAGCGGAACTGGAAGTGGTGCCTGCTGGTAAGGCAAGAGAAGCCGGGTTTGACCGCAGCATGATCCTGGCCTATGGACAGGACGACCGTGTGTGCGCCTTTTCTTCCCTGAAAGCTATGCTGGAAGTGACAAACACCAGGCGGACAGCCTGCTGTATTCTGGTGGATAAAGAGGAGATCGGGAGCGTTGGTGCTACCGGTATGCAGTCCAAGTTCTTCGAAAATGCAGTGGCAGAGGTCATGAATCTGATGGGAGAGTATAGTGAGTTAAATCTCCGCAGATGCCTTGCACACTCCTGCATGCTTTCTTCTGATGTAAGCAGCGCCTTTGACCCGGCTTATGCATCCAGCTTCGATAAGAAAAACGTAGCTTATCTGGGCGGCGGCATGGTGTTTAACAAATTTACGGGCTCCCGCGGCAAATCCGGTTCCAATGATGCCAATGCAGAGTATCTGGGACATATCCGGGCAGTTTTTGAAAAAGAGAAAATCAATTTCCAGACAGCGGAACTTGGCAAGGTCGATCTGGGCGGCGGCGGAACCATCGCATATATCCTGGCGCTTTACGGGATGAATGTGATCGACAGCGGTGTTGCAGTCCTGAATATGCATGCGCCCTGGGAAGCTACCAGCAAGGCAGATGTGTATGAGACCAAACGCGGCTATGTGGCATTTCTTGAGAATGTAAATATGTAAAGTAATGAGGTAAGTATGACGGAATTAAAGAAATCTGATTTTTATTTTGCACTGCCGGAAGAATTGATTGCCCAGGATCCGCTTGCGGACCGCTCCGCATCCAGACTTCTGGTACTGGATAAAGAAACCGGCAGGACAGAGCATCATGTGTTTAAAGAGATAGTAAATTATGTAAGACCAGGCGATTGCCTGGTCTTAAATAACACAAAAGTACTGCCGGCCAGATTGATGGGCATAAAAGAAGATACCGGCGCGGCCATCGAAGTGCTGCTTTTGAAAAGAAAACAGAATGACATCTGGGAAACCCTCGTAAAACCCGGCAAGAAGGCGAGACCCGGAACGAAAATCGTGTTTGGGGACGGGTGTCTGCGGGCGGAGGTCCTGGAAGTCGTGGAAGAGGGCAACCGCCTCATACAATTTACCTATGAAGGCATTTTTGAAGAGATCCTGGATCGTCTGGGAGAGATGCCGCTGCCGCCATACATTACCCATAAACTGGAGGATAAGAATCGATATCAGACTGTTTATGCCAGGTATGAGGGTTCTGCGGCGGCGCCTACGGCGGGCTTGCATTTTACAGAAGAACTTCTCAAACAGATTGCGGACAAAGGAGTCGAGACTGCTTATGTTACTTTGCATGTGGGACTCGGCACATTTCGTCCGGTGAAAGTAGATAACTTGTTAGAGCATCATATGCATTCCGAATACTATGAGGTGACAAAAGAGGCCGCCCATAAGATCAACAGCGCAAAGGCCAAAGGAGGAAGGATCATCTGTGTGGGCACCACAAGCTGCAGGACCGTGGAGAGTGCGGCCGATGAGGATGGTATGGTACAGCCGGGATGCGGCAACACCGAGATCTTTATCTATCCGGGATACCGGTTTAAGGTGCTGGACTGCCTGATCACGAATTTTCATCTTCCGGAATCCACTCTCGTGATGCTGGTCAGTGCCCTGGCAGGCAGGGAGAATGTGCTTGCGGCATACCGGGAGGCCATTCGGGAGCGGTATCGGTTTTTTAGTTTTGGGGATTGTATGTTCATTCGATAAAAATTCGTTTGATATGCACATATTATATTGACGATGTAATGTAATTCGCATTTAATAAACAAAAGACAGTGCACTATGCGAACTGACTTTATGCTAATAAGATTGAGAACGTGTTTTTGTATGATAGGTAACAGGAGGTATATCATACGGCAACGGTATGGAGAACAGCCGCCGGTTCTGATCACTGTCCCGCTTGTTACTGTTTTGACGGGAATGATGATCAAAGCCAGTTATCTGGAGCCAATCGTATTTATCGCTGCGGGAGGATGTTGTGTAACGGGTCAAATAGACACCCCCGTAAGGAGTATGTCTACTTGACCCGTGGGAAGGTTGAATGAAATGTGGGTACATTCCCCGCCCCTTGGGGCGCAAGGAAACTTTAACAGGAAAGAAAGGCATGATACAATGTAGAGAAAAAGGAGAAGTGTAGATTGAGTGAGGCCATACACAAATCACA
>CATOMC010000003.1 GCA_951801245.1 uncultured Lachnospiraceae bacterium
CTAAAATGACAGACTCATCCGTACAGTCAAGGGCAGTATCCACTCTTGGGAAAAAATCAATCGTTGTACCGCCTGCACTGGAAGAAAAAATGAAGGATGATCCGACTCTTGCAAAACAGGTAATGGAAAGAGTCGAGACATTTATTGCAGAGAAAGAGGCGACAAAGAGACCCAATAGAATATGTTCTTACATACTTGTTCTGGATGAAGAAGGGGAGATCGCTCATACCTGTATAACAAGTGGTGGTGGAGTATCCGGCCCGACTGAAGCAGCACAGCGGCAGTTTGAAGCAGAGCAGGAGGCAAAGAGAAAGCGGAGAGCTGAATATATGGGGATCGTTGAGGAAAGCGCCCTGAAACGTAAGCTGATGGAGCAGGAAGCGAACGAACAATATGATAAGGCCAGTATAGCAAAGGAAAAGGTTTCGGCCGTTTATGAAAAAAACAGCATAGAAACTGTGGCGGAGAAATCAGCGCAGGACAAAGTGACCGAGTGCGGGGAAAAAGACGGGGAACAGATCCGGAGAATGTCAGAGACAGATTTTGAGGAACGAGTGTTGCAAAGTGCCGGGCCGAATGCTCCACAATCTGTAAAAGATGCTTGGATGAAGACGGTAAAAGAAGTTGGGGTAAACGGACTGGGTGAAACCAAGAATGGAAGGACACATATAACAGACATGCACATGCAGCAGATAATAGCCAATTATTATGGCTTGCTGCATAGTAATGATATTCTGGGTGATTCCGTAGAGTCGGCAATACGGGCAACCCAGAAGGCTTTATATGATTTTGACCATCCCTTAGAACCCGGCAAAGTCATAAGCATGGAGGAGCAGCAGGCCCGCATGAAAGAAAGGGAGTTTTATACGGTATTCTTGGAGAAATTGAAAAGGTTATAGGGTGTCTGGCGGCTGTGTGATAAATAATTAAAAACAATGTATGGATAGCGAAGGGAGAAATGGAATGGCTGTAATGAATCATGTGGTATTGCATTATGATCCTTTAGAATATGAATTTAAGCATAAGGCGGAGTTTTTTAAGAACAAGAAGGTAATTGGGGAAAATCAAAAGGTTTCAAATGATTATTTTTGGAAAAGTAATAAGTATATAGGGAAGGATTGGACAGGAAGAGATTTAGATTTAACCTACCTCATTGACAAACCGGAAGGATATTTAAAGGGGCGGTTATCTGATGCAGAAGATGTGGACTATTATAAATTCGACACATTTTGGTATAGAACTCAAAATGTATTGTTATTAGGCAAGTATAATCTTAATCTGCAAATAACACTCGATCATATTCCGGAAGGATGCGATTACAATTTGGTTCTTTATGATAGTGAAGGAAATCAAGTAGGGATTGGAGTGGATAATGGAAATGGTGGAAAAAGTATAACCTTACCAAACTGGAACCTGGAAAACAGGGGTTATATGGTAAAGGTGCAGGCAAAGGACGGTTCTGATGTCAATCCTGATGAATATTATCATCTTTCCTTTCAGACAAGTCAGGCAGATAAAAACCATATTATTGCTAAGCAAATGGAGGAAATGTCGGAGTATGGTTATGCATTACGGAAAAAATTACATGATGGTCAGGATGCAACAGAGGAGATACAGGCATTAGAAAAGATCAGAAAAAAATATAAGGATTATTATGCAGAGCAGCTGGATCAACTGCATATGGAGCAGGCAAAAGAATATTTGCAAGGAGAAAAGGCTCCGGATAAAAATGACATAAAAGAACTGTTAGAAAAAATGGCAAAGGGAGAGAAGCTCACAGAACAGGAAAACGGTTTGGTTCATATTTTTGCTACGGCACAGGAACTTGATACTGCGAAAGCAAGTGCAGAATTAAGTTCAACATTAAAGGAAATAACGCAGAGGCTGGAAAGCGCAGGCATAGATCTTTCGGAATATTCCTTTAATATAGAGATAGGTGCGGATGGAAAGACAACTGTAGATGGAATAGAGGATGGCTGGATAAAGTCAAAGGTTGAAACCACCCTTAAAGAATTTTCAGAAAAACTTATGGATATCTATTTTACCTTGGATACTGATATACAAAATATGTCTGAAAAGGAAAGGGATCTCTTAAAAGCGGCAGTCGATCTGGAAAAATTCTTAAATAAGGCAACAAACGGAAAAGTATCACTTGATGATGTAAAAGTGGATCAGGGAATCATTGAAGGAATATCCCGTGATTTGGATAAGTTGCTTAATGAGCCCGGAAATAATTTGACTTATTCAAATTATCAATCAGATATATTGGCAATCAAGAATTATGAACGGACACAGCACAAGAGAATTTTAGCTGAATTAAATGTCGGATTTCGTGTTAGAAATGGCAAAATTCAGATAAAAAGATAATGTGTCAATATAGATATTACTCAATATAAAATTTATAGTCATTTGGTGCAATCAGGGTTGGAAATGTGGGTGTGACGGCCGACAAACTCTATGAAGCGGTAATGGATATTGCGCGGGAAAGGTAGAGGAGAGATGAAGATGGATTTAGGCGTAACAGGTAAATGGGGAAAGAATTATCTTTCAGGGCAGTACCGGAAGAACGCGGCGGCAGGCACAAACGGAGGCGTGGGTTTTGCGGAACTTGCGGCGGCAAAGGCTGCAGGTCAGTCGGATGTATCGGGAATAAGTTTTAAGGATATGTGGCAGACGAGATTTCCCGGAGCCTATTATCATGTAATGGATGGATATAAGATATCACAGGGTACATGGGAAAGGCTGGATTTTCCGCATGATGATTTTTTCTATAATAAAGTTGACGGATCTATTTTAGACTGGAAGCCAACCGGGCCGGAACCTAAAATGACAGACTCATCCGTACAGTCAAGGGCAGTATCCACTCTTGGGAAAAAATCAATCGTTGTACCGCCTGCACTGGAAGAAAAAATGAAGGATGATCCGACTCTTGCAAAACAGGTAATGGAGTATCCGGCCCGACTGAAGCAGCACAGCGGCAGTTTGAAGCAGAGCAGGAGGCAAAGAGAAAGCGGAGAGCTGAATATATGGGGATCGTTGAGGAAAGCGCCCTGAAACGTAAGCTGATGGAGCAGGAAGCGAACGAACAATATGATAAGGCCAGTATAGCAAAGGAAAAGGTTTCGGCCGTTTATGAAAAAAACAGCATAGAAACTGTGGCGGAGAAATCAGCGCAGGACAAAGTGACCGAGTGCGGGGAAAAAGACGGGGAACAGATCCGGAGAATGTCAGAGACAGATTTTGAGGAACGAGTGTTGCAAAGTGCCGGGCCGAATGCTCCACAATCTGTAAAAGATGCTTGGATGAAGACGGTAAAAGAAGTTGGGGTAAACGGACTGGGTGAAACCAAGAATGGAAGGACACATATAACAGACATGCACATGCAGCAGATAATAGCCAATTATTATGGCTTGCTGCATAGTAATGATATTCTGGGTGATTCCGTAGAGTCGGCAATACGGGCAACCCAGAAGGCTTTATATGATTTTGACCATCCCTTAGAACCCGGCAAAGTCATAAGCATGGAGGAGCAGCAGGCCCGCATGAAAGAAAGAGAGTTTTATACGGTATTTTTGGAGAAATTGAAAAGGTTATAGGGTGTCTGGCGGCTGTATGATAAATAATTGAAAACAATGGAGGAATATCAGCAATGGAGATCAGTAACGTAAAGGAACAAGGTTCCACATGGGGAGCGGCTTTCAGTAAAAGACCGATATTCTTTATGTCAAGAAAAGAAATGGAGGCTTGTGTCGATGCGAATGGGGTAATACATAAGAGCAGGCTTAAGAACGTGGAACTGCGGGAGGACACCTGCACCCTCAGCAGCAACGATACTTACCGCAGATCGAACACCACCTATGAGGTCTATGACAAGGATAAGGGCAGCGCGTTTCTTGACCTGAATTTTCTGATCAAGGATGAGACCAGCAGCCTGAAAGGAAGCCTCAGCGATAAAAATGATGTAGATTTCTATAACTTCACCATACCGTTTTTGAGGTTTCAGCGCAATTACTTTGGCGTCGAAGCCTACATAGATATGCCGGAGGGCTGTGATTACGACCTTACCCTGTATGACGAGTACGGCAATCAGGTAGGGAAGGCGGAGTGGGACGGCGAAGGACGGAAAAAGCTGTCCGTTCCGAATTGGGATATGGATACCAACAAATATTGCCTCAAGGTAGAAAACGGAAACGGGGAAGAGGTATCTCCGAATGATTTTTACAGGATCAGTTTTCATGTCACCGATAATAAGGAGCATGAAAAGACCGATGCCGTCAGGGAAGCGTATGGAAATCTTTACAGCGCCTATAGCCGGAAAGACGAAAACTGGCGGGACTATCTTGACCGATATAATGAAGTTCTGCGGGAGACGGAGCAGAATTACCGGAAGGAGCTGGAAGAACTCCACAAAAAACAGTTTGCGGGACTGCCGGAGGGAAAGAAGTATCAGGGCGGGCGCACCGTGGACGAACTGCTGCAGGATCTGGCAGAAGGGAAGGAACTGAGCGAGGCGGAGCGGGAGTATGTAAAGATCTTTGCCAATCTCAAAGATGCGGAAAAGGCACAGCAGAAGGCGGAACTGAAAAATGATCTTACGGAGGACTTCATGAAGGATCTGGAAGACAGGGGTGTTTCCCGTGAGGATATCGAGGGGATGCGCGTGAGGATCAGAAGTAACGGAGACGTGGCCGTGGATGGGATAGAGGACGAGAATATCAGGGAACAGGTGCAGAAGCTGGTGAGTGAAAAGTACAGCGATAAAATGTACCGGTATTATATAGGAACCGCTGACAGCGTGGGGAATCTGCCTGAGAATGCATACCAATATGCTACGGACGTGCAGGAGGTGAAGCGTTACCTGAAAGGCGTTACCGGACAGGATGTCTCCTTGAAGAATCTTTATATGCTGCCTGATGGGAACATTGGCGGTCTGCCCGGCAAGGCGGATAAGCTGATCAACCATACAAAGGATAATGTTAAGGTCGATCAGATGCGGGATGCCCTCAGAAATATCATAGGAAATATCGGGGTGAGCGGCGATGTGGGGATTCCCGATTTCACGTCACAGTTCCAGTTTCAGAATGGGGCGTTTTCTGTTGTGGACAGCGGTTTTGCGGTAAATATGGGTGCGCTGGAGGGGCGGCTGACACCACACTACTCCGGCAATATGTATTCCGATATGTATAAGTATCAGTTCAGAAAAGTTTTATAAATAAAACAAAGGCAGTGTCGATCATATGGCTGATTACTGGACAAAACTGCTGATGTAATAGCAAAGGAAGTCTGACAGAGAATGTGGTGGATAAAACGGAGGCTGCGTTATTGTTATCCAGCACCCTATGCTCCAAGTCTTTCTTATATTCGTCAAATTAAATGAAGGTACTGGCTCATATATTCTGATGTATTTTACAGCAGAGTGTTTGAACCAGTACCTTCTTGTGTTATCATATCAAAGTTACAAGAATAGCAGGTATCCCACCGACCAAAGTTTGATACCTGCTATCATAACAATCCTCACAGTGCTGCATCTTTCAATGTAACACTGCAAGCAACACTATTATGATAACAATTACGGTACCTTTTGACAATCCACTCAATCAAAAAACTTATGAAAATATCATCAACACCTTACAGTTCCACCAGCTACAGTGTACCTGTGGCCATCCTGGATGCTTAACCCTCCATGGTTATTACACCCGCTCTCTCAAAAAAGACGATTCCGGGATCTCTTTATCTATCTGTCGCGTCAGATGCTCTCACTGTGGCAGGACCCATGCTTTACTTCCTTCTTTACTTGTTCCTTATTCCCAGGTATCCCTGCAGGATCAGATTTCTATCATTTCTGCCTATGAGGCTTCTGGAGATTATGAGGAAATCATGGATGGAACTCCCGCCGTTGATGAAAATCTCATTGCATGCAACACTTCGTCTTAGTGTCCATGAACCATTCCGTCAAAGGATCATCATGAACTATGAGATCCCTGCATTTACCAGGGAAGAAGGACGATCCTATGTCCTTGAAAAACTAAAGGGCGCTGGCGCTGCCAGAGCAGTTTTTGAAGATGCTGCACTGGAAGCCATCCTAAATGCATCCGATGGAACCCCGCGTGTCATCAACAATCTATGCAACAGTTGTCTTCTGATTGGAGACTCCAGGAAGAGTAACATGATCACAGCAGAAATCGTCATGCAGGCAATTAACAATAATGAGATTTAGCAGCAAAAGCAGGGCAGCCTGCTTTTTGCATTTCCTCCGATCTGTGAATTTGCTTCAATTTTTATAACGATCAGATAACTTGCTGATGTTGGTGCAGGCAATCTGCTAATACTCAACACACAAAGCCAAAATCAGGCGCATCTAATCTGCATGGAACTGGTGCATCTAATTTGCAGGACAACACGTTATGACAAATATAACAAATTATGGCTATCATGTTCAAAAGATGGGTGGAGGAACAGGCTCGACATTACCGGGTATGTTTCAGTTTTCGCAATTAAACAGCAACAGCATACAGTCACGATTAAAAGCTGCGGGTATTGACACAGGCAGCAGGCAGTATAAAGCCGTTATCCGGCAAATGGCAAAGGACGGCTGTACTGGCAGTATGTTTACATGTGTTCAGGCAATTAAAAATCTGATGAAAAACTATAATCAGAGCCTTCCGGCTGGCGGACAACAAGGTGGGCGAGCTGGCACAGTGGGACGTTGACCTGCTCCCGCTGGAGCTGGCGGACATTGCGCAGGATATGGCGGTGTTCGGCTTTGAGAGCATTTCCGAGGAGGAGTTTGGCGAGGAATTTACGCTGGATTCCGGGGAGAAAAAGCCTTACCAGCAGATCAGCCTTACCCTGCATGACAAGCAGGCGGCGCTTATCATGGCCTGTATTGACTACGTCCACGACCATGAAGAAGTGGGGGAGACCTTCGGCAATGAGAACCGGAAGGGCAGCGGTGTATATGAGGTGGTGAGGCAATGGGCCGAGCAACTGTAGCGGTCATACGGTCAAAGCCTATCGGACGGCACTGAACCAACTGCTCGATTTTACAAAAGAACAGAGGCAGCTCCGGCTGGTGGACATTACATTTGACATACTGGATGGCGGAATGGCAGAAAAATACCTCGATTTTTTGGAAGAGACAAAAAAATGCAGTATAAAAACCCGGAATTATCGGCTGAACTGCCTGCGGGCTTTTTATAGCTATGCAGCAATGAGGGACACCTCACTTGTGGTTTATCAGTCCACTCTGTTCCAGATTCCTTTTAAGAAAACAGAAAAAGTGGAAACTGTCGATTATCTGAGCAGGGGAGCGATCCATGCCATGCTGGCACAGCCAGATGCCAGCAGCAAAAAAGGGACGCGCAATCTGTTCCTTATGACCCTGATGTATGATACAGCAGCCCGGGTTCAGGAAGTCATAGATTTAAAAATCTGCAATGTACGGCTGGGGGATGGGCGACTGCACAGGGACTATCTCAAGCAGGAACACCCCGCACGGTACAGCTCCCTTATCCTGACAGGGGAATTATGGACATACCTTGTAGCTTTGAATATTCTGAAAAGTTATTGTAGTATAATGGAGCCATCCCACACTAGAGAACACAAAATATCGGGAAAATTTAAGATTTTGCTTGTATAATATAATTACAGTGACACAGGAAGGAGAAGGATACCCATGAATAATTGGAATAGCGGTATACGTAATGCAATTTGTTACATTGAAGAGCATCTGACCGAGGATATTGATGTAAATGAAATCGCAAGCAAAGCATTTGTGTCAAGTTTCTACTTTCAAAAAATATTCAATGTATTATGTGGATTTACAGTTGGGGAGTACATCAAAAACCGCCGTCTGACTCTAGCTGCCCAAGAACTTTGTTCATCCGATATCAAGGTGCTTGATGTTGCACTGAAGTATGGATACAGTTCGCCTGACAGCTTTGCAAAAGCATTCACTAAATTTCATGGGATAACGCCTTCCCAGGCAAGAGAAAAGAATTGCAGCCTAAATTCTGTAGCTCCGCTGAAAATAAAACTTACATTGGAGGGTGGTACTATGTTAGAGTATAAAATTGTGGAAAAAGAACAGTTCACAGTTATGGGAGTTTCTCGTAAATTCAATTCGGAAACTTCTTATCAAAAAATTCCTGAGTTTTGGCAGGAACATATGAAAAGCGAGAATGGGAAAATCGTATGTGGAATGTATGGGATCTGCATGGACAGTGAAGGTCAAAACTTTGAATATTTGATAGCTGATAATTACAGTCCGGCAAGCGAAGTTCCTGAGGGATTGGAAACAAGAGTAATTCCAGCCGGGACATGGGCAGTATTTCCCTGTTATGGAGCATTGCCGAAATCTTTACAGGATGTGAATACAAAAATATGGAGCGAGTGGCTTCCCTCCTGTAAGGTATATAAGCTTGCAGGTAATTATAATATTGAGATGTATACGAAAGATATGAATTACAGCGAAATCTGGATACCTATAGAAAAGAATTGATAACCAGAAATCTTGGTGAATCCTTCTCAATTTCTTGATAGTTCACTTCCCAACTGAATTAGAACTACCACAAAATACCGTTGCATGGATAAAAAACCCAAGCAATGGTATTTCTTTATCTCCGTTTCATCCTGCTCAACGGCGAATCCTTATATGCCGGAGTTTTCTTCATAACATTCTTCAAAACCATACGCTCCTGCTCCGACAGCTTCTCATATCGGATTTGAAGCTGCGTACACATAAGGGCAGTGAACACATCCAGATAGGAACCCGGCACGGCCAGTGCCTTCTTTGCGTCCTTGATTAGTTTCATGGCATTGGAGCCGTCCGGTGCACTGTCCGTATCGTCCTTGTGCGCTTCCCTTATGGCATGAAGGATAGTGTCCCAAGTCTGGTGCGTGACCTGACAGAAATAATCTTCTTCCTGTATCGGCATGGCTTCCGACGCCTTTAAAGCAGTATCTTCCTCCACCGGCTGATATTGGGAATGGACTTGCCCCGCAGGACTTTCAGAAGGCTGTTGAAGTTTTGGAAGTGGGCGGTTGCCACACCATCTACATAAATTTCCGTGTCCGTCATCAGGGTAACAAAATCCTCATGTGTGGCAATCTCACACAGCAGCCGGTTGTTGATACGCCCGCTTTTCAGCAGCTCCACCATGCCGTCACTCAAATGCAGCTCTGTAAGTTCCAAGCCCGGATGGTTTCGTTTATGCAAATGAAGCAGGTCATCCGGTATTCCCATTTAGAAGTGCTGACACAGGAAGTGGTTGATATATTTATAAAATGTGAAATGCAAATGTAAAGCATAATTAAATTATTGACACAATATAGTGAAAGTGATAATTTTTTCATAAGAAACATTGGATATAGAAAATGATATATTGTCTGGATAGATACAAAGAGGAGGGAACCATGGCGGCAAGGGAAATTTGTCCAGATGGGCTATAGTTTTACCATGCACCGGAGGTATTTGTATGCGCCAATGATTATGTGGCGTTTGACGCAATGCGCGTGTTTAAAGAGATGGGAATATCTGTTCCTGAGAATGTATGGAAATGCGGTTTTGAACGCAGCGGCGATATGTTTCAGCTTCTGGAGCAACCGGGACTGGGACTCGATATCTCATTTTAACCGCCGCATAGCAAGGAGGAGAGAGCATGCAGTGGAATTTCTATTTATCTGGTATTGCGTATGGAAGATTTTATGAAGAAGAACAGGGCGTTTTTGTTTCCAGACGGGATGTGATGACGGGACGTTTTCTTCCAAAGGAGCCGCTTGACGAGGAAGCGGATGCGTATTTTGAGCAGCTTTGTAAAAGAAGTCTGCGGGAATTTTTTGGAAGCAGGGAAGAATATGAAGCGATGATTGAAAAAGGGGCAGAGCATGGAGTGACTGCCTCAGGAGAGGAGTTTACCAGGCGCCGGGCAGAAGCCTATATTCAGAGAAATTGTAAGGCGGCCAAGGATTTATTCTATGAGGACGGTCAAATCTATGCCCTGCTTATGAGTGCAAGAGACTATACGGCGGTGCTTGTGCGGGACGGTTGTGAGGAAAAAACCGTGCTTTCCAGATGGAAAGAAATGTATCCGGAGAGAACGGCAAATGTGAGTTTTGCAGGGACTTTTTTTGTGGATACGAGGGATGGGGAAAGGCTGGCTACGGACGTGTATTTGCCGAAAAAGGAAGGCGAAGAGTCCGGGAAAAAGATTCCGGCTGTACTTGTGAGAACGCCTTACGGAAAGAAAAAGGGTGTGGAAATTTATTACCGTTTCGTGCAGAGGGGATATGCTCTGGTGGTGCAGGATACGAGAGGGCGTGAGGAGAGTACCGGAAGATGGCAGCCCAATGACTATGAAGTTGAGGATGGGGACGATACATTAAACTGGATCGCGCAGCAGGAGTGGAGTGACGGGCAGGCGGCCATGACCGGAGGTTCCTATCTTGGTTATGTGCAGTGGGCGGCAGCGGCCAGTGGAAATCCGCATTTAAAGGCGATGTTAAGTAGTGTATGTGCGGGAAGCGCCTTTGTGGATCTGCCAAGAAGAGGGGGCTGTTTTAACTCCGGAATGCTTGCCTGGGCTTTTGCCATGTCCGAACGGAAGTTCGATCCGGACAAGATGATAAGAGATGACTGGGATACGGTGCTGGATGTGCGGCCTCTGGAGGACATTCCGAAGAAGGCCCTGGGAAAGGAAATTCCTTTCCTGACAGAATGGCTCGGGCATAAGGATATGGATGAAGTGTGGAGGCGGACGAGTTGGAAAGACCGCTATGCAGGCGGCCCCGTTTCGGTGCTGATCCTGTCGGGATGGTTCGATGATAATGGAATGGGAACCACTGAGGCTCTTGATCTGGTAAGAGACTGGCCGGCGGGAACCTGGAAAACAATTCTTGGCCCATGGAAACACGGAGGAAATGCGGAATATGATCTGCACGGAATCTACATGGGAGAAGATGCCCTGCGCTACGATGTGGATCTGCAGAGCATGATGTGGCTGGATCACTTCCTGCGGGGTGTAGATAACGGCATCGAGAGGACGCCGAAGGTGGAGTACTATACACTGGGCGAGAATAAATGGAAGACCGCGGATGCCTGGCCGCCGGAAAACGGCAAAAAGATGCGCATTGATCTGAAAGGGGAAAGAGACAGCTATATTTATGATCCGGATCATCCGGCCACGCATATCATCGATATGTCTGAAAATGAGATTGAGGTACCGGAGGATTACACGCAGGAAGAAAAGAGGGAAGATTTCCTTCTGTTTTCTTCGGAGCCTTTTAAAGAACCTGTCACCGTGACAGGGGATGTTATCGCACATTTATTCGTATCCTGCGACTGCCCGGATACGGACCTTGTGTTGCGGATGACGGATGTGGATGAGAATGGAAAGTCTGTCAAACTTGCCGACGGGGTTATCGATGTGAAGTACAGAAACGGGTTCGAGGCGCCGCAGTACATGGAGCCTGGAAAGGTGTATGAGGTAACGATCCGGACCACTAAAATATCGAATATGTTTCTGCCGGGGCACAGAATGCGTTTTACCATTACATCCAGTGCGAAGAATTTCATCTTTCCTAACAGCAACACAAAGGACGGATTCAACAGCGAAAAGAAACAGAAGGCCACTGTCACAATCCACCAGGATGGAGCCTATCAGTCTTACGTTGAAGTTGTTATGTACTGAAACCAATATGTAGAAGCGGCAGAATGTACAGTTATTCCCAATTGGAAACCATTGTCCTTCGGTAAAAAATACGATATAATTTTCCATAATAAGCAACTGGGAAATGATATCATAAAACAAGAAAAGGACAACCAGGATGAAGCAGGTTTTATCTGAGGAGAAGGACGAAAGAGATATGACAGATAAATTCGCAGTGATAGATACGGAGACCAACTGGAATGATGAGGTAATGTCGATCGGCGTGGTGGTCGCCAATCTGCAGACCATGGAAAAAATTGATTCTACATATTACATAATCGACCCGGCATACAAGGTAGGCGGAATGTATGCGGATGAGCTGAGATTTGATGAAAAAGGAGTTTGCGTTACAGACAGAAGGCAGGCTTTGGAAGAGATCAGGCAATGGTTAGACAGGTATCATGTGCAGAAGCTTTTTGCATATAACGCGTCTTTCGATAAGAGGCATTTGCCGGAATATGCAATGTATAAATGGTACGACATTATGCGTCTCGCGGCCTACCGTCAATATAATAAGGCAATACCGGATTGCGCCAATTGTTATGGGACCGGCAGGCTCAAATGCGGATATGGTGTTGAAAATATCCTGAAAATGCTTAGTGACCATAAGGAATACAGAGAGACGCATAATGCGGTTCTGGACGCAGAGGACGAACTTCAGATCATGCGGCTGCTGGGACATAAGATAGAAAAATATGATGTGGCACATCTGACTGATTAAAACGGAATTGCGGCGTTGACTTAGATGAATGTAAATTTGCGTTTACATTCATGGTGTGCAGGTTGCAGAAAGGTGTGTGATTAATATGGTTTTGGGAGTGACAGTGAGTGTCGGCATCATACGGAATTTGATGGAGATTATACAGTTTTGTGTATTGTTTCTTCTCATGGACAGACCACGGTTTGCATGGAAGAAAACAATTTGTATTTATACGGTTTTTATTACACTGTGTACCGTAATTTTTACAATCTGGGTATTGATACATCCGCAGAGTTATGGAAAATATATTACGGTATCTTTTTTTGCATTATCATTTCTTTTCTTTATCTATATGAGTAAATGTAGTATTTCTCAGGTACTTTACAATGTTTCTCTGTTGGTGTTTGTATTATTATGGGGAATTGGAATAGGGATTCGGTTTGCGATGATCTTTTTCAATGGAAATATATGGGCGGATATTTTGTTCCGATTCTTTTATTTTTGGGTAGTGGTATGGTTATATTACCGTTATTTCAGGCAGGCATATCTGGAAATTGCGGAATATCTGCAGTCGCGTTGGAAATGGATGGCGGCCGTGTCACTGGCGGGGGATGCTTTGTTTATCTATTGTTCCATTTATCCACAGCATGTTATGGTCAGAGAGGCACGTGACAGGATTATTTCCTGTGGGATCGCCGTGATACTGTTTGCAACGCATATCATTATGCTCCGGGCAATTTATGCAATGCGCAGTGAAGTCAAAGCAAAAGAGGAAATGGAGTATTCGCTGATCAACAATGCTTATCTGGAGCGTTCACTTGCCATGATCGAAGAAAAGGTTGAGCAGGCGGACAGGACCAGGCATGACGCGAGGCATCACGATCTGGTGATCATGGAATATGCCAGAAGAGGAGCGATGGAAGAACTTCTGCAGTATATGAAAGAAAAGGCTGAGACGGAGGAAATGGCGATTCCGGTGCCGTTTTGTGCAAATAAGGCAGTCAACAGCATTCTGTCTGTTTACGCGCAGAAGGCGAAGCAGGCAGGAATCCGGATGACAGTAGAGGCAGAGGCAGGGCAGGACATAGGAATAAAGGATATCGATTTTACGGCGATTTTGGGAAATGCACTGGAGAATGCAGTGCATGGCTGCATCGAATCGGGGGAAGCAGAACCGTTGATTGATGTGAGGATACTTATGAAAAATAACAGGATTGCGATAACGGTCAGCAATTCATGTCATGGCAGGGTAGTGTTTGAGAACGGGATTCCGCAATCACAAAAGAGCGGTATCGGGGTCAAAAGTATGATGAGAAGTGCGGACAAATATGATGGGCAGTTGGATTTTCAGTGTGTGGATAAAATTTTTAAGGTGCGGATTGTGCTGAAAATATTCTGAGTTTCCGATTCGGTTTTGATGCATATAATGGTGTGAGGCGGAGTTGCGCTGCAACTCCGCCTCACACCAGAGAATGCCCATAGGAGCGTAGTTATGTGGTTTGTTGTTAGGCATCATTACTTAAGATTATGTATGAATGAGGTGGGGTTAAGTGAACAATTTTAATATGAATTGGCTGTTTGGTCCGCCCAATTTGTTTGGTATGGGGGTTCCTAACAGGAACTGTAATCAAGATATGGCCCGATATTCTTCGGATTATTCGTGTGAAGCAGACACAGAGGTATCGCACGCTTTTGCGTACGCAGATGATGCGGAAGCAGAGCAATGCAGCGAACCTTGTTATTGTGATTCAGGGATGACGGAATCCGGAGCAATGTAGTTTCCGCCCGGCGGTTGTGCTGCACACGGGGAGTCCGGACTGGTGGAACTGAGAGGAGAGCCGGGGCCGATGGGACCAAGAGGAGAACCGGGACCGGCAGGTCCACCCGGTTATCCACAAAACAGTATCTTTGCGACATTTTCAGGGCAGGAAATGATTATGCCGGAAAATGCCAATCTTCCATTCAAGACTGAGATTCCAGATGATACCCGAAACATATCACTTTGCAATAACTGCGCTGTCACTTTGACACCGGGATATTACGCCATTAGTTATTATATATCCACGCAGATGAAAAGGCATGGTTCTGTAAGCCTTACACCTATATTTAACGATTGCGAACAGCCATCGTACAGTGCATATGCGCAGGCATCTAAGAAAAAGGAAATATTGACACTTGACAGGTATTTTATTGTCAAAATTCCGGCCCAAACATTGTTGCTCTTTGTGTGGAACAGTTCGGTGGGAGCATCGAGGATCAATATGAACCTGAGCATAGAAAAGCTGTGCAGGCAATAGAGGCAGGAAATTTGGTGAGATGATGAGAGCAGTAGAGGTAATGATATGGCAACAATCAGTCTTTGCATAATTGTGAAAAATGAAGAGATGCATATTGCGCGCTGCCTGGACAGTGTGGCCGAACTGGTAGATGAAATCATAATTGTAGACACCGGCTCTACGGACAAAACAGTAGAAATCGTGTCTGACTATACCGCAAAAGTATATTTGTATCCTTGGAAGGATGATTTCTCGGATGCCAGAAATTACTCTTTTTCCCAGGCATCGATGGATTATTGTATGTGGATGGATGCAGATGACATTCTGGAAGAAACCCAAAAAGAAGATTTTCTGCAGTTAAAGCAGTCTCTGCCGCCAGATACGGATATGGTCATGATGAAATACAATACCGCTTTTGATGAAGCCGGGCATCCTTCTTTTTCCTATTTTCGGGAGAGGTGGATCAGAAACAGTGAGGAGTATCGTTGGATCGGAGCAGTCCATGAAGTGATTCCGCCAAAGGGAAAGCTGCTATATTCCGATATTGCAATCACCCATAAAAAGACAGGAGCCGGGGATCCGGATCGGAATTTGAGAATATATCAGAAGCTGATTGCGGAAGGAAAACCATTGGAGGCACGACAGCAATATTATTATGCGCGGGAACTATATTACCATAAGCAATATGATGAGGCTGTTTCTGTATTAGAACGGTTTCTGCTCTCAGAGGAGGGGTGGATTGAAAATAAGATAGAGGCATGTTCTATATGCGCCAGTTGTTATTACCAGATGGGGCAGGAACAGAACGCGTTAACCTCTCTTTTACGCAGCCTTAGCTTTGACAGGCCAAGAGCTGAACTGTGCTGTGAGATCGGAAAGCATTTTCTGGAATGCGGAAATTTGCAGAATGCCATTTACTGGTATGAAGCCGCGTTGAATACACCCAAAAATGAATATTCCGGAGGGTTTGTCCGGCTGGACTGTTATGATTATGTGCCTCTTTTGCAGTTATTCGTCTGCTACGACAGGTTAGGTGATCAGCAGAAAGCAAAAGAATATAATGAGCGGGCCGGAATCTGTAAGCCATATTCTGAGGCTTATTTATATAACAAGCGGTATTTTGATAGTCTGTAATCTTTTGGAGCGTGTTTATAACACGCTCCAATTTCAATGATATAAGAAAATAGTCATGTGATGATTAAGGTGGATATCTTTCGACAAAAAGTGTCAACTATTGCATCGCTACATAAAATATTTGTAGAAAAAGATATTTTCCGTATCTTTCAAAATATTTTATAGAGGTGTGATTTGAATGAATCAAAATAATTCATGTAATTGCTGTCAGAATCAATGTCTCCCTCCCTGCTGTGAACGTGGTCCGGCGGGACCTAAGGGGATCCGGGACCGATGGGTCCCCAGGGGATACAGGGTGACACCGGCTGTCCCGGCCCTAAGGGTGACAAAGGCGATCCGGGGCCGATGGGACCGCAGGGTATTCCCGGTGCTCCGGGTGCGAGAGGCCCCAGAGGAAATCCGGGTCCGGTAGGCCCTACCGGAAACACCGGGCCAAGAGGGTATGCAGGCTCCAGGGGATATGCAGGTCCTCAGGGCATTCAGGGGATACAAGGTGTCCGCGGTGATATCGGACCAAAAGGGGATCCGGGCTGTGAGGGTCCTAAAGGAGATGCTGGTCCGCAGGAGCGACAGGAGCCGACGGAGCAACGGGAGCCACAGGTACAGCAGGCGCTGGAGCGATTATTCCTTTTGCATCGGGACTTCCAATTTCTTTGACAACGGTTGCCGGCGGGCTTGCCGGGATTCCTGCTTTTGTAGGATTTGGAAACAGCGCACAGGGGCTTACGCTGCTGGGATCCACAATCGATATTACCAATGCCAGCGGAACGCTTTCCAACTTTGCATTCCAGGTTCCGCGTGCCGGAATCATTACTTCGTTCAGCGCTTATTTCAGTACGACAGCGGCCCTCTCTCTTGTAGGTTCAACCGTTACAGTAAATGCGCAGATATATCAGTCCGCAACACCGAACAACGTATTTACTCCGATTGCGGGAACACTGATCAGTCTGACACCGTCACTTTCCGGAATCTTATCTGTCGGAACATTGTTAAACGGCGCACTGACAGGGCTTACTATTGCAGTGACGGCTCAGACCCGGCTGATGCTGGTGTTTTCGGCAACGGCCAGCGGATTATCCCTGATCAATACAGTGGCAGGATATGCAAGCGCCGGTTTGAGCATCAATTAATCACATAGGATAAAAAGGATGAGTGATACGAAAGATATTTCTGTATCTCATAATTTCATGAATTGTTTCCGGGGATTCCTGCATTTGGAATCTTCGGAAATGCTGGAAGATGTCATTGACAAAACTTTACAATAATAATAACATGATACTGAATCGGTATTACATATTTGAAATGGAAGAATTAGTAGTTTGATTGATTTATGCAGAGAGCATTATAAATCATAAGTTTTATCCAAATTAAAAAGGAGGTAATGAAAGTGAAACAACGGATTCTTGCGATTGCTGTAGCACTGTGTGTATGCCTTTCTTCCCAGTCAGTGGCATATGCATTTCAGGAAAATCCTTCGCAGGAAACTCTTTCGCAGCAAGAAGAGGTTCCCACGGAGGAAACGCAGGACGAGGAAGACACCAGCGACGAGGAGGGTATTCCCAAGGAGGAAAACTCTTCACAGCAAGAGGATACACTTCAGGAAGAGACGCCGGACGAAAACGAGGCAGAGGCAGAGACCGATGATGAGGACGACTCTTTAAAGCAGGACGACTCTGCAAAGAAAGAGGAGGATACGCTTCCGGAAGAAACGCCGGATGAAGACGAAGTAGACATGGATGATGAGAAAAGCCCTTCACCACGAAGAGCAACATCCAGACGGGTCGTACGTAGTAATACGATACCATCTCCTTCGGAAGCCTATGAGGCTATGATCGCGTTGAAGGATCAGGATGCCTATAAGGAAGGAACGATCTGGACTAATGATGAGCCTTATACAGGCGGAAACTATTATCGATGGAACGGCGGCCCTCTTGGGGGAAAGAATATTGTTGCCGTGGGTTGTGTAGCTTTCGCCTTTATACTTAGCGATGAGGCATTTGGCAGCCTTCCGGCCAGGATGTACGCAGAGGGTGAATTTTCTTATGAAGATATCAAGGTCGGCGATATTCTGCGAGTAAACAATGATGTTCATACGGTGATCGTGCTTGAGGTGAGAGATACCGGCGTGGTCGTTGCCGAAGGAAACATCAGCACCGGAGATCACAAAGGTAAGGTTCATTGGGGACGGGGAATATCCAAAGAAGAGGTGATGCGCGACACAAGCCACTATATCACCCGTTACCCGGAAGGCTATAAGCCGCCGGACGATTCGGAGGCTGATGAATCAGTTCACGACAGTGGATCGTTAGATACGGGGCTTACCTGGAATCTGACCAAGTCTAATAGGCTGACGATTTCCGGGCAGGGAGCTATGCCAGATTTTGACAGTGCCGCAGAGCAGCCGTGGAGTGACTATAGCAGTCAAATCCGGGAGGTTGTTATTGAGGAGGGCGTGACCAGTATCGGTGCATGCGCTTTTTGGGACTGTGGGGTTATTGGTGTAGAGATTGCTTCCAGTGTGGAAAGGATTGGCAACAGCGCTTTTCGCGGTTCCCAACTTATTTCCGTCACCATTCCTTCGGGCGTGAAAACGATTGGCGACAGCGCTTTTTATAAATGTCAGAATATGAGTTCGGTGACTGTTCGTGAAGGGGTGGAGATAATTGGACAGAACGCATTCAATGCCTGTACAAGACTCTCTTCCATAGAACTGCCAGGTAGCCTTGGTGAGGTGGGGGCTGCCGCATTTTTCCAGTGTGGAGAGTTGAGAAACGTGACGTTTGCTCCCGGCAGTAAGCAGGTTAAAATGGGCGACAATATGTTTACGCAGTGTTATAAGCTGATGGGCGTAACGTTGCCTGCCAGGATAGACCGTATTAGCGAAGGGATGTTCCAAAACTGCATGTTCCTTGTTGGATTGGAAATTCCGCAAGGGACGCAGAGCATCGGAGGGTCAGCATTTGCCTCCTGTTCCGGATTGTCCACACTTGTCATTCCGGACAGTGTAACGTCAATCGGGATAGCCGCATTTTCAAACTGTTCTTTGCAGGATATATACTATACCGGCAGCGAGGCGCAGTGGAAGAATATCAGTAAAATAGGCGATACATCATCGACGGTGTCAAAAGTGACGATACATTATGACTACGTTCCCGACGACTCCGATCCTGATCCGGCACCCGATCCGGGTGAAGGTGACGATAATACGGACGGCGATGACAATACCGACGGCAGTGATGACAATACCGGTGGCGACGATAACAATCCGGGCGGCGGTGATGACAATACCGGCGGAGATGGCGATAACAATCCGGGCGGCGGTGATGATAACAATACCGGTGGGAATAAGCCTGGAAATAATGGCGGAAATACTTCTAACGGAAGTAATTCAAGCAGCAGTTCAGGCAACAATACCAGAAAGCATAAGGATTCCGACAGTAACCCCGATAACTATTACTCCGACAGGACATCATCTATCGTAAATGCAGGCATATCAGCAGTTGTGGAAACATGGAAACCGGCAACGCCTGAGGAGCAAAAACGCTACGACTGCCTGGGAAAAGAGGCTGTCCAGTACATTCCGGCAAAAGATAATGCCTATCAGGTTACCGTAGAGAATGCGATGCAGGGGGCTATGTGTTTTCAGTCCTTTGAGGCAGTTCTTGAGGATTATACGATTGGGAGGACTTATAATATTTATTCACCTTCCGGTAATATGTACAGTATGGATAAGGAAATACAGTTGACGATGAAGATTCCATCTGATATTTATAAAGCGAACAGAGAGTATAGGATGATCTGTGTTACCAAGGGTGGACAGCCGATTGTATACAAAGACTTAGACAATGACCCGGAGACAATTACCATTCAGACAAATAGGTTCTACGCTTATGCATTGATTTATAAGTAGAAGTGAAACAATAATGATTGTATAAAAGGAACTCTTTATGAGCGGCTTTTATGCAATCATTTTTGTTATATGAGAAATTACGGAAACGTAAATCTCAATATGAATCATCGCTATATACCTTGATGCAAATGAAAGGGAAAATCTTATGAAATATACCTGGAATGACATTCAACAGCATATTATGAACTGCACCCAATGTCCACTCAGTCAGACCAGAAACTAGCCGGTGGTGGGGCGTGGGAACTATCAGGCTGATATTATGCTGATCGCGGAAGCACCCGGAGGACAAGAGGACCAGCAGGGCATCCCATTTGTGGGGCGGTCAGGAGAAATATTGGACAGGCTGCTGCAGGACTGCGGACTGGATCGAAAGGAAATATACATTACCAATATTTTAAAATGTCATCCGCCGGGCAACCGTGATCCCAAAGAGGAGGAAAAGGAAGCCTGCTTTCCGTATTTGAAGTACGAGACCTTTTTGCTAAAACCCAAAATCATAGTCTGCCTGGGGCGTGTGGCGGCACAGCGTATCATTTCGGCTGATTTTAAGATTACCAGACAGCATGGCACATGGGTACATCGGAAAAACTGCGCGCTGACGGCCACATACCATCCTTCGGCGATTCTGCGGGACCCGTCTAAGTATGAGGATATGAAGAAGGATTTTGATGAAATTGTAAAAAAGCGGGAGGAATTTATTTCATCATATGGGCTGTAATGATTGTGTAACTGTGGGCGTTGACGGTTATTTGAATTCCGTCAATCTCACAGTACCAGTTCTTTCCCTGCCTGTGGATATTACAATTTTCATTCAGAATCTTGTTTTTACAGTATGCTACCACGTCGATGGAATCTAATCTGAGATTTTTCCGGATCCTGTCAACGCCCATTTCGGTGGTGTGAAGGTGGTCGATATTATCGAGTAAGATTTGTTTATTGTCCATATTCATGTCCTTTCTTTGCGCTGTGATTTTATTGTACAGTATTGACGGCAGGAAGGGAAGTGCCGGATGAAAAGGTGACGGCATTTGTTTTGACTTTCACAGGGTAAATAGATATACTGTAAGCAGGAGGATGCATTATGGCAAGAACGGTAAGCATTGGAAATCAGGATTTTGAGTCAATTCAAAAAGAGGGGTATTTTTATATTGATAAGACAGACTTTATACGGGAATGGTGGGAAAGCGGGGATAGTGTAACGCTGATCACAAGGCCGAGGCGGTTTGGCAAAACCCTGAATATGAGCATGGTGGAAAAGTTTTTTGCTACAACATACAAAGACAGGGGAGAAATGTTTCAAAATCTCAGGATTTGGGAAAGTGAAAAATATAAAAAACTGCAGGGGACCTATCCGGTGCTTTTCTTAAGTTTTGCAAGCATTAAGGACAGTTCTTTCGAGGCGGCAAGAGAGACAATCTGCCGAACCATAGAGGAACAATATAATAACAACGATTTTTTGTTAAAAGGAAATCTACTTAACGAAAAGGAGAAATCTTATTATCAAAAGGTTTGTGCCGATATGGAGGACAGTGTGGCTTCGGTAGCTTTACGTTCATTGTCAGGTTTCCTTAGCAGATATTATGGGAAGAAAGTAATCATCCTTCTGGATGAATATGACACCCCTATGCAGGAGGCCTATGTAAACGGATACTGGAGTAAGATGGTGACGTTTATAAGAAGCCTCTTTAATGCCACGTTCAAGACGAATCCCTATCTGGAACGGGCCCTTATGACAGGGATTACAAGAATCAGTAAAGAAAGTATTTTCTCCGACTTGAATAATCTTGAAGTAGTGACCACAACTTCTGAAAAATATGCAGACAGCTTTGGTTTTACGGAAGATGAGGTCTTTGCAGCGTTGGATGAGTTCGGGCTGTCAGATCAAAAGCAATCGGTAAAAAACTGGTATGACGGATTTATGTTCGGAAACAGAAAGGATATTTACAATCCCTGGTCTATCATCAATTTTATAGATAAGGGGAAAGTTGGCGCCTACTGGGCAAACACCAGTTCCAACAGCCTTGTGGGAAAGCTGGTGCGTGAGGGCAGTAGAAAGGTAAAGGAAACCTTTGAGCGTTTATTGCAGGGGGAATCCATCCGGACGGAGATTGACGAGCAGATTGTATATGATCTGTTGGACGGGAGCGAACAGGCTCTTTGGAGCCTTTTGCTTGCCAGCGGCTATATGAAGGTGAAAGAGTACGAAACCTATACTTCTGAATTTGGCGAGTGGAGAGAGGATTATGAACTGGAACTGACCAATTTTGAAGTAAAGGTGATGTTCCGGAACATGATCAGGAAATGGTTTGGCAGTGTGAGAGCGGATTATAATGATTTTATCAAGGCGTTGCTGTTAAATGATCTGAAAGCAATGAACAACTATATGAATAAAGTGACAGTGGAAATGTTCAGCTACTTTGACACGGGAAGAAGTCCCTCGGGAGCAGAGCCGGAACGCTTTTATCATGGCTTTGTGCTGGGGCTGATGGTGGAACTGACAGACAGATACAGTATCACTTCCAACAGGGAGAGCGGCTTCGGAAGGTATGATGTGATATTAGAACCCCGAAGGACGAAAGGGGAGGGCAGTGCAACGCCCGGTTCTACGGCCAGTGGAGGTATCAAAAATGATGCTGTCATTATAGAATTCAAGGTGCAGGACACAGAGGAAAAGGAGCTTTCCGATACGGTGCAGGAAGCCCTGAATCAGATTAGGGAGAAGAATTATCAGGCGGATCTCGTGGCAAAGGGAATACCGGAAGAACGTATTAGAAAGTATGGGTTTGCTTTTTGCGGAAAGAAAGTGCTGATTGGCAGTGAGGGATAAGCTGCGGGCGGTGGGAATGCCTGAAATACGGCATTCTCCGGGACGAGCCTGCTCGTCCGTGGATTATGAGTCACAGTGGAGTTTAATGTGTTGATTAATTTACGTAGTTTGTATATAATGGAAAGGTAATAATGAGAAGTGAAAAATAGAAATATTATGTAACTGGTAGAGGGAATGAAGGATAATTCCTGATTATTGAGGGTTGTGAGTTTTTGGGCATTGCGATGCATATTCGGGATTATCAGGTGGGAAGAGGATTAAAGTAGAATGCATTTCTATGAAAAAGAACCTATTAGCCTATATTTGGACGGATTAGAAATATTAGAGGACATTATTACAGAAAAACAAAATGTAAAAATATATAGCCATCCCTTTTTAGGCCTAGTATTGACAATAAATAATGAAATTCAACATATCGAAAAATATCAATGCTTATATCATGAACTACTTGTACATTTACCAGTAAGTTTTTGTGCCAAACCCAAAACGGCCTTGATTATTGGAGGAGGATCGCTTTTTGCGGCATATGAAATTTTAAAGTACCCCTCTATCAAAAAAGTTGTTCTATGTGATCATGATCATTCCGTGCTTGATTTAATGGAAAAATACTATTTGCATGCAAAAATAGTAAAGAAAGACTTACGATTCCGCTTTATAGAACACGATGGTATCGCGTATATCCAAAATGCATCAGAAAAATATGATGTCATTATCAATGATTGTTTTAACTTGTTAAATGAAAGTAAAAAGAATGATTTTTCTTTGTACCAAAAAATGAATAATATGTTAACAGATGAGGGCGTATGTGCTGACATTATTTATCGTCATATCTTTGATGAAAATATCACACATGATTCTATACAAAAGATTAAAGGAGTTGGAAATATAGCACTATCATTAGTTGCCGTACCAGAATATCCTGGAATCTTACATATAGAAACAATATGGGGGAAAAATTCCAATATTTCACAATACTGCAAAACGACTAACAATCTATTTCAGAAAGAATGTATCACAAAAGAAAACACACCTTTCTATTTTTTCTCTCCGGAAAATATACCTTTTTATTTATATTTGCCGCCATATATAAAAAATATATTATAAAATAAATTGCTTTGTAAAGCTCAGTGATGAAGATGGGGCTTTTATTGCATCATAATAAACTTTAACATTGTTCCAAGAAGGAGACTCTATAATTCTGGTGATACATGAATCAAGTTCTTTGTGGTTACTTATGTAGCCATATTGAACTAAATAAGGTTCTTTGGTTTGAGATGTCGCTGCCCAAGGAGAACCTAATAAAGAACATATATTATCACGTTCTTTTCTATATAATTTAATCGAGTTGATTTTTAAATAAGGAATCTCCTTATATTGTTCGGTTTTCAAAACTAAACCAGCTTTTTGAAACATGCTCTGGGCAACAAAACCATGCTGTGCAGGACATTTCGCTAAAGTTGCAGTAATTCTCACATGCTTTCCATAAAAATCTTCTGCAAAAAACTCTGGAATATGTTTTAGCAAATATGAAGTTGAAATTACACCCAGTATTCCTTCTCCTATATACCCATATCTATTATACAGACCTACTAATGTTTCCCCATTTAGAGCACCAGTGCGTATTGTTTCATCTGAACCAGCGTAAAACTCCAAATTACTAAATTCTTTGGCATCTATCTGTCCTTCAAAACTATATAAGGAATTCCACCTAACCGCATTATCATATGGATCACGGGGAAAAAGTTGAATATAAGGTGAAAGTAATCCATCGAAAGCAATCGTATCATCATATGTAACATTATGACAATGGATTCCTCTTTGCCATAAATCAAAAGCTCCATCAAAAGAATTATCTTTATAGATATTATTTTTTATTTTATCAAAAGTATATCCTGCTACTGCCCCGACAAAAGTTTGGGCTGCAGCTTCTAATAATGATTGCCCGATTATGCCTAATGTCATGCCATTTCTCCTTGTGTATGAAAGCTATACTCATTTGTTGATGAAAAAGCTATGATATATTAGTGCCTTCGCATCTCTGATTTGATAATCCCGAATATGCATCGCAATGCCCAAAAACTCACAACCCTCAATAATCAGGAATTATCCTTCATTTATCTTCATCAGATTCCTGAAATGCCGATAAAACAGAAACCATGCATCAAAATGAAATTATCTTCACACCAGCGCCCTATCATTTTTTGAAAGTGCTGGTAAGAAATCTGCAAGTCGTGCTATACTATAGCAAGATTGCCTACACCATGGACTGCATGTGGATTAGTGTGAGAAGTACTTTTAATCACTCGCAGCAAGGGCAGCTTCGTGAAGAAGTACTAGGAGTTGCTTTGCACTCCGTCTCACACAGGAGAATGTCTGAAATATGGAATTCTCCGGGACGAATTCATTCGTCCGTGGATTATGAGATTCCGCATAGCGGAATCATGGCGGTTAGGATGAAAAGTGAATGGAGAGGAACTTTGAACATGATAGAAACAGAGAGCCTTATTTTAGATAAAGCAAAGTTTTCGGACTGGGCAGAAATGTACCATAATGTCTGGTCACAGCCGGAAAGCGCACGGTATATGGAGTGGAGTATTACCACAAGCGAAGAAGCCGCTAAAACAAGAATCGAGAAAACCATCGCATTTCAAAAGGAACATGACACCTATTTGGTTTATGAAAAAGCAAGCGGTAAGGCGATTGGGTTTGCAGGCGTAGAGCAAATTGAACCTCACCTATATCAGGAAACGGGAATATGTTTGGGACCCAATTATGTTGGAAAAGGGTTTGGCAAGCAGATTCTGCAAGTAATCTCAAATTATAAATCTTCATACCCATTACTTCACGGCAACAACCACAGAGAATTTCTGATAGGAATAAACGCATTTTACGGTTCCAAAACCGCAGTTTTGCAGCATACGGACCTCGTCCTCAACAGAGCATTCCCTGTCCAGTTTCCGGCGTTCCTTCCACAATGCGATATCCTGCGCTGTTAAGCCGCTGTCAGTAAGCTGACTTTCCCAGTAAGTATCAAACCAATGATTCAGGCTGGGCTGACCGGCACAGAACTGGTCATAATTTACAAAAAGTCCCCCGGACGGTAGGCTGTCATATAATCTGGCAAACAGTTTCTCTTTATCCGGGTCTGTCAGGTGATGGACAGACAGGGCAGAGATAGCGGTATCAAAAGGGCAGTCAGGCAGTGCTTCGTTGTAATTGCTGATTTGATAGGATACGTTTTTCATGGTGTCAAATCTCTTACGGGCCACATCCAGCATTTCCTCAGCGATATCTACCAGGATATAGTCTGCATTCGGACAGGCCTGATACCAGAAGGACGTTAACAGTCCTGTCCCGGCGCCTAAATCGACAACCCGCTTTGGTGTATCTATGTTTGCAGCAATAAAGTTTGTTGTGTTTCGGTAGAAATCATCGAAGCAGGGAATAAACTTCCTGCGGTTTGCGTCATATTCTCTGGCTATGAGATTAAATTGTTCTTCGATATTCATGATGAATGATTCCTTTCTGCCGGGCAGATTGGTGTACCGATCTTTTTATCCAGACGCCACTGCGGAGCCGTACCGTCATCGCCCCAGTATTCATCGATAGATGCGATTTTCCCGGCTTTACATTGGATAAACGATGTCACGTGAAAAGATAGTTTTTGGTCTGGCGTAAATACGTGCACCACGGTAATGTATAAATCGCCAATCTGCTCCAGCCGTTCGATTTTGCCATCCCACGAACCGGGGTATTCACAGTTGGCGCGGATAAATTCTTCTACCGTAAAGTGTTCATTTGTGTTATGCCAGTTTATATAGGCATCTTCATGGAAAAAACTTCTCATGCGGTCAGCATCCTGTTGTAATGCTGCTTTCCAATAAGCGTCTAAATGCATTTTAATCCTCCTACTTTCGGCAAATGCAGGCACCCGCCCTACTTCCCTTCCCGCCTGATCCGAATCAATGCAAAGACATCCCGATAAAGTTCCTGCAATGCCTGAGAGCAGTCCGGCAGCATAGCTTCAACGCGGCCTTCTTAAATTTGACGTTCCAGCCTTTCTCCATACTGCAGGAACTGAATTCTATCAGTTCAGGGCAGGCGTAGCGTGCTCTGATCTGGGTGCAGAACTCAAGAAAGAGAGGATTTCCAACATAGTCTGCCATTTTATGTATTGTAGGACATTTATTTATGTTTTGTAAATCAATCATGATGTGTATCTCCTGTTTCGTACGTTTTTTTGTGGTGTTGTTCGTAATCCTTTAGGGACTGTATCGCCTGTGGAGCCAGCGGGAACAGTGCGATCATGTTAAAGAGTGTCATGAGTCCCACACCGAAATCACCGATATCCCACACGAAAGCATAGGTTGCCAGCCCGCCGATATAGAGCATAATAAGGGCGAGAATCTTATACAGCGTCTGGGACAGCCAGTTGTCTCCAAAAAGGTAAGCCACATTGGAGCGGGCGTAGAACAAGATGCCGATAAAGGTGGAGAAGCTGAAAAGCCACAGGATGGCGGCGATAAAGATGACGCCGAAATCCCCCAGGTGATGGTGCATGGCCGTCTGTAGCAGGTCCATGCCTTCCAGTCCTTTGGTCAGCTCGGCGGGGGCAAGCAGCATGATCATGGCGGAACAACTGCATATGACAATCGTGTCAATAAAGACCCCCAGTGCCTGCAGGAGCCCTTCTTTGGCGGGATGGTCGATATCGGCGGCCGCGGCGGCGCAGGGAGCGGAGCCGGAACCGGCTTCATTGGAGAAGAGGCCCCTTTTGGCGCCATTCATAATGACGGCACCGATGCCGCCGGCAACCGCCTGACGAAATCCCAATGCTTCGGAGAAAATCTGTGCAAATACAGAAGGAAGCAGGGCTGCATTCTTGAGGATGATAAAGATTGTCATCAGAAAATAGCAGACAGCCATAAAGGGTACCAGGATGTCCAGTACTTTAACTGTAGCATTTTTGCGCAGCACGATGAAGGCAGAGACCGTCACCAGAATGATGGTGGTATAGTGGGGATCAATCTCAAAGGCATTTGCAAAAGCACTGGACACGGAATTGCCGATGACCTGGCTGATGCCGCACCAGCAGATCAGGCCGGATATGGCGAACAAAACAGCGATGACCGAATGTTTTCTGGCGCTGTTCTTTTGCAGGAAAAGATGGTGGATATAATAGGCAGGGCCGCCGCGGTAGCCGCCATAGAGGGGATCCTTTTCTTTGTAAAGCTGAGCCAGGGTTCCTTCGATAAAGGCGGTGGAAGAACCGAGGAGGGCGATGAGCCACATCCAGAATAGTGCGCCGGCACCGCCTGCGGAGATGGCGGCAACCACGCCCACCAGATTGCCCATTCCCACGCGGGTAGCGGTGGATACAATGAGCGCCTGGATACCTGAGATGGCATCCTTTTGAGATACATTTCTCTTTTCTGCGGTGATTCTTATCATTTCGGGAAACAGCCGCAGGGGCAGGAACCTTGTCCGTAGCGTAAAGTAGATCCCGGACGGGATCAAGATCAGCACAAGCAAAGAAAGTCCCAGGGAACTTCCGCCAGGCAGGGGAATGGTAATGAAATCGCCCCAGAGTATATGAAATAATTGATAAAAAATATCTGTCAAAAAATTACCGGCCGTTTCTAAAATCATCATATGCAGTATCCTCATCTTATCTTTGTTTGGTTGTATTGGGAGATTATGGTTACAGATAATCGTCAACAGACCGAAATCTTTTTGACACCCAATATATTTCAGTATATACTATAAACCAATATCTGTAAAACAAACATAATTGAATTATGAGACTTTCACACGTAAGATAGTCTGGCAGGAGGATGTAGATGGCAGGTATCAGGGAGGTCGCAAAGCTGGCTCAGGTGGCGCCCAGTACGGTATCGCGGGCGCTGAACGGAAGCGGCTATGTGGCTGAGGAGACAAAAGAGAAAATCAGACAGGCAGTGTCGGAACTGGATTATGTACCGAATCAGTGGATCCGGAATCTGTATAGGAAAAAGACAGGCATTATCGGCGTATTGGCACCGGAATTGATACATCCGTATTTTTCGGTTTTGTGGAGTTATCTGGAGGTGGAACTGCATCAGCATGGATATAACATGATGTTGTGCAACACGGGGGCGAATCCGCTGATAGAGAGAGAGTATCTGGATACGCTGGAGAGGAATCTGTTCGACGGGATGATCATCGGGGCAGCGTTTTTGCCGGATGAGAACTATACGGAGATGGAAAAGCCGATAATTTCACTAGACCGCATTATCCCCGGAATCCCGTTGGTCACTTCGGATCATGAGCAGGGTGGTGAGATCGCGGCACAAAAGCTGTTGGAGGCAGGCTGCACCAAGGTTTTGCAGTTATCGGATCCGGAAGAAAAGAACATATCGTCGTCGAAAGCGGGGATGTCGTTTATCCGGTGTATGGAAGCACATGGAGCGAGCGTTGTGACGGAAAATATCAGATGGGAAGAAGTGATCCATTATGATAAGGCGATGGCGCGGACGAGAAAAATCTTGCAGACCTATCAGGATTTGGATGGGATTTTGGCAAATGATCTATGTGCGTCAGCTTTTTTGAAGGTTTCCCGGGAACTGGGGATAGATGTGCCAGAGAAGCTTAAGATATTATCTTATGACGGAACATTTGTCACAGATTATAATTACCGTACGCTGTCGTCGATTGTGCAGGACATGGAAGGTATTGCCAGGAAAGCGGTGGAGATGCTGCTGAAGCTGATCAATCAGCAGCCGCTGGTTGACAGGCAGGTATACATACCGGTTTATTATAAACAGGGAGATACTATATAGCAGCAAGGATTATAGAACAAAGGTTTCAGATAGAGATGAGCAGCCGCATAAGCCGCTTATCTCTTTTTGTATATGCCTGAATCGTTATGGCGGGAGCGGTCAGTGGAGCGCTGTAGAGAAAAGATAAAGGTTTTTGTGCAAAATTTATAAAATTTTAAAGGGGAATTTATAGAAATTAATGATTTCAAGTAAAATGCACAAAAGTGGTTGACTGGGAAGTCTGGAAAATGTATATTAATGACATGGAACAGTTCCATACAATTAAATACATAAGCATATGACAAATTTTTTTAACCAAACATGGAACAGTTCCATACATGGGAAATGAGATTGGAACTGGAGATTTCAATCGCGGGATTTGTGGTTAAGCGCTGTTTGGCACAGACCCGTCAAAAGAAAAAACGGCGCAGAAATGAGGGTGAAAATGAAAAAAGTAATAGCAGTCGGACTGGCAATGGTCACAGCGTTATCTGTGCTGACAGGATGTGGTTCACAGGGAGATACTACTACTTCCGGAGGCAGTGCAGACAAGGAAAGTGCATCGGGGGAAAAGGTGACGATCACAATCTATCAGAGTAAGATTGAGGCAAACGAAGGGTATAAGAAGGCGATTGAGACATATCAGTCCATTCACCCGGAAGTAACGATTAATCTGGAGGCCGTAACGGGCAATGACTTCTCGGCATCCCTCAAAGCGAAGATGCAGTCGGATCCGCCCACGATCTTCTCGGTCGGCGGATTTCAGGATTTGAAAGATTACAGTGATATTCTGGAAGATTTATCAGACCAGCCTGTGCTTGAACATGCGCTGGAGGGAACAACGGACATGTTCACGACAGAAGACGGTAAAGTACTCGCAATACCGCTTTATATGGAAGGTTACGGATTTGTAGTAAACAGGCAGATGTTCGAGGATGCAGGCGTGGAATTTGATTCCATGATGACCTATGAGGGCATGAAGGCAGGGTTTGATACGCTGAAAGCCAAAATAGATGCGGGTGAGATGCAGGAGAAATATCCCCTTCTGGAGGCGGTGATGGAGTATCCGACGAAGGAATTGTGGATTGCAGGAGACCACGATGTCAACGTAGCACTGACCCATGATTTTGCAACGGCAAAAGAGGCTTATGATGCGGATACACTGCCGGGAACAGGGTTTGAGGACTATAAGACCATGGTAGATTTCCAGGCAGGGTATACGACCAATGCGGATAATACAGCCAATCTGAACTCCGTAGATTATACAACCTCTCTGGAAGGCGGTCTCGCCATAGAGCGTGTGGCAGCTATTAAGCAGGGTAACTGGGTAGCGCCGGCAGTGGAAACGACGGATCCGGAAGTTCTTGCGAAACTGGATATGCTTCCTTATTCCGTACCCGGGTATTCAGACGGCAAGTACTTTGTAGGTGTTTCCGGTTACTGGGCAATCTGCAATAAGTCAAGCGATGCACAAAAAGCAGCGGCAAAAGAATTTATCAACTGGTTATACAGCGATCCGGCAGGACAGAAAATCGTGGTAGAAAACTGTAAGTTTGTACCTCCTTATGATCATTTCGGTGATTTAAAGGCATCAGATCCGCTGTCCCAGAGAATCATGGATGCCAACAGTGCAGGCAATACCATGAACGGCTGGGTATATAGTGGAGCGCCTAACACATGGGGGCAGCAGGCAGCAGGTGTCATGGTTCAGAAATATCTGGCAGGGCAGGCTACATGGGAAGAAGTAACAGCAAGCAGTGTGGAACAGTGGGAGAGTATGCGTGCATCACAAAAATAGCAGGTAGGATGGTGAGAAGCTATGAAAAAAAGTAAAGGAAGATTTTGGCTGTTCTTAATGCCGGCGTTTTTGTCCTTTACGCTGGTGGTATTGATACCTATGCTGATCGGGTTTTTCTATGCGTTTACAGATTGGAATGGAATCGTTGGAAGTGATATACAGTTTGTGGGCATCCAGAATTTCATAGATATCTTTCGGCGGGATGATTCTTTCCTTCATGCGTTTGGATTTACCGCAGGATTTTCCGTCTGTGCGGTCATCCTGGTAAATCTGGTAGGCTTTTTGCTGGCGCTTTTGGTTACCCAGCAGTTTAAAGGAGCTACCTTGCTGCGAGGTATTTTCTTCATGCCGAATCTGATAGGCGGACTGTTGTTAGGTTTTACATGGCAGTTTATCTTCGTATCCATCTTTGAAGCGTTGTCCAAGTCTACGGGTTGGTCTTTCCTAAGCGGATGGCTTTCCAACCCGGAGACGGGTTTTGTGGGACTGTTGATTTTGACGGTATGGCAGCTTTCCGGCTATATGATGATTGTATATATAGCGCAGATACAGCAGATCCCGGAATCCGTTAAGGAAGCGGCGCGGATTGACGGTGCGAATGGATGGGCCATGTTGAAGGCGATTATATTACCTTTGATGATGCCGGCATTTACCATTGGATTGTTTTTATCCATATCGAATTCCTTTAAGATGTTTGATCAGAATCTGGCATTGACACAGGGTGGGCCTTATAAATCCACAGAGATGTTAGCCTTAAATATTTATAACTCGGCATTTGGTGCCAATGAGTTTGGTTTTGCACAGGCCAAGGCGATCGTATTCATGATTCTGGTGGCAGGAATCGGTGTGACACAGCTTGTTATCACGAAGAAGAGGGAGGTTGAGATGTAATGGAAAAGACTGCAAAAAGCGGTACCAGACAGATGCGGACAGTTGTATATACGCTGATAGGCGTTTTTCTCGGCTGCCTGTTTATCTTTCCGATTTATATTCTGATACTCAATTCCTTTAAGAATACAAAAGGGATCTTCACGGATGTGATAGGGCTGCCGGATGCCGCCACTTTTACAAGGGAGAATTATCCCAATGCCTTTGAGGCGCTTGATTATATCCGCTCTTTTGGAAATTCACTCTGGATCACGGTGGTCAGTACGTTGTTGATCCTGCTGATCTCCTCCATGGCGGCATGGGTACTGGTAAGATATAAGACCAAAGCAAGTAAGATCATTTTCTTATTATTTGCGGCGTCCATGCTGATACCGTTCCAATGTGTGATGCTCCCGTTAGTGGGATTTGCCAGCAGGATCCATTTGATGAATCCGGCAGGACTGGTCTTTATGTATATGGGGTTCGGAACGAGTATGGCAATTGTCATGTTCCACGGGTTTATCAAGAACATTCCGGAAGAACTGGAAGAGGCGGCAACGATTGACGGATGTAATGGGATACAGCTTTTCTTTATCATCGTGATCCCGCTGATGCGGACCATATTGATTACCGTGGCGGTATTAAATGTCATGTGGATATGGAATGATTATCTGCTACCGTCGCTGATCATCAATAAGGCAGGATGGCAGACGCTCCCGTTAAAAACATATCTGTTTTTCGGTCAGTTTGCCAAGAGATGGGATCTGGCCTCAGCCGGATTGATTATGTGTATGATCCCGATTGTAATATTCTATCTGTTCTGCCAGAAATATATTGTGAAGGGCATTACGGATGGAGCGATTAAGTAAGAAGGAAAAAGGATAATGAAATGACACAAAAAGAACAATGGTGGAAGAACGCGGTGGTCTATCAGGTTTATCCCAGGAGTTTCCAGGATAGTAACGGGGATGGGATCGGCGATCTGAAAGGGGTGGAAGAAAGGCTTCCTTATTTGCAGAAGCTGGGGATTGATGTGATCTGGTTAAGCCCCATATACCAGTCTCCCATGGACGACAATGGGTACGATATATCAGATTACTACCAGATAGATCCTGTGTTCGGAACAAGTACGGATATGGACAGACTGATCGAAGAAGCCGGCAAAAGAGGCATACGGATTCTTCTGGATCTGGTGGTCAACCACTGTTCGGATGAGCATGTCTGGTTTCGGCGTGCATGTGAAGACGAGAATAGCAAAGAGGCAGGATATTTCTATTTCCGGAGAACGGAGGGCGATGAGGCGCCCAATAATTGGCGGTCTAATTTTGGCGGAAGTGTATGGAGCAGGCTTGCAGACGGCAGATGGTACTATCACACCTTTTCGCCCAAACAGCCGGATCTGAACTGGGAGAATCCCCGGCTGCGCCAGGAAATATACAGAATGGTCAATTGGTGGCTGCAAAAAGGGATCGCCGGATTTCGGGTAGACGCGATTACGTTTATCAAAAAGGACCTGTCTTTTGCATCGGTGGAAACGGCGGATCAGAATCTGTATCCGGTGGAGAATTTCGAGAACTATCCCGGCATCGAAGCGTTTTTGTCAGAACTAAAGAGAGAGACCTTTGACAAGTATGACTGCTTTACGGTGGCCGAGGCGCCGGGGGTAGCGGAGGAAGACTTTGCAAAGTATGCCGGTGAGGACGGATTTTTTTCCATGATCTTTGATTTCGGATGGGAGAGCATGGAGGGCGAAGAGGATAAAGCGTCTGTGGAGGCAATCGAGAGGTTGAAGAAAAGGCTGTTTGACAGTCAGCGCTTTATCAGCAGATATGGATGGTGCGGCACCTTTTTGGAGAATCATGATCAGGCAAGATGTCTGAACCGCTATTTGGACCAGAAGGATAGAAACCGCTATAGTGCTTCGGCATTGGCAACGCTTTATTTTTTCCTATATGGAACGCCCTACATATATGAGGGACAGGAAATCGGGATGGAGAATCCGGCCTGGGCCAGCCTGGACGAGTTAAAGGATACAAGAGCCAGGATCACCTGCAGGGAGAGGCTTAAGCAGGGGCAGACAGAGGAGGAAGTTTTGGAATATTTCAGCGCCTGGGGGCGGGATAATGCCAGAACACCCATGCAATGGGATGACAGTGAGAACGCAGGCTTCACCAAGGGCAGTCCCTGGATGAAGGTAAGGGACGATTATAGAGAAGTGAATGTGGAGAAGCAGTGGAAAGAACCGGCGTCTTTGCTGCTCTATTATCAGAAGCTGATCCGATTGCGCAAAGAAGCGCTGCAGGACGTGATGATCCATGGAAGCTTTGCACCTATCCTGGAAGCGGAAGAAGGCGTCATTGCCTATCAAAGGATTGCCGGTGATAACGTGCTCAGCGTAGTAGTCAATATGGTAAATCAGAAACACACGCTGCCCATAGAATCCGGCAAAGGTCTTCCGTATGATATGCCGGGGACAGTACTTTTGCTGAATAATTATGAAGAAATAATCCGGACAGACGAAGGACTGCTCCTACAGCCCTATCAGGCGTTAGTCATACAGCACAAACAAACAGGAAGCAATGCGTGAGCATCTCACTTCACTTCCATAAAGTTACGTGGATGACGGTGAAACAGAATATCCTTCTGTTTCCCGTTAGACACGTGTGTATAAATCTCTGTGGTGCTGATAGAACTATGTCCCAGCATCTGCTGAATGTAGCGGATATCAACATCCTGTTCTAATAAAAGTGTGGCAAAAGAGTGCCTGAACATATGGGGCGTGATATGCTGTTCCAGATGAGATAGTCTGGTATAGCGGTCGATCATAAACCGGACAGACTGGTCAGAAAGCTTATGCCCCAGCCGGTTCACAAAGAAATAACCACACACATCGATATCTTCCCGAAAAGTCTCATAGTACAGTCTCAAAGCAGACAATACGTCAGGATTTCCCACTTGAAGGATCCGCTCCTTGGCGCCTTTGCCATAGATGCGGACAGTATTATTTTCCAGGTCAATATTGAGCGGCTTTAAAGAGCATAATTCAGAAATCCGCATGCCGGTGGCGAAGAGGAGTTCGATCACCGCAATATCCCGGATACAGCATTTTTGCTGATAGGCTGTCTGGGCCCGGTCCTTTTGTGCATAAAGGGTTGCTAAGAAGGTCTGCAGGGAGTGAAAGGGGATTGTTTTGGGAAGGAGTCTGGCTTCCCGGAAGCGGATATCCAGTTTGTCGAATGGATTTTCGGAGAGGATTTCCCGATAGGAGAGATAATGGAAAAAGGCTTTGAGACTCGCAATTTTACGTTTCACTGTTTTGGTCTTGTACTGTTTGTGTAGGATGGTGAGATAGGAATCGAGCGTATCTCTTGAGAAGAAATCATCCGAAGCGTTGAGGTAGCCGGCATATTGCTTTAGGTCGATCCGATAAGCTTTCAGGGTTTTGGAATCCAGGCGTTTACGGTATTTACAATATTCAAGATAGGATTCGATATGGTCGTTTATTGTGTTCATATTTACATTATATGTTTTTTGGCGGCAGAACACAAGGAAATCTGTTACTTTTCACGGGTCAGGAATGCGCACTGGCTGCGCATTCCGTGAGAACATGATTCAGGAAATTTTGGAGTGGCGGATGATGGGAAGGAAGGATTGTGTGATTGTTCTATATAGAGTAAAATGAATAAATAAGGCAATCGGGATTGCAAAGGAGAATTTTATGAAATTAGGCAATAGGAATGATGGCTGGTTAACTGGAAGATTGTATTTCAACAGAGAAGATAAGAGAGTAATTATCAAGAGACCACGAAGTGGGGGTGGCTATACAATGAATTTAGGTAATAAGTGGACATGGATATGGAATGCTGTTGTTGTAATTATTGTAGTTATATTAGTCAGTGTTCTCTAAGAAAATTAAAAATTCGAAGGATATTGACGTACGCAAAGGCGTACGCTATAATTAAGAAAGAAGGGAGATGATAGCATGACCGCAATCAGTGTAACAAAAGCAAGAGAGAATATCTATCAAATATTATCAGATGTTAATAACAGTAGTCAGCCAATTACGATTACGAACAATCGTGGAAAGAATGGCGTTCTGATTTCAGAAGATGATTGGAATGCTATTCAGGAAACATTATATTTAAATTCTATACCAGGCATGACGGAAAGTATTATCGAAGCAGGAAAAGAGCCGATTGAAGAATGTTCGGTATATGATCCGAATGAGGAGTGGTAAATGTATATCATAAGATTCAGTAAGCAGGCTGATAAAGATAAAAAATTACTAAAAGGGGCGGGACTCGACGGAAAGGCAAAAGTTTTATTGCATATGATAACTGAAAATCCTTTTCAAAATCCGCCTCCGTATGAAGGACTGGTTGGAAACTTGAATGGCTATTATTCCAGAAGAATTAATTTGCAACATAGACTGGTTTATCAAGTGTATCAGGATGCGGTAGTCATGGATGGGGTGAAATATGACGGAACAATAAAGATTGTTCGTATGTGGTCACATTATGATGCGGTAAGATAAAGAGAAGGCATTCACAAAAATAGCCGCAGTTGCAACTATTCATAACCAAGCCATTACATCTGTTTAGGCGTCACTTCCGGAGAACGTATGAAAAGTAATGACTGGTCATGAACCGCTGGAAGTATAATGTCTCACACCAAACCGCCATAATGCATAGGCAGGCACTAAGAATAGGACCGCCAGTAACGGGACGAATATGAGAAACGGATTTTTCTTTCTTCCTAATAGAAACAGGAGCGGGTAGTATTGTACCAGGGCATAGGGGACGATGAAAGTGGTGGTGAGTAACATCTTTTTGCCGTAAATGCTGACGGGATATTTGCCGTATTCCCTTGCGCCGTCGGTTAAAACGTTCATGAATTCCAACCCTTCCAGAGTAAAGAAACACAGAGCCGCATATATCAGAAACAACCCGGAAAACAGAGCCGTCCCGCCAAGCAGCATATGAAATACGGTCATGACTCTGGCCGGGTTCCATGCCACATCACAATGGGATACACCATAGGCGAACATGACCAGAGACTGGAGCATCCGTCCGATCCGTGTCAGTTCAAACTTACTCCCCAGTACCTGCAATATTTCGTTCCGCGGACGGACTAATATCTGATCGAAGCTTCCCGAGCGCACCATGCCGGAGAAAGCGTCAAATCCCCGGGCAAACATCTCTGCCAGAGAAAATTCCAACAGCATGATAGAGAAGCAAAGAAGCACTTCACTGTAAGTAAAACCGTTCACCGTATGAAACCGCTGAAACATAAAATAGATGCCCAGAAAGACATTAAAGGATACGAGAAACTGCCCTATGGCGGTCAGCAAAAAGGAGGTCTTGTATTGCATCATGCTTCTTACATTGATGGAAACGTAGTGTTTGTATAATCTGATACTGTCTTTGAGTCTTGCAATCATCCTCTCATCCTCCTTGTATGGTCACTTTCCGTTCTGCCAGTCTGCCAAGCAGGCTGCCCGATACGATGAGGGCAGTCAGCCAGATCAACTGCAAAATGACAGCCCGTTCCATTTCTGCACCCGACATGCTCCCGCTGTAGATCCGCAGGGTCACATTCTGCATGGATGCAAACGGTAATAATTCCAAAATGCGCTGCCAGTTTCCGGGGAAAAAGGGCAGGGGTATGATCGCACCCGCGAAAAACTCCACCATGGAAGTAAACACAAGGCGCAGACCCTGCGGCGAAATGGTAAAAAAGGTAAGCACATACACAAGCATACAAAACGCAACGGTTACCAGAAGCCCCAGCAGCAGAGTGATAAGGAATACTACAAAATGTTGTATGGAAGCCGGTTTAGACATCCTATAAGGAGCCGGCAGGAAGAAAGCGATGAGCAAAATCGGAAAACACCGCAAAACAGCCCGTGAAACTCTGGTGGCCATACTCTGAAAAAACCACATGTTGTAAATTCTGACAGGGCGGCACAGGGAATAGGAAATATTACCGTTTACAATCGAATCGAAAATATCATTTTCCATCATCCAGGTGGCAAAAAAGGCCAGAAAGGCCTGCTGCATCCATACATAGCATGCAGTCGCCTGAAAGGACATGGGAAAGGCTTCCGGTTCTGATTCGTAAAAGGCCTGATATACGAGGATTTCCAGAAAACCCCAGGCAAACTGTGTGATGATCCCGGCCAGGGCCGCCGCACGATATTGCAGTCCCGTTGTAAAGCGGAGGCGGAAAAAGGAAAGGTATTTGTTCATGGAAGCCTCCTTATATATCATAGGAACGATAGAGTTCGGCTATGGTTTCATCGATGCCGACGTCACCTCTTTTGATATCTTCCAGAGTACCGTCTAATAAAATACGGCCCTTTCCAATTAAGATGATGCGTTTCGACAACGCTTCGATATCCTGCATATCATGAGTCGTCAGGATGACAGTCGTTTTGTGGATTTCATTTTGCTTTTTGATAAATTCCCGAACCGCTATTTTGGAGACGGCATCCAGTCCGATGGTGGGCTCGTCCAGAAATAAGATTTTGGGACTGTGCAAAAGAGAGGCAGCAATTTCACACCGCATCCTCTGCCCCAGGGACAACTGTCTGGCGGGAGAGCGGAGCAATTCTGCCAGGTTTAGAAGTTCCGTCAGTTCCTCCAAATTGCTTTGATAGGTCTCTCCGGGAATGGAATAGATATCTTTTAGCAGCGAGAAGGAATCGATGACGGGAACATCCCACCAAAGCTGGGAGCGCTGACCGAACACAACACCGATCTTTTTGACATGTGCAATGCGGTTTTTGTATGGAATCCGGCCATCCACTGATACCACGCCGCTGTCGGGGGTCAGGATACCGCTCAGAATTTTGATCGTGGAACTTTTACCGGCGCCGTTTGGGCCGATATATCCCACCATTTCCCCGTCCTGAATGGTGAAACTGACGTTGGAAAGGGCATGGATCACCTCGTATTGTCGGTGGAGGAGGGCTTTGCAGGCTTCCCCAAATCCAGCGTTTCTTTTGGCGATTTTGTAAGACTTGCACACATTTTCCATTGTGATCATGGGTATTTCCTCCTGCGTCCATTATATAATATAATTTTGAGAAAGAGAATAGAATTTCCACGGACTGCTTTTGCCGCAGGGAACGGCTATACTCTTATTGAGGAAGCAGAGGCCGGTTATCTGAAAGTGAAAAAATATGATGCATACATTTCAAAGTGAAATCCATGTTCAGGGCAATGAATACCTATATGAACAGGATTGATGGAATGCGAATTCCTTTTGGCATTTTATTCTTCCCCCAGGCTGCATATAATATGGTAAAATAGACACAGAGCCAGCACTCTGCGTCCCAAAGCCGTCAGGGATTACGGCTTCTGAGAGTTTGAGATAACCATACGCCGCATCGGCCATTCAAAGGGGAACTCCATGCGAAAGAAAAAAACACGAAAAATCATACTTTATGTATTTCTCATATTGTGTATCGTCTATGTCATTCTGACCTATTTCCTTGTAAGCGCCTGTCTGGTGCCTTCCTTTATGGACCGGCTGAATGCCTTTGAGGATATCACCAGAAAGTGTTATGCCGAACAGGTACAGACGACTGCAATCAAAGAAAATCAAAACAGGCTCCTCAAGGATACGGCCAGGTGGCTTGAAACGGTTGACCGAAAGAAGCTGTCCGTTCAGACGGCAGATGGTTATACGCTGATCGCGGCCGAATTTACACCCGAGCAGGAGAGCAGCAAATGGGTGCTTATTCTGCATGGGTATACCGGCTGGAAAGAGGAGATGTATCAGTTTGCTTATTGGTACTATGAGCAGGGGTTCCACGTACTGGTGCCTGACCTTCGATGCCAGGGGGAGAGTGAGGGCGATTTTATCGGCATGGGATGGACAGATCATGATGACTGTGAACTATGGATCGACTATATTCTTGCCGCTGCACCGGATGCACAGATTGTACTGCATGGGCAATCCATGGGCGCTGCCACGGCGCTTATAATGACCGGTTCGGAGAAATCTTGTGACCAGATCGTGGCGGTAGTGTCCGACAGCGCCTACACGGACGCCTATTCGATGTTCGGGGATAAGATTACAGAGTGGTTCGGTTTGCCGGCCTTTCCGTTTGTGGATTCTGCCTGTCTGATGCTGCGCTTACGGGGCGGCTATGATCTGCGGGATGCCTCTGCCCTGCGGGCGGTGAGAGAGAGCACGGTCCCCACGTTGTTTATCCATGGGGATGAGGATAAGATGATCGATGTGCAGATGGCCTATGAATTATATGAGGCGGCATCCTGTGAGAAGAGGCTTTATATCGTGGAGGGAGCCGGGCACGGACAGCCCCAGGATAAGGATCCGGAGGCTTATTATGGGGCGATTTCGGATTTCCTGCTACAATACATACAAAAAAATGAAAAATAATCTGGAGAAAAGTAGTACAACTGCGGCAACTATGCTAAAATTTAATACAAAGGTACCAGCAAGCCTGTGAGCGAAGGCTGTGTACCTTTGGAAAGGCATGGCTGCTTATGAGAAATAGAATAAGAAGAAAATTGCATACAAGGATAACGCTGACCGCCCTGTTGCTTCTGGCAACTGTATTTGGGGCGGTATTTTTGATAGATAGGGAGATGGGCGTGGCACAGGCGGCCCAAAAACGTACTGTGAAGGTGGGATTTTTCCCGATGGAAGGATATCACGAACGGTCGGAGGATGGCAGTTACACGGGTATGGATGTGGAATATCTGGAAAACCTGTGTGATTATGTCAACTGGGAGATCGAGTATGTGCCCTGCGGCAGTTGGGACGAGGCACTTGCCAGACTGGAAGAGAAAGAACTGGATCTGGTAGGTTCCGCTCAGTTCTCCACGCAGAGGGCCGAAACATTCCAGTATGCCAATCTGGCAAGCGGCTATACGTTCGGTGCGATAGCGGTAGAAGGAGACAGTCTGCTGGCGTATGAGGATTTTGACGCTATGCAGGATATTACATACGGAATCGTGGCAACCTATGTCAGGAGACAGGAGTTCTACGAGTACCTGTCCGATCACAATATTACAAACCCCAGAGTGCGGGAATACGAGAATGCGGCGGATTTGCACAAGGCTCTTACAGACGGCGAGATTGATGCGCTAGTCCATTCTCTGACGGAAGTGCACGAAGGACAGCGCCTGATTGGCCGCTTCGCACCCATGCCTTTTTATTATATTTCCTATCAGGGTAATGATGATGTGATGCGGGAACTCAATCAGGGTATTGTGGACGTGAAAATGAACCGGCCGGAACTGGAAAATGAGCTGATGGTGAAGTATTATGACAGCCGGCTGGATCAGACGATCCTTTTAACCAGTGAGGAGAAGCAGTATATCGGGGACAAAGGCACTCTGACAGTGGGCTATCTGGATGAGTATTATCCCTTTTCCTACGAAAATGAGAGCGGAGCGTATCAGGGGATCGCACTGCAGGTATTGGAAAAGGTGTCGGTAAGCACCGGTGCTTCTTTTGCCTATGTGAAAATGGCTGATCTGGAAGAGGCAAAGCAGGCGCTTACAGAAGGGCGCATTGATATCTTAAGCTATTGTGATGAGACACCCGGAACGATTGGGACGGATGGAGTGGTATTGACGAAAGGGTACGCGCAGGTACCACAGGTCATCATCAGGAAGCGCAGCAATACGACGGATTCGATTACCATGCTGGCGGTGACCGCAAGCAGTCTGTCTGAGGAGGGATGTCTTGCGTTTGCGGGAGATCATGAGCAGATCATGGTATTTGGTTCTCCCAGAGACTGTCTGCTTGCAGTGGAGACGGGCAAGGCAGATGCGGCTTTGTGTGACGGGTATCTGGCGGAGTATCTGATGGGAACAGAGTACTCCCTTGGCAAGCTTGAGATTCACAGTGTTTTGAGTGATTCCCATATCATTTATATGGCGGTGAGAGAGGAAGAATCTCCGCTTCTTGGAATCCTGAATAAGGAACTGTTTCTTGTGACGGACAAGATGGTCAATGATTATATGCTGCAGGATAATTTCTATGCCAGAATGAGTATAGAGACATTTATCAGTGATCACAGCATTCCCATCATCCTGATTCTGACAGCCGCAGCGGTTCTGGTGATTCTGGTACTGTATCATATGTTGAAAAACAGCAGGCGCATTCAGAAACTGATGCACAAGGATACGGATTTCAATATATGGAATCTGAACTATTTAAAATACAGAGCGTCTTTGAAGCTTACAGAGGACAAGGCGGTCAAATACGCGATTGTTTATTCGGATATCTGCCAGTTCAAGAGTTATAATGCGCTTTACGGATGGCATGCGGGACAGCGGATCCTGGAACTTTCTATCGAGGAGATAGCTTCTGAGATTGACAGTGCGAAAGAAATTTATGCCAGAAGCTATGGCAGTCATTTTGTATTTTTTGTGTGTTATGATACGATAGAATCCTTAAAACAGCGGATGATGGGGATCGCGGACAGGATATCAGACCGTATTTATAAAGAGACCGGGATTAAAATGGCGCAGGCGATGGGGGTCTGTCCCGTTGACCGGGAGCAAATCGATATTCAACTGGCGCTCTCCTATGCGATTCAGGCCGTGGACCCCTTAAAGAACAGTCACAACAATGCGATACAGGTTTATGACGACATGCTGCGGAATCAGTTGATGGAGAGGCACGAGAGGGAGAGGCTTCTCGATTCCGTAGATTTGCAAAAAGATTTCGTGGCTTATTATCAGGCCAAAGTCGATATCCGTAACGAGCAGATTGTGGGTGCCGAGGCACTGGTTCGTTTTAAGGATCCTACGGATCATGGGGCGATCCGGGCACCGGGATTTTTCGTGCCGTATTATGAACAGACAGGCAGGATCATGGAGATTGATTTCTTCGTGATGGAGAGTGTCTGCAAGATGCTTCGCAGAAGGATTGACGAGGGCAGGCGGGTGGTGCCCATATCTTGTAATTTTTCCAGGATGCACTTTGTCAGAGACGGTTTCCCGGAGAGATTTGAGGCTGTGATTAGTAAGTATCGGGTGCCCAAGGATCTGATCGAGGTGGAAATCACGGAGACGCTGGTGATGGAGGAGATGCAGCAGCAGAAGGTGAAGGAGAATGTAGAGATTCTGCTTACGAATGGTGTCAGGCTCTCTATTGACGACTTTGGATCGGGATATTCCTCTCTGGGTGTATTCGAGCAGATTCCGGCATCGGTCATCAAACTGGATCGTTCTTTCCTGTTAAATAATGAAAACCGAACGAGACAGGTGCATATTATGAAGAATATTGTGAACCTGGCCAGGGATCTGGAGGCACAGGTGGTCTGTGAAGGCGTGGAGACACAAAACGATACGGAACTGATGCTGGAGATCGGCGCCTATGTGGCACAGGGCTACCGCTACTGCAGGCCGGTTCCGGAGAGAGAATTTGAGGGAATGTTAGAATGAGGAAAAAAATCATGGTGATTTTATGTCTATTGGCAGCACTGCTGTGTTTTCTTTATTGTCTGGTGGTATGGATGATCGGATCCGGCAGTCACTTCTATCTGGTCTGGGGCGCGGGCGGTCTGTGTTTCCTTGGACTGGCTCTTATGATCAAATTTGACTGGTGGGGTCAACTTCCGCTCCTGCTGCGGCGGGGAATCTGCGGCTTGGCGGCTTTGGGCATTCTGTTGTTCGTGGTGGTAGAGGGGTGTATCTTTGCCCATTATGGCGACAAAGGGAAAGCGGATCTGGATTACATTATCGTGCTGGGTGCGCAGATGAAGCCGGCCGGTCCCAGCGCCGTGCTCAAGTTCCGCCTGGATGCCGCCTATGAGTATTTGACGGCCAACGAGAATACGGTGTGTGTGGTTTCCGGCGGACAGGGGTACAATGAACCTTGTACGGAGGCGGAAGGAATGTGCCGCTATCTGGTGGAAAAGGGCATTCCGGCAGAGCGGATCCTGATGGAGGATAAGTCCAGGGATACATCAGAAAATATCGCATTCAGTGCGAGGCTGATCGGCAGTACGGATGTTAAAGTGGGGATTGTCACCAACAATTTTCATGTGTTCCGGGGTGTGATGTTAGCACGGCATGCCGGGTTTGCGGATGCCTGCGGCATATCGGCACGCTCCAACATTTATTTCCAGCCCAATAATCTGGTACGGGAATTTTTTGGGGTTATGAAGGATTTGGTGTGTGGGAATTTGGTGTGAAGGTATTTTTCGCGCATTAGGTAATTGTGAGGACTGACGACTGGGTAGTGACGTCTGAGCAGATATGCCTGAATAGTGACGACTGTTCAGGCTGGTTATTGGCGAATGTATACAAGTAATGTTATCTGTAATCTGTGATTTTCAATTTCCATGCTTGGATTGTCAGGGAGGGTATGGTAAGATAGAAAAGATGAAGAATTACGGTAAAGGGGAGATTAAAGCGATTATTGAGATTAGAGGTCAGCTTTTATCGATTATGAGAGGAACAATAGAAGAAAACGTGAAATACCATAAGCATTATAACAGAAGAATCAGATGCGCGGCCGGTGCGTTTTGTCTGGGGATATTCCTGGCAGGCTGCGGAGCGGACGCTGTGGAAAGCTATACGAAGCAGGGGATGACGGCGGTGCAGGCGCTTAATTATGACGAGGCGCTGTCGCTTTTTGGTACGGCGCAGGAGAACGGAGAGGACTTGCGGCTGCTTTACCGGGGCATGGGGATTGCCTATATGGGTAAGACGGACTATGCATCGGCGATTACTTATCTGGAAGCGGCCCTCAAACTCAGCAATGGCAGAGTGGAAGATATGGATTTTGACATCAATTATTATCTGGCCACAGCCTACTTTAAGAACGGACAGCAGGCGGAAGCGGTACAAGCCTATGACGCGATCCTGGCTCTTCGTCCCAAGGAGATGGATGCTTATTATCTGCGGGGATGCGTGGAACTGTCGCAGGACAATTATGAGGCGGCACAGAAGGATTTTGACACGGCAATATCCCTGGATCCTAAGAATTATGATCAGATGATACGCATATATATGGTGTTGGAAGAATACGGCTATAAAGAAGTGGGACAGGGCTATCTGCAGAAAGCCATGACGGAGAATGAGAAATCCATTTCGGATTATGATATGGGGCGGATATGTTATTATATGGGCGATTATGACAATGCCCGTAATTTTCTCACCAATCTGAAGACGGCTACGGATTATGGGGCTGCGCTGTATCTGGGCAGGACTTACGAGGCATTAGGGGACTATAATTATGCGGCGTCCATCTATGCCGATTATACGGAGTATGACCAGACTAAGGCAGAGATCTATAATCAGCTTGGCTTATGCCGGATGCAGATGGGGGAATACGAACTGGCTCTTGCGGCTTTCCAGGCGGCTATGAATATTGAAGATAATGCCATGATGCAGACACTCAAATTCAATGAGATCGTAACCTACGAATATATGGGAGAGTATAAGACTGCGGCCGCGCTGATGAACAGTTATCTGCGAAGTTATCCCGATGATGAGACGGCAAAAAGGGAATATGAGTTTTTACAGACAAGATGAGTGATTGACAAGGAATTCAGGCAATGGTAGTATGAAACCAAAGGAATTTGGAAGAATCTAGGAGCTTCGGAATGGAGGAAAAGATGAAGGACACATATGTGCGGGTGAAAGGTATTATTAAAAAAGACGATACATATCTGCTGATTAAAAGATGGGTGGATGATCATATCCCGGAACCCTTCGTGTGGGAGTTTATTGATGCAGAGGTGGCGCATGGGGAGGCTCCGGATGAGGCCATGCTTCATGCGATTACGGAACTTCTGTCCGTCAACGGGAAGATTGAGAAAATTGAATACACGTGGTCACAGTTGATCGGAGAGTCCCATTGTGTGGGGATTGCTTATCTGTGTTCGATTTCAGAGGAGGATGAGTCCAATATTATCCTGCCGGAAGAATATGGAAGCTGGGAGTGGGTCAAGAGGGATCAGTTCCCTTATTATATTGAAAACCAGTATGTGCTTCAGGATTTGGAAGGAAAAACATTATGATAAACAAATTAGTTGAAAGTATTAAGAAGAAAGGTGCACCGGTGATGGTCGGATTGGATCCTACCATGAAGCTGTTGCCGGAACATATCAAGAAGCAGGCGTTTGCAGAGTACGGTGAGACATTGAAAGGAGCAGCGGAAGCTGCCTGGATCTATAATAAAGGGATTGTGGATGCGGTCTGTGATCTGATACCGGCGGTAAAACCGCAGATTGCCATGTACGAGCAGTTTGGCTTAGACGGCCTTACGGTCTATCATAGAACCGTGGAATATTGTAAGCAGAAGGGACTGGTCGTGGTCGGGGATATCAAGCGCGGCGATATTGGTTCCACTTCCGAAGCTTACGCGTTGGGTCATCTTGGACAGGTACAGATCGGGTCTGCTGCATGCCGTGGGTTTGATACGGATTTTGCAACGGTGAATCCGTACTTTGGCTCCGATGGGGTGAAGCCTTTTATCGATGTATGTAAACAGGAGAAGAAGGGACTGTTCATTCTGGTCAAAACTTCCAATCCCAGCAGCGGGGAATTCCAGGACCGTCTGGTATTGCCGGATGGATGTACGGATGCCTCTAAGGCAAGGCCGCTGTATGAGATTGTCGGCGAGAAAGTGGCTGAGTGGGGCGCAGACCATATGGGTGCTGAATACAGTTATATTGGTGCAGTGGTGGGTGCTACTTATCCGGAAATGGGCAAAGCGTTAAGAGAAATCATGCCCAAAGCCTATATTCTGGTACCGGCTTACGGTGCACAGGGCGGTAAAGGAAAAGATCTGGTGCATTTCTTTAATAAAGACGGGTTAGGAGCGATCATCAGTTCTTCCAGAGGAATCATCGGAGCATATCAGCAGGAGAAATATGCGGAATACGGCGCACAAAATTATGCAGATGCTGCCAGGGCAGCGGTGATCGATATGAGAGAAGATATTGCCCAAGCGCTGGGATAAGTCCGTATCGGCATTGGGCTTATGACAGGGCATGGACAAAGGACAGGAGGACGCACAGATATGGAACAGTACAAACAGGAGTTTATCGGATTCATGGTAGACAGCCAGGTGCTCAAATTCGGGGACTTTACCCTAAAGAGCGGCAGGAAATCTCCCTTCTTCATGAACGCAGGCGCTTATGTGACGGGTGCACAGCTTCGCAGGCTGGGAGAATATTATGCGCGGGCGATCCACGATCATTACGGACTGGATTTTGATGTTCTGTTTGGACCGGCTTATAAGGGGATTCCTTTGTCGGTGGCGACTACGATGGCCATCAGTGAACTGTATGGCAAAGAGATTCGTTATTGTTCGAATAGAAAAGAAGTCAAGGATCATGGGGACACGGGCATTCTCTTAGGCAGTAAGTTAATAGATGGCGACCGGGTGGTGATCATTGAGGATGTGACCACATCAGGAAAGTCCATCGAGGAGACGTTCCCGATCATCAAGGCCCAGGCGGATGTGGAGATTAAGGGGCTTATGGTATCCTTAAACCGCATGGAGCGCGGGCTTGAGAGCGAGAAGAGCGCACTCGAAGAAATCAGACAAAAGTATGGTTTTGAGGCCAATGCTATCGTGACGATGGAAGACGTGGTGGCATGTCTCTACAATAAGCCTTACGATGGGAAGATTTATATTGATGATACATTGAAGCAGGCAATCGATGCATACTATGAGCAGTATGGGGCAAAATAGAGAGCAGGAAGGGAACGGAAAATGGAAGAAAGAACATATAAAGTCATGGGCGGTTCCGGCGCGCTCAACATTGCGGTCGGTGTGGTTATGCTGGTAGTGGGCGTGGCAAGCGGTGTACTTCTGATCATCAGCGGAGCCAAGCTGTTAGCGGGAAGAAATAAAATCTTATTCTAGGGACAAGAGGTGGATGGGTGTTTTCGGCATGGACGAAGATGCCCATTTCATATTCCGGGCAGACCGGTCATGCATAAGCGGTCTGGTTGTGGAGGGATCTATGGCAAAGAAGAACAGTTTCATGTTTACCAATAAAGAGCATACACAAAAGGGGATTATGGCGACGATTCTGGGGGTGATTTCCCTGATCACGCTGGCCTATATGATCTTCACTAGTTATCAGAGAGCGGGGGAAATCCCTTTACAGTATGGAGCGGCGGCGATGCTGTCGATGATTTTTGCATTTGTGGGAATCGTGCTGGGCGTTATCTCCAAATCGGAGCGAGATAAGTTCTATTTCTTTAGTTATCTCGGGATTGGGCTTAACGTGCTGGTGCTCGCAGTACTGAGTATTATTTTGTATGCGGGGGCCTACTCATAGTGTGAGAAGGAAGTTCGTGGATGGTGAGATTCTACGGAGTGGAATCACGTTGGATAGTGAGATCGTAAGAAAGAGTGATAATAAATAGATGATGGAAGATGGAATCGCAGTAAACTGCTCTGACAAGGAGGCTAATATGATAGATGAAAGAGAACAGGAAGACTTACTGAGTGAACGGTATGCACTGGCGTTGGAGCGTATACGGGAAATTCCGCAGGAATCGGTATGTACGGAAGAATTTCGGAAATATTTCAGCCAGATGGCGGAATTTGCAGGGGTGATGAACCGGATCTGGAACGTGGTGGAGCGGGGAGAACTGCGGCAGATGTCACTGGAGCAGCTGCAGGCGCAGAATGAGGAATTGTACGGGGATATTCTGCCGGCACATTATGATACAAGTTATGGCAATCCGGATTATGCGGTGCATTGTCTGGGTGAGTCAATGGGACGGATGCTGTCTTTTCTCTATGCGGAACTGCGGGGGATGATTCCGGCGGCATTTGAACAAAACCGCTTTGATATGGTGATACGGATGGAACTCCTGCTGGAAGTTTACCAGGCTTTTGTCTGTGCGGTGCAGGAGGGAATGGATCAGGAAGAGCAGAGAGAAACGGCGCAGGGGAAGGAGAACTGCGGGATTGACCAACAGAGTCTGCCTGAACCGGAAACCATACGGCAGATTCTTTACTGGTATGTGAGTGATTATTTCGAGCCGGAGGCAGCAGAGAATACGGCCAGGCTTGTGAACCCGGACAGGGATTTTGCATACCGGATTATCATGGAAAGCGATCTGCATGATCTGCGTTATCTCTATTATTATGGAGAGTACGTCACGGAGAATGAACTGGAGACGGCCAGGCATTTGAACGGCATGTCGGCTGACAAGATCAAGCTGATGGCAGATACTTATACGGAAGGGTACCGTATTGGGTTTGAGGTGGGCAACAAGGATATTTCCATTAAGGAGACGGTGAATATCCGTTACTGTCTGGGATTTGAGCGGATGATCCGGCAGGCCGTGTACAACTTTGACCGGATTGGTCTACGCCCCACGATCTATCGGGCGGGTGCAAGCATTTTCCAGGGGCGGAGTGTTAACAAAAACGGGTTCTTTGGAGCCAATCCCAATAAACAGTTCGATTATGACCACAGGGAAGATATGGCGCTGGTGCTGGATGCAGCCCTGGTGGAGCATCGGCTGGAGGTACTTAAGAATGCCTTTGAGCAATGGAAAGTTCAGGCGGCGGTGTTTGGCGGCCCGGCGGTTTTAGAGATTTTCGGCGAGAAGCCTTTCGTGCCAAAGACGAAGAAGACAGCCTGCCGCCTGTCAGAGAAGCAGCAGAAATTATCGGTAGAATATGCAGGCAAAGCAGGAACTTTGCAGAATGAGTATATTAAGGGGGAAGAGCGGAGCTTTACGATCATTGCTTTTCCGGTGCCTGATATCGGGGCGCAGTATCCTGAGATCTTTGATGAGATCGTGAAGATCAATACCCTTGATTATAAGCTCTATCAGGGCATTCAACAGACCATCATTGACACATTGGACAGAGGATTGACTGTGCAGGTCAAAGGCTGCGGGGACAACCGTACCGATCTGAAGGTGCAGTTACACCGGCTGGAGGACCCGGCGAAGCAGACGAATTTTGAGAATTGTGTGGCGGACGTGAATATTCCGGTGGGTGAAGTGTTTACCTCACCGCTCCTTATCGGCACCCAGGGGACGCTCCATGTGACAAGAGTATTCCTGAATGAACTGGAATATAAGGATATCTGGCTGCGGTTTGAGGATGGCATGGTCACGGATTATGGCTGTGCGAACTTTGCCACAGAGGAAGAAAACCGTAAGTATATTAAGGATAATGTGCTCTACCATCACGAGAGTCTGCCCCTTGGCGAGTTTGCCATCGGCACCAACACCACAGCCTACGTGGCGGCCAGAAAATACGGGATAGAGGATAAGATGCCGATCTTGATCGCGGAGAAGACGGGACCGCACTTTGCGGTGGGGGATACCTGCTATTCCCATGCGGAGAATGTGCAGGTCTACAACCCTGACGGCAAGGAGATCATCGCCAAGGATAATGAGGTGTCAGTTTTACGTGACACGGATGTCAGTAAGGCATATTTCCAGTGCCATACGGATATTACGATTCCTTATGATGAGCTGGGGGAGGTATCTGTGTTGACCGAGGAAGGAGAGACGATCATGATTATCCGGGACGGTCAATTTGTCCTGCCGGGATGTGAAGAGCTGAACCGGGCGATGCAGCATGTTGGCTAATCTGCTTTCCGTGGCAACGCGGAAAAGGTAGTTGCGCTTCAATGGAAAATTTAGTACACTGATAGATAGGAAAAGTCTGTCCTGCCACAAGATGTTGTGGCAGGAGGGTAAGGAGGAGGCACAGATGGCACAGGTAGGGATTGTGATGGGCAGTGATTCGGATATGCCCGTTATGGCGAAAGCAGCAGATATTTTAGAAGAACTTGGGATTTCTTATGAGATGACGATCATTTCCGCGCACCGGGAACCGGATGTGTTTTTTGAGTATGCAAAGAGTGCGGAGGAAAGAGGATTTAAGGTGATCATTGCAGGAGCGGGCAAGGCGGCGCATCTGCCGGGAATGTGTGCGGCAATCTTTCCGATGCCGGTCATTGGCATTCCTATGAAGACATCCGATCTTGGCGGTGTGGATTCTCTTTATTCCATCGTGCAGATGCCGTCAGGCATTCCGGTAGCTACGGTGGCCATCAATGGCGGACAAAACGCCGGGATTCTGGCAGCGAAGATTCTGGCTGTGTCAGATCCGGAGCTTCTGGGGCGTTTGAAGGAGTACGCTAAGAGCTTGAAGGAGAGTGTACAGGCAAAGGATAAGAAACTGCAGGAAGTGGGTTATAAGGCATATCTTTAGAAAAGACAGGACAGCAGGCGGCATGGAAAAATAGGAGGATAAAGCCATGGATTATAAGACAGCAGGTGTCGATATTGAAGCCGGTTATCGTTCGGTGGAGTTGATGAAAGAATATGTGAAGGGAACGATGCGGCCCGAAGTGTTAGGCGGGATCGGCGGATTTTCCGGTGCTTTTTCATTAGAGAAGATCAAGGGGATGCAGAAGCCGGTGCTTTTGTCCGGCACAGACGGTGTGGGGACGAAGATACAATTAGCTTTTCTGATGGACCGGCATGACACGGTGGGGATCGATTGTGTGGCCATGTGTGTGAACGATGTGGTCTGTGCAGGGGCGGAACCGCTGTTTTTCCTCGATTATATTGCCTGCGGCAAGAATTATCCGGAGAAGATCGCGACCATTGTGAAGGGTGTGGCTGAGGGCTGTAAGCAGGCCGGGGCAGCCTTGATCGGCGGTGAGACCGCGGAACATCCGGGACTGATGCCCGAGGAGGAGTATGATTTGGCAGGATTCGCGGTAGGCGTGGCGGATGAAAAAGATCTAATCACGGGCGAGAACATTCAGGCGGGCGATGTGCTTATCGGGATCGCTTCTTCCGGTGTACATAGCAACGGCTTTTCTCTGGTGCGCAAGGTGTTTGCGGTGACCAAAGAGAGCCTTGCAGTCTATTATGATGAGTTGGGGATGACACTCGGGGAGGCGCTTCTTACACCCACCAGGATATATGTGAAAGCGCTGCGCGCCGTTAAGGACGCGGGTGTGACGGTCAAAGGATGCAGCCATATTACAGGCGGCGGTTTTTATGAGAATATTCCCAGAATGCTGCCGGAGGGTGTGGCAGCCAGGGTACGCAAAGACAGCTATCCGGTACCGCCTATATTCGAATTATTACAAAGAACCGGCAATTTGGAAGAAAAGATGATGTATAATACTTACAACATGGGGCTTGGCATGGTCCTGGCGGTTGACGCGGCGGATGCGGAACAGACCGTGGAAGCTTTAAAGAACGCAGGCGAGCAGGCCTATATTGTGGGTGAAGTGGTGGAAGGCAGCCGGGACGTTACGGTTCTGTAGGGAAGGACGGAAAAATATGCTTAAGATAGTGATATGTGTGTCCGGCGGCGGCACGAATCTGCAGGCGATCATTGACGGTGTGGCGCAGGGTTCGATTGTGGATACGAAAATCGTGAAGGTCATCAGCAACAATCAGAGTGCATATGCGCTGGAGCGTGCCAGGGCGGCGGCAATTGAAGCGGTTTGTATATCGCCCAGGGATTATACAGACAGGGAGGCATTTAATCAGGCTTTTATCCGGGAAATTGAGAAAACGGGTGCAGATCTGATCGTGCTGGCCGGATTCTTAGTAAAACTGCCGGCAGAATTGATCAGCAGCTATGCAAACCGCATTATCAATATCCATCCGTCGCTGATTCCCTCTTTCTGCGGAACCGGATATTATGGATTAAAGGTGCATGAAGCAGCACTTGCAAGAGGTGTGAAGATAACAGGGGCTACGGTACATTTTGTGGATGAGGGTATGGACACAGGACCCATCATCATGCAGAAGGCGGTAGCGGTGCGGGAGGATGACACGCCGCAGACGCTGCAGAAAAGGGTTATGGAAGAGGCGGAATGGCTGCTTTTGCCATGGTGTATTAATCTGATCGCCGCCGGCAAGATAACCGTAGAAAACGGCAGAGTTTCTATTTCCGAATAAGTAAGACGGCAGCAGGATAAAGGCATGCAGGAATGTGCAATAGAAAGGCAGGGTACAGAGAAATGAAAGTATTGATTGTTGGAAGCGGCGGCAGAGAGCATACAATCGCCGCCTGTGTGGCCAAGAGCCCGAAGGTGGATAAGATATACTGCGCACCCGGGAATGCGGGGATTGGACAGATTGCAGAATGTCTGCCCATCGGGGCTATGGAGTTTGACAAGCTGGTAGATTTTGCCAAAGAGCAGGCCGTCGATCTGACCATCGTGGGTATGGAAGACCCGTTAGTGGGCGGTCTTGTGGATGAGATGGAAGCCGCAGGGCTTCGGGTGTTCGGACCTAAGAAGAATGCGGCAATCCTGGAGGGCAGTAAGGCCTTTTCCAAGGATCTGATGAAAAAATATAACATACCGACGGCGGCATATGAGAACTTTGACGATCCGCAGGCGGCGCTTGCTTATCTGGAGCATGCGAAAATGCCGGTGGTCCTTAAGGCTGACGGGCTTGCTCTGGGCAAGGGTGTGCTGATCTGTGAGACACTTGAAGAGGCCAAAGAAGGTGTGCGCACCATTATGGAAGATAAGAAATTCGGTGCATCCGGGAATCGTATGGTGGTAGAGGAATTTATGACAGGACGTGAAGTGTCCGTGCTTTCCTTTGTGGACGGCAAGTCAATCCGCACACTGCCTTCCGCGCAGGATCATAAGCGGGCGATGGACGGCGACCAGGGGCTTAATACCGGCGGCATGGGAAGCTTCTCACCGACGCCTTTTTATACCGAAGAGGTGGATGCATTCTGCAAAGAACATATTTTTCAGGCGACAGTGGACGCTATGGCATCGGAGGGCAGACCATTTACGGGTATTATATTCTTCGGGCTGATGCTGACGAAAGACGGCCCCAGAGTGCTTGAGTATAATGCCAGATTTGGAGATCCGGAAGTGCAGGTGGTGCTGCCGCGTATGAAGAACGATGTGATCGATGTGATTGAGGCTTGTATTGACGGCAAACTAGATCAGATGGATCTGCAGTTTGAGGATAATGCAGCGGTCTGTGTGATTCTGGCTTCCGAAGGATATCCGGTTTCCTATGAAAAGGGTTTTGTGATCAGAGGTCTTGAGAACTTTGAAAACAAGAATGGATATTATTGTTTCCATGCGGGGACGAAGAAGACGGAGGAAGGCATCGTGACAAACGGCGGCCGTGTACTCGGTGTTACAGCCAAAGGAGCCACCCTCAAGGAGGCCAGGGCCAATGCATATGAGGCCACAAAGTGGGTGGATTTTGATCATAAATATATGAGAAACGATATCGGAAAAGCGATTGATGAAGCGTAAGGGGTGCGTCTAAAAAGGGGAGTGGGTTTATGGACAGCAAAGAAGAAAAGATCAAGATGCTCAAAAAGGAATTTCAGGATGTCAGTACATATAACAGACCGACCTATTGCCAGGAATGCGGCGGGGTCATGGTCTTTAAAGGAGTAGGAGAGTATCAATGCGAAAACTGCGGATTCCTGGCTTATGATGACTATGGTAAGGCACGTAATTATTTAGAGAAGCATTCGGGTGCGACTTCGGCGCAGGTGTCGGAAGCAACTGGGGTCTCACAGCGTTCCATCCGGGAAATGCTCAAAGAGGCAAGGCTGGAGATTGCGGCAAATTCTAATTTTTTCCTGCAGTGCGAGGTTTGCGGGGCCTCCATCCGTATGGGAAGGTTCTGTTCCAAATGTGAGGTGGCTTATCATCGGAATATGGAGGAAAAAGCGCGGGCACGAAATGACAAAATGTCCGGCTTCAGCGCAGAAGTACGCAAAGGAGAAGACGGCTCCAAAAGGTTTAAGAGAGAAGGCCTCTAAGGACAGAGGCATAGAAAAGGGAGAAAGATTTATGAGGATACAGAAGAGGGAACACGGTAAAAGGGCACAAAAGTGCATTGCGAAAGGGATACTCATGGCCGCTTGCATGGCAGTTATGGTATGGTGCACGCCCATTGTCAGTCTGGCGGATGCGGCGGGTAAAGTTATTCCCAATTCTGTCAATATCCGAAAATCACCGGATGCAAACAGCGAAGTGGTAGGCAGTTCTACGATCGGCAAGACGGTGACGATTAAGGGCAAAGTGAACGCTTCAGGTGCCACCTGGTATCAGGTATATCTGAGTGCAAATAATGTGGGATATATCCGTTCCGATATGATAGAACTGGAAGACGGTGCGGAGGTTCCGGTGGTGAGTGACACATCTTTGGCAGCACAGCCGGACAATGGTGGGGAGGCGCAGGCGGATACTTTTTCCGGCGGTGCTTCGGTGGCAGCGGATGAGTCCGTGGATTTGCAGTATGCGCAGATTAAAGTGAACTGTAAAGTGCGGCCGGAACCTTCTACCAAAAAGAATCCGGTGGGATCGCTGACGGAAGGAGCGCAGGTGATTATTAGCGGAAAATCCGCAGGAAGTGACGGTAAGACATGGTATTATGTTACTTATACCTCATCCAACGGTTCAGAGAATACGGGATTTGTCCGTGAAGACCTGTTGGAGATGGGAGAAATGCTTCCGGTGGAGGAAGAACCGCCGCAGGAGGAGACACCTGTGGAAGAGCCGGAACCGGAACCTGTGGTCAACAATGATTACGAACTGCGGCTCGAACAGAGGGAAGAAGGACCGGTATGGTATCTGTATGATAATATCAATGGTGATATGCGGGAGCTTGAGCCCCTTTTGCAGTCGGCTTATTCCCGGTCACAGGCAGAGGAAGAGGCTGCAGCTTCTGTGGTGAAACAGCGTATTGTGATCGTGGTGCTTGCCGTGTTACTGGTGTTTTTGCTTGTGACGGTGATCATCATGGCCCTCAAGCTTCGCGATGCTTATTATGAAGACTATGAAGACGATGATGAGGAGGATGACGAAGAAGAGGAGGATGACAGACCGGCAAGACGCAGAATGAGAAACGAGGAGTCTGCCGGGGAAAGTCCGGTTCGCCGAAGAGAGACAGCGGAAATCTCTGAGAGACGTCGGGGCAGTGAACGCAGTGAGCGCCCCGAAAGGGCAGAGCGCAGATCTGTTCGGGAGAGATCCTATGAGGAGGATGCGGCACAGGAGAGGACAGCCAAGGCTGCACCCAAACGGAAGCCCAAGAATTTCCTGTTGGACGATGATGAGTTTGAATTTGAATTTTTGAGTATGGACGATAAGGACCTGATGTAGCTTGATCGTGGCAGCAGGACAGAAGGTCTCACTGTCACGCGGGATTGGTAGAAGATGTTTATAGAAATTGATTTTAACAGTGATGAAGCAATATATATGCAGCTGCGCAACCAGATCATCATGGGGATTGCAACGTCCAGGTTTCAGGAGGGCGATATGCTGCCCTCGGTCAGACAACTGGCGGATACCATCGGTATCAACATGCACACAGTCAATAAAGCTTATACGGTTCTCAAACAGGAGGGCTATGTCAAGGTGGACCGCAGAAAAGGTGCTATGATTGCGGTAGACATTGATAAGATACGCGCGATGGAAGATGTGCGGGAGGATCTTTTGGTGACACTTGCCAAAGCCAGCTGCAAGAATATTTCCAGAGAAGAAGTGCATGCTCTTATAGATGAAATCTATGAGGAGTATGGGAAAGGAATGAATGATTGATGCAGTCACAATTTACGGATAAGGCCAATGCGGCTTTGGCGCTTGCAGAGAGAGCTGCGAAGAATCTGCGGCAGAGTTATGTGGGAAGCGAACATATCCTGCTTGGATTGCTGCGGGAAAATACCGGAGTGGCCGCTACTGTATTGCAGAATAACGGAGTGGATGCCAGACAGCTCAAAGAGATGATCAAGGAACTGCTGGTGCCGGAAAGTTCCATCCTGATTGCGGAGCGGGATGGCTATTCTCCGAGAGCACTGGCCATCCTGGAGGAGGCGCACAGACAGGCTGACAGGTTTCACAGTGACAAGACTGGTACGGAGCATATTCTCCTGGCACTTTTGAAAGAGGGAGAGAATGTGGCAGTGCGGCTTCTAAATACCATGGGTGTTTCCGTGCAGAAACTCTATGTAGATGTACTGGTGGCCATGGGTGAGGACAGTGCACTTTACAAGGAAGACCTGGGAAGGAAACAGGCCAAGAAGAAGAGTGCGACTTCCACATTGGATCAGTACAGCCGCGATCTGACGGCACTTGCCAGAGAAGGAAAGCTGGATCCGGTGATCGGCCGGGAAGACGAGATTACAAGAGTAGTACAGATATTGAGCCGGCGTACAAAGAATAATCCCTGCCTGGTGGGAGAGCCGGGTGTGGGTAAAACTGCCGTAGTGGAAGGACTTGCCGCCAGAATCGTGGTTGGAGATGTGCCTTTTACGGTGCAGGACAAAAGACTTCTGACACTGGATCTTTCCGGTATGGTGGCTGGCAGTAAGTATCGCGGCGAGTTCGAGGAACGGATTAAGAAAGTGATCAAAGAGGTGATCGATGACGGCAACATCATCCTTTTCTTGGATGAGATGCATACCATCATCGGCGCAGGCGGCGCAGAAGGGGCGATCGATGCTTCCAATATCTTAAAACCTTCTTTGGCCAGGGGAGAGATTCAGCTAATCGGCGCCACAACGATAGCAGAGTATCGCAAATACGTGGAGAGAGATGCCGCTTTGGAACGACGGTTCCAGCCGGTGACAGTGGAAGAACCGACCATTGAGGAGGCAGAGAATATCCTTCGGGGCATTGCCCATAAATATGAAGAACATCACAGAGTGACGATCACACCGGAGGCCATCAGTGCTGCGGTGGCGCTGTCGGCCCGGTATATCAATGACAGGAATCTGCCGGATAAGGCCATAGACCTGATCGATGAAGCATCAGCGGCAGTGCGCCTGCATGTGACGTCACAGCCGGACAAATTACAGGAACTGGGAGAAGAGATCAAAAAGATTGATTTGCAGATAGAGCGCTCGATCCGGATGGAGGCATTCACCCAGGCAGCAGAACTGAAAAAGAAGCAGGAAGCCTGTATCAGAAAATACGATCGTGTTATTAAGCGTATGCAGCAGGAAGAAGAGAAACGGGCTTATATTGTGGGAGAAAATGAGATTGCCGAGGTGGTGGCGCTCTGGACGAAGATTCCGGTCAAGAAGCTGGCGGAAAAGGAGAGCGAACGCCTGTTAAAACTGGAATCCATCCTGCATAAGCGGGTGATCGGCCAGGAGGAAGCAGTGGTGGCTGTGGCCAAGGCCATGCGCCGGGGCAGGGTAGGGCTGCAAGATCCGAACCGTCCGATCGGTTCCTTCCTGTTCCTGGGGCCTACGGGCGTGGGCAAGACGGAACTTTCCAAAGCGCTTGCGGAGGCCATGTTTGGTTCCGAGAATTCCCTGATCAGGGTAGATATGTCGGAATATATGGAAGGGCACTCCGTATCGAAGATGATCGGTTCGCCGCCGGGATATGTAGGTTTCGAGGAAGGCGGACAACTCTCGGAGAAAATTCGCAGAAATCCTTACTCGGTCGTTCTTTTTGACGAGATTGAGAAAGCACATCCCGATGTGTTCAATGTACTTTTACAAGTGCTGGACGACGGGCATATTACGGATTCCAAGGGGCGGAAGGTAAGCTTCAAGAATACCATTCTAATCATGACTTCCAATGCGGGGGCACAGCGGATTATCGATCCCAAGAATCTTGGATTTGGTGCGCAGGAGACGGAGCAGCAAAGCTATGATAAGATGAAGGGCAAGGTCATGGAGGAAGTCAAACGTCTCTTTAAGCCCGAGTTTATCAACAGAATTGATGAGATCATGGTGTTCCATCCGTTAGGGCGTGAAGAGATGAAGCAGATCATCACACTGTTATCTAGGAATCTGACGAGACGCTGTAAGGAACAGATGGACATTGAACTGACGATTACAAGTTCGGTGAAAGAGCATCTGATCGAGAAGCATATGGATGTCAAAATGGGGGCACGTCCGATGAAGCGGGCCATTCAATCAGAAATTGAAGACGCATTGGCGGAGGAGATACTTTCCGGAAGAGTAAAACGCGGCGATCATGTGTCCGTGGGGCTCAAAAATAAAAAAGTATCTTTCACGGTACGCGCGTGAGAGGTCTAAATAACACAAAACTTAGGAGGAAAACACAATGGCTGTAGTAGAAGAATTACTGCGTACAGAGGAAAACGGCGCCATCAGTTTTGGAAACCATAAGCTGGCGGCCAAGGCAAAGCTGGAAAATTATGAACATGGCGGGGACTTGTATAAGGTTAAGACTTATAAAGAACTGACCAAGTTAGAGAAGAATGGCATGTTTGCCTTTGAGTCAGAGCCGGGAACCAGTGTAAATGGTTTTGCGGAGACTGAAAACGGCGTTACTTTCACGGTGGAGGGAGACGAGGATGCCCAGATCACGGTTGGCCTGGAAGAGGATACCGAATATGACGTATGCCTTAACGATACGAACCTGGGCAGGATGAAGACTAACTTAAGCGGCAAGCTCAATATCAGTGTAGAATTAGCCAGTGCCGGTGAAGTGAAGGTAAAGATTACAAAATAGGAAAAGAGCGGTGTTTAGAACTTCCCAACTGGCGGGGCGTCAGGTGGGAAGTTTTGTTGTGTCGGCGGCAGTGGTTTGATGTCAGGATAAGGAGTGTGTATGGCAAAGAGTAAAGGGACGGTTTTCTATTGTCAAAACTGCGGATATGAGTCTTCTAAATGGATGGGACAGTGTCCCGGATGCAAAGAGTGGAATACCATGGTAGAGGAAAAGGCACCCGCAAAGAGCAGCGGTGTATCCGGAGGCGCCCACAGACGGGGAAGTGCGGAACTGGTGAATCTGGCGGCCATCAATCTGCAGGAAGAGGAGCGGATGAGCACCCATATGGCAGAACTGGACAGAGTGCTTGGCGGCGGTATCGTGCCGGGATCGCTGACACTGGTGGGCGGGGATCCGGGGATCGGCAAATCCACACTGCTTTTGCAGGTTTGCAGATATATGGCGGCTGACGGGCGTAAAGTGCTGTATATTTCCGGGGAGGAATCTCTTAGACAGATCAAAATCCGGGCCAATCGTATCGGCGATTTCTCCGATAATCTGCTTCTGTTGTGCGAGACCAGCCTGGAAACGGTGGAGCAGACGATACGCGCTCAGATGCCGGCGATCACGATTATCGATTCCATACAGACCATGTACCATGAGGAAATATCTTCCGCACCTGGCAGTGTGTCACAGGTACGGGAATCCACCAATGTACTATTACAGTTGGCGAAGGGATTGAATATCTCAGTTTTTATCGTGGGACATGTGACCAAAGAGGGGACAGTGGCCGGGCCGAGGGTTTTGGAACATATGGTGGACACCGTTCTTTACTTTGAGGGGGACAGGCATGCATCCTACCGGATTCTGCGTGGTGTGAAGAATCGTTTTGGATCCACCAACGAGATAGGTGTTTTCGAAATGAAGGAAGAGGGCCTGACAGAAGTCAAAAACGCCTCGGAATTTATGCTGAGCGGCAAACCGGAAGGGGCCAGCGGGTCTGTGGTATCCTGCTCTGTGGAGGGTACAAGACCCATGCTCTTAGAGATTCAGGCGCTGGTGTGTCATAGTAATTTCGGGATTCCCAGAAGACAGGCAACGGGCATGGACTTTAACCGGCTCAATCTGCTGATGGCTGTGCTGGAAAAAAGGCTTGGTGTCCAGATGTCTGACTGTGATGCCTATGTGAATCTGGCGGGCGGCATGCGGATTCTGGAGCCGGCCATAGATCTGGGGGTTTCCATGGCGGTGGTGTCCAGCTTTAAGAACCGGGTCATTGACGACAAGATGATTGCCTTCGGGGAGATCGGCTTAAGCGGTGAGGTACGCGGTGTTTCCATGGCTGCACAGCGGGTCAGCGAGGCTGCCAAGCTGGGATTTACGACTTGTATTTTGCCGGAGGTCAATGTAAGCCAGGTGAAGTCGGTGGAGGGAATGAGGCTGATTGGTGTCAAGAGCGTGAGGGATGCGATAGATTTGATATAATTACTGTTCAAATAGGAATTTTTGTGGTAGGATAATGTGGGTATAAATTGTAAGTGCATTTTGGAAACGAATTTTACAAGGAACAGATAAAGGAGCCGGTATGGAAGAGCATATGCAGGAACCTCAGGAGAATCAGAAATCTGAGCAGCCTATGGTGACACAGAAGAAACGAAGCAGGTGGAAGAGTGTTTTGCTGGTGACCATGGAAGTCAGTGTCCTTTTGATTGCTGTTTTGGTATTGTATGTGGTTACCAGGACGACAGAGGAAGTAGAACGAAAGGTCATTAATGAAGAAGCGATCATCATCAATGAGGAAGTGGAACAGCAGATAGAGGAAGAAGAGGAAGTTGAGGAGAAAGGATATCGCAACATTGCTCTTTTCGGGGTAGATGCCAGGGACGGGGAACTGGATAAGGGTACCAGAAGTGATTCCATTATCATTGCCAGCATTAACCAGGATACCCAGGAGATCAAACTGATTTCCGTGTTTCGGGATACCTTTTTAAATCTGAGCAATGATTCTTATAATAAATGTAATGCCGCTTATGCCCAGGGCGGGCCGGAGCAGGCCATCAATATGCTCAACGCCAATCTGGATCTGGATATTACAGATTATGTGACCATTGGATTTTCGGGGCTGATCGATGCAGTAGATGCGCTGGGCGGTGTGGAGATAGAAGTGACGGATTCGGAGATTTCCCATTTAAATAATTATCAGTTGTGTATGGCAGAGGAGTTAGGGGTGGATTATACGCCTGTGGAGCAAAGCGGGATGCAGTTGCTCAATGGTATGCAGGCCACGGCTTATTGCCGGATCCGTTATACCAGAGGGGATGATTTCAGAAGAGCCGAGAGACAAAGGGATGTGCTTCGGGCCATGATGGATAAGGCGCAGGACGCTTCCATAGGGACTTTGACTGATATGGTCAATGCGGTGCTTCCACAGGTGCAGACTTCCCTGAATGTCAATGAGGTTTTGAGCGTGCTTGGCAGTGTGGCGGGTTATAATGTGGTAACCAGTGACGGTTTCCCTTTTGAGGGAAGCAGGGTCGGTGCCAATGTGGGCAGTAAGGGAAGCTGTGTGATTCCGGATGATCTGGAGGACAATGTGAAACAGCTTCATAAAGCATTGTATCCGGAGAAAGCATACGTGCCTTCCAGACAGGTGCAGAATATCAGTGACAAGATTGAGGAAATGACGCAGGAATATGTACAATAAGAGAACGGATCACGTGAGATTGTGCGAAGCGCAATCATGGCGGTTAGATGGAAATATCGTACGCGGCAGCAGTTTGTGCAAACTGCTGTCGCGTTGGGTTTGCCGCAGGATGTGAATGATAGTGCTTGCGTATGAAAAGGAGAGAATCTTCTATGAGAAAACTTTTGGTTTATCTGAATGATTATAAGAAAGAGACAGTCTGCGCCCCGCTCTTTAAGATGTTAGAGGCCACCTTCGAATTGTTTGTGCCGTTGGTGATGGCGGCCATTATTGACAAGGGGATTAAAGGCGGGCAGGTCTCCTATGTCCTGCAGATGGGGATCTTGTTGATCGCTCTGGGGCTGATCGGTCTGGTCTGTTCCATCACGGCGCAGTACTTTGCGGCCAAGGCGGCCGTAGGGTTTTCTACCGGATTAAAACATGCGCTGTTTCAGCATATTCAGAGCCTTTCTTTCACAGAGATGGATACCCTTGGAACGTCCACGATGATCACCCGGATGACTTCCGATGTGAATCAGGTGCAAAACGGTGTCAATATGGTGCTTCGGCTGTTTCTGCGTTCTCCCTTTATTGTGTTCGGCGCCATGATCATGGCTTTTACCATAGATGTGAAGGCGGCGTTTATTTTTGTGGTCACGATTCCCCTGTTATCGATCGTGGTGTTCGGTATCATGATGATCACCATGCCCATGTATAAGAAGGTACAAGCGGGGCTTGACACGGTGCTTGGCGCGACCAGGGAAAATCTGACCGGAGCCAGGGTGATCCGCGCCTTTAACAAAGAAGAGGAAGAGATTGAGCAGTTTGAAAAGAAGAATGCTGCCTTGGCAGACTTGCAACTTTTTGTGGGGAAAATATCAGCATTGACCAATCCGGTCACATATATTATCATCAATGCGGCGACCATTATCCTGCTTTATACGGGGGCCGTGCGGGTCAATGAGGGAACCATTACCCAGGGACAGGTTGTGGCTCTGGTCAATTATATGTCTCAGATTTTGATCGAACTGGTGAAACTGGCCAATCTGATCATTACGATCACCAAGGCACTGGCCTGTGCCAACCGGATTGAGAGTGTCTTTGAGATTCAGTCGTCCATGACCTGGGAGCAGGGGACGGATGTGGCAGGCGTGTCAGTATCCGGGGCGGATATGGCGCGGGCGGCAGGAACTGCCAGACAGGACAAGAGTCAGACAGTAGAAGCCGGCAGACAGGATAAGAGGCAGACGGTAGAAGCCGGCACAGATGTCTCATATATCGTAGACTTTGACCATGTGCATCTGACTTATGCGGGGGCTGGTGCAGAATCCCTCTCAGACATCGATTTTAAGGTCAAAAGGGGACAGACCATAGGCATCATCGGCGGTACGGGATCCGGGAAATCTTCTCTGGTCAATATGATACCGCGGTTCTATGATGCCACACAGGGAACTGTGCGGATCGACGGGAAAGATGTGAGAAGCTATTCCATGGAGGAACTGCGGCAGAAAGTGGGAGTGGTCTTGCAAAAAGCGGTGCTCTTTGCGGGAACCATCCGGGAAAACCTGCTCTGGGGGAAGAAGGACGCCACGGAAGAAGAACTGTGGCAGGCACTTGCCACGGCCCAGGCCAAAGAGTTTGTGGAAGGAAAAGACGGAAAACTTGACGCTGTAGTGGCGCAGGCGGGCAGAAACCTGTCGGGCGGACAAAAACAGCGTCTGACCATCGCGAGAGCCCTGGTGGGAAGCCCGGAGATTTTGATTCTGGATGACAGTGCCTCGGCGTTAGATTATGCTACCGATGCGGCGCTTCGAAAGGCGCTTCGGGAACTTCCCGGAGAGATGACAGTGTTTATCGTCTCCCAGCGGGCTTCTTCCATACAGCATGCAGACCAGATCATCGTGCTGGATGACGGTATGATGGCAGGGTGCGGTACCCATGAGGAACTTTTGCAGGCGTGTGAAGTATATCAGGAGATTTATTATTCGCAGTATCCTAAGACAGCGGAGAAGTAAGCGATAGCGGGCGATAAGTTAAGGATTCGTGCCGGTGCGCGGCCTGGCACGGAACTGTCCGGAAATACAAAGGCGGCGCAGAAAAGAGGAGATCATGGCAGGACAAAAGCAGACTCTTGGAAAGGTATTGCGTTATATTAAGAAATATTGGTTCTATCTGGCGGCATCTATCGTGATGGCATCCGTCACCGTGGCGCTTACGCTGTATCTGCCGATATTGACTGGAAGAGTCATTGATTTGATTCTCGGGAAAGGAGAGGTAGATTATACAGGGGTGTTTACTATCCTGAAACAGATGGCAGTGATCATTGCCCTGACGGCAGCGGCTCAGTGGATTATGAATGTGTGCAACAATAAAATGACCTACCGCATCGTGCAGGATATCAGAAATGAGGCTTTTGAGAGGATTGAGATTCTGCCTTTGAAATATATTGACGCCCATTCCTATGGGGAAGTGGTGAGCCGTGTGATCGCGGATGTGGATCAGTTTGCAGACGGCCTTTTGATGGGATTTACCCAGTTTTTTACCGGCGTGATCACCATCCTGGGTACCCTGGGATTTATGCTCAGTGTGAATGTGGCCATCACAGGTGTCGTTGTCCTGGTGACACCATTATCATTTTTTGTGGCAGGCTTTATCGCGAAGAAAACCTTTACCATGTTTAAATTACAGTCCGAGACCAGAGGAGAACAGACGGCCCTGATCGAGGAGATGATAGGAAATCAGAAAGTGGTGCAGGCTTTTTCCCATGAGGACGAGGCGCTTGAGGAGTTCGATGAGATTAACGAAAGACTGAAAAGTTGTTCCCTGCGGGCCATTTTCTTTTCGTCCATCACGAACCCTTCGACTCGCTTTGTCAACAATCTGGTGTATGCCGGAGTGGCAGTGACCGGTGCGGTCTATGCGATCCGCGGCGGTATCAGTGTGGGACAGTTGTCCTGTTTCTTAACCTATGCGAACCAGTATACGAAGCCTTTTAACGAGATATCAGGCGTGGTGACGGAACTGCAGAATGCCCTTGCCTGTGCGGCGCGCATTTTTGCCCTGATCGAAGAGGAGCCACAGGTGCCGGAGCGTGCGGATGCCCAAGTACTGCGAGATGTGGAAGGAAGAGTGGATCTCACCCATGTGGACTTTTCCTATGTGCCCGAGAAGCAATTGATCACAGACTTCAATCTGTCGGTAAAACCCGGACAGCGGGTGGCTATCGTGGGACCTACCGGATGCGGGAAGACCACAGTCATTAACCTGCTGATGCGTTTTTATGACGTGAATGAGGGTAAAATCTGTGTGGACGGCGCTGATATCCGAGAAGTGACAAGAAAGAGCCTGCGGGCCAATTATGGCATGGTGCTGCAGGAGACCTGGCTAAAGGCAGGTACGATCCGGGACAATATCGTGATGGGCAAACCCGAAGCGACGGAGGGAGAGATCGTTGCGGCGGCGAAAGCATCCCACGCACACAGCTTTATCAAGAGACTGCCCCAGGGATATGATACCCTCATCGGGGAGGATGGCGGGAGCCTGTCCCAGGGACAGAAGCAGCTTCTGTGCATTACCCGTGTGATGCTGTGCCTGCCGCCCATGCTGATCCTGGACGAGGCGACCTCTTCCATCGATACCAGAACGGAAATCCGGATTCAAAAGGCTTTTGCCACCATGATGAAAGGGCGTACCAGCTTTATCGTAGCCCACAGACTATCCACCATCCGGGAAGCGGACGTAATCTTAGTCATGAAGGACGGCAATATTATAGAACAAGGAAATCACGAGACACTGCTTGCCCGGAAAGGTTTCTATGCGAAACTGTATGAAAGTCAGTTCGCTTCATAATAGGAGGCGTCCTGATTGTAGTCCATGGATTCGGAGCGGATGTCCGTGATGACACCGTCTTCCCAGGTAAAGACAAGATAACGGTAGATGACCTTGTGATCGGACAGATAAGAAGCATCGGTCAGATAGGCGATCAGATCCGTCTGTTCGATTTCGTTGTCCGCACAGAACTGCTCCATATCGATTGCAAGCCCGTCAATAAAAAAGGCAGGCAGAATTAACGTCTGGGCAGTATCAAAAGAAATTTCATCCATAGGGATATAATGATAGCTGGTCTGAGCATCTTCTGATACGGCAGAAAATATCATATCATCCTGATAAGCGGCCAGGAAGGCTCCGGCATCATCACCGATTTTGACACCCCGGCTTGTGGAGCCGCTTTCTGTATCCAGTTTATAATCCTCCAGGGTAAGAAGCGGTTGTTCTTTGCCGCAGGCACATAATAAATAAGAAGCCAGGCCCAAAAGTGCAAGGCTTGCGGTCATCCTTTTCATGAATCATCAGGCTCCCTTCATGATTTTTCTTGTGTAAATGAAATATCCCGCCAAGGACAGCGGTCTTCCAATTTAAATTTAAAAACCCGTGAGTGACAACTCACGGGTCGATGACAGGGGCAGTAGGAATCGAACCCACATCGATGGTTTTGGAGACCACTGTTCTACCTTTGAACTATGCCCCTTTGATGGCTTGGCGGATGGTATGAAAACCGCCGAAAATTATTATAGCATAGGTATGATGGTTTCGCAAGGGGAATTTGGGAATTTTCAGGCTAAGGACGGAGGAACAAATGACAAAAACAACGACACATAAAACATTAGACCGCAAGATGCTCATTACGATTCTGGCACTGGCGTGGCCTACTATGCTGGAACAGTTGATGCAGACGGCCGTCCAGTATATCGATACGGCGATGGTGGGATCTTTGGGCACGCAGGCGACGGCGGCAGTGGGTTCCACGGGAACCGTCAACTGGCTCATCGGCAGTACCATCTCTGCAACGGGTGTAGGATTTCTTTCTTACATAGCAAAAGCGTTTGGGGCCGATGACCGGGCCGCGGCAAAAAGGGCTGCAGCGCAGGCGGTCTTACTGACGGGTGCTCTTGGAATTTTCTTTACAGTGCTGACCGTATCGTTGAGCGGCATGGTGCCGGTCTGGATGCAGGTGGAGCCAGGGATACGTGCGATGGCGTCACAGTATTTCCTGATTCTTTATCTGCCCATGTTACCCAGGACTGCCAGCATCATTTTTGGAACCGTGCTGCGGGCGGCGGGAGATACCAAATCGCCCATGAAGATTGGTGTGCTGGTGAATCTGATCAATGTGACGCTTAACTTCCTTATGATTTATCCGACCAGAAGTATGGAACTGTTTTCCCTGCGCTTTACCATGTGGGGAGCGGGACTTGGTGTGATCGGTGCGGCGATTGCCAGTGCTATTGCCTTTACCATAGGCGGGATCTGTATTACCTGTGTGCTCTGGCGGCACAGGGAGATTTCTCCAAAAGGCGAACGCTTTGTGCCGGATATGGAGATTTTAAGACCTTGTATACGGGTGGCGAGGCCCAATATGTTGCAGCGTTTCGGTACCTGTCTGGGGTATGTGGCATTCGCGGCCATGATCAACTCTCTGGGGGAGGTGTCAACAGCGGCGCATACCATTGCCAACACGGTGGAGTCAGCTTTTTATATTCCGGGATTCGGGATGCAGACGGCGGCGGCTACGCTGGCGGGCAATGCTTATGGGGCCAGGGATGAAAAGCGCATGAAGAGTCTGGCGAATATGTTTGTACCTTTGGAAATCGCATTGATGATCGGTTCCGGTACCTGTCTTTTCCTGGCAGCACCGTGGCTGATGGGGCTGTTTTCCAGGCAGGATGCAGTGATCGGACTGGGAGCAGCTGTGCTTCGCATGGTGGCGGTTTCCGAACCTTTTTATGGTTTTTCTATCATTATTGAGGGGCTTATGCTGGGAGTCGGCAAGACCAGGGCGCCGTTTGTCTATAATATTATCGGTATGTGGCTGGTACGGATTGCGGGGACCTATCTATGTACCCAGGTGCTGGGACTGGGGCTGGTATCGGCATGGGCCTGCATGATCGCGCATAATCTGCTGTTGTTTGCGCTCTATCTGATCTGCTATAGGCGGGGCGCGTGGAATCCTTTTATAAAAAACTTGTAACCTTTATGCAGTCTTATTTGTACTATTAGTGAAAGGCTTTCAAATAACTTGAAAAGAGGAGTACTCATGAGACGCTCAGTGCAGGAACTGTTTGGAAAATACCAGGACAACCTCTACATAAAGCAAAGAGAGTCAACTATGAACCAGCCGGAAAAATAAACTGCCCGGAGACGGCCGCAATGCTGGCACGGGAGCTTTTGGAGTTCGACCGGATGGCCGAGGAATATGTCTACATGGCAGCACTCAACGGCAAAGGCCGGCTGCTTGGGATATCGCTTATATCAAAAGGCACGGTAAACTGCAGCCTCATTGCGCCGAGGGAAATCTTTATCCGCGCCCTGCTGGTTGGTGCATCCCAGATTCTACTTATGCATAACCATCCATCAGGAAGCATCACGCCAAGCAGTGAAGACCTGAAAATGACGGAGCGGATAAAGGAGGCGGGCGAGCTGGTAGGCGTTGAACTTGCCGACTATATCATAATCGCGGCGAACGGGGAGGCTTTTTTTCTTTTTCAGAAACGCATGGTAATTGGTGGTCTTTAAAAGTGCTTCTTGGAGATCGATGGACAATAAGTGGACTTTTTCAACCCCATTTTGTAAAGAAAAATGCTGATGCGCTTGCAGTTTGTGCGCATATCGCAGGACTTGGATTTACAGACCGCGGGATAAAGGATCTGTGATTATATCGAGAGATATAAGCTGACGAGATTTGATAAATAGGGGCAGACGAAACTTTTTGCTTGCCCATCTATCGGAACGCCGATATAATATAGCTGAGATGATGAAATCGGCGCTGAAGGAACTGTTGCAGGAGAATGAACATTTTGAGAAACAGGGCGTTGTGAGAGCAGAAAAGGAGAATAGACAGGATGAAAGATGTATATCAGGAATGTCCGATACTGGAAAATGATATGTTTTTAGTGAGGTTGATCGACCCCAAAGATGCTGCAGACCTATATAAAGTGTATGGCGACAAAATGGCGCTGCCATTTTTTAACAGTGACAATTGTCACGGTACGAACTTTTACTGTGTCACGCAGAAAATGGTGGAGGAGAGCATCTACTACTGGCTGAAAGAATATGAAGACCGAGGCTTTGTCCGTTTTACGATAGTGGATAAGACATTGCAGGCGGCAGTGGGAACGATAGAACTGTTTAACCGCAGGGCAGAGGATTATTTTAATGACTGTGGCTTGCTGCGGCTGGATCTCAGAACGGATTATGAGAACAGCCGGGCGATCGCTTCCATTTTATCGTTGATCACGGAACCTGCCTTTGAACTGTTCCAATGTTCGATGATCGCGACTAAGGCGCCGATTTATGCAGTCGACAGAAGAGCCGCCCTGGAAGAAGCGGGATATACGCTGTCTGCGGAATGCCTGATCGGGTCACAGGACAACAAGGCATATGACGGATACTGGGTAAAAAGAAGGGACGCCTGAACAGGGCGAAAATGCACGGATGGCATCTTGAGGTTGTTTCAGGCTAACGTGGAAAAGCTGGAAGAAGATAGGGAAGGGTAATGTCTTGATGACAGGAGAAAACAGATATTATCATAAGAAGAAATGGCATCGCAAGGGAGCGTTGTTGTCAGGCACTTTACTGGTGCTCCTGCTGTCCGGATGCGGTGCGAATGATGCGGTCAGAGTCGATACTGCGGCGGAAGAACAGGAACAGGAACGGGATGCCAACACAGACAGCGTTGGAGAAAACGGCGAAAATATGAATGTTGTCAGTTATCCGCTTCCCACACAGCCCGAGAAGGCGGATATATACATAGAACCGATTGAAGGCCTCAGGGAAGATTTTATCCGGGGCGCGGATATTTCCAGTGTGCTTGCAGAGGAAGAGAGCGGTGTCATCTACTATAATGAGGCGGGGCAGGAGCAGGATATTTTTCAGACGCTTGCGCAAAATGGGGTGAATTATATCCGGGTGCGGGTTTGGAACGATCCTTATGACGAGGACGGCAACGGTTATGGCGGCGGCAACAATGATACGGCGAAAGCGGCCGAGATTGGCAAAAGGGCGGCCCAGTACCATATGAAACTGTGTGTGGATTATCATTATTCCGATTTCTGGGCGGATCCTTCCAAGCAGATGTGTCCCAAAACCTGGGAAGGCATGTCCATTGAGGAAAAATCAGAGGCACTTTATGCATTTACTGTGGAGAGTCTGTCGGACATTCTGGATGCCGGAGCTGATGTGGGGATGGTGCAGATTGGCAACGAGATTAATAACGGCATAGCCGGGGAGACGGACTGGACGAAACGCAGACAGCTTCTGCAGGCGGGAGCCAGGGCAGTCAGGGAAGTGGCGAAGGAACGTGATAGGCAGATCCAGATAGCCGTTCATTTTACGGATGTGTCGGATCAGGAGGGAATGTTGGCTTTGGCACAGAAGCTTCAGGATAAGGAGATAGACTATGATATTTACAGTATCTTATTATCCTTTCTGGCATGGGACCCTTCCTAATCTGACGGAAACGCTGCGGAAGGTAGCTGACACTTATGATAAAAAAGTTCTGGTGGCGGAGAATTCTTATCCCTATACGACAGGAGACGGGGACGGCAGTGCCAACAGCATTGGAGAGGCGGACATTCTGCCGGCGTATGCGGCGACCGTGCAGGGGCAGGCCAATGAGATCCGGGATACGTTTGCGGCGGTAGCCGCAGTGGGAGAAGCGGGACTTGGGCTTTTTTACTGGGAACCGGCCTGGGTACCGGTGCATGTCTGGGAGGAAAATGCGGCGGATGCGGATACGGTGCTTGCGGCTAACCGGGAGGCATGGGAACAGAAAGGATCCGGCTGGGCATCGTCTTATGCGGCCGGGTATGATCCGAAAGATGCGGGCGTGTATTATGGCGGCTCCTCCTGGGACAATCAGGCGCTATTTGACTATAATGGTCAACCACTGGAATCCCTGAAAGTTTTTAAATATTTGCAGTGCGGAACATTGGTTGACAAACGGGTGGAGCGTATTCCTGTGGTAGAAGTCAGTGTTGCGATAGACGGGGAGATTACCATGCCGGAAACGGCGGACGTGTGTTACAATGACCGGAGTGTCACGCAGTTTCCTGTGAAATGGAACGAAGAGCAGCTTTCGGCCATTGATACTTCGGTTGACGGAGAGTATGAAATTACGGGTGAGTTTGTGACCGGGGTGGAGGATGAGGAACTTGCGCAGGCGGCTTTTGATATTCTGGCGGACAGCAGGTATCCCTGGCATTTTACGGCACATATTATCGTGAAGCGCAGTAATCTGTTGGAGAATCCGGGTTTTGAGGATGCGGACAGATCTATGTGGAAGATAGCGGGAAACGGGACGGATTATCAGGACAAGGAGCAGGATGCGCATGAAGGTGATTTCTCATTGCATTTCTGGTCTGATGACGCGGTCTCCTTTACCGTGGAACAGGAAGTGACAGGGCTTGCACCTGGCAATTATGAATTTGGTCTGTATCTGCAGGGCGGCGATGCAGGCGATGAGGCGGATATGTATATTTATGCCGATAACGGCAAGGAAAAGGTGACGGAAGAGACTGCTGTGAGCGGCTGGTGCAACTGGCAGAATCCGGCGGTGAAAGTAGAAGTGGGAGATGACGGCATCCTGAAAGTGGGGGCATCTGTAAGCTGCGCCGCCAAAGGATGGGGAACGCTGGACGATTTCTATTTGTATCAGGCTGACTAAGTATTATATAGGAAATCGATACAAAGAAAAGAGGTTCATTATGTTAAATGAGGCAGAATGCAGATTACAGATTTGCGAGATTGGAAGGAGAATGTATGAACGCCGCATGGTGGCGGCCAACGACGGTAATCTATCGGTGCGGCTGGGAGAAAATGAGATTCTGTGTACGCCCACAGGTGTATCCAAGGGCTTTATGAAACCGGAACAGATGTGCAGGGTAGACATGATGGGGAATGTGATCGGGAACGATGCGAGACTTAAGCCTTCTTCCGAGATCAGGATGCATCTGCGGGTCTATCAGAAACGCCCTGATGTGAAGGCGGTGGTACATGCCCATCCTGTCTTTGCTACCAGCTTCGCAGTCATGGGACGGGCACTGGAAGACCCCATTATGCCGGAAGTGATTGTTAATTTCGGCAAGGTGCCGTTAGCGCCTTACGGAACGCCTTCCACCATGGAAATCCCGGATTCCATTGAGCCTTATCTGGCGGATTATGAAGCGGTATTACTGGAGAGTCACGGGGCGCTTACCTGGGCGGAGGATTTGCTGTCGGCCTATATGAAGATGGAGTCGGTGGAGTTCTATGCGGAGCTTTTGTATCGTACCATACAGTTGGGCGGACCCAGACTGTTAGGCGAAGACAGACTTGAGAAACTGTATGCGCTCACAGGACGGAAACCGGATTAGAAAAGATAGTACCCCGTGTGTCGGATAGTCGACTGCACGGGGTATTTGTGTGAGCAGGGGTCTGGCATTGGGCATTGGGGCTGCTTTAGGATTTGCCAGATGTATCAATCAAGAGAGTGTCTCAATAATCATAAAATCCCAACAGCGTAGATGCAGCAGACAGCCGTCCTTGAGATGCCCGGATGTGTTCTCATAAGATCCCTGCAGTAATATCACGGCATCCTCTCCATGGTATGTGATCGTCTGATCTTCTTCCGAATAATTGAAGCAGTACAATATTTCCCGGCCCGTTTCATTGATGCCCCGTTTCAGAATCACCGGGAATTGTACTTCGGGCAATGGTATGTCCGCTTTGGTACAGACATGGCGAAGGAGGTCTTTCAAAACGGGAGCGTCAATATAACAGCCCAGATATACGGCATATCCTTTGCCATAGTGATTGCCGGTGACGGCGGCATAACTGCCCCAGTGGGGATGGTCGTATGTGGCCAGTGTCTGGGCAGTGTCTGGGATGAGCAGTTCCATCCAGTGATGGACGGTGTTTGTAAGAACCTGTTGTTCAGCGGCATTTTCTGTGGCATGGCAGTCGTTAAGGCAGGTGTTGACTATCCCGGTTGATATTGGGAAGGCCAGGTCTTTCAGGCCAACATTGACTCCGTCAGTAAACTGATCGTAGGTCATTCCAAACACTTCTGTCAGGCCATGGGGCTGGTCATCGGGGTAGATTTGCAGCATTCTGTCAGAAACGGCTGTCTTGAAAGTAGACAGCAGGGTGCCGCCGTTTTCCACATAGCGTTTTAAATGACTGACAAGATTGTCGGAAACACTGTAGAGCGTGGGAGTCACCAACATTTTATATTGATCAAATAGGTCAACATCATCTGCCGAGAGGATGTCGCACTCCACATTCAGATCATACAAAGCATCATACAACAGGCGGAAGATATGATTGTAAGATACAGTATCATTTATCGCAAACCACTGTAAGGCAGTCAGAGATTCGTTGTCCAAAAGAATGGCGGCCGGACAGTGTTTCTTAAGGTTTACCAAATGCTTTCCGTATTGATGAAAGTCGGCGCCAATGCTGCATGCCTCGCGGTAGGTGGCGTTTTCCCGAAGATTGTGGCTTAAGACGCCTTTCCAGTAAGACTCAATGGCATTGTGAATGGAGTGCCAGTGCCAGTAAAGGACAGAATTTGCGCCGTTTGCCAGATGGCTGAAGGCCTGGAGGCGGAGCTGTCCCGGATAGGGAAGCCAGCCGTGATTGCCTTGGGCTTCTGTTTCCAATATCAGATAATTATCCTTTTTCAGAGAGCGGGCGATGGCGCCGCCAAAGGAGATCTCTCTGCCGGTAAGATCCTGAGCGGAAGGATGGTAAATATCGCAGCCTGCCACAGTAAGTGCCTGTGCGGCTTCCCATTGATCTACTTCCGGCTGCAATCCGAAGGAATAGCCGTGCCAGTCGTAATCAAAGTTTTGCGTGATGAACTGATCGGGTCTTGCATATTCTGCTACAATACCACTCTGCCATGCCAGAAAATCTGCCACTAGCCTGCGTTGGAATTTCTGATATTCGGCACCCAGACTGCCGTTGATGGTGCCGCGCACATCCGGGAAATCTTCCCAGGCGTTGATGCGGTTGCTCCAGTAGTCTAATCCCCAGGCGCGGTTGAGAGCATCCAGATCATCCTGAAAGAGTTCCCGCACATAGGCTACGAACTGCTCCTGGGCGTAGGGAGAACAGGTATCGTAAGACTTGGTCTCGTTATCTAATTGAAAACCGATGATATGATCATAGGGGGACACTTCTTCCATCAGCTTACGAATAATGATTTCTGCATGTTGTAAGTAAACTGGATGTGTGATGTCCATATTCTGTCTGTGTCCGTAGCGGCCAGGGCCATCATGGGTTTCGGTGATGATGTCGGGGCATTTGCGGGCAAGCCATGTGGGAATCGCATAGGTAGGGGTGCCCACGATTACCCGGATGCCGTGCTTACGGGAGGCGGCTAACATTCGGTGCAGGTGCGTAAAATCAAACACACCTTCCTGCGGCTCCCAGGTGCTCCAGGTGGACTCTGCGATGCGGATTACGTTCATGCCTGCTTTTGCCATCATCTGCATGTCCTGTTCTATCCTGTCACAGGGCAGATATTCGTCATAGTATGCGGCTCCAAATAAAAGGTTATCTGTTTTCATAATGTCTTATCCTTTCCGGCACAGCGCCATATAGATATCGATTATCTCTTGCGCAACTGCAGGGCATCTGGTAATCTAATAAAGAACAACCGTTTGCGCAATCTCTGCGTTCATTGTAGCATATTCAATGCGAAGCGTAAAGGGAAGGGGATAACATGGAGGAGAGAAATCTGACAATAGGTGATATCGCACAGGAACTGGGGGTGTCTAAGACCACGGTGTCCAGAGCCATATCCGGGAAGGGCAGGATTGGGGAGCAGACCCGTCAAAGAGTGCTGGCATATATAGAGGAGCATCACTACAGTCCCAATGTGGTGGCGAAGGGGCTGGCGCAGAACAAGACTTTTAATTTGGGCGTGGTATTGCCGGGAGATTATAATATTGTAGAACTGCCCTTTTTCCAGAAATGTATGATGGGAATCAGCCGGACAGCCTCTGCCAGAGGGTATGACGTACTGGTATCGATGGTGACCGCCGATCAGATCACACAGCTTGAACGAGCGGTGACCAACAGGAAAATTGACGGGGCGATCCTCACAAGAACACTGGCGGATGATGCCCCGATGCAGTATTTAAAAGAAAACGGCGTACCCTTTGTGGCCATCGGCAGTACGGATGATGAGCAGGTGGTACAGATTGATAATGACCATCGCAGAGCCTGCAGGGAACTGACTGGCAATCTGTTGGACAGCGGAATCAGCAGGATTGCGTTGATTGGCGGCAGCGAGGACTATATTGTGACAAGAAACAGACTGCGTGGGTTCGAGGATGCCTTCTGCGGGAGAAAGACATGGGACGGCACGAGACAGGTATTTTTAAATATTGAGGGAGCAAATGAAGTGGACAGGATTGTGGAGCAACTTTTGGCGAAACAGGTTCAGTGCATTGTGAGCATGGATGACTTTCTCTGCGGCTGTGTGCTGAATACCCTGCAGCAGAGGCGGATTGCAGTGCCGGACCAGGTGCAGGTGGTATCCTTTTATGACAGTTCCATGCTGGCCAATAGGATTCCGGCGGTCACATCGATACGTTTTGACGTGGAAGACCTGGGTAAAAGGGCATGCGAACTGCTCCTTAAGATGCTGGATGAGGAAGCGGTGGAGCGGCGGACACTGCTTGGATATGATGTGCGGATGCGCGAGTCAACGAATTGCTGTGATAGGAAAAAGGAAGACTGAAAAAAGAAATTTGATAATATGCTCATAATATTACAAAAATTCCTTGACAATACAGTGTTGTCCTTTTATAATTTGTCTCAAAGTATAACAATTTATAGATAATATTAATTCGCAAAATCAAATGCTCTTACCTTTCAGAAAATCTATGCTTTTTCATGCAGACTCATTACATTTAAAAGCAGGAGATTTTGAGAAAAGAGGCTTTACCATAGCCCTGAGAATGCTTTTCAGGCAGATGATGTGTAAAGGCCAAGGGAAAGGTTCCTCTCTGACAGGAACAGCTCCAGGACATTTTCTCCTGCGGAACAGGAGGAATTGGATCAGATCGCACAGGAAAACGGGAAGATTAGAGAAGCGGCAGAGGTGGTAAGACAGATGGGACTGATAAGAATGATCAGATGGTTTTATGACGGGTACTGGAGAGCAAAAAGAGACCGATGGGCGGAAGACGAATATGTGCGGGATGAAGGTATTGTCATTGGTGAGGCCAGAGGAAAAGTTGAAGGAAGAGCGGAATATATTCTTCAGCTTCTGGAATATCTTGGTGAAGTTCCGTCAGAACTTAGGGATAGAATAAAATCTGAACGGAATCATGAGGTTTTACACCGTTGGCATTTATCCGCGGCCAGGTTCCAGGGTATCAGAAGTTTTCGGGAAAAAGAGAATATATAAGGTCTTCGAAGCCGGAAATAAGTCCATGTTTTAGAGCATGGACTCTATCTTTTCTATAGCAATACGGATATAGTCTCCCATGGAAGTGTCCTTGCAACCTGCAACAAAGTGATTACAGCGGTTTACCGGAATCAGGATTTTATAAGCTTTGCTTGCACCGATTGCAGTGGCAATGGACGGGGTAATCTCACCCAGAAGCGCATTGGCGAATACAATGCCGATAGGACCTACGATAAGATCGGAGTCGGCCGCATTGACAATTACCGCGTTATCTCCGGTAGCGCCATAGTCAGCGCCTGCCTTAAGCATGGCGGAAGTGGCAATGCTATTGGTGCCAACGGCATATAACTCCAGATCAGCGTGTTTCTTTTTCATCTGTTCAATAATAGACTTTCCAATCCGGCCGCCCTGGCCGTCTATGACTGTAATTTTCATATTATCCTCCATAATTAAAGTTTGCGGAATCTCATCCCCATGATTCTGCTCCACGGAATCACACAATCCACGAACGAGCGAACTCACATAACTAAATGCTAGCCACGAATGAGCGAACTCGAATCGGAGAATGCCGCATGTCAGGCATTCTCCAGTGTGCTGAAGTTCTTGGCGTGCCGTCCAATGGCGGGACGCCTTTAGAACTTCTTCTCACACTACTATACGCTAATTTTAACGATTCTACAATCAAAAATTTTTGATACTTGACAAAGGAACCCTTCTACTCTATAATGTTTAACAAAGAATAACAATTTCCAGATAACAATAATACGTAAAATCATATATTCTTACCTTTCAGGAAATCTATGCTTTTAAATTCAGACTCATTACATTTAAAAGCAGGAGATTTTGAGAAAAGGAGGCTTTACAGCAATCCTGAAAGGATGCTTTTCTGGCAGACGATGCCTTCAAGGAACTGTTTGCACATGAGGCAGTCAGGAAGCAGTTTCTGAGTGATGTACTGGAACAGGAGGAATTTGTATTATCTGGGCAGGATGTATAAGGACGACTTGATGGTCGGGGAGGATTATCGGAAACTGCGCCGGTGCGTCAGCATCAGCCTGCTGGACTTTGAACTGCTTCCGGATAAAGAGAGTTGTCACAATATCTATCGCCTGCGGAATGAAAAGGGCGAGGAGCTGACAGACCTGTGGGAAGTACATCGGATTGCACAGGAAAACGGGAGGATGAGAGAAGTGGTAGAGGTGGTAAGACAGATGGGACTGATAAGGACGATCAGATGGTTTTATGACGGGTACTGGAGAGCAAAAAGAGACCGATGGGCGGAAGATGAATATGTGCGGGATTAGGGTAGCGCTATCGGAAAGGCAGAAGGAAAAATAGAAGGTATCCTTCAACTGCTGGAATGCCTGGGAGAAGTGCCGGAGGAACTTGGGGATAAGATAAAAGCGGAGCGGAATCAGGAAGTTCTTGCCAACCGGCTTTTATCGGCCGCCAGAGCCAAGAGCATCCAGCAGTTTCGGCAGAAAGAAAATTTATAAGAATGTCTGTGCATGAATATGGGTCATAATGTTAACCGGGTAGAAAGCTATCTAAAAGCTGCTTCTATCCGGTTTTCTAATGCTATAAAATAAAGTTTCTGATTTTTACAAAAAACACATTGACAATATATGTGCAGTTTGTTATTATTTGAACATGAACAACCGATTGCGCAAAGTAAAAGTGAACAAATGTTGCGCAGAGTAGAACGGATTACAGAATACTATGTAAAAGCGAAGGGCAAACAGCAGGCAAAAGGAAATCGGAGGGCAGGGAAACATGGATAAGTTTATTGTTAATATCATCCATCGTCCGGAGATGGTACCCGAGTATGCGGAGAAGGTGACCGGACACGGCAAGGAAGAGGATATCGGGAGAAAGGAACTTTTGACAGAGTCTCTGGATATTTTTAGGACACAGCAGGCGATTGCACATAAGAACGGGCTTAAGACAACGATTCAGATGACGTATGCTTCCTTATTTAATGATGAGGCAGTGGCACTTGCCAAAGAAGATCATGAGAAGTACGGTGATGAAATTGCTTTATCCTTACTGGGGCTTCCCTGTGAGGAGTTTCGGGAGAAGTATAAGACGAAAGATTTCTGTATCTGGATGTTTTCCATGGAAGATAAGAAATCGATCGTAGACGATGTATTCGGCAAATTCCATGACAGATTCGGTTTTTATCCGGAATCTACGGGTTCCTACTATATGGATGCGGATCTGGTGAATTATATTAAAGAAAAATATCCCATGGTCAAATGCGCGGTGGCAACCTGTTGGGAGGAAGGGCCTAAAGCTTACCATACCTGCAATAATTCCTGGTATACCTTTATGGACGGCGGGCCGTGGGCGCCCTGGATTCCCAGTAAACAGAATGTGCATGCACCGGCGGCCAATGAGGCGGAGGACAGCGGTATCGTAGCGATTCCGCACTTGTCAAGGGATTTGATTGCCTGCTATGACGGCAACGGATCAAACTTCGGCACGCATCCGCAGAATGTGCTGCGCAGCATGTGTTATGATTCCAAAACATGGGAATATCCTTATCTTTACAATCTGATCGATCAGTTCCGGTCATTGGCAAAATATAATAACGGCTATGCTTATAACATGATGTTTGTGGGTCCCGGTTGGATGAACAAGATGGGGCGCTGGGAAGCACCTTATGAACTTCTCTTAAAGTCTTATGAGGACGGGATGGCTTACTATGGTCAGTTGAAAAAAGAAGGTAAGCTGGATGATATGACCATGGCGGAATTTGCGGATTATTTCCGTGCCAACAGGAGACTGACGGAGCCGGAGTGTGCGCTGTGGAGAGATATTCTTTACGGATCGGATAAGCAGTTGTTCTGGTATTGTGACCCCTATATGAGAGTCTGTGCCAACATGGATCAGGGCGGCGCCATCGTAGATCTTCGTCCTTACGCCGCGAAGCTGGAGTGGCCGGTAGGTATCGGCACCAAACATGTGACGGATGCCTCTTATCCTTTCCTGATTCAGGAGAAGTACCGGGCAGGGTATTTTACGCACTATGCCGGTGAGGGAACGGTCAGAAGCGCGAAACTTACCTATCAGGGAGAGGAAGTGGATCTGTGTCTGTGCAGGACCAAAGCGCACTTCTCGCAGGAAGGCAACACGAGAATACTGACGCTGGATCCTGTGGATATTGTGTTCTATGATCTGACCGTGAAACTGCAGACGAAGATGTATTTCGAGGAGGGCAGTTCCCGGATCAGGATTGAACGGACGATTCTTGAGATGAGTGACCCTACAGCAGAAGTGGAAATCAATGAATATATGGTTGCCTGCTATGGCACCACAGAGTATTCGGAAGACATGACAAATGTGAAGTTGTCTGTCACGGACGGCAGCGAGACGAAGAAGATCGATTATGCGTACAAATGCCGTGAGGAGCAGATGAAGGGAGCCACTGAGACGGTGGCGGTAGTTCCGGAAATCGAGACAAGAGTGTCCATTAGCTGTGAGAAAAAAGAGGCAGTTGGTTATATCAGAGAGGGATACGCATTCTCACCCATGTTTACGTTAGGTTATACAACCAGTTTAAAGGATAAGGAGGTATTTGCGACATGGCTCAATCTGGCAAAGGCAAATTAAATTACAGATGTCCTTCCTGTTTTATGAGAGACCTTGATATCGATATGTTTTATGACAAAGATAAGAAAGAATTTCACTGTATTCGCTGTCAGTACGTGGGGACGGAGGAAGATGTACTTGAGAAAAACGAACTGGTACGCTTCCGGTATAAGGCTGCCATGAAGCGGTTTACCAAATTTGATTTTGACTGATAGATGGGGTCGGCAGGTTGACTGGTGGATTCATGGAAGATGTTTAAGACCTGGGATGTTACCCATAAAATTCCAAAAGGAGTGCGCATCATGCAGTACATGAAGGGAGCCGATATTTCCACAATCAAAGAGGTGGAAAGTCTTGGCGGCAGATTTTATGATCATGGAGTTGAGAAGGATTTATTTGCTATATTGAAAGAGTATGATTTTCATGCGATTCGGCTCAGGCTGTGGAACGATCCTTATTCGGAGGGCGGCAGGCCGTATGGGGCAGGCACCAATGACCTGCCCACAACCATCGAACTGGCGCGCAGGGCACGATCCCATGAGATGGAAGTGCTTCTGGATATTCAGTACAGTGATTTCTGGGCGGATCCGGGTAAACAGCGCGTTCCCAAAGCCTGGCGGGGCATGGATGCAAAGCAGTTGGAAGAAGCAGTTTTTGTATATACGAAAGATACGCTGCTTGCCATGAGAGAGGCAGGCGCTTTTCCTTCCATGATTCAGGTGGGCAATGAACTGACCAATGGAATGTTGTGGCCGCTTGGCAGAACGCCGGACTATGACAATCTGGCACGTTTCATCAATGCGGGCATCCGCGGGGTGCGTGCGGTGGACGTAGATGTGCCTGTGATGCTGCATCTGGATAATGGCGGAAACAACACGATGTACCGGGAATGGTTTGACAATTATCTGGAAAGGGGAGAGGATTTTCAGATCATCGGGCTTTCCTACTACCCTTTCTGGCATGGGTCTTTGACGGATTTGCAGAATAATATGAACGATTTGGCAGTTCGCTATGGGAAGGAACTGATACTGGCTGAGGTGTCAACAGCCTTTACGATGGAGGATTATGGTGCCTATGAGAAACTTGCGCCCCATGAACGAAAAGGCTATGCCACCAAACCGGAACTTGCGCAAAAAGTGCCTTTTCCCATGACCAGGGAAGGGCAGTGCGATTTTATGAAAGCCGTGCTTCAAGTGATAGAACAGGTACCGGATCATAAGGGCAGAGGATTTTTCTACTGGGAACCAGCATGGATTCCGGTTCCGGGATCTGGCTGGGCGACCCATGAGGCGCTTATGTATATAGAGGAAAAAGGGCCCGGCGGTAACGAGTGGGCGAACCAGGCGCTGTTTGATTATGAAGGGAACGTGCTGCCTGCCATGGAAGTCATCCGTGATTACATTCCGGATGAAACGTAAGGCAGTCCTGGCAAAACCGGTTACCGTCAAACCAAAAGCTGAACTGTGAGTAAGGAGGTGCCGGGCATATGAATCAGTACTTCGCCTGTGCCGTAGACTTGCGGACAATAAGCTGCGGACGCAGCATCGTTCTGCTGATGGAGATGTGACTGATTAGGGAAGTTAACGTATGAAATCCCGATTTACCCAGTTCCAGGCGGTCCTGGCGGACTGTGGTGAGCGGCGGCGTCAGTTTGGCGGAGATGGGCAGATCGTCAAAGCCGATCACGCTGATATCCTCAGGCACCTTGATGCTTCGTTTATTGCATTCCGTGATCACTCCGGAAGCGATCAGGTCGTTGCCGCACAAAATAGCGGTGATACCCATGGAGAGCAGACTGCCTACATGATCTTTAGCGGCATCTGCCACATAGTATCCGTAAGGCATAGTGGCTTCACTGAAAGGAAGATCATGAGCAGTCATGCTGTCGATATATGCCTGACGCCGCTGTTCCGAGATCATGGAATTGCGGGAACCATTGATCAGAGCGATACGGCGGTGGCCGAGCTGCATCAGATGGATGATGGCATCGTCAATGCCTTCCAGACTATCTGTGCCGATGGATCCTACACAGGGGTTTTTGCTGATATAGTTATCAAAAAGTACCGTGGGAATGGAGGTGGTATTGAACTGGCTCATCCAGTCGTCCTGCAGGGCGAATCCTACCATAAATCCACCCACATATCCGTTTTTTAACATATAAGTATCATATTTTTCCGTCGACTGAAACAGGGGAGTGACGGGAGAGATGGTGACATCAAAATTCTCCCGGATCGCGGCCTGCCGAAAGCCCAGGATGATATCGTAGCCGAATTGTTCGGGGGTTTCATAATCCATATTTTCTACAAAAAGGCAGACCTTTCTTAAGTCTCTTCCCCGCATTTGTTTGGTGGTATAGCCGATTTCCACGGCTGTGTCAAGTACTGTCTGGCGCAGGGATTCACTGATGTCGCTGGCCCCGTTTAATCCTTTGGAAACGGTACTGACGGACACGCCAAGTCGGTTGGCAATATCTTTGATTGTAGCCATGATGCCCTCCATTGAACATTTTCAATATATGGATAAGCATATTAGAAAAGAAGGCAGAATTCAATAGATACCGCGCAGATTTGCGAAAACTTGCGAAAATTTGTGAAAACTATACAATTTCACTCTTTTAAATCCGTAAAAAATGGCAGAAAGCGTGCGAGAAAAGATTTCCATATTGACAAAAGCAGTTAGAAAGTGGTAAATTTATCTCAGATACGAAAGTTTACGAAAATTCCAGCAGGCTTTCAGAGATGGGGGATATGAGGAGTGAAAGGGAAAACATTGACGAGAGGCGCGGGTGTATTGTTATCCATATCCAGCCTGCCTTCCGCCTATGGAATAGGAACGTTCGGTGATGCGGCCTTTCGGTTTGTGGATCTTTTGACAGATCTCAAGCAGAAGTACTGGGAGATTTTGCCCATGGGTCCGATCACGGTCGGAGACAGTCCCTTTCAGGAGATTTCCCTTTTTGCAGGAAATCCGTATTATATCGATCTGGAAGATCTGATTGATGAGGGACTTTTAAGGCAGGAGGAAGTGGAGATTCATCGCTGGGGAGAGAGTGAAGAGAAAGTAGATTACGAGATACTCTACCAGAACAGATACAAGGTTTTGCAGCAGGCGTTTGAAAGGTTTGACCGCACAGAGAAAGATTACATAGCATTTTGTACGAAGAATAAAGTCTGGCTTGAGGATTACAGTCTTTTTATGGCGCTCAAGTATCATTTCGGGAACAAGCCATGGTATGAATGGGAGGAGCCTGTTAAGAACAGAAAGGAAGAAGAACTTGCAAAATACAGAAGTCTTCTGTATGAGGAGATGTCTTACTGGAAGTTCTGTCAGTATGAGTTTTACAGGCAGTGGAGTGCACTCAGGCGTTATGCGAAAAAGCGCGGCATACAGATAATAGGCGACATGCCTTTCTATGTGGCGTATGACAGTGTGGATGTGTGGACACACAGGAATCTTTTCAGACTCGATGGAGAGGGAGGTTTAATCAGTGTGGCGGCCTGTCCGCCGGATGACTTTTCTGCCGAAGGGCAGATATGGGGAAATCCGGTCTATGACTGGGATGTTATGGAAAAGGACGGCTTTAGCTGGTGGAAAGCCAGAATGAAATACCAGGCGGAACTGTTCGATGTAATTAAGATAGATTACTTTCTGGGAATCGTTAAATATTTCAGTCTTCCGGCGGGTGAGACGGATATTCGCGCAGGACGCTGGTCGAAAGGGCCGGGCAGGAAGCTGACGGATATTCTGGAAAGGGCGGCAGGCGGCAAACCGGTTATCGCCGAGAATATGGGAACCGTGCTGCCGGGAGTCAACAAATTGATTCAAAAGCTTGGGTGGCCGGATATGAAGGTACTGCTCTTTGCCTTTAACGGTAAGGCGGACAATGAATATCTTCCACACAATTATACAGACACCAACACGGTGGTGTATGCGGGTACGCACGACAATGATACGATTGTTGGTTACTACAGAAACCGTACCGATTATGAACTGGCTTATCTGTATTCTTATTTGAATATCAAAAAGAATGAAGAGATCGCAGATGCTTTTATCAGAACAGCTTATGCCAGCATTGCTGACGTGGTCATACTCCAGATGCAGGATGTTTTGAAGCTGGGCAGTGAGGCGAGGATGAACCAGCCTTCTACCGTGGGGAGCAACTGGAAATGGAGGATTCTGGAGGATATGCTGCCGGAGGAGCGCAGAAGCTGGATCCGCACGCAGATGGCGTTATACCGCAGATGAAACGGAATAAGGATGATAACTTAACGATAAAGGGGCGCTAAGAAAGGACTAGTCCTTTCTTTATATCCTATAGATAGGATATAAAACCTCTGTCCGCCTTAACGTGCGGAGCATTTCTCATACTGCCCTGGCAGTGTGAGATGAAGACGGTATAAGGTACGGAGATGTGCTTTATATAATAAAATATCAATTTGACTTTGAAGGACAAAGTCGGAAAGAGAGAGGAAAAGATTATGAAGAAGAAAGTATTGGCAACATTACTGGCAACAGCAATGACAGCCGGCTGTCTTGCAGGCTGCGGCGGATCTGGCGACGCGGCACAGACTCCGGCAGCAGAGGAAGCACCGGCAGCGGAGGAGCCTGCAGCAGAAGAGGCACCGGCGGCAGAAGAAGCGCCTGCGGCAGATGCGGCAGCAGATCCGATTGCAAATCTGATTGCGGCTACATCCGGTACCGTAACATTGAAAGTATGGGCTTCTGAAGAAGATCAGGACCTTACAACCAAGCTGCTTGATGAGTTCAAGGCGGCTTATCCGGATGTAACATTCGACATTACACTGGGCGCAGAGTCTGAGTCTACAGCAAAAGATACGATCCTTACGGACGTAGAGGCAGCGGCAGATGTATTCGCATTTGCAGATGACCAGATCAATGAACTGGTAAAAGCGGGCGCGCTTCAGGAAGTAGTTGCTAACTACACTTATGATGTGGCAACAGAAAATGTAAGCGGTGCTGTTGAGGCAGCTACTGTAGACGGTAAGTTATATGCATATCCGATGACAGCGGATAACGGTTATTTCATGTTCTATGACTCTTCCGTATTCACTGAGAGCGATGTACAGTCCTTAGAGAAGATGGTTGAAGTTGCGCAGGCGGCTAACAAGAAGATCGCTATGGATATTTCCAATGGCTGGTATGTGTACGCCTTCTTCCAGGGTGCAGGTCTTGACCTGACACTGAATGATGACGGCCTTACCAATACTTGTACATGGAACGCTGCAGGCGGTACAGATGTAGCACAGGCTATTATTGATCTGACAGCATCTAACGTATTAGTAGATATGGGTGATGAGGATATGGCTACCCAGATTGCAGAGGGCAACGTGGCTGCATGTGTAAACGGTACATGGAGAGCAGAGACAGCAGCAGAAGCATGGGGAGATAACTATGCGGCAACGAAACTTCCTACTTTCAAAGCAGGCGGCAAGGACTGCCAGATGTCTTCTTACTCCGGTTATAAGCTGGTCGGTGTAAATCCTCATTCCGCTAACATCGGCTGGGCTATGCTCCTTGCAGAGTATCTGACCAATGAGGCAGCACAGACCGCAAGATTTGATGCAAGAGGCCTTGGCCCTGCAAACCTTGCAGCAGCATCTTCCGAGGCTGTTCAGGCTAACCCTGCTATCGCAGCACTGGCAGCACAGGCAGCATATGCAACACCTCAGCGTGTAGGCGGCAACTTCTGGTCTCCGGCTGAGACATTAGGACAGATTCTCGCATCCGGCAATCCGGATGGAACAGATCTGCAGGAACTTTTGGATACGACAGTAGAAGGTATCACGGCTCCTGTAGAATAGGAGTAAAAACCTTCGGGTTTAACCGGAGTAAAAACCTTCGGTTTTAACTCCTCGAGGGCTGCTTTGCAGACTCGGACCGTATGAGTTTTGTGATGTGGAGGGTGAGTGGTTTTCACTCGCCCTCTGTTTAAAAAGTGACAGTTGCTGAAATTTCGATGCGTGTCATCGCAGTAGACTGCTCTGACATGGAGGTTCGTATGAAGAAGGCATTAAACGCGATAGGAAATTATTTTAAAGATTTTGGAATTGCCTTTGCCAAGGGAGATGTGTGGGTTAAGATTTCGGCTGTCCTGATGGGTGCAGGTTACTTTGCCAGAAAACAGGTGATCAACGGTATTATCATGTTTCTGGTGGAAGCATTATTTGCAGTGTTGTGTGTCGGTTATGCGGCGCCCAATCTTGCAAAGTTTGGAACACTCGGCACAGTGCAGTTTGAGCAGGTATTTGATCCGATCACGATGACCAGCACGATCAATGATTATGATAATTCTTTCCTGATTTTGCTGAATTCTATTATTGCACTGTTTTTGATTCTTGTATTTGTAATGTTCTGGATCGCCAACATGAAAGCGGTCTATCGTCTGCAGATCCGTCAGGAAAACGGAGAGCATATCAATACGTTTGCGGAGGACGTGCGGTCGTTATTTAATGAAAAATTTCATATTACATTATTAACTTTGCCGGCTATCGGCATTATCCTGATGAATATCCTGCCTATCCTGGTGTTGGTGGCGGTTGCATTCACCAATTATGACCAGCAGCACATGCCGCCCAATTCATTGTTTACCTGGGTGGGATGGTCCAACTTTAAGAACCTGTTCACAAGTTCTGTGACAGTAACGTTTGGATATTCTTTTAAGAAAGTTTTAATTTGGACATTAGAGTGGGCAGTACTTGCCACCTTTACGACTTATATTGGTGGTATCTTACTCGCTAAGTTTATTAATAATAAGAAGACAAAGCTTCCGAAAATGTGGAGAACGCTCTTTATCATCGCGATTGCGGTACCGCAGTTCGTCACATTGCTTCTGGTGCGGAACTTCTTTGCAGACAGCGGTATTGTCAACACCTTCTGTAATAATATCGGTTTGACGGAGTTTCTCAAAAACGTGGGACTTGTTCCTTCCAACTTAAGTTACATTCCGTTTTTGACCAATCCGGGCTGGGCAAAGGTGATGATCGTTATCATTAATATCTGGGTTGGTATCCCTTATCAGATGCTGATCGCAACGGGCGTATTGATGAATATTCCGGAGGATCAGATCGAGAGCGCAAGGATTGACGGGGCGAATCCTTTGCAGATTTTTGTTAAGATCACGATGCCCTACATGCTCTTTGTAACCGGGCCCAGTCTGATCACAGACTTTGTCAAGAACATCAACAACTTTAACGTGATCTATCTGCTGACGCAGGATGTATTCGTCACAAGCGACCAGCTTCTTGCAAACTCCAATGCGAAAGAGGTGGATTTGCTTGTTACCTGGCTGTTCAGACTGACGAATGAGTATTATAACTACAAAATGGCTTCTGTTATTGGTATCATCGTATTTATCATTTGTGCGGCATTTACGCTGGTTACTTTTACCAGAACAATCAAAGGAGATAAGGAGGAGGAATTCCAATAATGAAAAAGACGGTAAATTCTATTGTAAGACATTTAGTATTGCTTCTCCTTGCGGTGATCTGGCTGATACCGATTCTCTGGCTCTTTGTTACCTCGTTTAGCGGGTACAAGGGAATCAATACCTCCCATTTCTTCCCGGAGACATGGACGCTTGATAATTATGCACAGTTGTTCTTAAGGTCAGATTCGATCGTACAGTACAACAAATGGTTTATGAACACATTAGTGATCGCAGTGTTTACCTGCATCATCTCTACCGTCCTTGTGCTGATGGTAAGTTATACGATGAGTAAACTGCGGTTCCCGGGCAGAAAACAGTTGATGAGTTTCAGCATTATCCTCAACATGTTCCCCGGTGTTCTTTCCATGATCGCTATTTACTTTATCTTAAAAACTTTTAACCTGACGAACAGTCATATCGGTATGATTATTGTGTATTCGGCAGGTGCGGGTCTGGGATTCTTGATCTGTAAAGGTTTCATGGATACGATTTCCGTATCTTTGAGTGAGGCGGCAAGACTGGAGGGCGCTTCCGAGGCGAAGATTTTCTTCCGCATCATCATACCGCTTTCGAAACCGATCATCGTGTATACGGTCATTAGTTCTTTCCTGATACCGTGGGGCGATTTCGTGTTTGCGAAGCTGATGTTGAACTCCGGTATCGCAACAGACTGGACCGTAGCGATCGGCCTGTTCAACATGTTGAGCAAATCCATGATCGCGAAATACTTCTCCGTATTCTGTGCAGGCGGGGTGGTCATATCCGTACCGATTTCCATCTTGTTCCTGATCATGCAGAAGTTCTATGTGGAAGGTATCACAGGCGGTTCTGTTAAGGGCTAAAGGCCCGGCGGGAGCGCGCCAAAGATAAAAAGTGAATGAATTAAGATAGGATAACAGGCTGTACTTTCAGGGTACAGCCTGTTATGATTAGTGTGAGAATATCTGGTACGGATGGGTGCGAATCGTTGCTGTCTGACGGCGATATTTCTTATCATAGGAAAAAGGAAAATGCTTTCTGTGATAGTAACCGGAATGGAGGATGTTATGAAGAAAAAAAGGATAAGATGTATGACTGGGGTCTTGACGGCCGCTTTACTGCTTGGCGGATGCGGCGGCAGCGGCAACGGTAAGACTGTGATACTGACCAATGAGGCGGGAGAGGAGACGGATCCAAACGGGACTGCGGAATCCGCACAAGCGGCCGATCTGGCAGAACAGGCGGCTGAACTGCCGGACACAACAGCAGAGGAAACCGGTAGTGAAGATGCAGCACAGAAGGAACAAGGTTCTGACAGAGAGGAACTATGGGAGAGTCTGCCGCTTCAAGTGATTGACGATAACTACAGAACCTATTATGAGGTTTTCGTGTATTCTTTCTGTGACAGTGATGGCGATGGGATTGGCGATCTGCAGGGGCTGATCTCGAAGCTTGACTATATCAACGACGGTGATGATACGACGGATACGGATCTTGGATGTAACGGTATCTGGCTGATGCCGGTCAATCCGTCTCCTACGTATCATAAATATGATGTGGCGGATTATTATGAGATTGATGAGGCGTATGGTACGCTGGATGATTTCAGACAGCTTCTTGCGGAGTGCGACAGGCGCGGCATCAAAGTCATCATGGATCTGGTGTTAAATCACAGTTCCTCTGCAAATCCCTGGTTCCAGGAGGCATGCGCCTATTTGCAGGGGCTGGGCGGTGCAGAGCCTGACGAACAGGAGTGCCCTTATGTTGCGTACTATCATTTTTCCAAAGAGCAAAGCGGCGGCTATTACCAGGTGGAAGGCACTGACTGGTATTATGAGGCCATGTTCTGGTCCGAGATGCCTGATTTGAATCTGGACTGTGGGGCTCTTCGGGAAGAAATTGCTAAGATCACGCAGTACTGGCTTGACATGGGCGTGGGCGGCTTCCGTCTGGACGCCGTGAAAGAGTATTATACCGGAGCACCGCAGTCCAATATAGAATTCCTCACGTGGTTGACTGATACAGTCAAATCACAGAAAGAAGACGCTTATCTGGTGGGAGAAGTATGGCTGGATATGGCAGATTATGCAAAATACTATGAGAGCGGTATCGACAGTATTTTTGATTTTGCTTTTGCGGATAAGGATGGTATCATTTCCAAAGTCTTAAATGGTTCTTCGGCCGCTAAATACGGCGCGGCGATCGCATCCATAGACGACACATATGGTGCTTACAACGATCAATATATCGATGCTCCTTTCTACACCAACCACGATATGGGAAGAAGTGCCGGCTATTATGCCGGGGAATATTCGGCGGCGCAGACTAAGATGGCCGGGGCCATGAATCTGTTTATGAGCGGATCGGCGTTCTTATATTATGGAGAGGAACTGGGCATGAAAGGTTCCGGCAAAGATGAGAATAAACGGGCGCCCATGTACTGGAGTATGGATCCTTCGGCGGAAGGAATGTGCGATGGACCGGCGGATATGGATGATGTGAAGATGAAGTTTGAGAGTCTGGAAGAGCAGGCAGAGGATCCGGATTCCGTTTATCAGTATTATAAGAGGGTCATCAAGATCCGCAACCAGAATCCGGAGATTGCCCGCGGAAAAGCAGAATACGTTCTTGTGGGGGATTTCCTGGCGGAGGATACGAAGGAATCTGTCTGTGCGGTGAAAAAGACTTACGAAGGATCGGAAATCCTTATGATATTTGTAACAGGAAATGAAACAGAAGAACTTGATCTTTCGGGGATCACGCTGAATGGGAGTGCCATAGGCAGTGATACACAAATCGTGGGCGCACTTACCACCGGGGAGGAGGATATCCGATTTGAAAATGGGACAGCGGTGATGCCGGGATTTTCGGTGCTGGTGCTGAAATGAAAGGTTACTTTTCACGCTTGAAATTATAATCATTTTATTATAAAATTATTAAAGTTATATTAAGCGCTACATGCAATACTATTATTATGACGAAAGGATAACAGGTAATTATCATGAAAAACTGTCAGAACAAATGGGTGCGTGCCGCGATTCCGGCATTGCTCCTGCACTTCAGTATCGGTACTGTGTACTGTTGGTCAATTTTTAGTCAGGAGATTGCTGACTACATAGGATTTTCCAAGGCGGCTACAGAGTGGGCTTTCAGTTTTGCCATCTTTTTCCTTGGCATGTCTGCAGCTTTCCTGGGAAATGTCGTAGAGAAAGATATTCATAAGTCTTCTCTGATCGCGACGATTACGTTTGCACTGGGTATGGCGGGCACCGGATTCTTCATTTATTATGGCGGCAGCCACAAGGGCAGTGTTCTTGCGCTTGTGGGAATTTATGTATGTTATGGTTTTATAATGGGTGTCGGCTTAGGAACCGGATATTTGTCTCCGGTCAAAACACTGATGCTCTGGTTCGAGGATAAGAAAGGTCTTGCGACAGGACTTGCCGTGGCAGGCTTTGGCGGTGCGAAGGCAATCGCAAGTCCTATTATGCAGGCGCTTCTCGCCAATCTGGGTGAGGGAGGCATTTATAAAATGTTCTTTATCCTGGCAGGCGTTTATTTCGTTATGATGTTTGTGGGACATCTTCTTCTGGCGAAACCGGCAGGGTGGCATGAGCCGCAGAAGAAAGAGAAAGGACAGGGCATCATGGCTACCATCAAGACCCGTCCGATCGCAAACTATGTTGGTATCTGGCTTATGTTCTATATTAATATCACCTGTGGTCTGGCATTGATCTCTCAGGAGAAGATGATCGTGAAATGTATCGGTCTTGCAGGCGTTGTTGGTGTGATTTCCACGGTGTCCGCTGTCTTTAACGCAGGCGGCCGTCTGGGATTCTCGGCATGGGCTGACCATCTGAAAGACAGAAATACGATTTATAAACTGATCTTTATTCTTTCCATTATCTTTACGGGTGCAGTCATGCTTACCGGCGGTATTAAGAACGGAGAGGGCAATATTCTGCTGATCGTTCTTGTACTGGCTCTGATCTTCATGGTAAATGCAGGATACGGCGGCGGTTTCTCGAATGTGCCGACGCTGCTTTCCGATCACTATGGCATGGGAAGTATCAGTGCGATTCATGGTATCACCCTTTCAGCATGGGCGTTTGCAGGGCTGACAGGCAACCAGATTGCCACACTGATTGTGAGTAACACGGGAAGCTTCATAGAGGACAGTCATGGAAATATGATCAATCCGGTAGGATATCAGAACGTGCTGTATTTTACTATTGTGCTCTATATCGTAGCGCTGCTGATCAGTCTGTTTATGGTGAAGCCATCCGATCAGAAATAAATTTCCGGCAAATTTCATACATAGCAAAAACCCCGAAGGTTAAACCTTCGGGGTTTTCGCTGTGTAAAAGGGGAATTCTTCGGAATTGCTATTGCTGACTTGACTTCCGCAATCAAGTCTACAATAACTATAATAGTTTTTCTTAAGAGAGTCTATAATTATATTGCGAAAGAATAACATTATATTGGCGGAATATGTCGTATACTGTCGAAATCATCAGGAAATGCCTGTCATAATAAAAGCATTTTGCTTATTTATCCAGGAATGCCCTCTGGTTCTGCAGTTCTTCCGGTACCGGTGTGTTGGTGTTTTTCAGCTTCTGGAACAGGTTATTGTAGTGGTGTATCTTCTGACTGAGTTTGATATCGTAGCGATCCATCATTTCTTTATACAGCGGGTTTGCTTTCAGACGGACTCTGATTTCTTTGGCAAACGGGCAGTAGGTGAAGAGAATCGTACGGGATACCTTGTTCAGGCGGGGAGAACCGGATCCTTCATAGAGAACCCATGACTCATAATCCCGGATGAACATTTCCTTAAAGCTGTTCTTTGCTTTCTGCATGCTGAGTTTGATCTTATCCTTGGCATCTGCCGACAGATCCCTGTTCTTTTTGTAGAACTGGATATAGTCGAAATATTCGCTGGTAAGAGATGCTTCGGAAACATCGTTCCAGCGTGCACCCTGGACGCGCTTGCACATTTCCCAACGGAAATCGCCTGTCAGGCGGACTAATATGTTGGTCAGGTCTTCCATCTGGAAAATGGATACCATCATGCGGGCCGGGGTAGTACGTTTGCGGCCCTCAATCTCCTGCCATGCCACGCCGCGGATACCCACATTGGGCATCAGGATCAGATCCGGCAGTACTTCCACGCTGATGGACTCTTTACCGATACCCAGATCCGGATTGGTATAGATGATGTCGCGGTAGTATGCGCTGAAGTCAAAGGAACGTATCATATTAAAGGCCGCCTCTACCTTGTCAACGGAGACAAGGGAAACATCCAGATCTTTTAATACATTGTGCTCCGAGAAGATGGGGCAGAAATTGACAATACGGCCGAAGGTGATCTTATTGACGGTCTGGAACATGTTGTTCAATTCAAAGAGAACCTGTTTCTCCCTGTCGGTCTGCATAGCGACTTCTTCTGCGGCGGTAATCTTACCATTCATCTTCAACTCATGCAAGTAGGCAATGAAGTCAGAATCAAATTCGTTACGGCTTGGCACTTTCTCGCCCTGATAGATGGCTTTGAGCCATTCATAGATGGTGTAGACTTTCCGCTTCGGATCCGTGGGAATCCTGTCAACAATGCGGTACAGGTAGGAGGCGTTCTCCAGGCCGGCCAGATTTTCGTCTACGTAGCCAAAGTTGAAGAACATCTTCACCACTTTGGGAACAGCGTTGTCCTTTAAACTCTTTAAGAAGGCTGCTTCGTAAATCTGATAGAAAAGCTTGGTGATGGTGAGCCGCAGTTTTCTTGCGGCGTCATCGGAGCCGTTCTTGTCAGCCATCTTGGCAAATTTATCTACGGCAGTTCTAAAAGCGGATGCGGTCTCACCGCTTACGCCGGAGTAGGTCAGGATCGTGTTCATAGAGCCGGTAATTTCCGGTACTTCGTCGGTCTTGGCCGTCTCCTCACCGGTATAGTCGCTTAAGCTGTTTAATTTTTCACGGTATTCAGCCACTCGCTGTTTGTACATCTCCTTATCGATGGAAGGCTGGCTCTCCAACTGAATCATCATGGTACTTAGCGCAGCGATCAGCGTGGTGGAATCCGTATCATTGGGTCCCAGTTTATAGAGAATACCTGCGTACAGATCAAAGAAGTCCAGGTGGTTTTCGTTCATCAGAAGATTGGTGATCTCCGCTTTGTATTCATAGAGTGCACGGCAGACGGAAATGACCTGATAAATATCCTGGTCAGCTTTTAAGACCAGTCCGGTCAAAAAGTCGGGATTCTGATTTTTAGCCGATTTTTCTGTGACCATCTTGCGAAGCTGGCTGTAATAGCCATCGAGCCAGCCGTCTACGTCCTCTTCCAGTACCAACTGAGTCAACGTTTCCATGGCAGGCAGTTCTCTTGCTGCAAATCCGTGTTTGGTGCAGAAAGTCTTATAATCTTCATAGCTGCTCATGAGATAGTGATAGAAATTGTCACAGTCAAAATGACTCAGTTCATACTGGTCAAGTATCTCATGAAGCTGTTTGAACAAGGACGTGACAATAAAATTAGCCAGATCAGCGTTATTACGCATAAAGCCGGACAACTGTGTCAACGAACAAGGGTAAGAGGCAAAAGAGGTTGTCTCTTCCGTCTGATAGGAAATGAAATAGGATCCGAAAAAGATCTCGCAGACACCAACCACATCCCCCTTTGATAAGTAAAATTCGCCGCCCGGGTAGGTGGCGCGTACAGTTCCTTTAGCGATCACATGCAGAGCGGTAAGATTTTGACCACTTTGGATCACTTGCGTTCCCGCCGGAAATTCTTTTACAGCCATGAAAATACCCCCTCTTTTAATTATCTATAAATCCCTGTTAAGCTGTGATAAGATTCGCTTTGCGATTCTCATAGAGTTAATTTCAGAGAAACTTACTCCTTTTTATTATATGACCATAGCAAAATAATTACAAGGAATAGAAAAGCCGGAAAAGGATTTTAGCAATGTGCACAAGAAGAGGAAAAGTATTTTGTGCTGTACTTTTAAAAAATTTGTGCTAGAATGAAAATGACAATCTTGTCGAAAAAGTAAATACCTGCGTTATAGGCAGCTTATTATGAGTTAGAAAGAAAGGCAGCAAAAATGGAAAGAAGAGGAATGGAACAGGAGGACATCGCTTACAGACAGCAGATCGTCAATGAATATAAACCTGAAGTGGAAAGACTGGTACGTTACCTGCCCTGGTTAGAGAGCAAGACAGGCACAAGTGTACAGCAGACCTATTCTGCATCCGGAATTGGTGAACATTCGGTGGCATTTCCGGTATATGACAGTACTGTCATGAATTTTGTAAAGGAGGCACAGCGGACACATCTCATGGACCGGAATTATATGTATGTCTATTCCCGTCACAGAATCCGTACCCTGCAGGATGAACTCCGCGCCATTGAGAGGGCCGATATCCGGGAGATGGATGTACTGAAAGCGATTTTATCAAAGTATGTGATGGGTGGAATGACCAAAGGACGGATGTGGTCGGAAGCAGTGGAAAAAGGGATATTCTTGTATACTGTCAAGAAAATGAAAGCAAATCTGGATTTCTGGGACAGCACAACACCGACCAGATAAGTCAATCAATGACGGCGGGGGATGACAGGCAGGATACGAGTCAATCGTATCGGGAAAAATTTTAGGAGAAAGCGGATTCATGGGAGAAAAGTCAGTACAGAAAAAGAAATACATTCTGGAAACAGCCAGAAAAGTGTTTGTGGAGAAGGGATTTAAGGATGTGACCATGAAAGATATTGTGGAAGCCTGCGAGATCAGCCGGGGCGGCCTATATCTTTACTTTGACAGTACGGAACAGATATTGATGGAAGTGCTGCAGATGGAGGCGGACGAGACAGATGATGTTTTTACACAGAATATTACAAAAGAGGATACGGCGGCGGATATTCTGACGCTTTTTTTAAAGGAGCAGAAGAAAGAACTTCTGCAGAAAAAGGATAATTTGACCGTTGCAGTTTATGAATACTTCTTTGCGCACCAATCGACCGATAAGAACAATATGTTACGCAAGCAGTTTGACGCAGGTGTCAGGGTGATCGAGAAGCTGATCGAGGCGGGGATCGCCAGCGGTGAGTTTTATTGTGAGGATCCCAAGGGAGCTGCCGCCAATATCATGTTTGTACTGGAGGGCATGAAAATTGATGCTCAGACTTTTGGCATTACGGAGAAGATGGTGGATGCCCAGCTTCTGTATCTTATGCAGGGGTTGATCATTGATACGGACTGAAAGTTTACATAGCGGTCATGTATGATAAAAGGATTTGACGATGGAGAAATGCTTCGAAAGATTTTCGGAGCATTTTATATGTGTGGAGAGGGAACTATTGTATGTTAGAAAAAGTATATTCGGCGCAGCTTCCGGTGGGAGAGGACCTGGTTATTTATAAGAACAGGATTGCCTGTGAGAATCCGGCGGGCAGGATCGCCATTGTCTCGGGCATCCATGGAGATGAACTGGAGGGGCAGTATGTCTGTTATGAGATGATCAGAAGACTGAACGAGAATCCGGAATATCTGAGAGGGATCGTGGATATTTATCCGCAGTTGAATCCGCTTGGAATCGATATGGCCAGACGCAATGTGCCAAAGCTTGAGATGGACATGAACCGGATCTTTCCGGGCAGTGCGCAGGGAACAGTGATGGAACGCGCGGCGGCAGCCGTGGTTGAAGATATAACCGGTGCGGATATCTGCATTGATCTGCATGCCTCTGACATGTATGTCAGGGAAATCCCGCAGGTTCGCGTGAGCGCGGAGTTTGCACAAAAGCTTTTGCCATTTGCAAAACTTCTGAATGCGGATATGATCTGGCTGAACGCTACGGCCACAGTGCATGAGTCGACCCTGGCTCACTCCATGAACATGCTGGGGGTGCCGACCCTGGTGATGGAGATGGGACTGGGGCTGAGAATCACCAGAGTCTACGGAGACCAGGTGGTGGATGGCATCTTTTATCTGATGCGTGAAATGGGACTGTGGACCGGACCGGTCAATCCAATAAGGAATCCGGTCATTTCCAGTGACGGGGAAGTGGAATTCATCCGGGCAGGTCAGGCGGGTATCTTCCTGCCCAGTATCGCGCATCGCCATTATCTGCATAAAGATGAGAAAATAGGGGAGATCGTGGACATATTGACCGGTAAAGTCGTGCAGGAGATGATATCCAGAAAGGGCGGCATGGTCTTTACCCTGCGGGAGTATCCTTTTGTCTACGAAGGATCGTTGATCGCCCGGATCCTGGAACAGGATATGGACTGGTAAGAGGATGGTTGTGAGGAGAAGAGGATGTACATAGAAGAAATATATCGGGTGGATGCACCCTACAGGGAAGATATGATCGTGAAAGGATACCGTTTCGGCAAAGGAGATAAGGCGGCCTGCATCTTAGGTCCCCTGCGGGGCAATGAGATACAGCAGCTATATATCTGCTCCCAATTGGTGCGGGTGTTTAAGGAACTGGAAGGCAACGGCTGCATCAGCGCCGGCAAAGAGATTCTGGTGATCCCGGTGGTCAACAGTTACTCCATGAATGTGGGCAAGCGCTACTGGGGCGTGGAGGATGTGGACATCAACCGCAAATTTCCCGGCAGCGGCAACGGAGAAGCGGCCGCCAGGATCGCGGACGGTATCTTTGAAGCCATTAAAGATTACAGCTACGGAATCCAACTTGCCAGCTTTTATATGACAGGAGAATTCATACCGCATGTGCGCATGATGGAGACGGGATATCAGAATACTTCCCTGGCCAATCTTTTCGGTCTGCCTTTTGTGGCAGTCAGAAAGCCCGCGCCTATCGATACGAGGACACTCAATTATAACTGGCAGGATGAGATGACGGCAGCTTTTTCTCTGTATACGAACAAAAATGTAGAGATAGATGAAGACAGTGCCAGGCAGGCCGTGGCAGCGGTGCTTCGATTTCTCACCAGAATGGGGATTATCCGTTATGAGAGTCACAGCGGCTATATCAGCCATGTGATCATGGAGGAAGATCTGTCTAATATTCATGTAAAGAACGGCGGGATATTCCGCAGCCTTGTGAAGGCAGGAGAGGATGTGCGCTATGGGAACAAACTGGCAGAAATCATCGATCCTTATGAGGGCAGCGTGAAGGAGACGGTCTATGCGCCTACGGACGGGATTGTGTTCTACCGGTATACGGAGCCGCTTATTATGCAAAACGAGATGGCGTACCGGCTGGTGCATAGATTGCATGCGTGATTCCGCAATCCGCACATTGAAATCTACCGTATTATCTGGTAGGATAAGAGATAGCCAAGTTATATGGAACATAAATTTCCCGGTGAACGATAAGGCCGCGGTACGGCCGGGTGAACTGTAGTTTAGCCGGGTTTTCAGCGTAAGGAGAAGATGCAGCATGGGCGATGTGAGACGTATTTATGTGGAAAAGAAGGAGCCGTTTGCAGTCAGGGCGAAAGAACTGAAAGAGGAGATCGAGAGTTTTCTGGGAATCAAGAGCGTAGAGAAGGTGCGGGTTTTTATTCGTTACGATGTGGAGAATATTTCCGATGAGGTCTTTGAGAGAGCCTGCAGGACAGTTTTTTCGGAGCCGCCGGTAGATATTTTGTATGAAGAGCAGATTGAGATTCCTGAGGACGGCAGAGTGTTTTCGGTGGAGTACCTGCCGGGACAGTTCGACCAGCGGGCAGACTCTGCGGTGCAGTGTGTACAGTTCTTAAAGGAAGATGAGGATCCGACCATCCGGACGGCAGTGACATATCTGGTGACCGGATCGGTCAATGATGAAGAGTTTGAGAAGATCAAAGCATATTGTATCAATCCGGTGGATTCGAGACAGACAGATATGGTCAAGCCGGATACGCTCAGGATGGATTATGAGGAGCCTGCGGATGTGGCGGTTTTTGACGGCTTTGGTGCCATGACAGAGGAAGCACTTGGTAAGTTGTACGATGCTCTGGGACTTGCCATGACATTTCAGGACTTTTTGCATATTCAGAACTATTATCGGGATGAGGAGCACAGAGATCCGACAATGACGGAGATCCGGGTATTGGATACTTACTGGTCAGATCACTGCCGTCATACCACTTTCTCTACGGAGCTAAAGGACGTGTCTTTTGCAGAGGGATATTATCAGAAACCGATGAAAGATACGTATGAAGATTATCTGAAAGTGCGCGGAGAGATTTTTGCGGGCCGTGAGGACAAATTTGTCTGCCTGATGGATCTGGCATTGATGGCCATGCGCAAACTGAAAAAAGACGGGAAACTGGATGATATGGAGGAGTCTGACGAGATCAACGCCTGTTCTGTGGTGGTGCCGGTGGAGATGGACTACGGCGACGGCCCGGTACGGGAAGAGTGGCTTGTGTTTTTCAAAAATGAGACCCACAATCATCCCACTGAGATAGAGCCTTTCGGCGGCGCGGCTACCTGCCTTGGCGGCGCGATCCGCGATCCCCTCTCCGGCAGGGGCTACGTGTATCAGGCGATGCGCGTGACGGGCGCGGCGGATCCCACGGTGCCGGTGGCGGATACTTTGAAGGGCAAACTGCCCCAGAAGAAACTGGTGCGGGGCGCGGCGGACGGCTATTCATCCTATGGCAATCAGATCGGGCTTGCTACCGGCCTGGTGAAGGAAATCTATCACCCCGACTATGTGGCGAAACGTATGGAGATCGGTGCGGTCATGGGTGCGGCGCCCAGGAAGAACGTGATCCGGGAGACTTCCGATCCGGATGATATCATCATTCTCTTAGGCGGCAGGACAGGACGTGACGGCTGCGGCGGTGCGACGGGATCCTCCAAGGTGCATACGGAGAGTTCTATTGATACCTGCGGTGCGGAAGTGCAGAAAGGAAACGCGCCCACAGAGAGAAAGATTCAGCGCCTGTTCAGACGCGAGGAAGTGAGCCGTCTGATCAAGAAATGTAATGACTTTGGCGCGGGCGGTGTGTCTGTGGCCATCGGAGAACTGGCGGACGGCCTGGTGGTGGATCTGGACAAAGTGCCCAAGAAATATGCGGGACTGGACGGCACGGAACTGGCTATCTCCGAATCCCAGGAGCGTATGGCCGTGGTGGTAGATCCAGGTGATGTGGATACCTTCCTGAGCTATGCTTCGGAGGAGAATCTGGAGGCCGTGCCGGTGGCAGTGGTCACAAAAGAACCGCGGCTGGTACTTACGTGGCGCGGCAAGGAGATCGTGAATCTGTCCCGTGCATTCTTAGATACCAACGGTGCCCACCAGGAGACCAATGTGGCCGTGGAGATGCCGGATGAGAAAGACAATTATTTGAAGAAGGTTGCAACGCCGGCGGTCGAGGAGGCATTAAAAAATCACGACGTTAAGGCGGCGTGGACGGCTCTGTTAAACGATTTGAACGTATGCTCCCAGAAGGGACTGGTGGAAATGTTTGACGCATCCATCGGTGCCGGTAGTGTCTATATGCCTTATGGCGGCAAGTATCAGTTGACAGAGACTCAGGCCATGGTGGCCAAACTTCCTGTCCTGCAGGGAAAGACAGACACCGTGACCATGATGAGCTATGGTTTTGACCCTTATCTGTCCAGTTGGAGCCCTTATCACGGCGCGGTCTATGCGGTGACAGAGTCCATGGCAAAGATTGTGGCAAACGGCGGAGATTACAAGACGATTCGTTTCACGTTCCAGGAGTATTTCAGACGTATGAGTGAAGAGGCATCCCGCTGGAGCCAGCCTTTTGCGGCGCTTCTTGGGGCGTATGATGCACAGATGAAATACGGACTTGCTTCTATCGGCGGCAAGGACTCCATGTCCGGTACGTTCAATGATATCGATGTACCGCCTACGCTGGTATCTTTTGCGGTAGATGTGGGAAGGAGCGGTAATATCGTTACACCGGAGCTGAAATATCCGGGCGACAGGCTGGTGCGGTTCCGTATTCCGAGAGATGAATATGACCTGCCTGTCTATGAAGAGGTCATGAAGATTTATGATCAGATTATGACACTGATGTCGGAAGAGACGGTGACAAGGACTCACGGACATGTTACGGCACAGTTTATGGAGAGAAAGATTGTAGCGGCTTATGCGCTGGATGCCAAGGGCGTGGCGGCGGCGATCAGCAAGATGGCTTTCGGTAATGGCCTTGGAGTGGCAGTGGACTCTTCCTATAAGCAGGAATATCTTTTTGACAATGGGATCGGTGATATTGTGGCGGAAGTATCTGCGGCAGAGGTGCACAAGCTACAGGCAATGGGTATCGACTTTGAGGAGATCGGTACAGTGACCGCGGACGGCGTGTTCAGCTACGGTTCCATGAAGCTGACCCAGGAGGAGGCTCTGCAGGCGTGGACTTCCAGACTGGATAAGGTATTCCCTTATACGGCGGGCAAGGACAAGAGCGCGGTAGCATCGGATGTATATCACACAGACAATCTCTATGTGTGCAGACATAAAGTGGCAAGACCGACTGTCTTTATCCCGGTATTCCCGGGCACCAACTGCGAGTATGACAGTGCCAAAGCGTTCCAGGCAGCAGGCGCGGATGTGACGGTCAAAGTCTTTAAGAATCAGACGGCGGAAGATATCAGGGAAAGTGTGGAGGCCTTCGAGAAGGCCATCGGCCAGGCGCAGATCATCATGTTCCCGGGCGGCTTTTCCGCGGGTGATGAACCGGATGGCTCTGCCAAGTTCTTTGCCACAGCCTTCCAGAATGAGAAGATCAAAGAGGCTGTGATGAGACTTATCAGTGAGAGGGACGGTCTGGCGCTGGGTATCTGCAACGGTTTCCAGGCGCTGATCAAGCTGGGACTTGTGCCGTACGGTGAGATTGTGGGTCAGAAGGAAGATTCCCCCACCTTGACGTTCAATACCGTGAACAGGCACATCTCCAAGATGGCTTATCTGAAAGTCGTGTCCAATAAGTCGCCCTGGCTTGCAGGCGCAGAGGCGGGACAGGTCTATGTGAATCCGGCTTCCCACGGCGAGGGACGTTTTGTGGCGCCGAAGGAATGGATCGAGAAGCTGTTTGCAAACGGTCAGGTGGCTACCCAGTACGCGGATCCGGAAGGAAATGTGTCCATGGATGAAGAATGGAACATCAACGGTTCCTATGCGGCGATAGAAGGTATTACTTCCCCTGACGGGCGTATCTTAGGCAAGATGGCACATGCGGAGAGAATCGGAGAAGCTGTGGCGATTAATATTTTCGGTAATCAGGATATGAAGATTTTTGCAAGCGGCGTGAAATATTTCCAGTGAGGTGCTTAATCTCGGGAATGAGAAACAGGAAGGTCAGGATATAGGTACTATATGGTAACAAGGGCGGCCTTGAAATGTGGTGACAACATTTCAAGGCCGCCCTTGTTGTGCTGCAAAAAAAATTCTGTTAGCTGGTATAATTTTCTGATTTCAGTGGTATAGGCAATGGTGATGCTGTAATCAGTCGAGAAATAAAATTGGTATAGTATACTAGATAATTGTCATTAAATTGGTATAGTATAATTGTGCGAAATTAGAGAAATATGACAATTATAGCACAAAAAATGTGTTGACAATTGTCCATAATACATATATATTTAAATCATTCGAACAAGAAACCAATAAACCAATTATTTGAAAAGGAGGATTTCCACATGATTAAATTTGATGAAGCAGCTTACAGAAAGGATCTGACAAACCAGATCGCGTTGATTGAAAAAGGAACTGCCTACGCAGAAGAGATTACCAGACAGGGGTTTAGCAACATATTTTTCGTTGCAGTGGGCGGAACGATGGCAATGATGCTCCACTTTGCTGAAATAGCAAAACAGAAGACAAAGATTCCGGTATATGTACAGCACGCAGGCGAACTTGTGCTGACAGGACACAGCCAGTTATCGAAGGATTCTCTAGTGATCATGGGATCCAAATCAGGTGACACAAAGGAGACTGTCGCTGCAGCAAAGTGGTGCAAAGAGCAGGGCATCAGAATTGCATCCATGGTAATTGACAAGGAATCTCCTCTGGGTAAATTGAGTGATTATTATCTTCCTCTGGTAGTGTTCAAAGGTGTAGAGTATGAATATCTGTCCATGTTCGGTCTGTTTTATGGGCTGTTGAAATGCAATGGCGATTTTGAAGAATATGACGAATTTATGGAGCAGCTTAAGAAACTGCCGGATACGCTTGTAGAAGCGCAGACCAGATTTGATCCTGTTGCGGCCGAGATTGCCGGTAAATATCACACAAGAGATTATATGATGTGGGTTGGCGGCGGAGAACTCTGGGGAGAAGTATATTTGTTCTCCATGTGTGTACTGGAAGAGATGCAGTGGCTGAAAACAAAGTCCGTAACAAGTGCCGAGTTCTTCCATGGGACACTGGAACTGGTAGAAAAGGATACCTGTGTGTTCCTGGTTAAAGGAGCCGGCGCATGCAGGAAACTGGATGACAGGGCGCAGAAGTTCCTGGAAACCTATACGGACGATCTGGTAGTCATTGATGTGAAGGATTATATGATTCCGGGACTTGATGAGAAATTTATGCCTATGGTGGCACCGATCATAAGCACAGCACTTTTGATCGGCAGACTCGGGAAGCATTTTGAAGCCAATACCGGACATGATCTGGACATCCGCCGTTACTACCGGCAATTTGAATACTAAAATATGGAAGCCATTCTATTTGACATGGATGGACTGATTCTGGATTCTGAGCGCGTATACGACAGGGCCATGGCAGAGGCGGGAAAGTCTCTTGGGTATTTGCTCGGTGAATGTTTTTTGCAAAGAACCAGAGGGGTGAATGCCGGACTGTTTAACCGGATGATTTATGAAGAATTTGGGAAGGAATTTCCCCTTGCCGAATTCAGGAGCACATATCGGGAAATCCTGTGGGAGATTTTACAAAAGGAAGGATTGGAAATAAAACCCGGCTTTCAGGAACTTCATCGGTATCTGGCAAAGAATCATCTGCAGTATTGTCTGGCGACCAGTACCAACCGGCAGATGACAGAAAAATTATTACATATTGCGGGAATAGGGGATATTTTCCATAGTATTATCTGTGGGGATGAAGTAAAATTGGGAAAACCACATCCTGAAATTTATCAAAAAGCAGCGGCTCTGCTGCATGTTAGACCGGCTGAATGTCTGGTGCTGGAAGATTCTGTCAATGGCATCAAAGCCGGACATGCGGCAGGATGCCGGGTCATCATGGTTCCCGACCTTACGGAACCATCCGAAGAGGTGAAGAGGCTGTGTGAGCGCATCTGTGAGGATCTGTTTGAGGTGATCGATTATCTGGAAAGGTTAAGGATATAAGTCACTGTTGATACCAAAATAGTCCATGCGCTTTAGCGTTTGACAGTATTCAATGATCTGGTTGCTTTCCGTATAGGTTGTCACATTGAAATAAAACAAAGGGCTTCCTTTCTTGAGATGCAGGTGCATCGATGTATCGGCATCCGCATAAGTCATACCCAAAGAGTAGCTGGTTTTATGCGGATAGATATGGTATTCATTAGATAATAACGCAAATAAGGAAGGGTACTTTGTGTCAAAGTCGAACCGGTGAAGGCCGGGGCAAAGCGATTCTGCAATGTGGGTGGTCTCAAGCATGGCCGGATTGGAATCTATATAACGGACTCTTTTCAGAACATAAATGGCGGAACCCGCAGGGATGTTTAACTTCTGACAGATAAAGGGCGTTCCGGTCGTCTGGTACAAGTTCAAAACCTTGCTGGAACTTTTGTAACCATTTGCATTGCAGTAAGAATGAAAGGAGAAGTTGACCCCGGTGCTGGTTCGGAGTTTGTGAGGAGCGACATAAGTTCCGCTGCCTTTTTGGCTATAAAGGATATGCTCGTTTTCCAGTCTCTTTATGGCTTCGCGCAAGGTAATGCGGTTAACGCCCAGCATATTGGCAAACTGCCGCTCAGAAGGGAGACGGTCATGAGGCTGTAACTGGTTTTTCATGATATAGTTTTCAATCTCTTCTGCAGCATAGTCAGCGGCAAGATGAAGGTAAGGGTTCATGGAAGCTCCTTTAGGATATTCTGAATACATATTTTTCGGCAACGGAATAAGACAGGGTATATTCAACAGCACGGTCATTGGTGTCGTATATGGTAGTTTTACGCATAAAAGCACTTGTTCCATCAGGCACAGCCAGTAAGGTAGACTGGGGTTTATTTATAAGGATCAGATCCAGGGTCTGGTGACTGTGGCTCAAAGTGATCCCGTTGTCTTTCAGGCAGAGATAGAGAGAGGTACGGGCAAAATCATAGTTTTCAATATCAGGTACGTAACTTAAGGGGAGGAACGTATATTCGACAGTATACGGGATGCCGTCCCCAAGGCGCAGGCGGAAAAGCTGAAATACCAAAGCGTGTTCCTCAATCTGGAAGATAGAGCCGTATTTATAACCGGCTTCCCGTGTACCGGTGTAGAATACATTGGTGGAAGGCTGTAAGCCGTTATCTTCCAGATATTTTCGGGTAGACGTAATGGCGTTGGAGGCATGAAGACGGGGGAGTGAGACAAAAGTCCCTTTTCCCTGCTTACGGTACAAGAGACCTTCGTTTACAAGGAGGTCTGTCGCTTTACGGATCGTCATGCGGCTGACAAGATAAAGGTCGGCCAGCGTGCGTTCCGGGGGGATCGGTTGTCCATAAGTGTAGGTCCCGTTTTCAATACTGCTTCGGATTATGTCATAAATGTACTTGGCAGAATGATTTTGTTCCATAGGCACCTCCCGAAATATAGTTTCATTATAGGAACATAAAAAGGAATAATCAAGGAAGAAAGGAGAAAAGATGGTTAAAATGTTATTGGCATCCCACGGAACGCTGGCGGCGGGAATGCTCTCTTCCCTGGAACTGATCATGGGCAGGCAGGAATGCGTAGAAGTCCTCTGCGCCTATGTTGACGGGGAAGACGATGTATCGCCGAGAGTGAAGCGGTTCATGGAGCAAATGAAACCGGAAGATAGCTGGATTGTCTGTACAGATGTATTTGGGGGAAGCATTAACAATGAATTCATGAAATATCTGGACCGGGACAATATGAGACTGATCAGCGGCATGAGTCTTCCGCTGGTGATCACGGCGGCATCATCCATGTCGTCTGCAGATACGGCAGTGGATGTGGAGAAGGAAATAAAAGAAGTCATTCCGGATATCGTGCACTTTTGCAGTGCGATAGAACTTGCAGACCAACAAGGAGAAGACGAAGAGTTTTAGGAGGGAGAAGGTAATGATTGTTAATGTTAGAGTAGATCATCGTTTGTTACATGGGCAGGTAGCAATGGCATGGAATCAGATTCTGGGGAGTGACTGTATTTTGATTGCAAATGACAGCGTACCCGGGGATGAGGTGCGCAAAGCAGGCATTAAGCTTGCCAAACCGCAGAATACAAAACTTGTCATAAAGAATCTGGAGGATTCGGTAAAGGCACTCAAATCCGGGGTTACGGATAAATATCATCTGTTTATTGTTGTGGAATCTGTGGCCGATGTCTATTATCTGGCAAAAGAGACAGGCATGATCAAGAGCATCACGCTGGGCGGGGTGAAATCGAGAGAAAATACGACCCAGATATCCAAGGCGGTTTTCATCACGGAAGATGAAAAGAGAATGTTACAGGAATTGATCGGATCCGGCCTGGAAGTAGAGATCAGGCAGGTTCCAAGTGATACAAAGATACTGGCAAAAGATGTGATCTGATGAATGAGGAGGAGAACTTATGTTACATGCTATTTTGCTGGGATTGGTAGCAATGATCGGAAATGCAACGTTTTTGGCAGGTACTGGTCTTTTGGATCGTCCCATTGTTATGTGTACGTTGACCGGACTGGTTATGGGAGACGTGACCAGCGGCATCATCATCGGTGCCATGATGGAACTTGCTTTTATCGGGGCATTTTCCGTAGGCGGGGCGATTCCGCCGGAAATGATTTCGGGAGGTGTCCTGGGGGCGGCGCTGACGCTGGCATCAGGGAATTCACCGGAAGTGGCTATGACGATCGGTATACCGGTTGCATCACTGGCACTGATCTTAAAAAACGCCTGCAAAATTTTTATACTGCCATATTTTGTACATAAGGCAGACCAATATGCAAAGGAAGGAAATGGAAAGGGCGTATCGAGAATGCACATGCTGGGTGGATTCTTGTATTTCAATCTTCCTCTCGGCGTGTTTGTAGCGACAGCGTATTATCTTGGAAATACCGTGATGACAACTGTGCTGAATGCAATTCCGCCGTTTGTGCAAAGCGGCCTTACGATCGCTACCGGATTGATGCCTGCCCTGGGCTTTGCGATACTGGCAAGCATGATCGTGAATAAGAAAAACGTAGTATTTTTGTTCCTTGGATTCCTGTTGGCAGTTTATCTGAACATTCCGGTTACCGGAATTGCGTTATTGGGAGTAGTGACAGCACTGATCATCGTAGGGATCCAGCCGGTACAGATGTCAGCAGCATTAGCAGGAGGTGATGAAGATGACGACTTCTGAGACAAAAGTATTAAACAAAAGAGATCTGATGAAGGTGTTCTGGCGGTCCTTCACCATGGAATGGACCTGGAACTATGAAAGGCAGGCAAACCTTGGGTACGGATTTGCAATGGTTCCCATTCTGGAAAAGCTTTATAAAGATAAACCGGAAGAAAAGGCGGAAGCACTGCAGAGACACTTAGAATTTTTTAACACGACACCTCATGTATCAACGCTGATTCTTGGTATCAGCAGTGCGATGGAAGAACAGAATGCCACGCAGGAAGATTTTGATACGTCGTCCATCAATAATGTCAAAGTAGGACTGATGGGGCCGTTAGCAGGAATCGGGGATTCTCTGTTGTGGGGAACGCTCAGGATCATCGCTACCGGAATCGGCACTTCTCTTGCTTTGCAGGGAAACATACTCGGACCGATTTTATTCCTGTTGATTTTCAATATTCCGCATATCATCCTGCGTTATATCTGTATGATGGGAGGCTATAAACTGGGCGCCGGATTCCTGACCAAGATGCAGCAAGGTGGTCTGATGGATAAGGTTACTTATGGAGCTGCGATTGTGGGACTGATGTCGATCGGCGCTATGATTGCCACCATGGTTACGGTAAATATACCGCTTTGCTATGGAGAGGGAGACAGTGCGATCGTTATTGGAGATATTTTGAACGGGATCGTGCCGGGAATCATTCCGCTTCTGTTTACCGGTTTTATTTACTGGCTTGTAACCAAAAAGAAGATGAAGACTACAGTAGCTTTGCTGTTGATTCTTGTGATCGGGATTCTCGGGAGTCTGACAGGAATTCTGGGAGCGTAGAGGGGCTTGATCGGTATGGATAAAAAAACAATGTTGGATTATGTGTCAGAGACTACCGCAATGATGCAGGAAAACATAGAAAACGGCAGGGAACTGACAATAAAGCTAGTCGATGAATACGTAAACGGCGGCTATCAAAATATCTGGATTGCTGCCTCCGGGTCATCCCACAATGGGGCAGCATGTGCAAGACTTTTTATGCAGCAGTGCTTGGGATGTCAGGTAAAACTGATCACCCCCTTTCAGTTTGTTCATGCCGAGCATGATGTACCTGACTGTGATATGGTTATTGCCATATCGCAGTCAGGATACAGTAAGAATACGATGGAAGCACTGCGGGTGGTGCGCTCTATGGGGCGTAAGGCCATTGCACTGACAGGCGATCTGGAAAGTGATATCAAAGAGGATGCGGATCTTTTGATTGATTTTGGCGTTGGCCTGGAGACGGTAGGGTATGTGACCAAAGGAGTCAATGCACTGGCATTGTTCCTGATGATCTTTTCTCTGGAAGCTGCGTGGAAAAAGCATACTTTGACCGGGCAGGAATATGAAAGAATCCGAGAGGAACTGAACAGGGTGCCGGCTGTCCACAGGCAGGTGAGAGAAGCTTTTCCCGATTTCTTTGATCAAAACATCGCTGTCTTAACGGCCATGCAGAATGCTTATGTATGTGCGTGCGGGGCCAATATCGGCACAGCCATGGAAGGGGCATTAAAAATCGGAGAGACGGTCCAGGTGCCGGGAATCTGCTATGAACTGGAGGAATACATACATGGGCCTAACTTACAGTTAACGCCCAACTATACGGTTTTCTTTATCGATGGCGGCTGCGCATCGAAACGGGTATATGAGATCTTTCAATATACGAGGATTGTTACGGACAGAGCCATACTGGTTACGAACAGGAAAGAATATGCGGGAGAAGGCGTTTTTGGCGTTCCGTTTACACTCAGGGAAGATCTGACACCGCTTTGCTTCCTGCCCTTTTTCCAGATGGTCTCCTATGAGGTGACAAAGAGACTTCATCGCTGGGAGAAGCATCCTCTGCAGCTATTGATGAAAGAAAAAGTTGCGGCAAAGAGCGCCAACTATGACAAAAGTCCATTGAAGATTGATATGCCCGGTTGAGATTTCGCAAAGCGGAGTGATGGAGGATAGTTTGAAAAGTGAATGGTAAAGTAGAAGAAGGCAGAAAACTGTTTCTGGCAGTGCTCGGAACTTTATTTTTTGCAGGAGGAATGAATTTATTTATTGTCTCTGCCGGTTTATACAGTGGAGGATTTCTGGGGATCGGTCAGTTGGTGCGGACTTTGCTGGTGGATCTTCTGGGACTTCCTATAAAGGGGATAGATATAGCAGGGATTGTCTTTTACATGATTAATGTGCCGATCTTTTTCATTGCATGGAAGGAACTTGGAAAGAAGTTTTTTGGCGTCACGATCATCTGTGTCACGATGCAGACCATATTCCTGACATTTATACCGACAGATATCCGGATCCTGGGGGAGGAACCTCTGGCTTCGGCATTGATCGGAGGCATTATCTGCGGGTATGGCGTCGGCCTTACTTTGCGGGAAGGCGGTTCGGGAGGCGGCCAGGATGTGCTGGGGCTGTATATGATGAAAAAGAAGAACACCTTTAGCGTTGGTAAGCTGGCTCTCATGATCAATGTAGTCGTATATATGGGATGCGCGCTATTGTATGATCTGAAAACAGTCATTTATTCTCTCGTCTATGTAGCGGTTTCTTCTTATGTTACTGACCGGGTTCATTTGCAGAACGTGAATGTGGAAGTGATGGTTATCGCAAAGGCCAAAAAGGAAATCGTGGAAATCATCCGGAAATATAACCGTTCCGCAACTGTTATGAGAGGAGAGGGCAGCTATTCAAAGGAGGAGGTAAACGTCATCTATTCCGCCTTGTCAAAGCAGGAGGCAAGATCTCTGGAACATGAGATTTCAGAAAGAAACCTGGAAGCATTCATGGTTTTTAAAGATGTCAACCATATATATGGGAAATATGAGAAGCATTTATAAAAAAGCGGGTTGACAGTGGTGACATTTTTTCAATCAAAATATTGACGATTAAATGAAAATATGATAATGTTTTTATTAAAAGAAGCAGGTATTCAGCACATGTCCCAAAGGACAGTAGGGTAGAAAACTGCTTCTTTTGAGATAGAGGAAAAAGAAGCGAGGTGAATTCATAGATGAAGGATATCCGAGGTAAAAACTCAGTACAGTTGATGTATAGGAAACGAAATTTTTTATGTCGTTAACTATAACTGTCGGCAGATTGTGCTGAGGATAAGGGAACTTGCTGACAGCAGCGACTGTACTGTTTCAATGACAATAGAATCATTAGAAAAGGAGTACAGTGATGCGATATATGAAAGAAATAGTAAGAAATAACAAAAAGTGGGTCATCATCTACTTATTAATAGGCCTGTTCAATGCCTTTATGGCAAACTATAAGACGGACTATTTCCGAAAGATCGTAGACGGTCTGACGGACAGGACAATAACCGTTTACGGAATCTTGTTTTATGGGGCGATTCTGGTCGTCCATTTTGGAATGAACTATTTGGACGAATATCCGTCTGCAAAGCTTGGCAATGGAATTTACCTGGACTTCAAGCTTATGGCGCTGCAAAAAATTGGCAGAATGGATTATGCTGCATACCAGGAACTGGGAACAGGGAAGCTGGTGCAGCAGATTGAAAATGGGGCAAATGCCGGCAAAGGCGTTCTCTATGACTTCTGGTTCTGCGTCGTCAGGAACTTACTGCCGACCATTCTGTTCAGTTTGTATTTTATCTGGAAAATAGACAGAAATATCACCTGTTTTCTTTTGCTGGGATATGGCATCGTATTTCTGGTAACGAATTTGCTGTTAAAAGGGTTGTATCAGATCAAGGAAAAGATACTGACCAACGAGGAGGAATTAAACCATTTTCTCGTGCGCGGTTTTATGGAAATGCCTGTTTTCCGCATGAAACATCAGTTTCCCCGGGAAGTGCGGAAGGCCTTGGGCGCTAGGCGGATCATTGTATCGTCAAAGGTGAAAATGACCATGATACATGAGGCGTTTTTCACGATATTTGCACTGCTGGTGGCCTGCCTGGATATTGGAATTCTGGTCTATGCGTGGAAAAACAGCCATTTGTCCATTGGATCTATCGTGGCGGTTATCACACTGATTGACAATGCTTACACACCCATCGCGATTTTTAACGTGATTTATGTGCAATACAAACTCAATAAGACAGCATGGCTGCGGTTCACAGAGTTGTTGGATCTGAAAGAAGATACACAGCTTCAACAAGGGGCAGAATTCAGTGGGCTCTCTGAGGAAATCCGTATTGAGGATTTGTCGTTTTCCTATGAAAACAAGAAGGTGCTCGCATCCGTCAGCCTGACGATTCAAAGAGGGGAAAAGGCAGCATTTGTCGGTGAATCCGGTTCGGGCAAATCAACGCTGGCCAAAATACTGACCGGACTGCTCAAGTATGATGAGGGAAATGTATTTCTTGACGGGGAACCGCTTACCAATATTTCCCTGGAATCGTTCTATCACAAAATGTCTTATGTATCACAGGATACCCCGGTCTTTGACGGCACGGTCAGAGAAAACCTGGTGTTTGACAGAGAATTTCCCAAAGCCGATCTGCAGGCCGGTCTTGAACGCGTACAATTGCTGCCCCTTATTACAGCATTGGAGCGGGGACTGGAGACGAGAATCGGCGAAAAGGGAACCTGCTTGTCGGGCGGAGAAAAGCAGCGGCTGGCCTTAGCCAGACTTTGGTTTGACGACCCGGATATCGTTATTCTGGATGAGGCAACATCGGCACTGGATAACGTGACCGAGAGCATTGTCATGCAGAATGTATTAGAGCAGTTACGTCATGCGACAGTGATCGCCGTCGCCCACCGGCTGACTTGTGTGAGCGGATTTGACAAAATCTTTGTCTTCAAAGACGGCAAAATTGTGGGCAGCGGGGCTTTTGAAGAATTGATGGCAGATAACAGTTACTTCCGGGATTTGTACAGAAAAGAAGTTGACAACAGATTGGAAACGGTCAGCAGGTGTGCGGGAATATTGGATTGTCGATCTTAAGAAGGAGACGATCGAGGTACATAGCTTTGAAAAAGGACTGGAAAAGTGTTATACTTTTTCAGAACGTGTACCGGCAGGGATTTATGCGGATTTTGAGGTGAGTCTTTGCAAAGTAACATAATGTACAAAAGAGGACAATAGAATGACGTTTAATTCGTATGTGTTTATACTGTTTTTCATGCCGGCAGTGCTTGCGGGATACTATTATTGCTTTTTAAAAACTACCAGAAGAACGGCTTTGGTCTTTCTTCTGGTGGCTTCTGCCATCTTTTACTGCAGTGCAGGATGGGAATCCGCATTTATTTTACTGCTCAGTATGCTGGTGAATTACGGGCTGTTTCGCGGGATGAGAGCGTGCCGCGGACATGAATTCATGGGGGGGGGTAAACGCCTTTTGTGGATTGGCATTGCAGCCAACCTTGGGATACTGATTTACTTTAAGTATTATAATTTCTTCGTAGACAGTTCTAATTTATTATTCGGTACCGGACTGGCAGTCAGGGAGATATTGGTTCCGCTGGGGATCAGCTTTGTCACCTTCCAGCAGATTGCATTTCTGGCAGACGCCAGCCGTCAGGAGATATCTTCGTGCAGCTTTCTTGAGTATGCGCTATTCATTTCTTATTTTCCACACGTATCATCAGGTCCGATCATCCGGCATGGTGATTTCCTGCCGCTGTTACATGCAGACAGAAAAATGGACTGGGATCGTTTTACAGCGGGCATATACCTGTTTTTTATGGGACTTGGTAAAAAGGTCCTGATTGCGGACGTGTTTGGCAGTGCTGTTGACTGGGGGTATGCTCATGTGGACGCTCTCAATTCTACCAGTGCCGTCTTTGTCAGTCTGGCTTATTCCATGCAGATATATTTTGATTTCAGCGGGTACAGCGACATGGCGATCGGTATCAGCAGGATGATGCAGCTAGATCTGCCGGTCAATTTCGATTCCCCGTATCAGGCCGTTACCATTTTGGATTTTTGGAAGCGGTGGCACATGACGCTGACCGGATTTTTTACAAAATATCTGTACATCCCGCTGGGTGGAAACCGGAAAGGTAAGATAAGAACGTATGTCAATACACTGATCGTGTTTCTTTGCAGCGGGTTGTGGCATGGGGCCAGTTGGACTTTCGTTATCTGGGGAGGACTGCATGGATGCTTTATGGTTTTTACAAGGCAGTTTCAGAAGAGATTTGACAGGCTGCCCGTTTTCCTGAACCGATGTATCACGCTGGTTTTTATTAATGTTACCTGGGTATTGTTTCGCGCGCAGTCTTTTACGGTCTTTAGACAGATGGTTCGGGCAGTCACGAAAAGTGAATGGGGACAGTTAAGGGAGGAGATTGGAACCTGTTTTAGACCGGTTGTATTGGAAGGCGTGGATTGCCCGGTCTGGCTGTACGCGGTTTTGTTTTTGGCGGTTACCCTCTATGTCGTACTGAAATGTGAAAATGTGCAGCAGCGGGCGGAGCATATGAGATATTCTCCCGGGGCATGTGTGAGGGTTCTTCTGGTGGCGGTGCTTAGCATACTTTCGTTGTCGGGTGTCAGTACGTTTGTATATTCTTTGTTTTAAGGCAGGTGGATCGAATGAGCAGGAAAAAGTGGGGCATTTCATTTATCGTATTGTACATATCTGTCATGTTGGCGATAGGAGGAATATTAGTGGTCGTAGATCCGTATTTCCATTTCCATGCGCCAATAGAGGGACTTTCCTATTCTCTGGAAGATGTTTTTTATGTCAATCACGGCGTTTCGAGGCATTTTTCATATGATGCCATGATAACGGGTACCTCTATGACAAGGGATTTTAAGACGCAGGAGGCCGGTCGGCTGTTTGACCGGGAATTTGTCAGACTGACTTATCATGGGGAAGGGCTTAAGAGGATAGGAGAGAGTATCAGGACGGCTGCGGAATCCAACGAAGATCTGGATCTGGTTATCTGGGGCGTGGACACTATGTGGCTTGTGGCAGACAAAGACTGGGAGGGATATGAGGAATATCCGGATTATCTTCTGGATGACGTATGGTGGAATGATACCAACTATCTATATAATAAAGAAATCTTGTGGAAGGATGTGCTGCCCGAGATTGTCCGCACCGTGCAGGGGAAGCCTGCGGATGAGTTTGACGACTATACTTCGGAGGCTTCCGCGGGACGCTTGGCTGTTATCGAGAATTATGAACGGCCTCCCAAAGCGCAAAAGCCTGTCGGACAGGAAGAAACGGATGGACTTTTTGAGATGATGGAAAACAGTCTGGAACAAAACGTTTTGTCAGTGGTTGCGGACTATCCGGATGTGACTTTTTATATATTTTTCCCGCCATACAGCATCTGCTGGTGGGACAGTCTGGACCGGAGCGGTAAGGAGGTACTGATGAGACGGATTGATATGGAGGAGTATGCCATTGAACATCTTCTTTCATATGATAATGTGCGGCTTTTTTCCTTTTTTAATAATCATGAATTGATCTGCGATCTGGATCACTATGCGGATGAAGCACACTACGCTGGCAGTATCAGCAGCCAGATTCTGGTCTGGATGAAGGAGGGGGAATATGAACTGACAGAGGATACTTACAGAGGGTATCTTCGGGATATTCGGGACTTTTATGGTAATTATGATTATGACAGCGTGTTTTCGGATCGTTGAGATGTGCGGCTGAGATTTTGGTTGATTTTCAGTTGAAGACGTAATCCGCTTGTGCTATAATTAATCGATTTTGGATGATAAGAGTATGTCTGTGATAGTGGAAGAACAGATTGATTCAGCAGGAGGGACAGGTCATAAGATGAAGGCATTCTTGATTTTAGAAGACGGCACGGTGTTTGAGGGGACTCACATCGGGGCAGACAAAGAAATTGTCAGTGAAATCGTTTTTAACACATCCATGGCAGGTTATCTGGAAGTGCTCACGGATCCATCCTATGCCGGACAGGCAGTGTGTATGACGTATCCGTTGATTGGCAATTACGGTATCTGTAAAGAGGATATGGAATCGAGGAGGCCCTGGCCGGACGGGTTTATCGTACGGGAACTAAGCAGGCTTCCCAGTAATTTCAGATGTGGTATGACAATTCAGCAATTTCTGGAGCAAAATGGTGTACCGGGCATCGCCGGGATCGATACCAGAGCTCTTACAAGGATTCTCCGTGAAAAAGGTACCATGAATGGTATGATCACCACCAATGAGAATTATGATCTGGACGAAATCATTCCCAAGTTACAATCCTATACGACAGGCAAGGTAGTGGAACGTGTTAGCTGCAAGGAGAAATATACGCTGCAGGGTACGCAGGAGATCGCCGATAACGGGCCTTATTCGGGCAGCAGTGTATTCCGGAAAGAGGAGTATGCTGCCGGGATCCGGGAAAAGAAACCGAGTCTGGTCAGAACATTAAATGGAAAAGGGCTTAAGGTGGCACTGTTAGACCTGGGGGCCAAGGATAATATCGCCAGGTCACTGGCGGCCAGAGGCTGTGATGTGACAGTCTATCCGGCATGGACCACGGCGGCAGAGATTCTGGCAGATAAACCGGACGGCATTATGCTTAGCAACGGGCCGGGAGACCCCAAGGAGTGCACTGTTATAATAGAAGAAATACGAAAGCTTTATGAGTCGGATGTGCCGATTTTCGCCATTTGTCTGGGGCATCAGTTGATGGCGTTAGCAGCCGGGGCCGACACGTTTAAGATGAAATACGGGCACCGGGGCGGCAATCACCCGGTGAAGGATCTGAAGACTGGCCGGGTCTACATTTCTTCCCAGAACCATGGTTATGTGGTGGATATGGACAAGCTGGATCCGCAGGTGGCAGTACCTGCCTTTATCAATGTCAACGACGGCACGAATGAGGGGCTTTCTTATACCGGGAAAAATATCTTCACGGTGCAGTTCCATCCGGAAGCCTGCCCCGGGCCGCAGGATTCGTCCTATTTGTTTGACAGATTTATCGAGACAATGCGAAAGGAGGGAACATGCCATGCCTAAGAATCTGAATGTAAAAAGAGTGTTGGTGATTGGGTCCGGGCCGATTGTGATCGGGCAGGCGGCGGAGTTTGATTATGCGGGTACCCAGGCATGCCGTTCTTTGAAAGAAGAGGGCATGGAGGTCATTTTGGTGAACTCTAATCCGGCAACGATTATGACGGACGGTGATATCGCAGATAAAGTATATATAGAACCTCTGACAACCAAGGTATTAGAGCAGATCATACTGAAGGAAAAACCGGATTCCCTGCTTCCCAATATGGGGGGACAGGCGGGACTGAACCTGGGGATGGAGTTAGATGAATCCGGGTTCTTAAGGGAGCATGGCGTGACGCTTCTTGGTACCACGGCTAAGACGATCCGCAAGGCAGAAGACCGACTGGAATTCAAGGAGACCATGGAAAAAATCGGGGAGCCGTGTGCCCCGTCTCTGGTGGTGGAAAATATAGAGGACGGTGTGACTTTTGCCAATCAGATCGGCTATCCGGTGGTGCTTCGTCCGGCCTATACATTAGGAGGCTCCGGCGGCGGGATAGCGCACAATCAGGTGCAGTTAGAAGAAATCCTGGCCAACGGCCTGCGGCTTTCCCGGGTGGGGCAGGTGCTGGTGGAGCGCTGTATCGCAGGCTGGAAAGAGATTGAGTATGAAGTCATGCGGGACGGGGCAGGTAACTGCATCACGGTCTGTAATATGGAAAACATCGATCCGGTGGGTGTGCATACCGGGGACAGCATTGTGGTGGCGCCTTCTCAGACTTTGGGGGATAAAGAGTACCAGATGCTTAGAAGCTCTGCCCTCAATATCATCAATGAACTGGGCATTACCGGCGGCTGTAACGTACAGTTTGCCCTGCATCCCACCAGTTTTGAATATTGTGTGATCGAGGTAAATCCCCGTGTGAGCCGTTCTTCCGCCCTGGCCAGTAAGGCTACCGGATACCCAATAGCCAAAGTGGCGGCGAAGATTGCGCTGGGTTATACACTGGATGAGATTAAGAATGCGATTACCGGCAAGACCTATGCCAGTTTCGAGCCTACGCTGGATTATTGTGTGGTAAAGATACCAAGACTTCCTTTCGATAAATTTATTACGGCGAAGCGGACCCTCACGACCCAGATGAAAGCCACGGGCGAGGTCATGAGTATCAGCAATAATTTTGAGGGCGCACTGATGAAGGCAATCCGCTCTCTCGAACAGCATGTGGACTGCCTGCGCAGTTATGATTTTACACAGTTGTCCCGGGAAGAACTGTTGGAGCGACTGGAAATCGTGGATGACCAGCGGATCTATCTCATTGCGGAGGCTGTACGCAAGGGAATTGACTACGAGACTATTCATGATATTACAATGGTAGATGTATGGTTTATTGATAAAATTGCCATTCTCACGGAAATGGAGGCGGCATTGGAGAAAGGGCCGCTTACCGTAGAACTCTTAAAAGAGGCCAAACGGATCGAGTTTCCGGATAACGTGATCGCAAGGCTTACCGGTAAGAGTGAAGACGAGATTAAAAAGATGCGCTATGATAACGGTATTGTGGCGGCCTTTAAGATGGTGGATACCTGTGCGGCGGAGTTTGCGGCTTCCACCCCTTATTACTATTCCGTATTTGGTTCCGAGACGGAAGTAGCAGAGTCTCACCCTAAGAAAAAGGTATTGGTGCTTGGTTCCGGGCCAATCCGGATCGGGCAGGGTATCGAGTTTGATTACTGCTCTGTCCATGCCACCTGGGCCTTTGCCAGAGCGGGCTATGAAACGATCATCATCAATAACAACCCGGAGACGGTCAGTACCGACTTTGATATCGCAGATAAACTGTATTTCGAGCCGCTGACGCCGGAGGATGTGGAAAATATTGTTAATGTGGAGAAGCCTGACGGTGCGGTAGTGCAGTTTGGCGGTCAGACAGCCATTAAGCTGACGGAGAGCCTGATGAAAATGGGCGTGCCGATCCTGGGCACGAAGGCAGAGGATGTGGACGCTGCAGAGGACAGAGAGCTTTTTGATAAAATACTGGAAGAGACGCAGATTCCCAGAGCCGCAGGCGGCACCGTCTACACGGCCGAGCAGGCCAAAGAAGTGGCGAACCGTCTTGGGTATCCGGTATTGGTGCGGCCGTCCTACGTGTTGGGCGGACAGGGGATGCAGATTGCCATCTCCGATGAAGAGATTGAGGAGTTTATGGCGGTCATCAACCGCTACGAACAGGATCATCCGATCCTGGTAGATAAATATCTGCAGGGTAAAGAACTGGAAGTGGATGCAGTCTGCGATGGGACAGACGTGCTGATTCCGGGTATTATGGAGCATATCGAGCGCACAGGGGTCCATTCCGGGGACAGCATTTCCGTGTATCCCGCCCCCACGGTAAGCGAGAAGGTCAAGGAGACCATTGCAGAGTATTCCAGAAGACTGGCCAAGGCCCTGCATGTCATCGGTCTGATCAATATTCAGTTTATTGCGGTGGGGGACGAGGTGTATGTGATCGAAGTCAACCCCCGATCTTCCCGTACCGTACCCTATATCAGCAAGGTGACGGGAATCCCCATCGTAGATCTGGCAACGGAAGTGATCATTGGCAGGAAGATCAAAGACCTGGGGTATACGCCTGGCTTACAGCCTGCGGCGGATTATTTCGCCATCAAGATGCCGGTCTTTTCCTTTGAAAAAATCCGTGGTGCGGAGATCAGCTTAGGGCCGGAGATGAAGTCTACCGGTGAGTGTCTTGGTATTGCCAGAACTTTTAACGAGGCGCTTTACAAGGCATTCCTGGGCGCCGGGGTCAATCTGCCCAAACATAAGCAAATGATCATTACGGTCAAAGACGCCGATAAGGGCGAGGCTATCGAAGTGGCAAGACGTTTTGAGAAGCTGGGATACATCATTTATGCCACCAGAAGTACGGCCAAAGCCCTCAACGATGCCGGCGTGAAAGCCCGTAAAGTCAATAAAATTCAGCAGGAATCCCCCACGGTCATGGACCTGATCCTGGGGCATAGAATCGATTTGGTCATTGACACCCCAACCCAGGGCCGTGACAAGAACAGAGACGGTTTCCTGATCAGGCGGACCGCCATCGAGACGGGCGTTAACTGTATCACCGCCATGGACACGGCGGCAGCGCTGATTACAAGCCTGGAGAATGCGGAGTCTCAAGAAGAGATGGAGTTGATTGATGTGGCTTCCATAACACGGCGTGAAAAGTACTTCTAAAAACGTCCCGCCATAGGACGGGACGTCTTTAGAAGTACTAGGAGTGGCAGTGCAACAGAGGGGAATTGTGTGAACAGAGTCAGGAATTATCAGAAGGAACTTGATAGCATCATAGAGAATTTGTCGGCGCGTCAGATGGCAGGCGCGGGGGAGGGGACGGTGCAGCGTCCCAGGCTCCTTTTACATGCCTGCTGTGCGCCCTGCAGCAGTTATTGCATGGAATATCTGCGGGCGTATTTTGATCTGACGTTGTTTTATTATAATCCGAATATCACAGAGGATGCGGAATACCGTAAGCGGGTGGAAGAGGAGAAGCGGCTCATTGCGGCTCTGAATGCACAGCCGTATGAGAATTTGGAGCGACAGACAGGGGAAAATATCATTAAACTGTTAGAAGGAGACTATGATCCGGCTCGTTTCTATGAGATTACCAAAGGACTTGAGCAGTGCCCGGAGGGCGGTGAGCGGTGCTTTCGATGCTATGAACTGCGGCTTCGGGAGAGCGCGGAAGCCGCAAGAAGATTACAGTTTGATTACTTTACCACAACACTCACCATCAGCCCCTTAAAAAACGCGGCCAGACTCAATGAGATCGGGGAGCGGCTTGGAGTAGAATACGGCGTGGCATACCTTCCATCGGATTTTAAGAAAAGAAACGGTTATAAGCGTTCTATAGAACTGTCTAAAGAATATCACCTATATCGGCAGGATTATTGCGGATGTGTATATTCCCGAATGGAACGGGAGAGGCAGAAGCAGGCAGTGGTAATCGGGGGATGAGATTTGTGTACAGACGGTTCCGCACAGAATGGCGGATGAAGTTGACTTTTAGGCAGAAAAAGGTACAATGGTAAAAGATATCAGTGAAACCGAAATTATGGCGGTCAGTGTGAGAAGGTAAGAATCTTTGTAAAGAGAACAGAGAAATACCGGGAAAAAGTGACAAAGAAAGGTAACAGAACATGCAGAAAATATTAGACCAGATTTCAGAACAGATGATGGCGGCCTTTGAGGCGGCAGGGTATGACGGGGCGTTAGGCAAAGTCACACTGTCCAACCGTCCCGATCTTTGTGAATTTCAGTGTAACGGTGCCATGGCAGGTGCGAAAAGATACCATAAGGCACCGATTATGATTGCCCAGGAAGTGGCCGGAAAGCTTGAAAACAGTGAAGTCTTTGGAGAAGTGAGCGCTGTGGCACCGGGATTTTTGAATCTGAAACTGAAAGAATCCTTTCTGAAAGGATATTTAAACGAAATGCAGCAGTCGGATAAATTCGGTCTCACCATGCCGGAGAATCCGCAGAAGATCATTCTGGACTACGGCGGGCCGAATGTTGCCAAGCCTCTGCATGTGGGGCATTTGCGTTCAGCCATTATCGGAGAGAGTATCAAGCGTATCTGCCGGTATGCGGGTCATGACGTAACAGGTGATATTCATTTAGGTGACTGGGGGCTGCAGATGGGACTGATTATCACGGAACTGCAGAAGAGACAGCCGGAACTTGTCTATTTTGACGAGAGTTATACCGGGGAGTACCCTGCGCAAGCACCCTTTACCATAGGAGAACTGGAAGAGATTTATCCTACCGCCAGCGCCAAGTCTAAGGAAGATGAGGCGTATAAGGCGGCGGCTATGGAGGCTACCTTCAAATTGCAAAGCGGTGTACGCGGCTACCGCGCCCTGTGGCAGCATATCATCAAAGTGTCTGTTGCGGATTTGAAGAAAAATTATGATAACCTGCAGGTTTCCTTTGACCTTTGGAAAGGAGAGTCCGATGTCCACGATATCATTCCGGGAATGGTGGAGCAGATGAAGCAAGACGGTTTTGCCTACGAGAGCGAGGGCGCCTGGGTGGTAGACGTGAAAGAAGAGATGGATACCAGAGAGATTCCGCCCTGCATGATTTTAAAATCGGACGGTGCGGCCTTATATAATACAACAGACCTTGCCACAATAAAGGACCGGGTGGCAAACTATGACCCGGACAAGATGATCTATCTGACGGACAAGCGTCAGGAACTGTACTTTGAGCAGGTGTTCCGCTGTGCAAGAAAGACAGGACTCGTGAAGCCTGATACCAAACTGGTGCATATCGGATTCGGCACCATGAACGGTAAGGACGGCAAGCCCTTTAAGACCAGAGAGGGCGGTGTCATGCGTCTGGAGCGTCTGATCAGTGAGATCAATGAAGAGATGATCCGTAAGATTCATGAAAATGCGCAGACCAAAGGATACCAGGTGAAGGAAGAGGAAGCACAGGAGACGGCGAAGGTCGTGGGACTTGCGGCAATCAAATATGGAGATCTCTCCAATCAGGCTTCCAAGGATTATATTTTCGACATGGATCGCTTTACCTCCTTTGAGGGAGATACGGGGCCGTACATCCTCTATACCATTGTACGGATCAAGTCAATCCTGAATAAGTATGAGGAACAGGGTGGAAAATTGACTGATATAGTCATTCGAGAAGCCTTAAACCCTTCCGAAAAAGCCCTGATGTTGGAACTGACCAAATTTCACGGGATGATGGAACTTTCCTTTGAGGAGATTGCACCGCACAGGATTTGTGCTTATATTTATGATCTGGCCAACGCCTTCAACAGATTTTATCATGAGACGAAAATTCTCACAGAAACGGATGAGGAGAAGAAAGCAGGCTGGATTGCCGTGTTGAAATTGACCAGAGAAGTTCTGGAGGTCTGCATTGACTTGTTAGGTTTTGAGGCACCGGACAGAATGTAGGCGGGATAAAATTTTCTTGGTAACAGTTCAGCCTTCCGGCTGAAGCAACGGGTATAGCACCGGCTAAAATATAGCCGGTGTGCCCATAAATATCTTTTTCATGTTTTCAACGATCACCATTTCTCTTTTCTTTAGGGTTTCTACC
>CATOMC010000004.1 GCA_951801245.1 uncultured Lachnospiraceae bacterium
AAATATACGTGAATATCTATCAGACTGAATAGCTGTTGAACAATTAGCTTTGCAAAGAGCCGAATGCGGAAAAGCCGCACGTTCGGTTCTGCGAGGGGTACGCCTGCAAGGGGCGTATCTACTCAACCTTTCGATGCAAACGCAGAGGGGACTGCCCCTCTGACTACGGGTAAAGCCGGGAAAGGGGGGATTGCTTATGAGCGATTATGAACTGCTGACGGTTGTCCTGATGATTCTTGGAATCATAGTGTCAATCCTGATTGCTTACATAAATCACACAAAAAAGTAACCGTCCTTTTAGCCGAGGAACGCGGTTACTTTTTTGTAGTAATCTAAACCGAGGCTGACCGTCTATCGGCAGTACCTCTTTTTGTGCTTTTATTGTAACAGATTCCCCCGCGGATGTCAAACGCCGGGGCTTTTTTCGGCTCCAAACGGCGGCGAGAGGTGCCTATGGGGAATATTATAAACCGGAAAGGCTGTGCTGGCAAGTATAAAAGAATGTTTTGTGACTATTGAAAAGAATGGTCAAGAGATGAAAAAAGAACAATCAATAATTCAATAAGAAAACGAATTTGAACTATTGACAACAAAATAGACTGTGATATTCTATGGTCAGTTGAACGGGACGGAGGAATAAGTATGAATGAAGAAATTAAAGTTCATCCGATTAAAACTTGTAAGGACTTTGGTTTGGCAAAACGGAATTTTGAGGAACTGACAAAAAAATCAGTTCGTTACAGTTAGATTTGGAATTGGATGATGAAGAAACGCCTAAACTAGAGAGTGGAATTGTGGAGATGGAACAAAAGTTAGAGGAGCAGAAAAAGATCATTAATGGATTTATAAATGCACAAGTAAACTACGATTCCAAGTTTTTAAGCAGTAATTTGGATTATTTGCTAAAGAGGCATGGCCTGCGGATTTCTGACCTTGAAGAATTATTAGGGGTAAGTGCAGGATATGTTTCCAGGACTGTTAATCCGGATTCGAAGAAAAGATTGTCTGTGGATATTGTTTGGAAAATATCAGCGATTTTTCAAGTTAATGTCGATGATCTTTTACATATCGATTTTCAGGTTCCTACACAATCTTTGAGTGATGTAATTGACTTTTTTAAGAAATTGAAGCAGGAGACGGATGAAGCAACAATTCATTGGAACAATCAAGGTAATAAGAAAGAAGATCATGTAGGGATATTTTTCAGGAAATTGGAGGAAGGCGGACTGGATGGAACAAAGCGGTATCAGTACGCTCCGGATGGGAATGCAAATGAAACAAAGGCAGTAGGGCTTACGGATGACCTTTTTTCCGCAGAAACCAGTATAGGTCAACTTTATCTTTTGCCACTTGAAGATCAATTTGGTGAAAAGGGGTATGAACTGTATCGTTATACAGGCCAGGAGGATTATAATCAAAACTACTATGATAGTGATGGGCCAGACCTAGAGTTGATTTGCTCAACTTTTGATGATAAGAGTAATACATTGAAAGGAAAATGTGATGAACTTTTTCAATCTGTTAAGTTGCATGAATCAGATTTTGTAATATCTGAATCGGCAAAAAATTTAATTGAGGAGGTGTTATAAATGGAAGGGATAAAAACCAAAGGGGTAATCAAATGTCCTTGCTGCAGTAAGGGGAAGATTTTAGCGAATGAAGATGCTGCAGGAAAACCCTCTATTCAATGTAGCAAATGTCATACATTTTTGCTGATGGATTATGATAAAATGACCGCAGAGCCAACTTTGCGGGAAAAAGAAGTTTACAAAATGGTTGTGAATGAATAAGGGAATGTTTGCTGACTGAGCAATAGGGCGTCATATAGGACAGTCACTAATGGCCAGAGCAGATTATTGGGACAGGGTACAAACTCTGCCAGATAATTTGTTCTGGCTATTTTATATGTGTAAGCAGGATATGGACAAGCCATGCAGATGATGAATAGATTATTATGAGAAAGGATGGGACGGATATGGCAGACTATATTATTCAATTATTGGGAGGAATTGATAAATTTTTATCTGCGCAGATTGTATTCATGGTAATAAATTACATAGCGGAAATGATTCTTGTGATCGTGGGTGAGGAGAAGCGTTCCAATGTATTTTTGCTAAAGAATATGTTTAAGAAAGCAGCGATATTTAGTTTGGTGATTGTCTCCAACATTGTAGGCACAATCATTGAAAGCAGTTATGCAATTCGGACGGCAGTTATTTTGTTTTATATTTCAAATGAAGGGCTTGCTATAGTAAAGAATATAAATCGGCTTGGAGGGCCTCTTCCTCAAATATTGGTAAAGATGCTAAATCAGATAGGGGATGGGAAATAACATAGTTGCAGAAAGGTACCCTTTATTATAGAAAGAACCCATTCCGAAACGGGGTGGGGTAAAAATCATAGGGTGGGTAAAACCCCATGCAAAAGTTACCCCACCCTTAGAGTTTCTATTGTTCGTATTGAGGTGCGAACGAGGCGGGTGTCTCCTTTCCCGGCAGATACGGACACGGAAAGCTTGCAAAGACCCTCGTTTTTTGATGAAAAAATGATAAAAATAGAACGCATAAAAAGAAAAAACTGTTCCGGAAACTTGTTTTTTTCACTTCATTGTACCACATCTTTTATATGCGTAACCGGCACTGTTCCAGTCAGTTGTTGGAGAATTTAGATTTGAGCATTGATTCTGCTTTGTTTGCACTCTCCTACTCCCGTTTCCATAATTCCTAATTCACCTCCATATGTTTACCCCCATGCATGGAGTATAAAAAAGAAAGAAATCCGTAAATACTTTTCGGGAATTCGGGAGGCGGTAGACATGAGTTCGTCATGAACCGTTAGCCCGGCTAACGATTTGAAATCTTCATATTGTAAACATATTTTTCCTCCCGTGTATGATAGGTTTTATTATAATGGCGGGCCGGGGAAAAAGCAAGAAACATAGAACTGCTTTTGCTTATACCATGTGATTATTCCGATGATGCGCACAACCATGTCTACGGTAGCCGTGCTGATTATCACAGGAGTGTTTAAAATATTTGAGATTGTACAGCAGACGACCGGAGGAGGTCCGAACCATCTGTCCGAAACATTGGTAACATATAGTTATTCTATGACATTTTCCAGCAGTGATTATGGATATGGGATGTCGCTTGCAATGGTTACGTTTTTACTGTCACTGTTAATTACGGCAATTTACAGTACAGTAACAAAGGAAAGGGAGGGTTAAGGACTATGGTAAGTAAGAGAAAAAAGACAGTCCAGTATATATTGATGGTGTTTATCACATTAATGGTTGTGTTTCCGTTTTTATGGATGCTGGTTCTCTCCTTTAAGACAAATTCCGAGATATTATCTTCACCGTTATCATTGCCTAAGACGTTTAATTTTGATAATTACCGGCATGCAATGGAAACGCTTAACTTTCCGAAACTGTATGGAAATACGATTTTTGTATGTGTGACCTCATTGGTAGCAGAGTTGATCATTACATTTTGCAGTTCTTTTGTCCTTGCGAGAATGGAATTTAAGAACGAGAAAATGAGAAAGATGCTTTATGGATTTTTGATTATGGGTCTGTCCATATCCCCGTTTATCCTGTTGTTGCCGGTATACAAGATCAATGTATTTTTTGGATTCAGAGGGAAGATTGCGCTGATCTTTCCATACATTGCGACTTCTATTTCTTTCAATACCTTGCTTCTTGTAGGGTATCTGAAATCTCTGCCCGTTGAGATAGATGAGGCGGCTATTATTGACGGGTGTAATATATGGGACCTTATGGTGAGAATTATACTTCCTATGACAAAGCCTGTGATTGCTACGGTTGTCATTTTCAATGTTTTATACATCTGGAATGAATTCCCGTTTGCATCAGTTATGCTGAGGGATGTCTCCTATTATACATACGATGACCATATGCGGGGTGGCTGCTTTTCGGGAAGCGCCATTGAACATGACGGCAGGCTGTTTTTGATGTACACAGGCGTTAAGAATGATGGAAATGGATTTGAACAGACCCAGTGTATCGCTTACAGCGAGGACGGGATACATTTTGAGAAATATGAGGGGAATCCTGTGCTGACGCCGCCGGAAGGAGTTCCTGCTGATCTGTTCCGTGACCCGAAGGTGTGGAAGCATGGGGATACTTACTATATGGTCTGCGGCGCCAGCAGGGATCACAAAGCCCAGGCACTTTTGTATCGCTCAGATGATATGATTCACTGGACATTTTTCAATGTCCTGGCGGAGAGCCGGGGTGAGTGGGGTTATATGTGGGAGTGTCCGGATTTTTACCGGATAGGAGACAAGTATGTGTTGATGGTGTCTCCGATGGGGGCAGGAGAACGTACTGTAGTATATATGGTGGGTGATTTTGACTATGCGACAGGTAAGTTTTCCTATCAGATCAATGGGGAGATTGACTGGGGCCATGATTACTATGCCCCGCAGTCTTTCGTAGCGCCGGACGGCCGGAGGCTTATTGTAGGATGGGCAAACTGCTGGGACTGGATGCCGTTTTGGAAAGATTGGGGGCCGGCGTATAAGGAAGGATGGTGCGGATCATTTAATATCGTAAGAGAAGTGCAGATGACGGACAATGGAACACTCAGGTTTTTGCCAATTAAAGAACTGGAATCCCTCCGCACAGAAGGAAACATTCAGGATAAATTGATCATAGGGGTAGAATGGGATAAGGATGTGTGCCTGCGGAGGGAAGGTAACGGTGACAGATATTGAGACATATGGGATCAAGGCGTGTGGGTGAATTTTATACAGACCAGACAGCCGAGGGAATTTCATTTTTTGTTGATAGTGTGGCAAATATGGACATTGTAAATATGATTTGGAGTAAGGAGACAGGTCTTAAATGAAAAGATATGATGTAACTGCTTTAAGGGAATTATTGATTGATTTTACAGAAAATGGGAAAGGCCCCAAGGGAATCCTTTGTTTGAGGCAAATCACGGAGGCGCTCCTTACAATGTATTGGCAATGTTGGCGAAGTTAGGTCATAAAACAGCTTTTATGGGAAAAGTTGGCTATATTTTTTTGGGGGGGGGGGGCACAGCTTAAAGCCAGTATCGAAGAAGTCGGAATTGATTCATCATTTTTATGCATGGATGGCAAAATACATACTACGCTGGCTACGACGGGATTTGGGAAGCAACGGAGAAGGCGGTTTGTATGACCGAGAAAGCCGGCATTTTGATTTCTTTTGACCCTAATCTGCGCCCTCTCCTTTGGAAAAGTCTGGACGATGCGAAAGAGGCAGTATTCTATGGCCTTGCCCATTGCCAGATATTAGAGATTTCTGATAACGAAATTCAATGGCTGACAGGGGAGGATGATTATTCAAAGGGAGTAGAGTGGATTAATGAAAGGTATCATATTCCGTTGGTGCTGGTTTCTATGGGAAAGCAGGGGAGCCGGGCATATTACAACAATATGATGGTGGAGGCTGCCCCTTTTTTGCAGAAAGCTGCCGACTCAGGGAACATAGAACAAATAAGAAGTGTATGTTTTGTATTGCTTACGAATAACAGTCCATTTACATACTTTCCTTTCTAAGATGTATTAGATGTGAGAACTTTATCTTGACATTTGAGACTGTCTGGTGTAGTCTGCAATACAGACCACTGTGAGTGGTCTGTGAAAGGAGAAGGAAACATATGGCAGAAATACAACTGGGTGTTATTGAGGCACGATATGCTGATATGATTTGGGCGCATGAGCCGGTTACTTCGTCTGAACTGGTAAAGATGACAGCGGTAGAATTTAACTGGAAGAGAACAACGGCACATAATGTATTGCGGAGGTTAATAGACAAAGGATTGTTCCGTAATGAAAATGGAGTGGTAACTGCTGTGATTTCCAGAGATGAATTTTATTCCATGCAGAGCAGACAATATGTGGAAGATACCTTTGCCGGCTCGCTTCCGGCATTTATTGCGGCATTTATGCAGGGTTCCAAGATTACAGCGGATGAAGCGGAAGCAATCCGCAGGATGATTGACAGGGCAGAGGAGTAAAGGGTATGGGCGATATTTTCCTGAAATTATTAAATATGAGCATTATTGCCGGATGGTTAATATTGGCAGTTTTATGTATCAGGCTGTTATTTAGAAAAATTCCCAAATGGGTGAATTGTCTGTTATGGGGAGTAGTAGCAATCAGGCTGATTTGTCCGTTTTCCATTGAAAGCCAGTTCAGTATATTGCCAAGTACAGAACCAATAAAATCCAGTACGGTTGTGGAAGGGGAGGTACAAAATTATATACCGTCCATAGACAGCCGCCTGACGATTGTAAAAAATACAATAAACCCAATGCTGACAGAAACTTTTGCGTATAATGAATCAAATAGCGTGGCTCCCCTGCAGGTAGTTACATATGCTGCCGGTCTTGTTTGGTGCTGTGGTATGGTTCTGTTAATCATTTGTGCAACGGGCAGTGCTGTAAAGCTGCATAAACTTGTAAAAGAAGCGGTATGTGTCAGGGATAATATTTACATTTGTGATGCCGTAAAATCACCATTTATTTTGGGGATTTTCAGACCAAGGGTTTATCTTTCTTCTGCACTGCGAGAGAGAGAAATGGACTATATCCTTGCACATGAATCTGCACATCTTAAAAGGAAAGACCATTGGTGGAAAGCGCTGGGTTATTTATTGTTGTGTATCCATTGGTTTAATCCTCTTTGCTGGATGGCATATTCCCTGCTCTGCAAGGACATTGAACTGGCATGTGATGAAAAAGCAGCCAAAGATATGACATTCCATGAGAAAAAAGAGTATTCTAAAGTGTTGTTATCCTGTGCAAGACAGAGGAGCCTGATTATGGTGTGTCCGTTGGCTTTTGGGGAAGTGGGGGTAAAGGAAAGAGTGAACTCCGTGTTAAATTATAAAAAACCGACGTTATGGATTATTATAGCAACGGTAGCAGTATTAGTAATATTGACAGTATGCTTTTTGACGAATCCCACAAAAGAATATCAGATTAGAATTACAATACCTGCAGGAAGTACAGAGCCCGTTTGCTATTCGGATGCGGAAATCAGTCCCAAAGGTAATACGCTTACATTTTATGCCGGTGAAGGACTTGGGGATACGGAAATTACATTGTTGCCGGTAGAGGTCAGGGAAGAAAACGCTTATGACGAACCTGCCTATATTACGCCGGGAATGCCAGTGAAAATGGAAGTGGAAAAAGGTGCGTGGTTTAAAATAGGCGTGAATATACAGAATCCGACAGATGAAAGTAAGGACGTGTATGTATCTGTAAAAAATGTGGAAGTAAGGATTGCTTCTGCAAAGGAAGTTGAAGACGGCAGCCTATCCACAGAACAGACGCCGAGTGAGGAAGATGCTGCAAGCAGGAAACTTATGCTTTATGAACAGCCGGAATCCAACAAGGTATGTATAAAAGTACAGCCTTCCATGATAGGCGAGTACGCTTATTATTATTATATTCCTGCAGATAAAGATCAGGAATGGCTGTCAGCACAAGTAGAAACGCTGGATTTGGAAGGACAGCCGTTTGACAGCCGTTGGGAAGGTCATAAAGAAAAAGGCTGGCAGATCATCTATAATGATATGGAAATCCGAGTGTTTGAAGGAGGGTACTTATATTATACTTATGCTGACGAAAAGGGAATGATGGAGTGCTTCATAGAAGCGCCTAAGTTATGTGATTATATACAGATTATGTTGACAGAGGAAATAGGTTATCAAAATTATGATGTTTCTGATATAAAAGATATTGTATTCGCCAAGTTAGATGTTAAGTCTACTTTTACCGGCGGGCAATTTTGTAGTCAGACCATTACAGATGCAGAGACATTGCAAAAGTTTGAAGAGTGGTTTAGTAATGCGGAATATATATATGGCGGAACAGAGTGCGGAACACAATGCGCCTGTCTGGAATTGACATTGGCAAACGGGGATGTAGTGAAGCTGTCTATGGCTACAGACAGTTGCCCGAATTTCCATATAGATGGAGTTGCCTATGATTATCGTCCGGTGTCAGACTGGGATAATAGCGAGTTTTACAAATGTTTCAATGAAATACCGTGGGAATATGAATAGGTTATGATGTGGGACAATCTGTAGTGCTAAAGATAAAAACTGCAAATAAGAGATATTATTTAATATTTTTTGTTGGAAATTCAGAGGAAGATATTTTGCAAAAACTGTATTCGATATAAGAAAAGAACAACCGAATGATTGAGCATTTGGGAGAAATATTAAACGCTTTTTGGATTAACCACATCCGTCATGAAAACCGTCAACCATCCCTTATTATAAGCAGTCGTTTAAGAAGGTTGAAACGTGCAAGGTGCTTTCGTGTAACGAACTAAAATGAGTGGTAATAAGAGTGGATGAGGCAATTACAAATTTATTTTGGAGGTTACAGATGATAAGTGTAGGAATATCCGGTTGTCAGGGCAGTTTATTGGAACAGAGAGATAAATATCCAAGAGAGGCTCTTCCAGCCTGCGAAAGATCGGATATGAAGTGATGAGATGCTTGAAAACACATAAAGAGCCAGAAGACGCAGCAGTGTATAGATTTATATTGAAGAAAGAAAAAGAAGGGAAATCAAAACGAGCAGCAAAGATAGCAGGATTAAATAAATTTCTCAGGATTTATTATGCCCGTGTAATGGAAGTATACAAAAACTAAAAAGAGTTAAAACGAATAATACGGCAGACCGGATTTTTCACTGGTCTAATTGTCGTGGGAAAATTCATACCAAAAATTTATTTAAAAACCTGCTAAAAAGTATTGACTTTTGTTAGCAGGTTTTCATGCAAGTCCTCTTATCCATTATCTTATGACTCTGTCTTATGTAATGACGTAATTGCAATCAAGTGATCCTGTTACGAAAGTTTTGAAGCAAATGTTTCTCAAAACGACGGTATTATATCACATTTTTATATTCGGGGGAAGAAGTGATTTATCTTTTTTTCAGCGCAGGCAGAGAAGTTCTATTTCATAACTATTTTTCGTTGTGTGTTTGGGAATAGAAGTGTATAATAAATACATACAAAATTACATGCGTGACAGTTACAAAGCGATGGCACGGCACAGGGGGAGCCGCGTTTGTATCTGGAACCAGGAGTACGAAAGGAACTAAGACAAATGGGGGAAAAAGCACAAAAAAAGATGCGTCCTATTAAGGCAAAGTTATTGGGGACGATACTGCCGGTAGTGGCAGTCATGGTATTGGTCATTGCATCCACTTCTTATTTGATTTCCAGGAATATCATCACGGAATATTCCAAGAATCTGTTAAGTTCGTCTATTGCAAACCAGGCGAATGAGATTGAGTCGTGGCTGGATGAGAATCTGTCTGCTTTTCAGACCGTAAAGCAGGTGATTGAGCAGACGCATCCCGACGAGGCAGCCTTACAGCGCATACTGGATAGTTTTTATCAGTTTAATGATAATTATCCGGAAGGGCTGTATGTGGCAGATGCAGACGGAAAGCTCATGAAAGCGGCGGAATCTGACAAGACAGAGAACAATCTGTTGGAATCCGTGTGGTACCGGGGCGGTATCACGAGACTGAATATGGCATTTACAGATGCATATACAGATGAGAATGGGGAAGCGCTTGTCAGTGCCTCCGGTATTTTGGATGATGGCTCTGACGTGTTGAAGGTCATTTCGGCAGATCTGTCTTTGCAGCGTATCAGTATCATCGTAAACAGCTTTATCGAGATGGAGGATGCGCAGGCATTTCTGGTCAATTCCAAGGACGGTACGATTCTTGCTCATCGGAACAATGCCCTGATTTCCACGAGGCTTGCGGATTCCGGCGATGCATTTATGCGGGATGTGAATGATAAAATCAGTCAGCATGATTATCAGATGATGGAAATAGATGAGGAAATGACGGCTTTTACAGAGATAGAAGGCACGGACTGGATCCTGGTTTCCTATATACCTACGGAAATCATTTATGCGGATATTAACGGTGTCAGGATCCTTATGGTGGTGATCGGCCTGGTATCCCTTCTGCTGCTTGCTATTTTGATCGAGCGTGTTGTGCATGTAGTGATCAAGCCTGTCAAGGAGTTGACGAGAATCATTACCGCTATGACCGATGGTGACTTTACGGTTGATGTGACATCCAGGAGCAATGACGAGATCGGTGTTATGAGCCGGAGCGTGGAGCGGTTTATCCAAGCCATGCGCAGTATGATTTTGTCCATTCATGGTGTGTCCGATAAGCTGCATGTTCAGGCGGACAACAGCAATGATGTTTCTGGCGAGATGTATGATGCGTCCAGACTGCAGGGCGAGTCAATGCAGGAGTTGAACAATACGGTAGAGCAGCTTTCCTATTCGGTGAATGAGATTGCGGATAATGCCACGACACTTGCATCCGTAGTGGCCAATACCAGAGAAGACGGTGAGCAGGTAGACCTTAAGGTGAAAGAAACCGTAGAGGTTTCCCATCAGGGAAAAGCAGATATGCAGAACGTCGGTGTTGCGATGGAGAGTATCAACGACTCTATGATGAAACTGCAGCGGGCGATCGACAAGGTGGGAGATGCATCCGGGGAGATCACAAAGATTACGGGTGTGATCAGCGATATTGCAGACGAGACCAACCTGTTATCGTTAAATGCTTCGATTGAAGCGGCCCGGGCAGGGGAAGCTGGAAGAGGATTTGCGGTAGTTGCAACAGAGATCGGCAAGCTTGCGCAGACCAGTTCCAATTCCGTACATAATATCGAAAGTCTGATTTCGGAGATCAATGTTCTCGTAAAAGACGCGGTCAGTCAGGCGGATGACAGCGTAGGCAATATCCAGAACAGCGGAGAACTGGTGAAGGATGCGCTGAAGACATTTGACGTGATCTTTAATAATATCGAAGAAGTCAATAATCTGGTACAGCAGATGATGGAGAAGGTAGAGCAGGTAGATAATGTGGCGATCAATGTGGCGGCCATTTCGGAGGAACAGGCCGCAAGCTCTGAGGAAATTCTGGCCACATCGACTACGATGGTAGAGCAGGCTGACAATATTACCAGAAACAGCGAGACGGTTTCGGAGGGAGCTAAGGAGTTGACAGAGTCAGCCGTAGAGCTGGCAAATCAGGTTAATATGTTCAAGGTGGACAGGGAGGATGAGGTATGAGAAAAAAGCTGGGAATTGTGTTGAGCGTAATGATGTTCGGGATGCTTTTGCTTACCGGCTGCGGGAGTAAAAACGGCGTTTCATCCAACAAAGACGTAAAGATCCTCCTGGTCCTGAATCAAATGGACAGTTTCCGTGAGACACTTGTTGCGGCGGCAAGGGATACCGCTGAAGCGGAGGGAGTGCAGTTCGAATTTAAGGATGCGGAAGGTTCGATTGAAAATCAGGTTAATTATCTGAAAGCGGCCAGGCAGGAGGGCTACAATGTGATTCTGTGCAGCCCGGTATCCACGGAGACGGTTGTGGAGTTGAAAGCCAGTGCGGGGGACATTCCGATCGTCTTTATCAATAGCTGTCCGGATGAAAAACAGTTAAAAGAAGGAAAATATATTTATGCCGGTTCCGACGAATTTGTAGCCGGGCAGTTTCAGGCGGAATTTGTACTGAGCAAACTGGCAAGCCGTCAGGAAATCAACGTAGTTTTAATAAAAGGAGAAAGAGCTCATTCTGCGACGAACGGGAGAGCCAACGGCGTAAAGCAGACCTTAGAGAGCAGCGGAAAGAAGATCAATTATGTGTTTGAGGATTATGCGGACTGGGACCAGGAGAAGGCGAAGCATCTGTTTGAAACGTTCTTGAAAACCGGATCACCGGTGGACTGTGTGATTTGTCAAAATGATTCTATGGCAATTGGCGTGATCGAGGGTTGCAAAGAAGCAGGTATCGATCTGAGTTCGTTGCCGGTGTTGGGCGTGGATGCCACGGCCGACGGGTGTGTTGCGATCAAAGACGGAGAGATGGCATTTACCGTCTGCCAGTCCGGAACCGGTCAGGGAGAAGCGGCGGTAAAAGCGGCGATCCGGTTTGCACAGGGAGAATCTGTCGAGTCTCTGGAAGGTGTCAGTGAAGACGGGAAATATGTCTGGGTTCCTTTTGAAAAAGTAGACAGTGCCAATGTGTCGCAGTACAGTAATTAGAGATTTTTGGTATGCAGAAGGAGTACAGACGAAAAAGACTAGTATTTTCAGGCAGCTGCTGTTTCCGATGATAGCGATTGTATGTGCGTTCGCAATATGCTTGACAGGAATCGTGGTATTTATCTTTGTGAAGTCTTATGAAGGCGAGATTTATGGAGAAAGCAAGGACAAGTCGCAGCTTGTTTCCGGCGAGATCGCCACATTTTTGAGCGGGGCATACAGCGTTACGCAGGAACTGGCGGTCAATCCCAGTATCCTGACGATGCAGACCGAGATACAGACGCCCATTCTGGAAGATTGTGTTAAACGCAATTCCTATCTGGAACTGCTCTACATTCAGAGCACAGACGGCATGCAGACCGGACGTTCTTCCGGAGAACTTGCCGACCGCTCCACAAGGTGGTGGTTTACACAGACGATGGAGGAGCAGAAAGCGTTTGTCTCCAAATCGTATTATTCGGTGAATACCGGAATGCCCTGTGCTTCCATATTTTTCCCAATGTATCAGGAGAATTCCCTCGTGGGCATATTTGCGGTGGATTTGAAATTGGATTATCTGCAGAGTCTGATCGAGCAATTTTCGGATTTGGAGAATGGGGAGTACTCCTTTGTCATTGACGGGGAAGGCGTTGTGGTGGAGCATCCCGACAGCACACAGATTGAGGAACTGTACAATTACAAGCTGTTGACCAAAACAGTATCGCAAAAAGACGGGGCGGGGCAGCCGTTGACAGATGCCCAGGGCAATATTCTGACGCAGGAGCAGTCGATATCGGTTTCAGAGGATTATCAGGAAATCATTGCGGATGTTATGGCCGGAAACAGCGGAAGCGGCAAGATAAAAAACGAAGGGGAGACCTTTTTTGTAAGCTATGCATCGATACCGCTTCAAGGAGAGTCGGATCCATGGTCCGTCATCACGCTTCACGAGGAATCGAAGGCGATGGCGCCAGTACATCGAGTGATGGCCATTGCGGCAGCAGTGGATTTGCTGGTGATTTTCGTGGCAGTGTTTGTGATTGCACTTTTGGCGCGTAAGCTGACGCAGCCCATCATTATGATCACAGAATTGATCGGGGAGGCTTCCGAGGGGGACTTCACGGTTCGGGCCGCGGAGAATAACCGTAATGAAATTGGTGTTCTTGCAACGAGCTTTAACAAAATGACAGGGAAAATATCTGCAATCCTTACGAAAATAACAACGATTACGGGCGAGGTCGTCGAAAGTTCCGACCACTTGAAGAAGATTGAGGAAGAAATGGACGCGACCAATCAGGCGGTAAGGGAAATAGCAGATGGTACGGATACGCAGAATGAGAATGTGAGAAAAGTGGTCATGCAGGAGGAAGAACTGGGTGAGAAGTTCGGACAACTGCAGGAAAAAAGCGAACTTCTTCTGGCAGATGCGCAGAATACGATTCTTTCCGGTGAAAACGGCATGAAGGGTGTGGTGGAACTCAAGAGACAAAATGAAGCGGCATCCATGGGAATGGCCAAAGCCTATGAGAAGATCATGACATTGGAGAACCAGTCCCAGAAGATTTCGGGGATTTTAAATACCATTACGGAGATTTCCTCAGAAACGGGACTGCTTGCCTTAAATGCCTCCATTGAAGCGGCGCGTGCAGGAGAGCATGGCAGGGGATTTGCCGTTGTGGCGGAGTCTATTGGAAAACTTGCCGCCGATTCTTCGTCTGCGGCTACGAATATCGAAGCGATTATTGCAGAATTGTGCAAAGACACTTCGGAAGCAGTTGAAAATATTGAGTGGATCCGCAAAGGGATGGAGGAACAGACGCAGGTAGTGGATACGGTGCAGAGTACCTTTGCAGACTTTAATGCACTTGCGGAGAAGACGCGGGAATCCGTCAAAGATATGGAAAAGCTGATCGAGGAAATGCATGCATGCGACAGTTCCGTGGTGACTGCGGTGGAACGCATTCGAGATATCTCCGAAAATACAGCCAGTCTGACAGAGCGGGCGGCGGTTTATCTGGAGAAGCAGTTGAATGGGATTAAAGATGTGGCCAGCCGTATTGAACACTTGTCTGACGTTTCGGAAGAAATGGAACAGGAGATGACAAAGTTTAAGCTTTACAGCGCTGACTGATCTGATGTGAAATAAAGAGGGGTTCACCTTGGTGTGGTGAACCCCTCTGTTATGTTAAAGTAACGGGTCTGTATCGGCAATCGTTCAGGAAATGGCAACCTGAAATTCCGGATGCGGTGTCTGTGTCTGCTGTGATGCGTTCAAAGCACTGATGTAGGCATTAGGTTTCCCTGTATCCTGTGTCCCGTTCTTTGCAGATGCATTCTCGGATGCTGTTTTCATGGCATGATTTGCATCACCCAATATGGAAAACTGGAAAATCTGTGCCCGTTGTTCCTGCTTTTGTAGCTTTTCGAGTTGTTCCTGCTTTCGCTCCGTATCTGTGCCGCGGTATGCGTCCAGCTTGATTTCGCCCTTTAAGATAGCGATGCCATCGTTCGTTTTGGCTATGATAGTATCCTGCCGCCCTGCCTGCTGCAAGAAAGCGTCTGCGGATACCATGGCATGCATTTCTTTGCCGGATTGGCTGGTATCTGTGACTATATCATAATCCGCGGCGGACGTCTCTTCTGCGGCGGCTTCTTCATTGGTCTCATCAGCCTGCTTGTTTTCGGCATCTATCCCGGGTTTCTTATCCTGACTGGCGGATTCCTTTAGGATGACGGTACCATCGTTTGTTTGAGTAACGACAGTTCCCGGCTTTGCTGACGACTGCTCATCCGTTGGCAGATTCCGGGGGTCTGCCGCAGCTTGCGATGTCTCATTGGCCTTTGTAGGATCTTCCGTCCGGTCTTCTGACGGATCTTCTTGTGCGGGCGAGATTTCTTCCCGCAGTCTGGCTAACATCTCTTCCCGTTTCTGTGACCGGAGCAGTTCATCCTGATGTTGTTTCAACTCTGTATTGAGACTGGAGATTTCCTTTTGAAGTTTCTTTTGCTCAGTTGCTTTTTCATTGGCAGGAAGTTCTTTCTTGGAGGATAACTTCTGCATTTTTTGTTGGGCATCTGTAATTTCCTTTTGGATGTTTTTACTTTTTTGGTCTTTACCATTTGTTGTGGTCATCTGCATGACTGACATGCTGCCAGCAGATGATGTTATGCCGCCAATTCCCATAGAAGCATCTCCTTTCCACAGCGATATGTATGATTTCAGATTGGATATCGTTTCGTGACTTTGATTGTATAGTTATAGTTTACTATTATTTGTGGGTAGTACGCAAGAGTATTTTGTTAGTTTTTATGTTTGCCAGGGGTTACTTTTATACGTTAGTCGTTGGGTAATGACTGAACGGATGGCGTGTGTGTTGGGGAGGGTAATTTATAAAGAAATAATAAAGAATCATTAAGAATGAATGTATGCGCTTGACAAGTATAGTTCGGGCATGATTGATTATTAGGAAGGGAAATATTGGCGGCAGGGTACATAGCAGCAGGAAGGAAGATGTATTATGAAAAAGCAGATGAAGCAAAATTTGATACTGGTTGTTGTGGGGGTTGTGTTGTTTGCGGTTTTGATGAATTTTTCTGTGGTACTTGGTTTGCTGGAAAAGGTCATGGAGATGATTCTGCCCATTATCGTTGGCGGTATATTGGCTCTGTTTATCAACGTGCCTATGACGGGGATAGAAAAGCGTCTGCGCAAAATGATGCAGAAAAGAAAAGGACAGTTCTCTGACAAGTTTTACCGCGGGATATCCTTTATGCTCACGATGGTATGTATCGTATTGGTCTTTACGCTGGTGTTCACATTGCTTATACCGGAGCTTGCGAACTCTACGAGGGGGCTTTATCATTTGGTGGAAACGCGTCTGCCACAGTGGATCGCCTATCTGGAAAGTCTTGACCCTGAGGCGGCGTGGCTGGAGGAATTACTGGCGGGTATAGATCTGGATAAAATTGTGAGCAACATCGGCAGTGGTGCAAATCTATTTCTTGAGGGTGTGGTGAGTACGGTATCATCTGCCGCGAGTGTAGTCATAACGGCGGCCTTTGGGGTGATTATCAGTATCTATTTAATGTTGGGCAAAGAGCAGGTGTGCGGACATGCCAGAAAGCTGGTATATGCTTATCTGAAACCTGCATGGGCAGAAAGTCTCCTTCATATCAGCCGGACTTTCAGCAGGTCTTTTGCCAATTTCCTGTCGGGACAATGTATGGAGGCTGTCATTCTCGGCGGTTTGATGTTCCTGGCATTTACAATCTTTCGACTGCCGTATGGAAGTCTGGTGGGCGTATTGACCGCGGTCTGTGCGATCATTCCTTATGTAGGAGCGTTTATTTCTGGCGCGGTCAGTGTGATCCTTGCGCTGCTAATCAGCCCGGCCCTGGCGGTTCGGTGCCTGTTGGTCTATCTGATTGTTCAGTTTATCGAAAATCAAATGATCTATCCGAGAGTAGTAGGCGGTTCTGTAGGGCTTCCACCGTTGTATACACTGGTAGCGGCGATGATAGGCGGGAAAATCTTTGGGATTATAGGGATCATATTCTTTATTCCGCTTATGGCAGTCGTGGTTGAACTTGTGAAGGAGGATGCTGTAAAAAGGACAAGGAAGCTTGGAGAAGGTGGTTCTTCTGTTTGACAGAATGATGTGCATTGTTTATAATATGCTTAACAAGAGGGTCGAATAGCTGGACACGTCCCAGCCGCCCCGGTCTTCGAGTTACATTACTGTAAAAAGTAGCGTCTACCCGGCCAAGGTTAGGATGCTATTTTTTGTATTCCATATAAATTATATCGTAAATAGGATCAATTTACAGCAAAACTTCTTACAATTCAATAAATCGAGTCAATGAATAAAACTATAAAACCGCTGTCATACTTCCCACAAATTAGTACTTTTTTATTGAGAAAACATTAAGATATCCTTAAGACTGCCAGACTTTTCAAGAGACTATTGAGCATTGGATAAAAATGTGATAGGTTTAAGGCATAAAGTGTTAGAATCATTCTTAAGATAACTGCAATAATAACTGTAACAACAGAGAAAAGGATTGGTGGACGGATGAAGAGTAAGCTGTATTATGCACTGTATTTTTTATATGTTATTGTGGTGGGGGTTGTACTATATTTGAACGGCGTGTTTACCGGAGAAGATATTTCTCTGGTCAATCTTACAATTAATATTGGATTTCTGATCATTATCGGGATTCTCTTTGCCATTTCTTCCGTTAGTTTCGGGAGACTTAACAGAGTGACCTATGAATTGGAGGATGTTACATTCCGTCTGGAAAAGGAATATAAAGAGGCAGACGGAAAGAACCTCTGGACTAATTATAGGAACAATGACAAGGTTTTTGAGGAAGAAGTACTGCAGGCGGCGTTTGATAAGTACCGGCTGCGGGTCAAAAGTACAAAGAGCAGGCGTGGAGCAGGTTCTTCCTGTGATCTGGGAGAGTATATGAATGAGGATCTTCTGGACAGGGTAGGCATGAATTTCTTTAATTCCGGGATTTCCGGGACGCTTACGGGTCTGGGAATACTGGGAACTTTTCTGGGTCTGTCTATGGGGCTTGGCGCATTCAGCGGGGATGATATTTTTACCATTACCGATAATGTAGGTGCTTTACTCTCGGGTATGAAAGTGGCTTTTCATACTTCGGTATACGGAATCTTCTTCTCACTGGTGTTTAATATTGCTTATCGAAGCATCATGTCGGATGCGTATGATACGCTGAATGAATTTCTAAATGTGTTCCGGCAGACCGCACAGCCATCTGTCCTGAAGGAAGATGACAATGCCGCGACCATGCTTGTATATCAGGCAGGGATGGCGAACAGCTTAAAGCAGATGCTTGAGATGATGAAGGGAGGCGCCATGGAGCAGACGGCGGGTGTGGAGCGTATCGTGGATAAGTTTACCGCACAGATGCAGTCGGCGCTGGATGCGGACTTTAAGAAGCTTGGGAATGTCCTGAAGAATGCGGGAGAATCACAGGCTGTAAGCGCGGCCAATGCGGCGGATATGGTGGAAGCGGTGACGGCGCTGGTGGAGGTAAACCGCAACGTGCAGGAGGCTCTTGCCAATATCATGGAAAGGCAGGATGTATTTGCAAAGCAGCTTGTGGAGCAGAAGAAAATGCTGGCAGAAACGTGTAATGATATGAGCGATGAGATAAGCAGCCAGATTTATACATTTGAGCAGATGAGGAAATTATATGAAAAATAGACAAAGGAACAGGGAAGTTTTCGCGCAACACAGCTACTGGCAGTCTTATTCGGATATGATGGCAGCGCTTTTGTTGATTTTTATCCTGATGATAGCGATCACGCTTGCCATATACAGGCAGAAAACGGACGATCTGGACAGGACGCAGTTGGAACTTAGTGCAGCACAGAACGAGTTGGATGCGACAATAGCGGATCTGGAACTTTCCAAGGCAGAACTGGAGAAGTCCAATGAGGATCTGGCCGCTTCTTTGACACAATTACAGCAGGCTTATGATCAGGCGGCTCTGACGCAGGAAGAATTGAATAATGCTTATCTGGAAATAGAAAATGCAAGAGAGGAACTGACAACGACCAAACAGGAACTGCAGGATATCGTCGGGATCCGCACAGATATTATCGGAGCGCTGCAGTCGGCTTTCAGCAATTCCACGATGAAAGTGGATGCTCAGACAGGTTCCATTACGTTTTCTTCGGATGTACTTTTCCGTTATAACAGTGCCTCTCTGACCACGGACAGCAGGGATACGTTAAAAAACATTATTCCCATGTATCTGGATGTGCTGCTGCAGGATCAGTTCCGTGATTACATTGCCGAGATTATCATTGAGGGACATACGGACACGGACGGCGGCTATCAGAGCAATATGGAACTGTCTTATGAGCGCGCCAAAGCCGTAGCGGATTTCTGCCTGAACAAAAGAAACGGACTGAGCGAGACGGAGATTGAGCAGTTGCAAAAGATCCTTACCGTCAATGGAAAATCATGGAGCAATCCGGTTTACCAAAAGGACGCTTCCGGCAACGCTACGGAAAAAGTGGATATGCCGGCGTCCAGAAGGGTGGAGATTAAGTTCCGCCTGAAAGAAGATGAAATGATAGAGAAGATGGCGGGAATTTTGGAGAAGGAATAAAAGCGCCGGCGCACATTTCTTTAACGGGTCAGATTCTGTACCCATTTATATTTTCGAAACCGCAGCATTACCCAGGGAATCTTGCCTACTTCATCCAAGCAGGTGCAGGCATATACCGCAAGGGGTGACCAGTGCAGTACGAATGCCCCAAGGAGCGCCAGGGGAATGGCAATCAGCCACATGCAGACGATCAGGCTGTACATGTCAAACAGGGTATCGCCGCCGCCGTCCAGCACACCGTTGATGGTGACCGTATTCACGCAGCGTCCGATCATATAGACGGACATGATCACCATCATTCCCGTAAGATATTCTCTGGCCTGATCTGTCAGAATGATCATCCTAAGGACTGCCGGTGTCACGGCCAGCACCAGTGCGGTGGAGAGGAAACCGATGAGGTAGGATATATTTTTCAGTTTGATACCGTAAGCCTTACCGAGGTCAAGGCGTCCGGCACCCAGTTCATTGCCCACCATGATACCTGCTGCGCTGCCGATGCCGTTGCACATGCAGCAGATCAGGTCTCTGGCAACCGCTGCCACAGAGTTGGCCGCGGCGGCATCTGTTCCCATGTGTCCCATGATCGCGGTGTAGGAGGTAAAGCCGACACCCCAGCACAATGAACCGCCCATCAGCGGCAGGCATTGTCTGGTAAAATCAGCCTGCAACTGTCTCGGCAATCTGAAAAATCTCCTGAAAACAGGACGGATATAAGCTGTCCTGGAAGATACGGCCAGGCACAGGACCAGCTCGATCACACGGGAGAGCGTGGTGGCGAGTGCGGCACCACGCGCCTCCATCTGCGGTGCGCCAAACAGCCCAAAGATGAAAACAGCATTCAGACAAATGTTGAGGAGCACGGCGCAGGAACTGATGATCGCGCCAGGCTTCACATGTTCTGACACTTTCATCATGGTCAGGTAGCATTGGGAGATCCCGGTCAGCAGATAAGACCAGCCTGCAATGCGCAGATAGGAACTGCCAAGGGCGATCAGGGATGCATCATGGGTGAAAATATGCATAAGCAGTCCGGGAATCAGTTCGCACGCCAGAAAGAAAAGAACGGACACGATTCCGCAGAACCGGAGCATCATATTAAAAATATCCTCAAGACTTAGTCTGTCGCCTTTGCCCCAGTATTGTGCGCCCAGGATAGCGCCTGCGGCTGTGATGGCACCCAGGAACATATTCTGGACAAACTGGATCTGGGTTGCCAGTGAGACAGCGGTCATCTGGTCTTGTGCTACTTTGCCAAGCATTAAGGCATCCCCGGCAGCGACCGAGGCCAGCATCAGACTCTGCAGAGAGATAGGCAGAGCAAGTCTTGTCAGGTTTTTGTAAAATTCTTTCTTATTGATCAGTGTTTCAGATTTGTCAGTTCTCATCATGTCTCCATTCCTCAACTTAGCCAGAAACATTCTGCCCGTTTTTGATCTGGTGCAGACAGCAGTATGTAGATTATAGCATAGGTTTATCTGAATCACAATCTTGCCGTAATTTCTTTTAGGAAGAGTGCCGGATACAGGGAAAGACTATCCCATAGATGGCAAATTGCGGCATACTCTCCTCATCATCGCTAAATTGACACCGGGAAAAGATTTTGCGATAATGAAGTCATTGGAATACCCACAGAACAGAAGGACTCGTATGAAGAAAATATTTTTGGGAGAAGACGATAAAGCAATCTCTAAAAATCTTCTGCGCCTGCTTCGGGCGGAGGGATTTGCCGTCAGCCATGCTTCCACACAGAAAGAGGCATTGGGGATGCTTGCAGAGGACCGTTTTGATATAGCGCTGGTAGATATTTCCCTGCCGGACGGGACCGGTTTTGCTGTCTGTACGGAAATCAGGCAGATCCAGAATATTCCGGTTATTTTCCTGACGGCGTCGGGTGATGAAGCCAGTGTTGTGACAGGACTGAATATGGGGGCAGACGATTATATCACCAAACCTTTCAGACCACGGGAACTGATAGCCAGGATCGGAGCGTCCCTTCGCAAAAACGATCATACGCCTGCTGTTTTTGACAGGAACGGATTATGGGTGGATGTAACAAATGGCATTGTGAAAAAGGACGGTAAAGAGGTATTCCTCTCTGCCCTGGAATATCGTCTGCTGCTGGTCTTTATCAATCATCCGCAAAGCATCATCACACGGGACAGGCTGTTAGACGAACTGTGGGATGCGTCAGGGGAATTTGTCAATAATAATACGCTGACGGTCTATATCAAGAGGCTGCGGGAAAAAATAGAAGAAGATCCCGCAAGCCCGCAGTTGATCCTGACCGTCCGGGGCACGGGATACCGGCTGGAAGGCAGTTATGTTTCGGAATAGAGAAGTCAGGCAGGCGGCCATATGGTTTGGCGGTATGATGCTTGTCTTAACCATCGTGGGATTCACAATCTGTCCGGCGGCGGGGATACTGGAACTGGCAACGGCTTTTGCGGCGGGTACTTTGTTTTATGTATTTACGAGCATGCGATATCGGAAGATCGCGGAATTGTCCGAACAGATTGATATGGTACTACACAACGCCTGGCAGATGGATATCGGGGAAGCACAGGAAGGCGAACTGTCAATTTTGCAAAGCGAGATTGTGAAGATGACGCTGCGTATCCGGGAGCAGAATGAAGCCTTAAGAAAGGAAAAGAAGCCCCTTGCGGATTCTCTTTCCGATATCTCCCATCAGCTTCGCACGCCGCTTACTTCCGTGAACATTATCCTTTCCCTGGTGGAAAAGAGTCCGGATAAAAAGGAACAGAAGGTACTGCTGCGGGAGGCCGGGGAACTGTTTGCGCAGATGGATTTCTTGCTGGAATCATTGTTAAAGTTATCCCGCCTGGATGCGGGTATTGTGGTTTTTCAAAAGGAACGGGTCAATATCGGTGCGCTGGTAGCGGCTTCTCTGCGCCCTTTTCTGATTGCCATGGAATTGCACGATATACAGATAGAGACGGAGATTCCGGAGGGCACAGAGATGACAGGCGACTTTAAGTGGCTCTCGGAGGCACTTCAAAATATCATGAAAAACTGTATGGAGAGCGTGAAAGATCAGGGACGCATTATGATCAGTTGTCAGGACTATCATGGCCCGCTATCATCCAAAGGGCGGAGCCGTATTTTCTATTCGTTTCGTAAAGTGACGAATCAGTCACCGAAAAGTCACAGAAAAGTAAGTTCAAAATTCTATGATATGAGTAGAGAATGATAAACAAGGAGGCTCATAGAATGGAGTTTTTAAAAATCGATGAATTATGTAAGGTCTATGGGAAAGAGGAAAACAGGGTGGTGGCATTAGACCACGTTTCCCTGTGTATCGAGAAGGGGGAGTTTACCGCTGTCATCGGGACTTCCGGTTCCGGTAAATCCACATTATTGCATGCCATCGCAGGGGTAGATGTTCCTACAAGCGGCAGGATTTATCTGGACGGGCAGGATGTATATGTCCAGAACAGTGAAAAGCTTGCCATATTCCGCAGGCGGCAGGTGGCACAGGCATGAATATTTTCCACAAAATTGCTCTGCAGGGATTAAAGAGAAACCGCACCCGTACGCTTGTGACGGTGGTCGGCGTGCTGTTATCGACTACGTTATTCACGACGGTTGCCACATTTGGAACATCCCTTTTACAATATCTGATCAATGGTTCCATCGCCAAATACGGCGGCTGGTATATTGATTTTGTGGATGTGGATGCAGACTTTGTGCGGGAAAGAACGGGGGATTCTCAGGTTACGGAAGCAGAGGCTTTTGAGAATATAGGCTATGCCCTGTTAGAGGGGCGGAGAGTGCAGAGAAACCGTATTTGTTCGTGGCAGGTTTTACGGAGGATACGTTTGAACAGCTACCAATCACGCTGATTACCGGAAGACTTCCCAGAAACGATCAGGAAATACTCATACCCAGCCATGTTTCGATCAAAGCCGGCGTACGGATTCCGACAGATGAGCCGCTTATCCTGACGCAAGGCAGGCGCATCATGCAGGGGAGGCTGTTGACGCAGTATGATCCCTATATGGCAGGCGAGGCGCTGCAGTCTGTGGAGAAGAAATGCTATACGGTAGTGGGAACTTATGAAAGAGCCGGTTTTGAAGAACATGATTCGCCGGGCTATACAGTGATCACAAGGTCGGACACCACCCATAAGACAGGGCGTTACAGTCTGTTTCTGACGCTGGAGAGTCCGCCCATGGTGAGAACTTATGCGGAGCGCTTTGCGGCTTCGCATCCATTTGTCTTAAATGAAGATGTACTGCGGTTTTATGGGGTGACGGAAAATCATCTGTTCAATGGCGTAATGTTTGCAGTGGTAGGAATGCTGGCGCTTAAGAATTTCCGGCGGAACAAGCGCCGTTACCGCAGTGTGGTACTTTCTTTGACGCTGAGCGTTGTGCTGTTTGTGACGGGCAGTGCTTTTGGCAGTACCCTGAAAGGAATTGCGGGTTTATTGACGGTGGAAGTAGATGGGGATATCTCCTTTTATGCACAGGATATGCTGCAGGAAGAACTGCTTTGGCTGCATGGGAAGCTCAAAAACGTGGACGGCGTCACCAAGAGTACGTGGCAGGTCAATAGCTTTTATACTTGTATGGTGGAAGGAATATCGGATGAGTTCGCCGGTGACCAGAACGTGACAGTAGGTGGAAACGGTACAGATGGATTTGACACAAAAGCATACAGCGGGCAGGACGGGAAAGTGCCTGCACTTGTGCTGGATACGACAGAGCATCAGGTTTTTTACGTAGGGCAGGAGGCAGAGTTTACCTTATACGCGCCTGACGGGGAGCAGACCAAAACAGTCCGGGAGAGATTCCCGATTGGGTCTGACTTTTTGGACGGATACACCCACACAGACCATGACAGGGATACAGTCTGCGGTTCTGGATGCAGGTATCACGAGAGAGTATACCCTGATCAACCTGTCGACGGCAGTGGAGCTGTTTCGCAGTTTGACTTTCGTGATGGATGTGTTTCCTTATGCATTTGCCCTGATGATCTCTTTGATCGCGGTCGCCAATGTGTTTAATACCATTTCAACGAATATCCGGATCAGGAGACGGGAGCTGGCCATGCTGCGCTCGGTGGGCATGTCGGAACGGGGATTTAACCGGATGGTGAATTATGAATGCTTCTTCTACGGAGTGCGAACTCTCCTGTTCGGCGTGCCTGTTGCAAGTGTTTTGTCGTGGCTGATCTACAAAGCAATGGCGGCCAGGGGAAAACCTTATTGAACGCCATGTCAGCCGTGGAAAACTATTAGGAAAAATTTGGTTCCGTCACGTTAAACGAAAATAAGAAATTATTAAAAGAAAGGTTGGGGGCTATTATGAAGAATCGGAAATCGTCAGGCGCTGTCTTCTGCGGTAAAGGAGAAATCTTCGAAAGCAGATGTATTTGCCAGGGAAGCAGAGCGGTATTATGAAAACGGGAACCTGTCGATGTTTAGCGTTGCCTTCTCCCGGATGAACGAAGAAGAACGGGAAAAGTGGCTTGACAGAATCTACACGGACGGTGAGATCGCATTTGGGGGAACAGTCGTTGGCCAGATGGAGGAGGATGTATTAGAAGGGAAGGAAAAAGAATGGGCAGAGTATCAGGCGGCAGGTGTTACAGTGGATGGGAAGAACTATTACTATCAGGGACAGTTGGTCAATGTATTTCTGGATGTTCGATCAACCGATCGAGCATTTTACACACTGAATATAAATCCGAAGGGAACGGTCAATATCAGGATAATCCGTGGAGAAGATGAGGCAATTATAGGTGTCGCCTATCTGACCTACCTGACCTAGGAGGAGATGGAAGAACTTTTTGGTTCCGAAAAGTAGTCCTTTTATGACATTTGCCGGAAATCAGGATTTATTCTGCCGATATAGATGATGAACGGTTTTTGGTTTTGCAGCAGAAACGAAAACCTTACACTTATATGTTAGGAGGAGAAATAAATCAATGGGTATCAATCATTTGCAAAGGACAGCGCAGCATTCGCATCCGGTCAAGATGGACAGAATCAGGCAGCAAATGCAGCAAACGGATCAAAGCAGTATAGTGGATAAAAGGACGGGGGACCACGCAGATATCTCAGAGGCGGGACGTCTGGCTTTGAAAGAGAAAATGGTGCAGATGGAGAAATGGGAGCGGACTGAGGAAATAAAAGGGCTGCCATCCCTAAATTCCGGAGCCTATGGCATCATGCAGGATTTTGAAGAGATGGTAGCGGCACAGGAGGGGCCCAAAACAAATACTTTTGATGGCCATGTAGACAAGATGACGCAGGCCTATCAGATGATGAAAGAGCGAATCGAAGAAAAGTATGCGGCCCCCCAAGGACGCAAAGAGTACTATACGGCAAAAGACGGAAGCATGCAGGAACTGACCAAAGACAAAGAACTGGAAATGCTTGATGAAGCATATGAGACACACAGCCGGTTTATGGCGGCCAGCACGCAGATCTGGAGCGAACTGCAGGACTTTAAGGCGCGGATAGAATATCATTCTAATGGTGCGCAGGATAAGGCGCCTGCTTCGAAAAAGCACAGTGTGGAGATGAAGGAGCAGGCATATAATGTATTCATGTCTGCAATTGGTGGGAAGAACGAGAAAGGTTTGGCATCAATAACGCAGGAAACGAGAAAAGCTCTTAACGGTATCTGGGATGCGATGCGGGGGATGGTAAAGTGAATTTTAGATATATGTCTACTTATCCAAACTACCCCGGTTCGCCCGATAATCACTCGGCGATTCACCCGTAAAATTCTTAAATACTTTCAAAAAATGTACATAGTTTGAGAAACCTGATTTTTCACAGACTTCCGTCATTTTCAGATCGGTTGTCGACAAAAGTTTAACGGCGTAATCTATGGTGTTACATTGGGTGAAGTGGAGAGAAAAGATTAGGGCAGTGGGAAATAGCTGCCTGCAGGGGGTGGCAAAGTTCTTAAGGGAAAGGACAGCGTTGGAGGATGTCAGGAGATTAGTGGAAGTGACAGGGGAGATTGACTTATCACAAGATGCGCTATTTCAGCAGCTTTATGTGGGGCATATGTGCTTTTGAGAGTATGCTCTCTGTTACTTTTACACGTTAGGTAGAAAGTGCCCTTGTCCTTGTTTTGCAGACGTTCGTCAGAAGTGATATCTGGTAAAAGTATATTTAGTATGATATACTGGTCAAAATCAATGAGCAGTCAGCAGACAAGGAGAGAACACTATGACCAACTATATATTAGAATGCTGTGTAGACAGCGTAGAATCAGCCATCGCGGCCAAAGAAGGAGGAGCAGACCGCCTGGAACTTTGTGCGGCGCTTATGATCGGCGGCATCTCGCCGGGGATTGCACTGTTTGAACAGGTAAAAGCATGCTGCGATCTGCCGGTCCGTGTGCTTTTGCGGCCCCGATTTGGAGATTTTCTCTATACGGCACATGAGTTTCAGATCTTGAAAAGAGAGGTGGCGCTTTTTGGGCAGGCGGGCGCCGAGGGTGTGGTGATCGGATGTCTCCAGGCGGACGGCAATCTTCATATGGAGCAGATGCGTGATCTGATGGCAGAAGCGGGAGATATGAAAGTGACACTGCACCGGGCTTTTGATGTCTGCGCAGATCCCATTAGGGCTTATGGCGAGGCAGGAGAACTGGGGATTGATACGATCCTCACATCCGGACAGAAGCGGGAATGCCTGATGGGGATGCCACTGTTGAAAGAGTTATGTAAACTGCAAAAAGAGACGGGAGGGCCGCAGATTATGGCGGGGGCAGGCGTGACGCCGGATGTGATACGCCAGTTCCTTGCACAGACGGATATCACTAGCTATCATTTGTCGGCGAAGAAAGTATTGGACAGCGGGATGCAATATCGGAAAGAGGATGTGCCCATGGGACTTCCGGTTATGGATGAATACAACATATTCAGAACAGACAGCCAGGTTGTGGCCGAGGCGAAGAAGGCGCTGCTGTACAAAGGGGAATGCTAAAAGCTCCTGATTTCCCCACAGTCAATAAAATATAAATTTTTTATTTTTTGAAACTTTTTGTGAATCAGAGAAATCTATATTATAAAAGAATAAATCACAAAGGTGTATACCCGTTATGAAACCAATATTATTTTTGGAAAAGCCGGACTGCCATGGAAAGAGAAAGATGGTTCTTCTGGATACGGACAGGTAGAGAGAGGAGGAAATATATTACGGGAAAGATCATTCACAACCGTGGGTTCAAACGGGTCATGCGCAGTGTGGAAGGAGTGTAAAATGAGAAAAAATTTAAAAGGTACAGCAGCGATTATTTTGAGTTTGGTTATGACGGGAGTGATTTTGACAGGATGTGGAGATCTTTCTCAGCCTAAACAGGATACCAGTCAGGAGATCTCTACGGAGGTATCCCAGGAAGATGGGCAGGAGCCGGAAGCAAAAGCAGAGGAAGAGATCGTAGAAAAGCAGGAGGAAGAATCCATAGAAACAAAAGAGGAAGAACCTGCGGAAGAGACATCGGACAAGGTGGAGGGAAGTACAGATGCCGCGCAGGCAGGAACAGTGTATGAAGATAATTTTGAAGTAGACAGTGAAGCAGCCAAAGAATTTGCCTTGCAGGTAAAAGAGGCAGCCGCGCAAAAAGATTTGGAAGCGCTGGCAGCGTTGACGGCATTCCCGGTCTATGTAGGACTGCCGGGTGTGGATGTGGTAGAAACGAAAGAAGCGTTCTTGGAACTGGGGGCAGAAGCCGTGTTTACGGATGGATTGTTGGAATCTGTTGAAGCGGCTGATATAGACAATTTTCAGCCTAGCATGGCAGGGTTTTCCATCTCGGACGGAGGGTCCGCAAATATAAACTTTGGCGTTGTGGACGGCGTGCTGGCGATTAACGGAATTAATTACTAGGATGTGATCACTGCTGTAAGAGAGTGTAACGGAAGCGTTTCTCCTTTACAGCAGTTATTTATTGGAAGAAGCTAAGGTGTCAGGGAAAGTTGACAGCAATGGATATTTCCGATACTATTTAAGAAATTTGATATATCATGTAAGAGGAGATGGAGAGAGATTATGAAAAAATTTAGTGTAAAAGCCGCAGGCATTTTATGTTTGGGCCTGCTATTGTTCGGCGGTGCTGTCAGCCCGGTGAATGCGGCGGAGGCTAAGGCGTCACAGGTTGAAAGCGTGGCAGTTGATACAAGGCCCGATTATGTACTTTATGTAAACCGAACATTGAACTGCGTTACGGTCATGCAACAAAATCCGGAAGGAACGCTGACACCGGTCAAGGAAATGGTCTGTTCCTGTGGCAAGGAAGGTTCTGATACCCCGGAGGGCACCTTTAAGACTTCTAATTATTATGAATGGCGTAAAATGGTAGACAATACATATGGCAGATATGCGGTGCGCTTCCATGGTCAGATTCTCTTTCATTCAGTGCCGTACATAGAGGAATCTCCGGACACTTTGGAATGGGAAGAGTTCAATAAACTGGGGCAGAATGCATCTCTTGGCTGTGTCAGATTATCCGTCAAGGATGCCAAATGGATTTATGACAACTGCAAACAGGGAACCACCGTGGTGGTATACTCCGGCAATGAAAAAGTCGGAGGACTTGAGAAGCCGGTTGCAGTAAAAATAGACGTGAATTCCCCTTATCGGGTGTGGGACCCCACAGATATGGATCCCTATAATCCATGGATAGCAGCGAACGCAGAATATGTTCCCTTTGCCGGCGGCATAGATGAATTTGATTATGTTGCATATGCAGACAGATATCAGGATTTAAAAGAAGTTTTTGGCTATGATAAAGAGGCATTATATGAGCATTATGTCACTTGCGGAATCAAAGAGAAGAGAATAGCGGTTTCTTATTAAATTAAATGGCGGTCAGGGTGCAGACAGAAGTCCGGCACAGGTAATGCCTCGCACATCAATTTACACGGAACATGATTTCGTGGTGGATTGTGCGTGGATACCTGTGTTTTTTGTATGCAGTTTTATCTATTTTGTAACAATATACAAAAGTTTCACTTAAATATATAAAAATCCCACTTTTGTGAAATCGTAATATATTTTGGGCACACAGTTTGATTTACACGTATCCGATACGCATTTTATAATAATTTCACCAATTTGTGTTAGATGCATAGAGACTTGGTCCGGACAGATTTCTATACATTGCAGAGCAAAATATGAGAAAAGGAGAAGATATATGAAAAAGGTACATATAACTGCTATTGTTCTTTCCATACTGCTAATGTTGTTTGTGACTGGGTGCGGACCAAAGGATGATAAAGTTCATCTCACCTTCCAGATATGGGATGTCTATCAACGCCCAGGCATGCAGGCAATGTGTGATGCTTATACAGAACAGCATCCTGATGTAGTGATTGAAGTGCAGGCTACCAGTTGGAACGAGTATTGGACAAAACTGGAAGCGGCGGCAGAGAGTAATACTTTGCCGGATATCTTCTGGATGCATACCAATCAGCTTCTGTATTATGCGGATTTTGGAATGCTGGCAGAGGTGACGCATCTCTATGATGATGTAGACCCTGATTATTATGAAAAGCATTTTTCGGAGATTTCCCGCAACAATGCCAGCGGCAGTGACGGGAAGCTGTATGGAGTTCCCAAAGATAAAGATAACGGGCATCTGGTATATAACAAGGAAATGTTTGACGCGGCTGATGTTGCGTATCCGGATGATGACTGGACGTGGGATGATCTGATCAGTGCTTCTGAAAAGATTTATAATACCACCGGTAAATATGGTTTTATGGCTTATAATGATGATCAGCTTGGTTATTGACCATTTGTTTATCAGGCAGGAGGTTATATCTTAAATGAGGATAAAACGGCAGCCGGATATACGCAGCCGGCTTCCGTCAAAGGTATGGAGTTTTATGTAGGGATGCAGGATTATGATTGGTGCCCGACACAGACGTATTTTACGGAAACGACTCCCGGAACAGCATTTTTTTCGGAGATTGGAGCCATGTACATAGAAGGCAATTGGAATCTGCCTCAGTTAATGGAAAACTATCCGGAAATGCGAGGAAAATGGGACATTGCCAAACTTCCCAAATGTCCGGATCCGCTTAGTGGCGATGGACGGGCGACCATGTCTAATGGATTGTGTTATTCTACAGGTGCTCATGGGAAGAAACTGGATGCGGCGCTGGATGTTATCAAATATTTTGGGACAGAAGAAGCGCAGCGCATTCAGGGAGAGAACGGAGCCGCTATTCCAGCGTATTTGGGAACAGAGGAAACCTGGCGCAGTGCATTTGATGTATATGATGAAAAGTTGAATCTGGATGTTTGGAGAGCTACCGGTAATACGCTGCTGTTTTGTATCTTGACGGTTCCTGTTGGTATATTTTTATCCCTGATGGTAGCTATACTTTTGAATGCAAGGGTCAAATTCAAAGGAGGGTTCCGGACGATATTCTTCCTGCCTATGGTCTGTGCACCTGCGGCGATTACCATGGTATGGCGCTGGATATTTAATAGCGAGTATGGTATCCTCAATCAGATTCTGGGTACGCGTATTGCCTGGGTTACGGATGCTCATGTGGCTTTGATTTCATGTGCTATTGTAGCGGTCTGGAGTGCTATTGGTTATGATGCGGTTTTGCTGCTGTTCGGGTTACAGAACATTTCCAAATCTTATTATGAAGCGGCATCGATCGATGGAGCCAGTAAGATTACGCAGTTTATGAAAATTACACTGCCGATGATTTCTCCGACACTGTTCGTGACCATGATCATGCGTCTGATGACTTCGTTGAAGGTATATGATCTGATTTATATGATGGTAGAGGAGACGAACCCGGCATTGACCAGTGTACAAAGTCTTATATATCTGTTCTATCGGGAATCATTCGTGGCAGGAAGCCGCGGTTCCGGTTCAGCGATAGCTGTCTGGACGGTATTGATTATTGGTGTTGTCACTATCATTCAATTCATTGGTCAGAAAAAATGGGTCAATTATGAAGTCTAAGGAGGGATAAATTAATGCAAAACAGATCGATGGAAAATACGAAACGTACCAGCACAATCATCACTTATGCAGCGCTCATTTTCGGCTCCATTATTATGATATTCCCTTTCGCGTGGATGATTCTGACGAGTTCTAAAACAGTGTCAGAAAGTATGCAGATTCCGCCTGCAATTTTTCCCAGTCAGCTCATGACGGATAATTTCGCAGAGGCGCTTGCAAGTCTGCCCTTTGTAAATATGTACCTAAATACAATATTGATGATTGTATTCAGGGTTCTCTTTGCAGTGCTTTTCAGTTCTATGGCAGGTTATGCATTTGCCAAATTGAAATTTAAAGGCAAAAATTTTCTGTTTGGTATCGTATTGATGCAGATGATGCTTCCCAGCCAGATATTTATCATTCCGCAGTATCAGATGGTTGCGAAGCTGGGATTTGCAAATTCTATAGCGGCGCTGGTGTTTCCTGGTCTTGTCAGTGCGTTTGGAACTTTTTTCCTGCGGCAATCATATTTGGCTATTCCGGAAGAAGTAGGAGAGGCAGCTTATCTGGACGGATGCAATCAATGGCAGACATTTACCAAAATTATGTTTCCGCTGACACACTCATCCGTGGCTGCACTGACTGTTTTCACTGCAGTGTTTGCATATAGCGATTTGATGTGGCCGTTGGTGGTGAACTCAGATTTGAAGATGATGACTTTATCTTCCGGTCTGGCAACATTAAGAGGTCAGTTTTCCACCAATTTTCCGGTGCTGATGGCGGGGAGCCTGCTTGCTATGCTGCCCATGGTTGTCTTGTATCTGTTCTTCCAGAAGCAGTTTATCGAAGGTATTGCCATGACTGGCGGTAAATAATACATACGTTATTTTCTGTGATTAACAGCTCCGGAAGACAAGTATTCTCCGGAGCTGTCAGAGAATAAGTCTTAGACCATATATAAGGAGATAGTCCTATGATTTTATACGATGAACAAAACCAGTTGTTTACACTGCGTACCCGTAATACGGTATATCAAATGAAAGTGGATCACTATAAGGTATTATTACACATTTATTATGGCTCCTATATTGAAAACAGTGATTTGTCCGGTTTGATACAATGTGCCAATTACAGCTTTTCGCCGAATCCAAATGAAGCCGGAATGGATCGTACATATTCTCTTGATGTCATGCCGCAGGAGTATTCTACCTGTGGAGTAGGGGATTTTCGATTGCCATCCATTGAATTAGAACTGCCTAACGGGAGTCATTCGGCGGATTTAAGGTATCTGGGATATGATTTGCAGAAGGGAAAATATGATTTGCCGCAATTGCCAGCTTTTTATGGCACCGAAGAGGATGCGGAGACACTGATCCTCCATATGGAAGATCAGGCGGCAAATGTAACGGTAGATTTGTATTATGGCGTTTTTGAGGAATTTGATTTGATTACCCGCGCAGTAAAAGTTGAGAATCATGGCAGGGAAACCATCCGCCTGTGCAGGTGTGCTTCGCTTTGTCTGGATTTTTTAAGGTCCGATATGGATTTCATTACATTTAATGGGCACCATTTGATGGAACGCTGCTTTGACCGCGGCCCACTGCGCGCCGGTGTCCAGAGTGTGGGCAGTATAAGAGGAGCCTCCAGTCATCAGCACAATCCATTTGTCATGCTTAGTGACCAGAGTGCCGGAGAGGATACCGGTTTGTGTTATGGGGCTATGCTTCTATATAGTGGTAACTTTGAGGCAGCAGTAGAGTGCAGTCAATATGATAACAGCCGGCTTGTTATGGGAATCAATCCCAGCCATTTCTGCTGGTCGTTGGAGCCGGGTGAATTCTTTACATCTCCGGAAGTAGCATTGATCTGCTCAACAGAAGGTTTCGGGCAGATGAGCAGACAGTTTCATCGTGCTATTTTAAAACACTTACTGCGTGATCCATATGCGCATAAACGGAAACCCGTCCTGATCAATAATTGGGAAGCTACCTATTTTGATTTTACGACGGAAAAGCTGGTGAGTATTGCAAAAGAAGCTTCAGAATTAGGAATCGAATTGTTTGTCATGGATGATGGGTGGTTTGGAGACCGTGACGATGATAACAGAGGTCTTAGCGACTGGTGGGTGAATGAGACAAAGCTGCCTGGAGGTGTGGAAAATCTTGCTGACAAAATACATGATATGGGAATGGTGTTTGGTATCTGGATAGAACCGGAGATGGTCAATGAAAACAGCAATCTCTACCGTGAACATCCTGATTGGGTGCTCCAAATACCGGGAAGGGCGCCGGCCAGAGGACGGGGACAGCTCGTGCTGGATTTTTCACGCAGGGAAATACGTGATCACATTTACAAGCAACTGCAGAACGTATTTTCTAATGCACCTATTGCCTATATTAAGTGGGATATGAACAGGAGCCTGACAGATGTATGGTCAGCGGCATTGCCTGCAAGACGCCAGGGTGAAGTCTATCACAGGTATGTATTGGGTGTCTATGATCTTCTGGAACGGATTCGCAGAGATTATCCGCAGATTCTCATAGAAGGATGTTGCGGAGGCGGTGGTAGGTTTGATGGCGGAATGCTTTATTATACACCTCAGATCTGGTGCAGCGATGATACGGATGCGATTGACAGGCTGCGGATTCAATATGGTACTTCATTCTGTTATCCGCCTTGTACCATGGGAGCACATGTCTCCGCGGTGCCAAATGAGCAAAACGGAAGAATCACACCCATGAAGACGCGGGGAATTGTTGCAATGAGTGGAGCATTTGGCTATGAAATGGATTTAAGCAAATGTTCAGAGACAGAGAAAAAAGAAATCCGCCAGCAGGTGGAAACCTATAAACTGCGTTATGATCTGATCAGCAAAGGAGATTATTATCGGTTAAGCAGTCCTTTTGAAAATGATTTGTTTACAGCATGGGAACATGTATCCATGGATAAAAGAGAGGCACTGGTTTCTCTGGTGACCGGTAGTACACGCCTGGCATCACCTTTTAGCAGAGTATATCTAAAAGGACTGGATCCTTCCCTGAAATATCAGGTTAATGGCGGGGAAGAGGTTTACAGCGGTGCAACGCTGATGCAGGCGGGGTATCCTCTTCCGGCATTGAAAGAAGATTATCAGTCAATGCAGTTTTATCTTGTAGCGAAAGAATGAAATAAATAGCAATAGCTGGCTGTCATGGTCAGCTATTTTTTTGCGCCATTCCCGCGGTGATAATCCGTAGTATTTTTTGAAAGCCTGAGAAAAATGCAGTTGATTTGGATAGCCGCATTGGTCGGCGATGTTTTTAATTGGTTGATCGGTGATTTTGAGTAACTCAGCGGCATTGGTAAGGCGCTGCTGTATTAAAAACTCTTGTGGGGTACAGCCGACCAGTTCTTTGAAACGCCGGCTAAAATAGCTACGGTTTAATTTACAGAAATTAGCTACTTCATCCACAGATAATTCACGCTGATAGTTTTGCTGAATATAAATCATGGCCTCGTGGATGTAGTAATCGTGTTCTTTTGTTGCCTCAACTTCCTGACGATTCGCAGAAAATTCAATAAGTTCATCCAGAAACAGAGAAAGCTGCCCGACTAAATGCAGAGAAGATTTTGTTGCATGGCTGGTAAAATAGAGCATATGTTCCTGGAGCTGTGTCCCTTGTTCAAGGGTTTGTGGACAATAGATGGGATGATTCTGGTCAAGACCCGCTTTTAAAAGAAATTCTTTGGCGCGCGTACCGTCAAATTCCAACCAGACATATTTCCATGGCTGGTTTTCATCGGCAGTGTAGAGATTGATCTGTCCGGGACAGATAAGAAATCCCTGATTAGCACCAAGCTGATATTCATGAATTTCGTTATTGACAGCATGGGAATATAAAGTTCCGTATCCGCTGATTATATAGTGGAATAAGTAATGATTTCTTATGAATGGGCCAAAAGAATGAAGTGGTGCACATACTTCCCAGCCATATTGATAAGGCCTTAAATCAAGGTAGTTATCATTGGGGAAGATTGCATGGAAATGATTTTTCATATTTATCATTTACTCCGGTTCTATGTGAGGAAAAGTCTGGAATTATGCTTATATCCTATCATTGTCAAGATGTGAAGTCAAGATTTACAACATTTCGATTACAGTACTGTAAACTTCTGGTTATCATATGATCACGAGTGTTGGACATGATATGCAAATAGATTTATAATATAGATGCACCCGACAAAATAATCGACTGAGAATTCTCCGGAGGTAGTGTCATGACAGAGCCCTACGATAATGAAGAAGATGAAGACAGAGAATATCGTATCCGCTATGAGAGAAGACAGCTTATGCGGCGTGAGAGACAGCGGCGCATGAGAAGGCGGCGCATGTTAAAAAGGATCTTGTGTCTGGGTGTGCTTGGAGTGGTGATCATCCTGATCATCGTTGCCGTCAGATCCTGTCATAAGGCAGGAGAGGAAGAAAAGGCGGCAAGGGAAGCAGCCATTGCAGAGCAGACGGACGAAGCAAGGAATGTTATCTATCAAACGGTACAAGACGTCGTAGAAAAAACAAGAGAAATACAAGCAAAAAAAACGGAAACAGAAAAAGAAATGACGGTATACCGTTTTGAAGAGACGGCAGATACCGTCTCTATCAACAGTGAGGAAGTAATCAGCACAAATGCCATTTTAGTGGATGAAAGCACAGATGCGATTGTGGCATCTAAAGGGGCCAGGGAACGGATCATGCCGGCATCCATGACGAAGGTACTGACGATACTGGTGGCGGCGGAGCATATCCCGGAAGAGGATTTGGACGACACGTTCACCATGACTTTGGAGATTACGGATTATGCCTATGTGAATGACTGTAGTTCGGTGGGATTCTTAGACGGCGAGGAGGTGCCGGTCCGGGATTTGTTCTATGGAACGGCACTGCATTCCGGCGGGGATGCGGCAGTAGGGCTTGCCGTGTATGTGGCGGGCTCTCAGGAGGCTTTTGTGGATATGATGAATCAGAAGCTGGAGGAGTTGGGAATTGCAGACAGCACCCATTTTACCAATTGTGTCGGACTCTACGATGAGGCGCATTACAGCACGGTTTATGATATGGCGGTGATTATGAAGGCAGCGGTACAAAATGACTTATGCAGAGAATTTTTATCAGCCCACAAATACACCACCAAACCCACAGAGGAACATCCCGAAGGCATTGAAATCTCTAACTGGTTTTTGCGTAAAATAGAAGATAAGGATACCGGAGGAGAAGTAATCTGTGCCAAGACCGGCTATATCGTCCAGTCCAAAAACTGCGCTGTGAGTTATGGTACTTCTGCTGACGGGAAACCGTATATCTGCGCGACGGCGGGATCGACCAGCAGCTGGCGTTGCATCTATGATCATGTGGAGATTTATAATAGATATGTTCCGTGAAAATCCGGAATCTATATGAAAGAAAGGTACACACCATGTTAAAGCTGTCAAAAATCGCCGTCGGAAGCGTGATATCGATTTTTCTTGCCGACATGCTGGGGCTTAGTTACAGCACGGCGGCAGGCATCATCACGCTTTTGACGATACAAGACACTTCTATGGAGACGATCATCATTTCCGGGAAAAGGGTTTTTGCCTTCCTGTTAGCCACCATTCTTGCCTATACGACGTTTCATCTTGTGGGGTATCACGTATTTTCTTACGGTATTTTCCTGTTTCTGTTTATTGCATGCTGCATTCCCCTTCATCTGGGGGAGGCCGTTTCTATCAATGCAGTGCTTGGGACGCATTATCTTCTGGAAAAGGATATGTCATTTTTGATGATCGGAAACGAGGCACTGCTGTTGTTCATCGGAGCAGGGATCGGTACTCTTTTGAACCTTTATATGCCGGGGAAAGGTAAAGAGATCCGGGCCATGCAGTTTCGGCTGGAAGAGGATATGAGGGCGGTTCTTTTGCGGATGTCGGAATATCTTTGCAAAGAAGAGCGTCCGGATGATACGGGAACCTGTTTTGACAGGCTGCAATCTGCTATAGATGCCGGTAAGAAGCAGGCTTATGCGTATATGAATAACACCTTTTTCCAGGAATCGGAATATTTCATTTCTTATATGAACATGCGGGAGCAGCAGACGGTTGTTTTGCGGGATATTTATAAGAAGATTATGAGTATTCATATGATCGTGCCGCAGACCCATCAGGTGGCAGATCTGCTTTATGAGACTGCCGTGACGTTCGGGGAATCTAATAACGCGATGGAACTGTTATCCAGGCGGGAAGAGGTACTTTTGCAGATGAAGGATTCTAACCTGCCCCTGTCGAGGCAGGAGTTTGAGCAACGGGCCGTTCTGTATGGTATTTTGATGGACCTGGAGTATTTCCTGCAGTTGAAGAAGGGGTTTGCTAAGTCCCTGACACAGGAGCAGATCAGGAGGTACTGGAAGGGGGAATGAGGGAAGCATTTTGTTTCCGGTATTCACTTGGACTGACTCCCATCTTCTGGTGAAAAATCCTTGAGAAATATAAGGGATCCGCATAGCTTACCGTATGGGCGATAGAGCGGACGGACAGGCTCGTATTTTGTAGAAGAATGCAGGCCTGCCGCATTCTGTAATCCAGCAGATAATTCTGAATAGAAACACCGGTAAAAGATTTGAACAGACGGTGGAGGTAGGAGCGGTTGATATTCAGATGGTCGGCAATTTCCTGAATGGTGATCGGATCGCAGTAACGGCCTTCGATATATTTCAGAGCCTCCTCCACATAATCTGATTTGGGTTCATCATCAGGCAGACTGGTATTGGGAAATTTGCGGGCTAACAGGAACAGGTATTCATACATGAGACTGTTCATGATCAGGTCGCGGTTCTTAGGCAGTTTGTCTGCTTCGAACATCTTTTCATGGCAGAGTTTCATCTGATCGTCCTGTCCATAATGAATGACCAGATTATCCCAGAGGGATGTCCGTTCCAGATATCCCTTTACTTTGATACCCTGCATCCCGATCCATGTATAACTCCAGGGAGTATGCCTGTCAGCCTCGTAGTAAATGAGCTCTCCGGGACAGATCAGGAAGGCATCCCCTTCTTCCAGACGGAACAACTTCCCTCTTGCCTTGTAGATACCGTAGCCGCCCAATATATAGTGGATCAGGTAACCGTTGCGCAGTATAGGGCCGTAACTGTGGCCGGGAGCACAGTTTTCATAACCACATGTATAGATCATTGCATCGATATTTTTGAAAAAGTCATTTGAAAAGTTGTAATCCTGCATACAGCCTCCTTGACAGAGCCATTCTCATGAAAATCAGAGATCTTATTGCCTGCATTGGTTTTCCGGGGCGAATAAGTCATAATCTTCAATATCCATGTCACATAACTCCATATATTTTCATTATACAGAGCGATATGATAGATTGCAAGGAAGTAGTAAAAAGCGAAAGAAAGTATCAATAATGACTGTGGCCACAGGAAAAATGAAGATCATATGCTTTTGCAAAGGGAAAAAGGAGGATCATCAGATGGATGGGAAAAAGCGGCAAAGATATGAAAAAATCTCCATAGAACTGACAAGGTTAGTCGGCGGAAGGGAAAATATTCAGGGAGTGGCTCATTGTGCGACACGTCTGCGCATTGTTTTGAATGATAATGATCTGGCGGATCTGAAGGCTATCGAAGAGGTAGACCTTGCCAAAGGAGTATTTGTGGCAGGAGACCAGGTGCAGATCATTTTTGGGGCCGGTCTGGTAAACGATATATATGAGGTGTTTGCAGAGCACAATAATATGAAAAATATGAGCCTTACCGATCTAAAGACAGTGGCAAATAAGAAGATGAACCCTCTGCAGAGAGTCATCAAAGCATTGTCGGATGTGTTTGTGGACATTATGCCGGGGATTCTTGCGGCAGCGCTTTTGACAGGGCTTTCGGGGGTGCTTGGAAATCTGGAATTTGTGCAGGCTAATGACACGTTATATGGCATAAACCGATTGATCAATATTTCTTCGGGCGCCATTTTTGGATTCCTGCCGTTAGCAGTTTCCTACAGTGCCTGCAAAAGATTCGGAGGAAGGCCGATTCTGGGCATTGTCATGGGATGTATCATGTTAAGTGACAGTTTGGCAAACGCATACTCGGCGGCGCAGGGAACGGTGGAGGTAACTACGTTACATATTTTCGGTCTCGGCGTGGATCTGGTAGGATTTCAGGGTGGTATCATAGTAGCGCTGCTGATGGGATTTGTGACGGCAAAGCTGGATATTTTCTTTGAAAAGAAGGTGCCGGAGGTGATCCGTCTGCTGCTGTCGCCCCTTCTTACCACGCTGGTAGGTGCACTGCTTTTGTTCACAGTGATCGGTCCGGTGGGAAGAGGACTTTCTTCGGGAATCACGAATGCACTGGTATGGATGACACAGAATCTGGGTGTGTTTGGTTATGCGGTATTCTCTGGATTACAGCAGTTGGTGGTCATCACCGGTCTGCATCATATTTTTGGCGCCATTGAGGCACAGCTTCTGGCGGATACGGGAAGAAACTTCTTAAATCCGCTCATGTCTGTGGCGATTATTGCGCAGGGCGGCGCCGTGCTAGGTTACCTTGTGAGACACAGAAAGAACGTCAAGACCAGAGAATTGTGTATTCCGAGTTTTGTATCTGTCCTGTTTGGCATTACCGAACCGGCGCTTTTTGGTATCAACTTAAGATATCGTTTCCCGATTATCGCGGGCTGTATCGGCGGTGCGCTGGGAGGAATTATAGTCTATCTGACCGATCTTGCGGCAGTTGGATTTGGAACAACGGTGGTTCCGGGTATTGCGCTTGCGGATCCTGCAGGCAACGGATATATCAACTATATTATCTCGCATACAGTTGCCATTACGGGTGGTTTCGTCATGATGCTGGTACTTGGAAGGTTTATGGATAAGGTGCAGGATGAGGTGTCAGTTTCCGGAGACGGGGCAGATTCTCAGAGGGAAGAGATATCGGAGGAACAGGAGACAGAAGTGGAAATACCGGAGAGAGAAGCATTTTTCGGGTATGCGGACGGTGAACTGATCGCGATGGAAGATGTCAAAGACGAGACTTTTGCCAACAAAATATTGGGAGACGGTGTTGCGGTGATACCTTCGGTGGGTAGAGTTTATGCACCTTCGGATGGCACCATCCTCAGCGTATTTGATACAAAACATGCTCTCTGTTTTGCCAGCAGATATGGAACAGAGATTTTGATTCATATCGGTGTGGATACCGTAAATCTGCAGGGAAAATATTTTACAGCCCATGTAAAAGACGGCGACCGCGTGAAGAAAGGGCAGTTGTTGATAGAATTTGATAAAGAGCAGATTGAAAAGGCCGGTTATGACACAGCAATTCCAATGATATTCACGGACATCCCGAAGGAAAAACAGTTGGAAAAGGCGAAATCCTGTACAGTAGATGCGCAGACGCAGATTGCTGTCGTTCATGCCTGCGGGCAATAAGGCAGGTGCCAGGTTAAAGAAATCAAAGGACAGAAACTGGGGATGATATATGGGCAGAAAATTAATCTTTTTGGATATAGACGGTACATTAGTTTCTGATATGAAGGCTCCTTCCCGGCCGGTATCGCAGGCAGTGCAAAGGGCCAGACAAAACGGGCATAAGGTATTTTTGTGCACCGGAAGAAATATGGTGATTATCGGGGAGGAGATCCTAAGTGTTGGATTTGACGGGATCATTGCCAGCGCAGGCGGACATGTGGAGGTGGAAGGCAAAGTGCTTTTTGACAGTCTGCTTCCGGAACAGACCATACAAGAATGTCTGTCCGTGTTTCATGCACACAGGATATACTGCAGGATAGAGAGTCCGGAAGGCATCTATACTGATCCGCAGATGGAGACGCTTCTCAAAGAGGCAGAGCCGGATCGAACGAATTCAGAACTGATCCGTATGCAGAAAGAAATTGAGTCGGGAATCAATATACAGACCTATGACCGGTATCCGCAGAAGGGAGCCTATAAGATATGTTTTACGGCAGCCAGTCTGGAGGATATTGAAGAGACGAAAAAATATCTGGCGGACAGATTCAGCTATGCGGTTCATCCTTATAGGAACAGTAGCCATTGCTTTAACGGGGAGATCATCCCGTGGGAGATTGACAAGGGCAAGGGCATGGAGCATACCTGCCAATACTTTGGAGCTGACATGAAGGATACGATTGCGTTTGGAGACAGTATGAATGATTATGAGATGATGAAAAGCGCAGGAATCAGCATAGCGATGGGGAATGCCTGCGAAGAATTAAAGAATATGGCGGATCGTATATGTGAAAGTGTCTGGGATGACGGTATTTATTATGAATTCCGGAGAATGGGTCTGAGTTAGGAGCGCAGGAAAAGAAGGAACTGCAGGAAAAGGCAGTTCCTTCTTAATTTATTGACAATATTCCACAAGTGGAATATGATATAAACAGAAATAATCATTGATAAGGAGGATGACGATGCTCAAACACGGCATTTTAGGGCTGATCAATTATCGGGAAATGACAGGGTATGAAATCATGCAGACTTTCAGGGATTCCCTGAATTATTTCTGGACAGCGCAGACAAGCCAGATCTATCGGGAACTGCAGACGCTGGAACACAAAAGATGGGTGGTTAAGACGGTCGTACCGCAACAGGGAAAGCCGGACAAAAATCTGTATGCCATTACGCAGGAGGGCAGATGTGAGCTGTTAAGGTGGCTTGCAGACGGCGATCTGGGACTGCAGTCGCGCACACCGATCCTGATGAAGGTCTTTTTCCTGGGAGAACGGAGCCGGGAAGAGAATATCCGGTATTTTCAGGAATTAAAAGCGTGCTGCCAAATATTTGCTGACAGTCTTTCGTCCGTACCGGAATCTATTGAAGGCTACAGTCATTATATCGATGACCGGGACAAGGCGCTGTATTGGAAGATGACGGTAGAGTTTGGGCGCAGGAATATGCAGATGTGCATGGACTGGGCACAGGATTGTATAGAACAGCTGGAGGAGAATGTAACATATGAACATAGTAGTGATCAATGGAAGCCCGAAGGGAAATAAGAGTAATACCTATCAACTGACAAAGGCATTTCTTGCGGGGATGAAGGAGTGGGCAGAACCTGCGGAAGAAACAGTTGCAATCGAAGAAATACAAGTTAACCGGTTGGACATCCACCCTTGTCTTGGCTGCTTTTCCTGTTGGAGCAAGACGCCCGGGAAATGCTGCATCGAAGATGATATGCAGGAGGTGATCAGCAAGCTTTTGTGGGCGGACATTACCATATGGAGTTTTCCGCTTTATTATTATACCGTGCCCGGTGGGCTTAAGGATCTGATCGACAGACAGCTTCCTATGGTTCTGCCTTTTATGGTGGAAAACAATAAGCAGATCGGCAGCGGCAGCCATCCCGCCAGGTATGACATGAGCGGCAAAAAGACTGTAGTGATCTCTACCTGCGGATTCTATACGGCGCAGGACAATTATGACGGCATCTACAGCCTCTTTGACCATATCTGTGGTAAGGACTGTTACACCACTGTTTTCTGCGGGCAGGGGGAGTTGTTCAGGGTGCCGGAAGTTTCCGAAAGAACAGCGGAATATCTGGGCTTTGTCAGGGAAGCGGGAAGAGAATATGCCGCAGGGGAGGTCCTGCCGGAAACGAGGCGGAAGCTGGAGGAATCATTGTATCCGAGAGAAATCTTTGAGCGCTGGGCGGACGCAAGCTGGGGGATCGATCAGGCAGGCGGAACGAAGGAATCGGACGCTTTGATTTTCACCAGGCAGATGGCGGTGCTTTACCGGAAAGGAAGTTATACTGGTAAGGAGCAGGTACTGGAAATGTATTATACAGATGTGGAGGAATGCTATCAGGTGGTTCTGGGGCAGGAGGGAAGCTTTGTGGTTACGGACGGCACAAGGACAGCCACCACCAGGATCGAGACGCCGCTGTCGGTGTGGCAGGCCATCGCGGCCGGGAAGATCCGGGGTGATGAAGCGTTGATGCAGCATCTTTATAAAGTCAGGGGAGATTTTGAACTGCTGCTTAGATGGGATGATTATTTCCCAGGGACCGGGCAGGGTACAGCGGGACGGAAGATGCAGGATGAGAATAGAAAAAAGGCTGGCAGGGATTGGGTCAGTCAGATACATATACCCGCCAGGGAGACCAATATGAATATCCTGCTGCTTCCGTGGATGGTGTTTTGGATCACGGCCGCCATTCATGAATATGCAGGAAGTCTGATCAGTATTGGGGCCTGTGCACTGGTGCCGTTATTCTTTTATCAGCATAAGAAGACGCTGTATGATATGTTAAGCGGGGTACTGGTCACAGGGGTATCCGTGGCGCTGCTTCTGGGGGCGCCTGTCAGGATTGTCATGCCTTTGTCTTATTTTCTGTTCGGTGTGATGTGGTCGGTGAGCTGCCTGTGCAGGATACCGCTCACGGCACATTATTCCATGAATCAGTATCACGGGGAAGATGCTCTGCGCAATCCTCTTTTTATAAGGACCAACAGGATTCTTACGTTGCTGTGGGGAATCTTGTATCTGTTGACGCCTATCTGGACATATTGTCTTATGGGAACACAGATGAGCTCTTATACGGGGTTGTTTAATTCCGCTGCCCCCATTTTGATGGGAATCTTTACGGTATGGTTCCAGAAATGGTATCCGGCCAGAGTGGCGAGAGGGGCGTGATGAAATTGCCGGCCAGTTCTTTTAGTAGAGGAAAATCTGTGTTATACTGTGAACGGCAGGCATAGCAGGAAGGTACGGATATTCGGCCTGGGAATTTAGTGATAGAAGGGATCATGATATGGAAAAGACAGTTGCAGAGTCCAGAATGGAGCAGGTATATCAGGTGCGCCCAGAGCATTTAAACGGTGCCGGAAGGCTGTTTGGCGGGAAACTGATGGAATGGATTGACGAACTGGCCGGACTGGTTGCGATCAGGCATACACAACAGGACGTGATAACGGCTTCGGTAGACAACCTGAAATTTATCCGCGGGGCATATTTGAAGGATTTGATTGTACTGATCGGGAGGGTGACGTTTGTAGGAAAGACGTCTCTGGAAGTGCGGGTAGATACTTATATAGAAAGTCTCGACGGCATCAGAAAACCCATTAACAGAGCTTATCTGACACTGGTTGCGGTGGATGAGGACGGCAGGCCGGTGCAGGTACCGGGGCTGATCATTGAGACGGAAGCAGAGAAGGCGGAGTGGGAGGCCGGCATCAGGAGACGGGAAATGCGCAGGCAGAGGAGAGAGGAAGGGTTTTAAAAAGAAGCAGGTAAGGACACAGGAAGGGTTTTGACAAAAGCAGATAAAACAGAGAGAAAGAAAAGGACTGGTCAGGCAGTCCTTTTTTGCTTGCTTTATAGGATATAGATAATTGCAACAAAATTTCCGGTTGACATCTATTTGTACAAAGTGTATAATTTTCATAAAGCGTACACGAGTACGCAAAAGAAAATTGCACATATCAATGTGGGCAGAACACTATTTTTGCAGTTAAGACAACGAAAATGATATTTGTGTTATGGGAGGAACACAAAAAAATACCCCAACCGCTATAGTCCCCGCGAAAGAACTGATAGACCGTTAGGATATTTTTACATTCGTTATTTTAAAACATTTTTGCATAAATGTAAAGTGTCTGTCAAAAATCAACAGGAAGGCTGTTATTTTCCTGCGGCACACAACCACAGACAGGAGGTTTATGAATGAAAAAGAAACTGGTAAGCGTACTTTTGAGTGCGGCAATGTGTATCACATTATTGGCTGGATGCGGAGATAGCGGAGCCGGAGATCAGGCGGCGTCTAATGAGGCGGCAGAAACACAGACCGGTCAGCAGGCAGCGGCGGATACGAAAGAGAACAGTGAGGATACGGCGGCATCCGGAGAGAAGATCACATTGCAGTTCTGGAACGTGTTTACAGGCTCCGACGGAGATATTCTGCGGGAGATTGTAGATAATTATAATAAGACGAATACGGATAACATTGAGATCCAGATGGACATTATGCCCAACGATCAGCTCCAGCAGAAGCTTCCGGCATCGATCGCTACCGGGACGGCACCGGATCTTGTATTGTTTGGTGTGGAGAATATCGCCCCTTATGTGAGCAATGACTCTCTTATGGATATCGGTGATTTCTGGGATGTGACAGGCGTGGACAAGAGTAATTTCCTGGATAATGTACTGGAACTTTCCCACGTGGACGGCAAGCTCTACGGCACGCCCATGCAGTATAATGTCAGTTACTTATACTGGAATAAAGACCTGTTCAGAGAAGCGGGCTTAGATCCGGAGAAAGCGCCTGCTACCATGGATGAACTGGCGGAGTATGCGGTGAAGCTGACGAATCCGGAGAAGAATCAGTTCGGTCTTGCCCTTCCCACAAGTGTTACATATATGCAGTTTTTATGGGCAAACGGCGGCGATGCGGACGACCCGGCTACCAACACCAATCTGTTAAATTCGGAGGAGAACCTGAAAACCCTGGAGTGGTTACAGGATCTGACGGTGAATAAAAAGGTATCTCCGAGTAACATTACTGGCTCAGAGGCTGACACGATGCTTCAGGCAGGGCAGATCGCGATGTATATGAGCGGCCCCTGGCAGATCAACGGGCTGCGGCAGCAGGGGATAGATTTCGGTATCGCGCCCTGTGTGGCAGGCAGTGCAGGTGCTTTTTCACCGGCAGGCGGATGCAGCTATGTGATTCCCAAAGGCACGGATGAAAGTCATAAGCTTGCGGCCTACAAGTTCATGCAGTACTGGCTGACAGATGATATTCTGAAAGAATGGTCACAGAGAAACGGCTTCCCCGTATGGTCCAAGACACTGCTGGAGGATCCGGAGGTGCAGGGAGACGAGGTGTTAAGCGCCATTTCCGAGGCAACACAGATCGGACGTTCCTATAATCTGGGCTATGCGCTGGCAAGCCAAATCGATAACGATGTCATGATACCGCTGTTTGAGAAGGTTATGACAGGCGCTGCAACGCCGGGGGACGCTTTGAGTGAGGCATCCGAGGCGATGGACAGGGTGCTTGCACAGTAGATAGACATAGAAAAGGAAACCGGAAGAACCGTCGTTTTCGGCGGTTCTTTTTGCCACATGGCGTTCGCGATATAGGGGGTTATTATGGCCATTCGTACAAAGAGGAAAAGAAAGTATGCGGCACAGAACCAGAAGAGTGCGTATCTTTTTATCTTACCATCCATGATCATTTTATCGGTATTCGTGTTTATTCCGCTGATCGCTTCCTTTGTCATCAGCATCACGAATATGAATATATTTATGCAGAATATTGAGTTTGTAGGGCTTCGTAATTTTGCTCGTCTGTTTACAGACGACAGAGTAACAAACGCAACGTTTAACAGTCTTTATTTTACACTGCTCGAGGTGCCGCTGCAGGTGGGCCTGGCACTGCTTCTGACGGTGTGTCTTGCTAAGAACAACAGATATTGTAAGATGCTTCGGTCCATCTATTACCTGCCCTTTGTCTGTTCCATGACGGCCATCGGCATTGTGTGGTCCATGCTGCTTGATCCGAATATGGGACTGGTTGCATACTGGTTGAAGCAGGCGGGACTGGAGACGGTTGCTTTCTTGAAAGATCCGAAGTTCGCCATGCCTACGGTGATCGCCGTGACGGCCTGGAAGGGATTTGGTTATACGCTGACGCTTCTTGCGGCGGCGGTGCTCAACATACCCCAGTCGCTCTACGAAGCGGCACAGATGGACGGAGCGGGGAGCTTCCAGAAGTTTATTCATATTACCATCCCGGGGATATGGTCAACCATCAGCTTCTGTATTGTCACGACTACCATAAGTGCCATGCAGATGTTTGATCAGGCCTATGTTATGACCCAGGGCGGGCCGCTCAACAAGACGGAGACGGTGGTGCAGTATATTTATGACAGAGGATTTCAGACGGCGCCTTACGACCTTGGGTACGCTTCGTCCATTTCGGTGTATCTTTTCGTGATCGTGGCTGTGATCACCTTTGTGTTACGCAGATTTGTGCTAAAAGGAGGGGCAGATGCGGATGAATAAGCAAAGTAAGAAGATAACGATCTCTGCGGCAATGGGATATCTCTTTACCTTTTTGATTGCCGTGACAGTGCTGGTACCTATTTTATGGCTGCTTGTTTCTTCCTTTAAGACGGATGTGGACGTCATTCAGTTTCCGCCCCGTTTTTTCCCGAAAGAATGGACACTGCACCAGTATCTGTACGTGGGAGACAGTATCCCGATTTTTCAGATGACCAAAAATACAGTGATTTTTGCGGGCGGTGTGACGGTGATCAGTCTGCTGTTTGATTCCATGGCAGGTTATGCCTTTGCCAGAATGCGGTTTAAAGGATCCAAGCTGTTGTTTTCCATCATCTTGCTGACTATGATGGTGCCATTCCAGATCATCATGACGCCTCTTTATATCGAGGTGTATAAGTTGCATCTGTTGGACAGTTATCTGGGACTGATCCTGCCGCGTGCCACCAGCGCATTTGGCATCTATATGATGAGTTCTTTCTTTGAGGGACTGCCAAAGTCTCTGGAAGAATCGGGACGGATAGATGGAATGAATGAATTCAGGATTTTCAGATCCATTATGATGCCGTTATGTAAACCGGCATTGGTGAGTCTTGGTATTTTTCATTTTATGAATAACTGGAACGACCTGCTGTATCCGCTGATGCTCACGAGTTCGCAGAATAAGCGGACGCTTTCGGCAGGGTTAGCGGTTCTGGTGGGAAATAAGGTGATCAAGTACGGGCCTACATTGGCGGCAACGATGATCTCGCTGACACCGCTTCTGGTACTGTATATTTTCTGCCAGAAGTATTTTATAGAAGGGGTGGCGACTTCCGGCGTGAAAGAATAAAAGTGTGAGAAGTACTTCTAAAACCCAGCAGCATCATGGGATAGTATGAATTAGGCAATTGCGAAACTCCTTCATGGTTGTTGGAATTGCACAAATAGTACAACCAACACAGACGCGCTCTCGCTCCGTTCCAAACGCAGCAGTACTAGGCTCAAAAGACCTTGCCAAGTACTGGTGTTTTCCAAGGGTCTACTTATGGTTATACTATTTGCACAATTATTATAGTATTGAGATGAGTTTCGCAATTACCTAATAGTAAGAATAGAAGACAGGAGAAGAGATAGTGATATGGGAAAAATAAAGGCACATATTGTTGTTAACAAAGCATTTGTAAAAGGTGAGATCGATAAGCGAATCTACGGCTCCTTCGTGGAGCATATGGGACGTGTGGTCTATTCGGGTATTTATGAGCCGGGACATGAGTCGGCTGACGAAGATGGGTTCCGCAAAGATGTCCTGGAAAAGGTGAAGGAGATGGGCGTGACGGCAGTGCGCTATCCGGGTGGGAATTTTGTGTCCTGCTATGACTGGCGCGACGGTGTGGGACCGGTTGAGGAGCGTCCTCGCAGACTGGAGATCGCATGGCGCTCCATCGAGACCAATGAGATCGGGACCAATGAGTTCATGAAATGGGCCGGCAAGGCTGGGATTGAACCGGTATTTGCAGTCAATCTTGGCACGAAGGGCATTGAGAATGCAGTGTCCCTGGTGGAGTACTGTAATATTAAGGAAGGAACGTATTACAGCGATTGGAGAAGGCAGCACGGGGTGGAACATCCATACGGCATCAGGACCTGGTGTCTGGGAAATGAGATGGACGGAGACTGGCAGATCGGACATAAAACAGCCGGGGAGTACGGAAGGCTTGCGCAGGAAACGGCAAAGGCCATGAAGCAGGTAGACAGTAGCATCGAGTTGGTTTCCTGTGGAAGCTCCAAGTCCGATATGAAGACCTATCCCGACTGGGAAGCGGAAACGCTCAAATATACATATCCTTATGTGGATTATGTATCCCTGCACCAGTACTACGGCGGACAGGAACTGGGGACGGGCAATTTCTTATCTCAGTCGCTGGATATGGAAGACTATATTAAGACCGTTATCGGAACCTGCGATTATGTCAAGGCATGGCACCGTTCGGATAAGACACTGTGCATCAGCTTTGACGAGTGGGGCGTGTGGTCTGTGCCGGATAAGGTTGTGGCGGCTTCTGTGGATGAGAGCCCCTGGCAGGTGGCACCGCATTTGAGCGAACAGATTTATACGATGGAAGATTCTCTGCTGTTTGCCGGTATGATGATGAACTTTCTAAAACACGCGGATCGTATTAGGATCGCCTGCCAGTCCCTTCTGACGAACATCAGTGCGGCGATTATGACCAAACGGGGCGGGGAGGTATGGGTACAGCCTATTTATTATCCCTTTATGCATATGGCCAATTACGGGGTGGGCAGGACACTGCTTGGGGTGGATGAGATACCAACCTATGACTGTGACCTCAGAAAAGAGGTTCCCTGTGTGGATTATGTGGCGGTGCATCATGAGAAGGGGAAAGAGGTCGTACTGTTTGCCGTAAACCGCATGGAAGAAGAGGCGGAGGTAAGTCTGGAACTGCAGGGCTTTGACCCAATCCGGATAAAGGAACATGTGTCCATGTGCTGTGCGGATCCTAAGACGACCAATCTGGACGATCATGATGCAGTCAAACCGAGACAGGTGGATGCCAGCAGCCTGCAGGATCATATGGTAATAAGTAACCTTAAGCCCTTTTCCTGGAATATGGTGCGAATTGAGATTCTGTGATAGAATAGATTATACTAAAGTTATAGCAGGAGGGTAAGCGGTGGCGATAACAGCGAAAGAACTTGCCGAAATGTGCGGCGTCTCGAGGATGACTGTGCATCGGGCGCTCACGGATACGGGAAGAATCAATCCGCAGACAAAGGAGTTGATCCAGGCCAAGGCGAAGGAATGTGGATATCGTCCGGATCTGCTGGCAAGAGGGCTGGTCAAGGGACAGACCTTCTACATAGGCGTGGTGGTACTGGATGTGAACAACAGATATTTCTCGCAGATGCTCAGTGCCATCGGGACGGAAGCGCGCAGGCGGGGGTATTTTGTGAACATCACACTCCATGAACAGAACAGGGAAATGGAGAAGGAGCAGTTGGAGCGTCTGGTGGATTATCATGTGGACGGTATCATTCTCTCTTCTGTCAATCAGGGGAAGGAATACCGGGATTTCTTAAGGAGTCTGGACACGCCAATCGTCACCATCGGCAACAAGATCGCAGACGGGATCCCTTTTGTGAGCATACAGGAGAAAGAGGCGGCAATGAAGGCCACAGAAACAATCCTGCAAAAGGGATATGAAAAGATCGTCTTCGTCTGCCCGCCCCTGGAACGGACAGAAGAAAATACTTACGTGCACAGACAGCGTCTGGAAGGGTTCACACAGACCGTCCGGCAGTGGACGACGGCAGGGCATGAGGCGGTAGAGAGCTTGGTAATCGGTGAGAGTGCAGGGTATCTGCAGCGGACATATGAGGAACTGGTTAAGACAGACAGACGGACGGCCTTTTTCTGTGCCGGAGATATTTTTGCACTGGATATTATGAAATATATGGCCGAAAAAGACAGGAGGGCCGGAGAAGATTACGGCATTGTGGGATTCGACGGCATTGATATTCTTGATTACGTGACGCCGCGGCTGTGCACCATATATAATCCCGTGGAGCCTGTGGCCAAAGAGGCAGTGAAGCTTTTGTTTAAACTGATGAATGGCGAAGCGGCAGGGGAAGAGACTGTGATTCTGGATTGTGAAATGATGGAAGGGGAGACATTGTGAGAAGCAATGTCTCCTTTGCTGTGGTATTTTTGTGGTTGCATCAAAAGTACCAGTAAGGGCTTCCTTTTATAAAAAGTTCGTGGTATGATAGCAACGAAAGTCTGCAAAAAAGTTTTAAGCAAAGGAGCGATGTGAACATGAAAGCAAAAAAGTCAGACGTCCGCTCTGGTCGGAAAATGAAAAGGAGTATTAATGGAAGGATATTGAGGAGCATGACACTCAATATTTTGATATTGGTGACAGTCTGTTGTGTGATCATGGCGCTGTCCATGCAGTCGTTGGCGAACAGCATTTTGTTGGACAGCCTGCAGCCTATGGCCAGACAGTCCGCGAAGACGGTGGAGGCCAATATTCACATGCTGGCGGATCGTATGATGATGATCGCCGGTGATTCCAGAATGAGTATCGTTGACATTGGGGACGTTGCGGCTGTGTCTGATGATATGGCAGAACGGGAGACCTGGCAGAGCGTTTTGACAAAAGCGGCCGAGATTTATGAATTTCATACGATTGCCCTGTATGATTTAAACGGCAGTCTTATTCAGGGAATAGACGGTGCGCCGGAAAGCTTGGAAAGTGATTTCCTGGCGCTATTGAAGGAAACGGACAATCTGACTACTTACACAAGCACTGTTTTTCAGGATAAATTAGGGATCACCATGGGAATGCCGGTGAAAGGGGATGGTGAGACCGCCTTTTATGTAGTCGGTGTCTATAAGTATGACACGCTCAACGATGTGTTAAGTAGTATCAATCTGGGAAAACATGGTGTGGCCTATATGGTCAACCGTGAGGGCATCATTATGGGACATCCGGATCAGTCGATGGTTCGGTCAGGAAATACACTGTTAGAGATGAGCGGCGGCAATGAGGGAGCGATCAAGAGTGTGACCACAGGAGAAACGGGGGCGACGGAATTCGTCAGTGGCGGACAGACCATGTTAGCGGCCTTTTCCCCCATTCGCGGTACCCAGTGGGCTTTAGTCATTCAGGTGCCAAAGTCGGATTATGACAGTCTGATCAACAGAGCGATGGCCGTGGCATGGTTGTGTACGCTGGTGATGCTGTTCCTTTCCATCGTGTTCATACTGCGGCTGGCCAGATCCATCTCCAAACCAGTTAAACATGTGACGAATCGGATGATTTCTCTCTCGGACGGAGATCTGCACACAGAGGTGAAGAACATCCGTACAAGAGATGAACTGGAGATTATGACCAGGACGCTGGCAGATACGGTTGAAAGTATCAACCGCTACATATCAGATATCCGTCAGGTATTAAGCGGGGTTGCCGACGGCAATCTGCGGATTGAACCTCAGGTGGAGTATAAAGGAGATTTTACGCTGATCCAAAATAGTCTCGGCACTATTTTGCAGTCCATGAACGAGACCATAGCAGGCTTTCGGGCAGCAGCGGCCCGGCTTGCAGGCATGTCGGAAGAACTGAGCGGACAATCCGGACAACTGCATCAGGCATCTTTAGAGCAGAATCAGGCAACCGAGGCGCTGGTTGATGAGGTCACCCATGTCAAAGAGCAGCTTGCCGGTGTTACTAAGAGCAGTGATCAGACACGGACGATGACCGGCGAGATCACAAGAAGGGTGCAGGAAGCGAACACGCAGATGACAGCCCTTTCCAATGCCATGAGCGATATCAGTTCCAATGCCCAGGAGATCACATCCATTGCCAGAGCAATTGACGATATTGCTTTCCAGACCAGCATACTGGCCCTGAATGCGTCTGTGGAAGCAGCGCATGCCGGGAGTGCCGGCAAGGGATTTGCGGTTGTGGCGGAAGAGGTAAAGGATCTGGCAGGTAAGAGCGCCAGGGCAGCCCAGAGTGCCGTAGAGATTGTTGCAAATACCAGAGCTGTGATCAATACGGGTGTGGAGTTAAATGTCAGTACGGCCGAATCGCTGAAAGCTATCTATGATGTTTCCACCGAGATCAGTGATATTTCAGATCAACTGGTGGCAGCGGTGCAGGGACAGGAGAGCGCCCTTAACAGTATGGAGGAGCGGATAGAGACAATCTCCAGTATTGCAGACAGAAATCTGCTAAACGCAGGCGGGACGAGCAAAGCCAGTGGACTGCTGGCAAAAGAAGCCGAAGAACTTCAGGCACAGGTAGGGAAATTTGCTTTGCAGGAGGAATATGACAGATGAAACGGATTATAAGCATAGGTTTGATCCTGGTAGGTATGATGTTGCTGACGGCCTGCGGTGAACAGACAGGTCTTCAGGACGGTTATTATACCGCGCAGGCTTCTGAGTTCAGTCATGGCTGGAAAGAATATATCACGATTATGGTCAAGGGAGGGAGCATTGTATCTGTGGAGTATAATGCGGAGAATCCCAGTGGATTTATTAAAAGCTGGGATAATGCCTATATGCAGACAATGCTGCATGCACAGGGTACTTACCCTAACGAGTATACCCGCTATTATGCCGGCCAGCTTTTGAATAACCAGGGAGAGGGGCAGATGGATGCCCTGACGGGGGCAACCTCTTCTTACGGTTCTTTTCAAATACTTGCTGTTGCAGTGATAGAGCAGGCGAAACAGGGAGATTCCAGTATTGTGTTTGTGGATACAAGTCATAAATAACCTATTTGCCGGCAGTATAACCTAGTAACAATGAAAACAAAAGAATGGAGAAGGACGATGAAAAAGAAAAAACTGTTACGGGGGATCGGTATCTTGATTTTGTGTCTGGCACTGTTACCGGTCACCGCATTTGCGACAGAAGGGGACGTGGAGTATACGTCTGCCATGTATGCCACCTTCTGGGCGCTTGTCCCGCCTATTGTGGCAATCGTGCTGGCACTGATCACGAAGGAAGTCTATAGTTCCCTGTTTATCGGTATTCTGGTGGGCGGGCTGTTCTATTCAGGGTTTTCCTTTGAGGGAACGCTGACACACATTTTCAACGAAGGATTTGCAGCGGTATTGTCTGACAGCTATAATGTGGGTATCCTGATATTCTTAGTGATATTAGGCGCTATGGTAAATCTCATGAACCGGGCAGGAGGGTCTGCGGCCTTTGGCCATTATGCCAAAGAGAAGATCAAGACCCGTGCCGGCGCGCAGCTTGCGACAGTGGCGCTGGGTGTCCTGATTTTTATTGATGATTACTTTAATTGTCTTACGGTGGGAAGTGTTATGAAGCCTGTCACGGATGAGCATAAGGTTTCCCGGGCCAAACTGGCGTATCTGATCGATGCCACGGCGGCGCCTGTCTGTATCATTGCCCCGATCTCATCCTGGGCGGCTGCGGTGTCCGGGTTCGTGGAAGGAGAAGATGGTTTCTCTATCTTTATCCGTGCCATTCCCTATAATTTCTATGCGATTCTGACCATAGTGATGATGATCGCGCTTGTGGTGATGAATGTGGATTTCGGGCCAATGAAGAAGCACGAGATCAATGCGCTTAAGGGGGATCTGTTTTCCGCAGGAAAGGGAGAGGCCCATAAGAAGGAAGAGGCGGTGAATCCAAAGGGAAAGGTGATAGATCTTCTGATCCCGATTATCATGTTGATCGTCTGCTGTGTGATCGGTATGATTTATACGGGCGGATTCTTTGACGGGGCAGGTTTTGTGGAGGCGTTCTCCAATTCCGATGCTTCTGTGGGACTTGCGCTGGGCAGTATCTGTGCGATGATCCTGACGATCATCATTTATCTGATCAGAAGAGTTTTAAGCTTTACGGATTGCATGAAGTGTCTGCCGGATGGCTTTAAGGCCATGGTTCCGGCTATCCTGATCCTCACATTTGCATGGACCTTAAAAGCCATGACAGATTCCCTGGGAGCGGCGGTCTTTGTGGCTGACGCGGTGCAAAAGAGTGCAGGGTCACTGATGAATTTCTTGCCGGCGATCATATTCCTGGTGGCATGTTTCCTGGCTTTTTCCACGGGGACTTCCTGGGGGACTTTTGGTATTCTAATCCCGATCGTGGTCAATGTATTCATGAACACCAATCCGCAGTTGATGATCATATCCATCTCTGCATGTATGGCGGGCGCGGTGTGCGGCGATCATTGTTCCCCCATATCAGATACTACGATCATGGCATCGGCAGGTGCGCAGTGTGATCATGTCAATCATGTGTCCACACAGCTTCCCTATGTGATCGTGGTTGCGGCGATCTCCTTTGTGACCTATATCGTGGCAGGCTTTACGCGCAGCGCGTGGATTTCCCTGCCGGCGGGGGTTGTGCTTTTGATGATTACCTTGGTGGTGATGAAGAAGATGCAGAAAGAGTAAATCTTGGCCGGCCAGAAGAAGATGCAGAAAGAATAAGAGACAGGATTCAATATAAGAAGAGGGTCTATTGTAAACCTATATGTAAAAATGGTTGACAATAAACTCTCTTTTTGTTAACGTAGATAGCGGGAGGATTCGTCGGGAAAAATGGACCGTACAAGCAATTGAGAAATGGAGGTAATATGAAGCAGAAAAGCAGAATTCAGAAAATGGCTGTGTGCAGCCTGTTTACGGCGTTGACGGCAGTGGGGGCATTTATAAAAATACCGGTTCCGGTAGTGCCCTTTACGTTACAGTTTCTATTTACGATGCTGGCAGGGCTTCTTCTGGGAGGGAAGCTTGGGGCGATCAGTGTGGGAGCCTATGCGCTTCTGGGACTGGCGGGACTTCCTATCTTTGCGGAGGGCGGCGGCTTCTGGTATCTGTTAAAGCCAAGCTTTGGTTATATTCTGGGCTTCATTCTTGCGGCTTATGTGACCGGCCGGATGACACAGAAGGCGGAGGGTCGGACTTTCGGTAAAATACTGACTGCTAATTTTGTGGGCCTTGCCATTGTCTATGGAGCCGGGATGGTGTACTATTATATTATTTGTAATTATGTGATCAATACACCCATTGGATTGTGGCCGTTGTTTCTGTATTGTTTCCTTCTGGCGGTGCCGGGGGATATCTGCCTGTGCTTTCTGGCGGCGGCCTTGACGAAGCGGATTAAGCCGGTTATTGACAGAATGTGGTGAAGCGATAAAATATGGAGGATGCATATGAGTTTGGTATCGGAAATGAAGGAGAAGGTATTCGGAGGGGAATGGATTGACAGGCAGGAAGCGCTGCAGCTTGCCAAAGAGCCGTTAGACGAACTGAAAGAGGCGGCGGATGAGATCCGTAAGAAGGTGTGCGGAGACGGATTTGACATCTGTACGATTGTGAACGGTAAGTGCGGCAGATGTTCCGAGGACTGTAAGTATTGTGCACAGAGCGCTCATTATCATACGGCCTGTGAGGAAAGTTATCCGTTACTCTCCACCCGGGAACTGGTGGAAGGCGCCAAACACAATGCGAAACAGGGAGTGCTGCGGTATTCCATCGTCACGTCCGGCAAACGTCTTTCCGGCAAAGAGGTGGAACAGGTGTGTGAGAGCATCCGCCGAATCAAAGAGGAAACATCCATAGAAGTGTGTGTGTCTTTCGGGCTGCTTGACGAGACACAGTTTCGTAGGATCAAAGCGGCGGGCGCATCGAGAGTGCACTGCAATCTGGAATCATCGGCAAGATATTTTCCGTCTGTCTGTACGACGCATACCTATGAGGAGAAGATAGAGACCTTGAAGGCGGCGAAGCGGGCGGGGCTTTCTATCTGTTCCGGGGGGATCCTGGGACTGGGGGAGACCATGGAGGACCGGATCGATATGGTGCTGACGGCCAGAGAATTGGGGGTCAAGTCAATTCCGGTGAATCTCTTAAATCCGATTCCGGGAACGCCTTATGAGAGCATGAAACCACTGACCAATGAGGAGGCATGTCTGTGTGTGGCGCTGTTCCGTTTCCTGATCCCGGATGCTTCCATCAGACTGGCCGGCGGCAGAGGGCTGGTGGGAGACAAGGGAGAAGCCTGTTTCTTAAGCGGCGCCAATGCGGCTATTTCCGGGGATATGCTGACCACGGCCGGCATTACGGTGGAAACGGATATGGAACTGATACATACATTAGGATTCGAGGTGAAACGCTGCAATGGCTAAGAAAATTTTTATTACCGGGACGGGTACGGACGTGGGCAAAACTTATGTGACAGGCCTGCTTGTTAAGAAGTTAAAAGAAAATGGCCTGCGTGCAGCTTATTATAAAGCAGCCATGAGCGGCAATGAGCGGACCAAAGACGGGGAACTGATTCCCGGCGATGCACTATTTGTAAAGAAGATGTCGGGAATCGGGCAGCCCCCTGCGCAGATGTGTCCTTATATTTATGAGACGGCAGTCTCACCACACCTGGCTTCCCGCATAGAGGGCAATCCGGTGGTTTTGGAAGAGGTGGTAAAAGGATTTGCGGAAGTCTGCAGGCAGTATGATTATGTGACCATGGAAGGCAGCGGCGGCATTTTGTGCCCCCTTTGTTTTGATGAGAGGAAACTGTGGCTTGAGGATGTGATCAGACAGCTTGGTCTGTCCAGTCTGATCGTGGCGGATGCGGGGCTTGGCACCATCAACAGTGTGGTGCTGACCGTGGAATATATGCGGGCCAGAAAACTTCCTGTCAAAGGAATTATTTTCAATCATTTTCATCCGGGAGACAGGATGGAGGAAGATAATCTGCGCATGTGCGAATACAGGACGAAGCTTCCGGTAGTCGCCTGCGTGGGAGATGACAGCGGACAACTGGATATGCCGATAGAGAAGCTGACTGCGTTGTATGAGGATTAGGTAATTGTGAAACTCATCCATAGTTATTGGAATTGTACAAATAGTATAACCAACACAGGCGCGCTTTCGCTCCTTTCCAAACGCACCAGTACTAGGTTTGAAAATACCTCTCCAAGTGCTGGTGTTTTCTAGGGTCTGCTTATGGTTATGCTATTTGCACAATTATTACAGCGTTGAGACGAGTTTCGCAATTACATATGGTTGAGAATGTGTAAAAGGAGATAAAAAGTATGATCTGGTATCCGTATCAGCAGATGAAAACCATGAAAGAGCCGTATAAGATCATAGATGCCGAGGGGGTCTATCTGAAAACGGCGGATCGGGAGATGATCGATTCCATCTCTTCCTGGTGGAGTGTGATCCACGGCTACAAACATCCGGTGCTCACTGAGACGATTAAGTATCAGGCGGACAATTTCTGCCATGTGATGTTGGGGGGACTGACCCATGAACCGGTGCAGCGGCTTGCGGACAAACTACAAAGCTTCCTGCCGGGGGACCTGGATTACAGCTTCTTTTCCGATTCCGGAAGTGTGGCTGTGGAAGTGGCTCTGAAAATGGCACTGCAATATTATGTAAACCGTGGAGAAATGGAGCGGACGAAAGTGCTCTCTCTGACGCATGCTTATCATGGCGATACGTTCAAGACCATGGAAGTGGGGGATGATGCGGATTATCATTTCATATTGGAGGCCTATGGGGAAAAGAAGGATGTGATTCATATTCCTACACAGATCCCGGCGCTGGAGCAGGCCTTTGAGAAGTATCATAAAGAATTAAACTGCTTTATCGTAGAACCTCTCTTGCAGGGGGCTGGCGGGATGCGGATGTATGACATCTCTTTTCTTGTGAAAGCCAGAGAACTTTGCGACCGGTATGGGGTTCTGCTTATTTTTGATGAGGTGGCGACGGGATTTGGGCGCACGGGCAATCGTTTTGTGGCGGATCTTGTACAGCCGGATATCCTGGTGTTAGGTAAGGCTCTGACCGGCGGTTACATCGGACATGCGGTGACAGTGGCGAACCGTAAGGTATATCACGGCTTCTACAGTGATGATCCGGACAAGGCGCTGATGCATGGACCGACCTTTATGGGAAATGCACTGGCCTGCAGTGTTGCGCTGAAATCCATTGAACTGTTTGAACAGGAAGATTATATGTCCAAGATTCGAAGAATCGAAGCGATTACCAGACGCGAAATGGCGGGATTTGTGGATGACAGGATTAAAGAGGTGAGGGTGATGGGCGGTTGTGTCTGTGTGGAAGTGAAGGATGCGGCCATCCTTAAGGGCTATCAGCAGTTTGCCTTTGAGCGCGGGGTATTCAGTCGCCCTTTCCTGAATTGTATGTACGCTATGGTACCTTATATCATATCGGAGGAGGAGCTGGTCAGAGTCCTGGATACGATGAAGGAGTGGTTTACATAATGTAAGTATGTTTGGACTTTTTAACGGTATGTTTTGCCTGCAAACACCCTTTTACTTATTCTGAATATATGTTATAGTTATCATATATACATAGAAAGGAATTATCTATATGTTGGTGCTTGTTAAGACATCTGTGGCATGTCTTTTATTTATGATATACATGATCGGCTTTTATTATAGAAAGCCCCATATTCCAATCAAATCTACGAAGATATTTCAGTGTCTTATTGCTGTGGCGTTAGTCAACGCATCGTTTGACCTGATTACAATCTGTACTGTAAATCGCAGAGATGTAATTTCGAATACGACTAATCTTACGGTGCATGTAATTTATTTATTATCCATATTGGGATATATCTATTTTCTGTTTTTGTATATGAGAAGCTATCTGGAAGTAAATCTGAAATTTTCCAGGGTGGTAAGAATCTTCCACAGTCTGCCCGCTGCCGTGTCGACTGTGGGAATTATCGTATTACCAATCACCTATGTTCATGGTACCACAACCGATTATTCTTTAGGCCCCAAGGCATATGCGCTCTATGGGAGTCTGGTGATCTATCTGATCCTGATACTATATTACTGTCTCCGTTACTGGAAGATTATGGATGGGGATAAGAGGATGGCGATCATACTTGCGGTACCTATTTATGTGGCCGCGGCGCTGATCCAGATGCTGATCCCGGAGTCACTGGTAGTGGTGGTCTGTTCAACGCTTATTCTTCTGGGGCTGATACTGAGCAATGAGAATACGGAAAAATATGTGGATGAACATACAACCCTGTTTAATCAGTATTCTTTTGAAAAAGTGCTGGAGGAGTTTGATTTTGACAAACAGAAACCGGTCATTGCCATTCTCTGCTTTTGTAAGACGGAGAACAATCTGGACTGGAAACAGGATGTTCAGATCTTAAATGATATACATAAGGAGATTAAACTGTATCGTCTGTACGGGTACCGGGCCGGTGAGAACGGTGTGGTGTTTTTAGGCAGCGGGGAAGAGAAGGCACAGATGGTACTGGACAGAGTAAAGGATGCTATAGAAGAGAAATATGATATAGACATCATAAATATTGAGACAAAAGTCCTGTCAGGGGACAGTACGGCAACCCGCTATAGCTGCATGAGAAATATCATCTCTTTCTGCACGGAAGTGGGAAGCCGGCTCGCTTATATTGATTATCTGACCAATATTTATAACCGTAACGCGCTAGAGCGGGATTTGAATAAGTGGCAGGAACAGGAAAACAAAGGTGCCTATTTCTTTATTGTCGATCTGAATGATCTGAAATTAGTCAATGATTCGATCGGCCATTCTGCCGGAGATAAATTGCTGCAGGGATTTGCCCGCCTGCTGGCGGATACGGTCGGCGAGTGTGGCAGAGCATACCGCCAGGGCGGTGATGAATTTGCGGTTATATATGGTAAGAACCCACAGGAATTTGTGCAGGATCTGGAAAAGCGGTGCAAAGTTTATAATCGCTCGAGTGCAGTTCCCATCAGTTATGCCATTGGCTATTGTCCCCTGGTGGAAGAAGGATTCCGGGATGCGGCGGATCAGATGATGTATGAGGATAAGAGAAAGAAAAAGAAGCAAAGACGTTAGGAAAGGATTGAAGGAGGAAAGGCATGAAAAAACTTTTTAATTACGCAGACAAATATATAAGACGCAGCACCTGGAAGGATTTTGCCCTGTTGAAATTCTGCCTCTTTGCGATCGGCGTTCTGGCCGGCATGCAGATACCGGAAAAGAATCAAAAGACGGCCAGAATAGCTTCTGCAGTTGTTTTCACGGTGACCTATATCCCATTGATGATGAAATTTCTTTCTGTTATTATGGAGCGGGATGAACCGGAGGGGGATGGATGTTCCGGGTCATGAACAGCCGATGGAACTGTTAACGGTTAAGGCTGTTTCAGGATCTGTAAAGACCCGTGTGAAATGCCAAAATTGTCCGAATAATTCACGGTTGCGGAAATAGTATACAAAATATTATTAGGATATGAAAAAAAATTGTTGCAAATGTTCGAAAACTTTATTATAATGGTTTACAGACGGTAGTAGTATACAAATGAAATATGTATATTAGTACCGATTAAAAATGCTCGAATTGAGCGAAACAGGGAGGAAAAAGAATGAAGAAGAAAATTGCAGTAATGTTGGCTGCAACAATGGCAACAGCTAGTCTGGCAGCCTGCGGCGGTTCAGGAGACGCTCCGGCAACAGCACCGGCAGCGGAAGAAGCACCTGCGGCAGAAGAGGAAGCTCCTGCAGCGGAAGAACCGGCAGCAGAGGAGGCTCCTGCAACAGAAGAGGAAGCTCCTGCAGCGGCAGTGGATGGTACCGTATCCGTATTCTATTACACATACGGTGATACTTATATCTCCAGCGTACGTTCCGCATTAGACGCAGCTTTTGACAAAGCAGGCGTTGCTTATCAGGATTACGACAGTAACAACAGCCAGACAACCCAGACAGAGCAGATTGACACAGCAATTGCTCAGGGTACATCTCTTCTGGTAGTGAACCAGGTAGATACAGGTTCTGATGATACTACCAAGAACATCATCGAGAAAGCAACCACAGCAGGTATCCCGGTTGTATTCTTTAACCGTTCCGTAAGTGAGGATGTGGTTACCGCTTATGACAAGGCTGTATTCGTAGGTACAGACTATGAGATGGCTGGCCATATGCAGGGTGAGATGATCGGTCAGTATCTGGTTGACAACTATGATGCAGTTGACCTGAATGGTGACGGCGTGATTTCCTACGTTATGTTCAAGGGTCAGGAAGGTAATGCAGAAGCTGATGCTCGTACACAGTTTGGTGTAGAAGATGCTGATAAGGTTCTGGCAGATGCAGGCAAAGAGGCTCTGTCCTTCTACGACAGCAACAACAGCAACAAGTACCTTGTAGACCAGGGTGGTGCATGGTCTGCAGCTGCAGCTACAGATTATCTGCAGACAGCTTTGTCTCAGTACAGCGAAGCAAACAACAACATGATCGAGCTTGTTATCGCTAACAATGATGAGATGGCAATCGGTGCTATCACAGCATTGCAGAACGCTGGTTACAACAAAGAAGACGGCAGCGCTACTGTGATTCCGGTATTTGGTGTAGATGCTACAGATGCAGCGAAAGATGCAATCGGCAAAGGAACCATGATCGGTACAATCAAACAGGATGCTGAAGGTATGGCAAATACCATCGCTCAGATTTCCCAGAACTTTATGGGTGGTGCAGACAAGTTCACAGAAGTTGATTCTGCGAACGTTGTAGGAACATGGCGTGTCAATATTCCTTACGCAACATACACAGGTGAATGAGGGATATAATCTTCCAAAAGTCAAAAATTTTGTGGATGTATGTAGTATATGTGTCCATTGAGAAAGAGTCCGGCTTGCCGGACTCTTTTATCACATAAAAAACTATAAAATGGGGGTGAGATGATTTGGAGAAACAGATAACATCGTCCGACAGCAAGAACGTGCTCCTGAAGATGGAGGGTATTTGTAAAGACTTTCCGGGTGTTAAAGCGCTTGACAATGTATCTCTGACGGTAAGAGCCGGTACCGTTCATGCGCTGATGGGAGAAAACGGAGCTGGCAAATCAACGCTGATGAAATGTTTGTTCGGGGTATACAACAAAGACAGCGGGCACATTTATCTGGAAGGAAAGGAGATTAATTTCAAAACATCCAAAGAAGCTTTGGAAAATGGGGTGGCCATGGTGCATCAGGAGTTGAACCAGGCGTTGAAGCGTAACGTGATGGACAATATGTGGCTGGGACGGTTTCCAAAGATTTCAAAGTGGTGTCCTCTGACCAGCGAGAAGAAGATGTATGACGCCACCAAGGAAGTGTTTGAAGAACTGGAAGTCAATGTGGATCCTAAGATGGTGATGAGCAGGATGCCTGTGTCACAGCGTCAGATGGTAGAGATTGCCAAGGCAGTGTCTTTCCATTCCAAGGTGATCGTGTTTGACGAACCGACCTCTTCTCTGACTGAAGAGGAAGTAGAACATCTGTTCCGTATTATTAATATGCTTCGGGATCGTGGATGCGGTATCATCTATATTTCGCACAAGATGGAAGAGATTCTGCGGATTTCTGATGATGTGACAATCATGCGGGACGGTCAGTGGGTGGCAACCCGTCCGGCAAAAGAACTGACCATGAATGAGATCATACGTCTGATGGTTGGACGTGAACTCACGAACCGTTATCCGGAGAAGGATAATAAGGTGGGAGAGACCATCTTGGAGGTGAAGAACCTGACGGCACAATACTCTCTGCTGAAAAACGTTTCTTTTGAAGCGAAAGCGGGAGAGGTACTGGGTGTGGCAGGACTTGACGGCTCCGGGCGGACAGAACTTCTGGAAAACATTTTTGGAATTGCTACCCGCAAAGAAGGAGAAATCTATCTCCACGGTAACCGGGTCATGAACCGGAATGCCAGAGAATCCCTGGCAAATAAGTTTGCCATGTTGACGGAGGAACGCCGTGCTACGGGTATTTTCGGAATTCTTGATATTCAGGCCAATACAACCATATCCAGTTTGCCAAAATACAAGAAGGGAATGCTTCTGAATGACAAACTTTTGAGTGAGTCAACGGAGTGGGGTATCAAGGCGATGAGAACCAAGACGCCCAATCAGAAGACGCAGATCCGGTCATTATCCGGCGGTAACCAGCAGAAGGTTATTCTGGCAAGATGGCTGTTGACGGATCCGGAAGTGCTGCTTCTGGATGAACCTACAAGAGGAATTGATGTGGGTGCCAAATATGAGATATACCAATTGATTCTTGATCTGGCAAAGCAGGGGAAGACTGTCATCATGGTCTCTTCGGAAATGCCGGAACTGTTAGGTGTGTGCGACCGTATTCTGGTAATGTCCGGCGGGCAGTTATCAGGAGAAGTCAGCGCGAAGGAAACGTCACAGGAAGAAATCATGACACTGGCTGCGAAATACGCGTAAGGAGGGAGATAGAGTGGCTGAGAATAAATTAAAAGCAAAGGAAATGGCTTTCAAGGAGCTTTCTTCAAAAGAGAAATCCAAAAAGATTATCGATTTACTGTTAAATAACGCGATGTATATTATTATTGTATTGGCAGTTATTTACATATCCATCAAAGTACCGGCATTTATTAAGCTTCCTTCCATCATCAATGTTATTTCGCTGACGGCGGCTAAGCTGCCGATAGCACTTGGAATAGGCGGCTGTATCGTGCTTACCGGTACCGATATTTCCGCAGGGCGCGTAGTTGGTCTGACGGCATGTATTTCTGCTTCCCTGCTGACGACAACCTTTAAGGTATTCCCGAATATGACCAGTGCACCGCCGATCATTGTCGTGCTGCTTCTGGTTATTGTAGTGGGTGGTCTTGTAGGATTGGTGAATGGTTTCAGCGTAGCGAAGTTTAAACTGCATCCGTTTATCGTAACCCTGTCCACACAGCTTATCGTGTATGGTATCATTCTGATGTATCTGATGAATGGAACGAACAATGGACAGACATTGAGCGGTCTGACAGAAGGATATCGTTCCCTGATCACAGGAACTTTGTTCAGCATCCCTACTGCGACAGGCAGCGTGGCAATACCCAAATATGTTCTTTACAGTATTATTCTGGTAGTCATCATGTGGATCATCTGGAATAAGACCACTTTTGGTAAAAATATGTTTGCGGTGGGTTCCAACGAGGAAGCGGCAAACGTATCAGGCGTCAACGTATCCAAAACGATCATGATGGTTTTCGTCCTGGCAGGTATGATGTATGCAGTTACCGGATTCCTGGATGGCGCGCGTATCGCTTCAGCCAATGCGAACACCGGCTTAAACTATGAGTGTGACGCGATCGCAGCCTGCGTTATCGGCGGCGTATCTTTCGTTGGTGGTATCGGACGTATCAGCGGTATTGTGGTAGGCGTTCTGCTTCTGCAGATCATCTTTGCAGGACTGAATTTCCTGGCGGTTGACGCTAATATGCTCTATATCATCAAGGGTCTGATCATCCTGATTGCCTGTGCAATTGATATGAGAAAATATCTGGTGAAGAAATAAAGCGGAATAGAGGAAAAAATGGAAGAATTAAAGCAGGAGACAGAGCAGAATAAAACGCCGCCTATGAGAGGGCTTTACAGCAAGGTGAATCTTTCGGTCAGGACGCTGAATATTATTATCATCGTTTTAGTCGTTCTGCTGATCGTGTGTATGGCTTTTGGCATATCCAAAGGTGGATTTCGGGTCACATTCGATGCACAGGGCGGAACATCGGTCGAGATGCAGAAGAGGATGTATGGAGAACTCATAGAGGCACCGGAGGCACCGACCCGGGAAGGGTATGTATTTGACGGCTGGTATTTGGATCCTGGAGCAACGATGTCTTGGGATTTAGAAGAAGATACAGTGACGGAATCCATGACATTGTATGCGGGTTGGAAAGAAAAGTGATAGAATCATAAAAAGAAAGAGCCAGACAGCGCTGCTGTTCTGGTTCTTTCTTTTGTACAAAATGAGGAGAAGGTTTGCGCAACCATTTGGGATACGATATAATGCTATGTATGGAAAATGTATGGAATCTTTTTGAGAAAGAAACGGCACACTGGTTCGCGGGTACGCTGGGGGAACCGACTCCGGTACAGAAGGAAAGCTGGCCTGTTATTGCTGCCGGGCATCACGTGCTGATCTCGGCGCCTACCGGAACTGGCAAGACGTTGTCGGCTTTTCTGGTATTTCTTGACCGGATGAAACGGCAAGCACAGGCGGGCAGTCTGAAACAGGAATTACAGTTGGTCTATGTCTCGCCGCTTAAGTCTCTGGCGGCAGATATCCGGGAGAATTTAAACCGCCCCATGGAAGGGATTGGGGCGCAGGAAATCATATCGGTGGGCGTCCGGACAGGAGATACGCCCCAGAGGGACAGGCAGCGCATGATCAAGAAGCCGCCCCATATCCTGATCATCACGCCGGAGTCGCTGTATTTGATGCTGACCAGCAAAACGGGACAAAATGTCCTGGCCACGGCCAGAGCCGTTATCATTGATGAACTTCACGCCCTGATCGATACCAAGAGAGGAGCCCATCTGATGCTCTCCCTGGCGAGACTTGATCATCTGTGCGGGCAGCCTTTGCAGCGCATCGGCCTGTCAGCCACAATCGAGCCGCTGGAGACAGCGGCTCGGTATCTGGCGCCGGAGGAAGTGAAGATAGCCGCACCGGTTATGGAGAAAAAGGTGCGGCTGGAAATATTGAGTCCTTATCCGGACGCATCCAGAGGGCCGAGAAAGGATCCTGTGTGGGAGGAACTGGGGAAACTGGTGTACCAGTATTGTCAGGGAAGCCGCAGTGTGATCGCTTTTGTGGAAGGGAGACGATATGCCGAAAAGTTGGCGTATTATGTAAATCTTCTGGGCGGAGAGGGTTTTGCCAGAGTACACCACGGGAGCCTTTCGAAAGAGCAGCGGATGGAGACGGAACTGCATCTGCGTGACGGCAGTCTCAGACTTCTATGTGCCACATCGTCTATGGAACTGGGGATTGATGTGGGAGAGATCGACCAGGTATTGCAGGTGGGATGTCCCCGCACGGTTTCGGGAACCATGCAGCGGTTAGGGCGTGCCGGGCATAATCCGGGGCGGGTCAGTGTGATGTATCTTTTCCCAAGAACGGCGGCGGAATGTGTGTCATGCGGCATGACGGCGCGGCTGGCCAGAGAAGGGGGCGTGGAATATGTTAAGCCTCCATCAGAATGTCTGGATGTGCTTTCGCAGCATCTGGTGTCCATGGCAGCTTTCAGAAGCTATGAGGTTGATGAGGTGATGGAGATTCTGCCCAGAGCCTGGTCATTCCGGCATGTTAGGAAAGAGGACGTGAAGGCGGTTCTGGCGATGCTGGCGGGAGATTATGAACATGATAAGGACATCCCGGCGCGCCCCAGGATCCTGTATGACCGGATTCATGAGCGGGTAGAGGGAGACGGTTACAGCAGGATGCTGGCGGTGTCGGCGGGAGGAACGATTCCGGATAAGGGATTGTACACGGTCAGGAACGAGGAGGGGGTCAAACTGGGAGAGGTAGACGAAGAGTTTGTCTATGAATCCCAGAAAGGAGACCGCTTTATCCTGGGATCCTTCGCCTGGAAAATTGTTAATATCAGCCGGGACAGCGTGACGGTGACACAGGCGAAGATGGAAGGGGCAAGACTGCCTTTCTGGAAAGGGGAAATCAAAGGAAGAGATAAGCGCACGGGGGAGGCTTTTGGGCGTATGTTTCGCTCTCTGCAGGCCGATTATGAGAAAGGCAGGCTGTCTGAGGCACTGCAAAAGATGGGCCTGGATGAAACGGCGGCCAGTTTGGCGTCGGGTTATCTGGAGCGGCAGATCAAGGCGGTCGGCAGCCTGCCGGATCATGAGACCCTTATCGTAGAACATTTCAAAGATACGATGGGCAACAGCCAGTTGATGGTACATTCTGTATTTGGCAGGCGGATCAATGCCCCTTTGTCCCTTCTGGCAGCGCAGACGGCGAGAGAAAGACTTCACATGGAGATTGGGAGTGTGGACGAAGAGGACGGTTTTCTACTGTACTCTTATGGAAATCAGAGTCTGCCGGAAGGCTTGTTACAGCAGATTGATGCGGATGCCTGTCTGAGGAAACTGGAAATTCTGCTGCCGGCAACGCCGCTTTTTAATATGGCCTTTCGCTACAACAGCGGGCGTGCCCTGATGATGGGTGTCAGAAAAAACGGAAGGCAGCCTCTGTGGATGCAGAGACTCAGAAGCGCAGAGATGTTAGAGCAGGTGGTCAGGCAGCAGGAGCATCCGCTGATCCGGGAGACCAGGCGGGAATGTATGGAGGAACTGTGGGACGCCAAGGGGGTGCAGGAGCTTCTGTATGATATCCGAAGCGGTGTGATTACCGTCAGGGAGGTTTATACGGAAATACCGTCGCCCATGTCGCTTCCTCTGCAGTGGAGCCAGGAAGCGGCAGTCATGTATGATTATGCGCCCACACCCAGAGGAATCCACGGGGCAGTGGAAGAAGCCCTGCAGAAAGAAAAGAATCTCTTACAGCCGGGAGACCGGGAACTGATGGCGGTGCAGGAGCGCAGAAAGCTGCCGGAGGACGAGAAGCAGTTACATTCCCTTTTGATGACAGAAGGGGATCTGGCGGCAGGGGAACTGGAAATACCGGCAGCGTGGCTGGAGAGTTTGGCGGCGGCAGGAAGGGTGCTGTATCTGGAGCAGGGACTGTGGATTGCCGCAGAGCAGGAAGCACAATACAGTCTGGCGCTAGGTACACTGGCAAAGGAAACGGTACGTTCCAAAGACCCGGGACATACCGCGCAAGAACTGCAAAGCGAGAAGGAAGCGAAAGAACGACTTCACATCGTAAGGCGGATGCTGCGCTATCGGGGCGGAGCAGATGCCTGGCAGACAGCCCAGCGTTATGGCTGGTCCCTGCAGATGGCAGAGGAAGTTCTGGAAGAACTGTGCTGTCAGAAAGAAGCGGTGAAGCAGGGAGACCAATATTACCACGAAACGTTGTATAGGCGTGCCCGCGTGCAGACGCTCAAAAACAGAAGGGAAGAGATACAGACCTGCCCCGGTGACAATTATGCGGCGCTGCTGCTTTCCCGGATGACGTCCGGTGCGCCCGCGGCGGAATGTGTACAAAATATCATAAGACAGTATGCCGGTATCACATTTCCGGCGGCTTACTGGGAAAAGATTCTGCTGCCTGGTCGTGTCGGTCATTACAGAGATTCCCTGCTGGACGCCTTTTTGACAGAAGGGGAATTGTTCTGGCATATGGAGGCAAAGGGCGGGGTGCGGTTCGACTGGCAGGCATCCATTGACTGGGAGGCGGAACCGGACAGCCGGCAGGCGGAGCCGGTGATGGAGCAACTGACAGAGGAAGAGCGCATCCTATATGAAGCCATCCGAAAGCGCGGTGCCTGTTTTATGCAGGCATTGAACGGCCTGCTTGCCGGATCGCCCTATGATACGCTGCTTTCTTTGATGGAAAAAGGGCTTGTTTATGCGGACAGCTATCTGCCGGTGCGGCAGTGGATCGACCGGGAGAAGACGAGAAAGGCAGTGGTAAAGAAACAGGTCGGTGTGCGGGTCAAAGCACTGCAGACAGGCAGGTGGGATGTGGTCAGGCCCGTCCGTGAAAGGTCTATCGAAGAAAGGCTGGAAGCCTGCTTTCGGATCAGTCCCATTATCAGCAAAGAGACCGTGGCGGCCTGCGGCCTTTCCTGGCAGGAGGCTTTGTCAGTGCTTCGTATCTGGGAATATACAGGACAGGCAAGAAGGGGATACTTCATTAGGGAACTTTCCGGGGCACAGTTTATTCTGGGAAAGGATTATGCGAGTGTGGTGCGCAGATTACAAAACCCGGAGAAGAAACTTGTCTGGATCAATGCGGTAGATCCGGCACAGTGCTGGGGTAAGATACTGCCCCACAAAGAGGGCAGAAACTTTATGAATGTGCCAGGGACAGCAGTTGCCTGCTTTGGCGGGGAGCCTGTGGCAGTTATGGAGAGGCAGGGAAAGCTCTTTAAAATCTGGCGGGAAGAACTGGTGGAAGAATGCCTGCGGCTTTTTGCAGAAAAGTTCAGGCAGGGCAGTATTTTTGCAGGGTTGAAGCGGATCGTGGTCAAAGAATACCCGGATATGGCAGGAGAAGCTTTCCGGCAGGCGGGATTTCGCAAAGAGATGCAGGATTATGTGCTGTATCAGATTTCAAGGTAGGGAGGAGAAAGAAGATGGCAATCGATAAGGTAAAAGCCTATTTCAGGCAATATGACATGGAGGGAAAGGTTCAGGAATTCGATGTGTCAAGTGCCACGGTGGAACTGGCGGCGGCAGCCCTGCAGTGTGAACCGAGCAGGATTGCGAAGACGTTATCCTTTCTGGTATCAGAACATGCGGTGCTGATCGTGGCGGCAGGAGATATGAAAGTGGACAATCATAAATTCAAGGAACAGTTTGCCACGAAGGCCAAGATGCTCTTGGCAGATCAGGTGGAGAAAATGGTCGGACATGCAGTGGGCGGTGTGTGTCCCTTTGCGGTCAATGACGATGTAACGGTGTATCTTGATGTATCCCTGCAGCGTTTTGAGACCGTGTTTCCGGCCTGTGGAAGCGCCAACAGTGCGATAGAACTGACCATCCCGGAACTGGAAAAGTATTCCGGATATGCGGGCTGGGTGGATGTATGTAAAGGATATGATTCGTGACAGAGGGGCAAAATAGAAACCCAAAAAAGAAAGGAGACGAATATGGAAAGAGTGATAGAGAATTTTCTGGAATATGTGAAAATAGATACCCAGTCCTCGGAGGAGAGCAGTACTACGCCTTCCACACACAAACAGCATGATCTGGCAGAGGTATTGGAGAAGCAGTTACGGGAAATGGGAGCAGAGGATATTACGTATGATAAGGAACACTGTTATCTGTATGCCACGATTCCGTCCACAGCAGGATACGAGCAGGTGCCTGTCATCGGATTTATCGCCCATATGGACACTTCTCCGGCTGTGACGGGAACCGGAGTAAAGCCCCGCATTGTAGAAGATTATGACGGGAAAGATATCGTACTGCATCGGGAAAAGCAGATTGTCATGAAGGTGGTGGATTTTCCGGAACTGTCATCTTATCAGGGAAAACGGCTGATCGTAACAGACGGTACCACGCTTTTGGGAGCGGATGATAAGGCGGGCGTTGCGGAGATTATGGCGATGACAGAGTATCTGCTAAAACATGAGGAAATCGCGCATGGCCGTATTCGGATTGGGTTTACGCCGGATGAAGAAGTGGGCGCCGGTGCGGATCACTTTGATGTGGCATTGTTTAACGCAGATTATGCGTACACGGTAGATGGCGGCAGGCTGGGAGAACTGGAATATGAGAATTTCAATGCGGCGGGTGCCAAAGTGACAGTGCACGGGCGCAGCGTCCATCCGGGAGAAGCTAAGGATAAGATGCGCAATGCAATTCTGATGGTGCAGGAATTCCAAGCGATGCTGCCTGTCTCTGAGAATCCCATGTATACTTGCGGCTATGAGGGATTCTATCATCTGGATCAACTGCATGGCACTGTGGAGCAAGCTGTGGCAGAGTACATTATCAGGGATCATGACAGAGTAAAGTTTGAGAAGAAGAAAGAGACATTTATCCGGATTGGGGAGTTTCTGAACAGTAAATATGGAGAGGGAACCTTTGTGATTGACTTAAAGGATTCCTATTACAATATGAAAGAGATGATAGAAAAGCACATGCATCTGGTGAATCATGCCAAAGAGGCCATGGAAGAACTGGGAATCCAGCCTGTGGTGGTGCCGATCCGCGGCGGGACAGATGGGGCAAGATTATCCTTTATGGGGCTGCCCTGCCCGAATCTGTGTACGGGCGGGCAGAATTTTCATGGACGCTTCGAATATGCCTGCATCGATGAGATGGAAATGATTGTAAAGCTCCTGATCAGGATTGCGGAAAAGTACGCAGCCGCAAGTGCAAAATGATGCTGTTGATTCCAGGCCTTTGTCAGGAGTGAGAGGGTATGGGTATTAACTGGTTCATTTGCAGAATCTGGGTGACTGTGTCCATGCCATCCTGCAGCTTGGCGATATCTCTTTTCGTGTTCTGTGCAAAGAACCGGAAAGAGATATCGAGGCTTTCCAGTTTGTCAATGGTCTTGTTCAGTTTGACATCCAGATATTTGAAATTATCTTCTGCACGGTCGAGTCTTGCATCCATATGGTCAAGCCGTTCATAAATGGGTGCAAGTTCTTCCTTGAATTTCTTGTCCAGTTTTTCTTCTAGCTTTTCTTCCAACTTTTCTTCTAGCTTTTCCTCTAACTTTTCTTCCAGTTTTTCTTCGAGTTTTTGATCCAGCAGGTTAGCGATTGCCTGAAGGTCATTTTGTGTCAGAGCCACGAGTATTGCCTCCTTTTCCCATGAGATTGTTGCGGGTGTCTGATTGTTGCGTTCCTTATTCATAGTTTCTCCCTTCGTGTGTCAGCAGGAAAAGCCGATCATATTGAAGGTCTGTTTTCCCTGCCTGTGTGAATAGTGTGATTGTCAGCAAGGATTCTAAAACAGATAAAATATCATGAAATGATATTTTGTAGAAAAAAGAATAAACGAAATTCCGTTAGAATGTCATTGCTATAATCAAATCATATCAGTAAGTGGATCAATTGTCAAGTCAATTATGCAAAAAGGTCTAATTATGACTGTATTTATCTTTTGCATTTTATCATATGATAAAATGCAAAATTTGGTGGTGGTGCCGATTCTTCTGCTCGGCATGCTTTTGCTGTTGATCAATTATCGGATGATGGTTAATTACCACACAGATCTGCGGGCATCGGATAACCGCAGGTCAGAAGCATCCTTTTTGAGATTACCACGCAGCTTTATAATATTTCGGAAGACATCACGTTCGACAAAGATGTGCAGCAAGTGCTGACAGGAACGTTTGATACAAGGGAAGCTTATCTGGAGGCGGCAGGACGGATATAAGTGATGGAATCCTATCTGGGGAAGTATGCGGAGATCAGCAGCATAGCAATCTACACGGATCATTCTTCCGTTTCGTCTTATAAACAGATTCATTTTGTGGGCGGTATGACGGTGGGAGCAGTCAAAGACTGACAATCCGCAAAGGCAGCGGTATTATCAGGATATTTCTATGACGTCACAGGAGACAGTCATAAAATATAACAGAGTAATGGAAGAACAAGAAGGGAGAAAAGATATGAAAAGTAAGAAGATTTGCGATATGTTGCTGGCAGCGGCTATGACAGCGATGCTGCATCAGGTGATGTCATAGAACTGACATTTTTCAGTGCGGATGCCAAGAGGATGATCCGTGGACAGATCCGGTAGCTTTGGCAATTACCGAAAAGACAGGCGTTAAGTTAAAGACCACGCGTCCGGTGGGCGGTAATGATGAGAGTGAAGCGGTGGCCTTGATGATCGCAGAGCAGAAATATCCGGATATCATCTTTGCGAAAGGCTCCGCAGGTAACCTGATCGATGCCGGTGCCATGATGGATATGACAGACCTGAGCGCCCGACTACTCTCCGTTATGGGCCTATGCAATGCCGCTCGAATTTACAGAGATTGTGGGTAAAATGGATGAGGTATCATGGTCTGCACTAATCAAATGTGTCACCGGCAGCCTCTCATTACTCTTCCTGCCTGCGGAATTCCGCGGGACTCATACCCACATATTTCTTGAATTTCTTGTGAGAATAATCTTCATTCTTATAGACGGTCTGTTCTGCGATCTCATAGACTTTCAGCTTGTTTTCAAGAAGTTTTCTACTAAGGTATTAAATTTGTGCAGGCTATAGGAGCCTTTGAGCAGAAAAATGCCAAGACCGTCTGCTCTTGGGTATTCAAAGATGCGGTTGTTCTGGTTGGCGACCTTGAGAAGTTCCATAAAAGTTCTGGCGCCTGGAGTGTGCCTTTTCCGAAGACAGGGTATCCCTGATCCAGGAGACGGTCAGATATAGTTCATCCTCATCCAGGGGCTTGGTACAGTAAGAACTGACGATGCATTGAATGGCCTGCTGGGCATAAGCAAAGTCCGCATAACCGCCATTTTCCGGTAAACCCGGATTCTTTGGTAAGACAAATGACTTCCGTACCGTGAAGACCGGGTATTTTAACATCCAACAGAACAAGGCTGGGCTGCAGCGCAAGAATCTGTGAAAGAGCATCCTTTCCGTCGGATGCTTCTTCGCACAGCCGAAAGGCCAGTTCTTCCCAGTCTATGATGCATTTGAGTCCCTCGCGGATGGAAGCCTCGTCATCTGCGATGAATAATGTTTCTTTCGCTGTGTTCATATCGGTATCCTTCCATGAATCATGGATTCCGGCACTTGCAGGGTTTATTCCAGCGCGGAGAACACCACATTGCGGAGGCGCCTGGTATAAGCGGTAGTTCCGGTATCGGTTTTTTGCTGCATATATAAAAAGGTCAGATCGTCTGCGGGATCGATCGTCATATAGACTCCAAGCCAGCCGTCCCAGCCGTATTCGCCGGGGCTGCACAGCGTGATGGCCTGTCCGGGATCGATCATGTTACGCATGAGATTACCGTAACTGCAGCCGGCAAGGCTTTCCCACTGGCGGACATAAGGATCGAAAGACGGATCCAAATGGGCCTGCGACAAAAAAGTGACGGTACGGGGTGCAAGGATCCTCCTGTTTTCCCAGGTACCCTGATGCAAAAGCATCTGTGTGAAACGTGCATAGTCATCGATGGTGGATACCAGTCCTGCACCGCCGGACTCAAAAGCAGGAGGAGTCTTCATGCTGTTGGAGATGCCAAGGTGTGGATAAGGCGCTTCCAGAAGGCCGTCAGTCCCCGCCTGATATACTTTGGCAAGACGGTATTGTTTGTCTGCGGGCACATAGAAACCGGTATCCTTCATACCAAGCGGCACAAAGATCCGCTCCTTTAGGAAATCCCCAAACCGCATACCGGAGACGACTTCGATCACGGCGCCAAGCACATCGGCGGACATGCCGTAGTGCCATTTTTCGCCAGGATGAAATGCTAACGGTATCTGTCCCAGACGGTCTGTGATTTCCCGGGTGGTGAGGGCCTGGGGTGTGGATAATTTCTCAATCACTTCGTCCATGAGCAGGGCAGTGCGGACTTGCGCTGCACAGCTTTCTCCCGGATAGGTAAGTCCGGAGGTCATGTTCAGCAGATCTTGTATGGTGGTCTGTCGTCTGGCGGGCACCAGAACATCATTCACCATGACCTGCTGACTGCAAAAAGACGGCAGATAGTCGCAGACGGGGTCCGCCAGATCGATCCGTCCTTCTTCCAACAGAATCATGGCAGCCACAGCCGTGACCGGTTTGGACATGGAATAAAGACGAAACAGCGTATCTCTTGTCATAGGAAGGCCGGACGCGATATCCCGCAGTCCGGCTTCGTAATAGCATTGTTCTTCGCTGCCCTGAATGACCAGGCAGGAAGCGCCGGACACATAACCGGATCGGGTCATTTCCAGTAAGAGTTCCTGCAGACGTGATAATTTATTCTTGTTGATTTTCATGTAAATCCTCCTTTTTAGATGTTTATTTTGGGGCCTTGGCGGTGGCAGATTCTTTGCGTAAGGCTGTCTGCAGTCTTGCGTTTTCCATATCTTTTTGAAGAACCTGTTCATAGCCAAGGCTTCTGACTGCTGTCTGTAATTCCTGCTGCAGGCGATAGAAAGTTTCTTCATCCGGAGCGAAGACCATCTGCCAGGTCAGACCCTCGGGGCCTGCCGTCCCGGTTATCGGTTGAGGACTGTTCGCATAGATACCGTCCGGAGAATAGAGCCAGTCTATGAAGGCAGCAATGCGTCCGGGATCTTTGGCGTTTGCCCCTACGGCGATTATGGTATTGCCTTTGCCCAGGTTCCTGTTTTCCATGGTATTGTAAGCGGATTTGCCAAGCCAGGGCCAGGGAGAGAAGAGTATCTCACCCGCGGAGCATTTATGGTATACGCCTGCGTAGTTTTGGTTCGGGGAATCCGGACCGATCAGTCTCATCTGATTCGCATCAAAGTACAGTTTTAAGATACGCTGATAGATGGAATCCTGGGCAAGGATATCCTGATATTCACAACCGTCAACCCGATACAGTACAAAACCATATTCTTCATAACCATAGAAGCAGGCAGGGTGTTTGGCGGCCATCATCATATTGCCGTCCTAGTCTTTAAACAGGCTGAAACCATAAGTCGGATGGCCGTTAGGCGCTTCCGGGCACAGGGACTGCATCTGCTGCAGAACAGGGAGCAGATCTTCCAGAGTGTTCATCTTCGGGGCGCCGACAGCGGTATATAGGTCATAACGCAGATAAGGATCGTAGGTGGGTTCTGTATTTTCATTGGGTGTAAGGACGCTTTGTACGGAAATATCGGAAGGGATTGCATAGATGGCCGTTGGAGAAACAGGATCGTTATAATTGCGGATTGCGTCTTCATAGCGCATGATATCTTTGCCCTTTAGATAGCCGCTGATATCCATCACAAGTCCTGCGGTGACAAGATCCTTTAAGTTGTTGTCGCTGCCGTTGCTGATGATCAGGTCCCCCAATAGCGAAAGCCGCTCCCCATAACTGAAACTCATTGATAGGGGGGCGGCTTAAGAATGTCCGTTCTTTAAATACTAAAGTCGAAATGCCCGCCAGGCATAGGAACGTTGGTCTGTTCTTTGATCTCATCCCAATTCACATCATTGATCTTCTTGAGGAGATCTTCGGCGCTGTCTGCATAGACAGTGGTGCGTTTGCTATGTTCGTAATTATATTTGTCCTGTCCCTTGTCAGCGGCTTCCTTAGCAGCTTCTTTCTTGTCTTCGCGGATTTTGTGTACAAACTCTTTCTGGCGCTCACCGGCTTTCTCGAGTTCTGCGAAGTAGGAGACCTTGCCGTCTTTACCGATGGAAACACCAAGGGTAACCACGTCATCTTCCTTGTCAGTGCCTTTCAACTCTTCCTTGATCTCGCCGAGTTTGTCGACCGCTTCATCGAGCAGTGCAAGGTTCTGCTTCTTGACATCCTCATCCTCTGCCATGCGCTCCAATTCTTCCGGATCGATTAGTACACTGTAGTCCTTGGAACCGCGGGAAAGATAGGAAGTAGCTTCTTCCTGGGTCTCATATTCAGCCACGAAGAAATCCATGTTGCTATACTGCTTTTTCAAATCCTGCAAGAGTGCTTTGGCCTTGTCGCTGAGCTGCGGCGTGTTTTTGTCGGTCTTTGACGTATCAGATGTCTTCTGGGATGTGCCGGTCTTCCCGGTTCCTTTCTTACTCTGTACGTTGTTATTGTAATAGTTGTTTTGGAATGTGTTATATCCCGTTACTTTGTTCATGTCTGTGCCCTCCTTAGCATGATCAGTAAATCCGTTTACCATAAGAGTGGGCGCAATTACCCACCTGTTATATTATATATCGTAAGTACCGGATTTTTTCTTAAGAGCCGGGGTAACAAAAATGGGAAAAATTTCAGGTACCGGAGGTTTGCTTGGAATGCGGTCATGGAGCGGGGAATGGAGTGTGATGACAGCAACCGTATTTCGGACTTGACAAGATATCGGGGGCATAGTATAACGAGTTTATTAACTATATTAACATGATAGGAATACAGAAGTTCGGGGTTGTGCCGGAAAGGACTGCAGGGAGAATGAAAATTTCGACAAAGGGAAGATATGCGCTCAGGATGATGCTGGATCTGGCGGTCAACAATACGGGAGAACCGGTCAGGATACGTGACATTGCGGCCAGACAGGGAATCTCGGAGAAATACCTGGAGCAGATCATTTCTACATTAAATAAAGCAGGATACGTGCGGAGTGTCAGAGGACCCCAGGGCGGGTATCATCTTGCAAAGGACCCTGCGCAGTATACGGTGGGCATGATCCTTCGGCTCACAGAAGGTTCTCTGGCGCCGGTAGCCTGTCTTGTGGATGAGGAAAACGTCTGTGAACGTCAGGCGGGCTGTGCCACATTGCAGCTATGGCAGATGTTGAACCAGGCGATCAGCGATGTGGTCGACAAAGTGACACTGGCGGATCTGGTGGAGTGGCAGAAGCAGAAGACGGACCATTTGTGATATGGGCAAAGTAATCCATAAAAGGCGGGACGATTCCATGGATGATAACGGAATCGTCCCGCCTTTTATTCACTTGCGTTGGTTTAACAATATTCCCGCAAATTTACGAAATTGGAAAATGGAAGAGCATCTCTTGTGTATCCGTTGGTGCGGACCTCGATAGTTCGGCTCTGTTCCTTTTCACATGCCTCATCTAATATCTCGGAGAAAAACTTTCTCGAAAGGGAATTAGACGGGTTCTGCTTGGACTGGTGATTTTTGTTCTTTTTTAACGGGGTAATCGCCATAACCGCTTCAATTTTATAATTCCTCTGATTTGCATATACTGCGGTGATCCCTCCTTGGACTCAGATTTGCGCGTTCCCTTCATACGCTCAGTATTTAGAAAATGCACAGCGAACTCCTTGTTCTGATATTAATATCGGCAAGAATCACATTTTCTTAACCTTATTTTAACAGACTTTGGTAACAAATAAAATAAGAAATCTAAAAAATACATAAAAAATGCAAAATTTTCTGACAAGTTATAGTTGTCGTATGGTTGGAAAGTACCGGGAATGGCGGAAACTTGTTATTGCCAAAAGCATAAGGGTCTGTCTATAATCAAAATAAAGAATGGGCATCCGGTCAGATCACGACAGGGGTTTAAGAAGGAAGGGAGTCCGCCAATATGAGAGCGACAATTAAAGATGTGGCAAGGGAGAGCGGCGTTTCTGTCTCGGCGGTTTCGATGGCGCTTTCCGACAAACCAAGCCGCATATCCAAGGAGACGAGGCAGAAGGTCAAAGAAGCCGCCGAGCGCTTGCATTATCAGCCAAACAGGGCGGCACTGAGCCTGGTCAACCGCGAAAGCAGAATGATCGGCATTGTCATGAACGATATCCGCAACACACACATAGCGGCGGAGTTTATGGCCATTAACAGGGAACTTTCCGGGAAAGGGTATTCTCTGCTCAGTCATATCATGGAAGAACAGACCAGAGATTCCAGTCTGAAACTGATCCGGCAGATCGCGTCGGAGAGTGTGGCGGTTTTGATCTGGGCCAAACCGCTGGAAATCGATAATGAGGAAGACCTTATGAGCCTTCGCAAAAATGTGGAGGGGCTGGGGATACCGGTTATTACCATGGATGACTATGGGTTTCAATGTCCGGGAGTGGATGTCTGCTTTGACTACCGTCAGGGCGGATTCCTGGCAACGGAGCATCTTCTGGAGCTTGGGCACAGAAGGATTGGATGCCTGGCGGGAGACCGGACGTATCAGGTCACGCAGGAACGTATCGAGGGCTATCGGCAGGCGCTGGAGAAATTTGAGATTCCTTATGATGAAAAGCTGGTCTACTACGGCGATTATACCATGAGCAGCGGCTACGAGGCCTTTTCCTATCTGATGGGACAGCGGGTGAGTGCTATTTTTGCATCAAATGACGAGATGGCCTTTGGGCTTTATCGGGCGGCGAGAAATTACGGGATCCATATTCCGGCAGATATTTCCCTGGTGGGGTTTGATAACGTCCCTTTTGCGGACGTTATGGAGGCACCGCTTACAACGGTGCGCGTGCCCAGTGTGGAGATGGGGAGTTTCATCGGCAGGACGGCCATAGAGCTGTTGAGCCAGGCGCGTGAGGAGGAAAGGAAAAGAGTATTGTATAAACCGGATCTGCTGCGGCGGGGCAGTGCGATTGCCAGGGAAAGATAAAAGATGATAGAAAAAAGCAGACAGATAAGAAAGGAAAGGCGGGAGTATATATGGCTCTCGTCTTTTTTTACGTGATAGGAAATCGCAACAGTGGAAAACCTTTCAAGAGAAAGCGGCGATTTTTTTAGTTATGTTAAAAAATGACTAAAATGGAAAAGAGATAAAACGATTCAACAAATTTTAAATGAAAGAAAAATGTGACAAATGCATAAAAATCTGGAAAAACAGAAAGAGGTATTGCACATTTAGCAACAATATACTATACTAATAACACAAGAGGGAATTTAAGAATAGAAATATAGTTAAAACGTTTTAATTAATAAGGGAGGGAGAAAGTGGATCAGAAAACGGTTGTTGAATTGAAAAATATCAGGAAAGAATTTCCGGGAGTCGTTGCTCTGGATCAGGTCAATCTGCAGCTGAAATCCGCAAGCGTCCATGCATTAGTAGGGGAAAACGGGGCAGGTAAATCTACTTTGATGAAAATCCTGTCGGGAACCTACACCAGTTATGAGGGAACTGTGCTGGTGAACGGACAGGAAGTCCATATGAAGAGTGAACGAGACGCTTTTGAACATGGGATTTCTATTGTATCTCAGGAATTGAATTTTGTGCCGGAAATGACGATTGCGGAGAATTTGTTTCTGGGGCGGGAACCTTTGAAGAATGGCTGCTTTTTGAATAAGAAGGAGCGAAGTGCCAAAGCAGATGAACTGATCCGGATGATCGGGTTATCTTTTGACCCGGAAATGAAAATGGGAGATCTGAGCGTGGCGTCCAGACAGATGGTGGAAATCCTAAAGGCCATCTCAAGAGGAAGCCATGTGATCATCATGGATGAGCCTACATCTGCGCTGACCAATAAGGAGACGGAAATATTTTTTCAGAAGGTCAGGGAGCTGAAAGCGCAGGGGATTGCTTTTGTCTTTATCTCCCATAGACTGGAAGAGGTATTTGCCCTGTGTGACGAGTATACCGTACTGCGGGACGGGAAATGGATCGGGTCCGGGCGGCTTCAGGATGTGAATGCGGAAAAGCTGATCTCCCTCATGGTGGGAAGGGATATTCAGGAGATCTATCCGGCGGTAGAACCGTATCGTGACAGGGTGGTTCTTGAGGTGGAGGGACTGACAGGAGAGGCTTTTGAGGATGTCTCCTTTTCCATCAGAGAAGGGGAAATCCTTGGTTTTGCAGGGATGATGGGAGCAGGCAGAAGTGAGATCGCAAGAGCGGTCTTTGGCATGGACAAACCGCTTGCGGGAACGATCAGGATAGACGGTAAAGTCTGCCATTTCCGCTCTGCGCAGGATGCCATATCCGCCGGGGTTGCCATGGCGACGGAAGACAGGGCCTCTTATGGGTTTGTGGGCGTAAGGTCTATCCGGGAGAATATCATGCTTCCAAACGGTGATCTGTTTACCCGCTCAGGCTTCTGGCAAAAAGCAAAGATCAATGAGGCGGTCGCCAAAATATGCCGGAACCTGGCGGTCAAAGCGCCGGATGCGGAGACACTTGTGGGAAATCTAAGCGGCGGCAATCAACAGAAAGTGGTGCTTGCCAAGTGGCTTGTGCGCAATGTGAAGGTGTTGATTCTGGATGAGCCGACCAGAGGCATTGATGTGGGAGCCAAGCAGGAGATCTATAAGCTGATCACGGAACTGGCCAGACAGGGCATGGCGATTCTTCTGATCTCATCGGATATGCCGGAAGTGCTTTCCATGAGCCATTCGGTGGCGGTCATAGCACAAGGGCGGAAGATCGGTGTACTAAGAAGCGGGGAAGCGACGCAGGATAAAATAATGAAAATGATAGTGGAGGCGGACAAATGAAGAAACTGAGAGCGGATGAGGTATATAGAAAATATGGAATTGTTTTGATTTTGATTATTTTGTTTGTCGCTTCAGCGATGATAAACGGTAATTTTCTAAAACCCCAGAATCTGATCAATATTTTGAAGCAGATTTCGGTAGTCACCATCATTGCCTGCGGCGAGACGATGCTGATCGTTTCGGGGATGATCGATCTGTCGGCCGGGCTTTTGTGCACCACATCCATGTGCTTTACGGCAGGGGTGCTGGTATCCACCCAGAATGTGCCTCTGGCAGTTTTGACGGGCATTACGATCGGCGTGGTATGCGGCTGGGTGAACGGTTTCATGATCACACATTTTAAACTCCAGCCTTTTATCGCAACACTGGCAATGACGAATGTGTTACAGGGTATTGTACAGCTTTATACGAACGGGCAGAGCATCGGCGGGGTAGACAAGATGCGTTTCCTGGGACAGGGAAATATCCTGGGCATTCCCGTGCCGGTTATTATCATGATCGTTGTGGTGGTGATCATCGCTGTGCTGATGAAAAATACGAAATTCGGTACCTGCATTTATGCTATTGGCGGCAGCGAGAAGACTGCTGTGGCATCCGGCATCAACGTCAATAGAATGAAACGGCTTATTTTTACCTTAAGCGGAGCACTGACGGGACTTGCGGGCGTTGTCCTGATGTCGAGACTGATGGCGGGCATGCCGTCCGTGGGAGAGGGCTATGAGTTTGATGCCATCACCGCCGTAATCGTGGGCGGAACGAGCTTCTTGGGTGGAATCGGTACGGTGACAGGAGCACTGATCGGTTCGATCATCGTGGGACTCATCAATAACATTTTGAACCTGCTTCATGTCTCCACGCAATATCAGCTTATCGTGAAAGGTGTGCTGATTGCTGGAGCGGTTATTATAGATATTAAGACGAAGGAGAATAAAAAGAGCAGGTGAGGGTTATATCATTTTAATGTGCATGGACACAGAAAGGAGAAATTATGAAAAGGAAAGTAGTAGGAAATTTGTTGGCGGCAGTACTGGCGGCAGCCTGTCTGACAGGATGTGGAGGAAGTGACACGAGCGCGGAGACGAAAGAGACTCCGGCACCGGCGGCCGAAGAAACGGCGGCTAAGGAAGAAGCTGCAGCGGAACAGGAGAGTGACGCGGCGGCCGAAGAAGCGGCAGATACGCAGGCGTATCTGGTAGGATTTGCAAACAACAGCGATACTTATAATTATTGTGCAAAATTCCGTTCTTTTCTAAAGGAAGAGACGGAGGCAAAAGGCATCCAGATCATGGTGACGGATGCGGCCGGCGACACCAATGTGCAAAACGGTCAGATTGATGATTTCATTGTACAAAATGCCCAGGTGGTTTCTGCGATCAGTAACGATCTGGACGGTTCCGTACCGGCTCTTGAGGCTGCCAAAACGGCGGGGATTCCCTATATTTCTTTCCTCACATCGGTATCCGGCGGCAATGACTATGATGGGTACATTTATGTAGGGTCGCCCAATACGGACGCAGGAAAGGCACAGGGAGAATATCTGTGTGAAGTACTGCCCGAAAATGCCGGCATTTTGTATTTCACCGGTGAGCCCAATGACCAGCAGTACATTGACAGAAAACAGGGGTTGACAGACGCTTTGGCAGCACGAAGCGACATTACCATTATGGATGAATATAATGTGAAAAATTCCAAGGATCAGGGCATGAGCACAACAGAAGACTGTCTGATGTCTTATGACAAGATCGATGCGATCGTCTGTCAGAATGACGATGCGGCGCTTGGCGTTGTGGAGGCTTTAAAATCGGCAGGAAGGCTGGAGGGTATCCTGGTTCTTGGCGTGGACGGCAGCGATGAGGCCCTTGCCTCTATCAAAAACGGCGAGATGGCCATGACGGCACTGCAGGATGCGAGAGCACAGGCCAAGGCCGGAGCGGATATTTTCGAACAGCTTAAAAACGGTACAAGTCCTGCGGACATAGAAGATGTGTATGTGCCTTTTAAGATCGTATCGGCCGATAATGTGGATGAATATTTGAAGTAAAGTAAACGGAATAATGCCCTGCCGTTTGCGGCAGGGCAAAGGAAGGTTGACTATGGAAAAATATAAAAACCCCGGACTGTCTGTAGAGGAAAGAACGAAAGACCTGATGAGCCGGATGACATTTGAACAAAAAATTGACCAGCTCACCTGTCTTGTGACGATTGAGTCTGAGGTTCCGGATTTTGGAAAATATGTGCCGTCGGGAATCGGGCATGTGGGCGCGTTTACGACAGCGGCGTGTGTGGAAGAGATAGCCGAGTATGTGTTCAGACTGCAGAAGTTCCTCACAGAAGAGACAGAACTTGGCATTCCTGCGCTGATTCACTGTGAGGCAAGTGCAGGAGCACAGTTTACGGAAGCGGATGTATTCCCCAGTGCCATCGCCCAGGCTTCTACGTTTGAACCGGAACTGATAGGGCGTATGGCGGAAATTATCCGCAGACAGATGCTGGCAGTCGGTTTCCGTCAGGCGCTTTCCCCGGTCGTTGATATTACAAGAGATCCCAGGTGGGGCAGGATTACAGAAACCTATGGAGAAGATGCGGCCTTGACGTCTGCCATGGCGAGTGCTTTTGTGAGAGGGATCCAGACCGATGATCTGCGGGAAGGAATCGCCGCTACGGCAAAGCATTATGCAGGTCACGGCATCACCGAGGGCGGGATTAATATGGGGAGAAATCTCGTGTCTTCCAGGGATCTAAAGGAAATCCACTGTAAGCCTTTTCAGTGCGCGATCACGGAAGCGGGGATGCGCAGCGTCATGTGTTCTTATTGTTCCATAGACGGGGAACCGGTGGTGGCATCCAAAAGGCTTCTGACAGATATTCTGCGGGATGAGATGGGCTTTGCGGGAATCGTGGTATCTGATTATGTGGCGGTCGACCGGCTGGTGGATCCTTTCTGTGTGGCGGACAGCTTTGAACAGGCCGGAAATCTGGCCATTGAGGCGGGACTTGACGTGGAATACCCGAGGCCCAAGGGATTTACCTATCAGATGAAAGAGGCGGTGGATACGGGAAAACTCTCTATGGAGGTGATCGACCGTTCCGTGGAGAGGGTACTGCGGCTTAAGTTCGAACTGGGTTTGTTTGAAAATCCTTATCCGGACAGCAAGGCATTGAAGGAAGCGCTTCACCGCACGGAAACGGATCGGTTGAATGAAGAACTGGCGCGCAAGAGTTTCATTCTTTTGAAAAACGATCGGAAACTGCTTCCTCTTTCCAAAGAAGTTAAGAAAATTGCGGTTTTGGGTCCTCATGCCGATAATGTGCGAAGTTATTTTGGGACCTTTTCCTATCCGGCGGCACTCGACATGTCACTTGCCAGAGAAGAAGACGGGCAGGAATTCGAGGAACCGGGGCTGATCGTATACGACATCAGGCAAAGTTACATAGGACAGATCAGGGAAGTCTCTCCCAGGATCAGGAAAAGGATAGCCAGAGAATTTCCCCGGATACGAAGTCTTTACCAGGCTCTGCATGAATATCTGCCGGACAGCCAGGTGGTCTTCGCGCAGGGTATCAACTGTGCCGGAAACGATGTGGCAGGAATGGAAGAGGCCCTTGCCGTGGCAGCAGATGCAGATGTGGTGATACTGACGCTTGGCGGAAAGAACGGATGGGGCATTACCTCTACGGTGGGAGAGGGAGTTGACGCTACGGATATTGACCTGCCGGGCAGACAGGAAGAATTTGCGCGCAGGGTATATGCACTGCATAAAAAGACAGTGGTACTCCATTTTGACGGCAGGCCGTTGTCAAATGCCTATGTGGCGAGTCATTTTGACGCCATTTTGGAGGTTTGGCAGCCGGGCGTAATGGGCGGCCAGGCGCTTTGTAAAACACTGTTTGGCGAATATAATCCCGGCGGAAAGCTGCCTGTCACTGCGGCCAGAAACGTGGGACAGCTTCCGGTTTACTATGGCCTGCCGCGGGGGAGCGGCTATGTATCTGCCGGACATACCGGCATGATACGGAATCAGAACGGTTATATCAATGATACGGCCTTTCCGTTATATTATTTTGGACACGGGCTGTCTTACACGGCGTTTGCGTATCACGATGCGGCAATCGCACAGACACAGGTGACGGCGCAGGATACGCTTGACATAAGTGTGGTGGTAGAAAATACAGGCGATGTGGCCGGGGATGAGGTGGTTCAGTTATATTATACGGACGAGACGGCATCGATGGTGCGTCCGGCCATGGAACTGGCAGGCTTTCGTCGCATCTATCTGGAGCCGGGACAAAAAAAGACTGTAGTGTTCCGGATGCGGGTAAGCCAGATGGCTTTCTTAAATATTCAGGATCAGTGGGTCGTGGAGAAAGGCTTGTTTACGCTGTCGATCGGTTCTTCCTGCGTGGACATCCGCCAGAAGCTGCAGGTGGAAGTGACAGGGACTGCGCAGGTGGATGCAAAGACGAGAGGATTTTATGCGCTGAGCGAGGAAAAAGAGTAGTGGTTTTTGGGTTTCCTGCGAATTATTGAATGCATGCATTAGCTGGAAATAAAAAGGTTGACAAATGACTACCAGAAGGATATAGTTGTGGTAGGCAATTGTCAACCTTTATTATGTTATAAGATTTGGCAGGGTTTTCTGAGAACGGGAAGGGGGGACGGACGATGGTAAAATTATCGGAAGCGGAATGGAAGGTCATGACTTTGTTGTGGGAAGAGGCACCGCAGACTATGATGCAGTTGACGAATCATTTTAAGGAAACGACGGGATGGACAAAACATACGGTGATGACCTTTTTGAAGCGGATGGAGGAAAAGGGCGCCGTCTACTATGAGGAGGGTGTCCGGGCAAAGCAGTATTATCCGAAGATCGACAGGAAAGAAGCCGTGTTGCAGGAGACGGAGGAGTTTCTGGAAAAGGTCTTTGACGGCAGGATGGGGCTGATGCTCAATACAATGGTGGAACAGCAGACTCTGTCACAGGAAGAAATTGCGGAGATGTATGAGATTTTAAGAAAAGCACAGATGCGTGAGCAGGAAGGGGGCACAACTTTATGATAGCGGTATTGATTACTTCTTCGGCCCTGATTCTCACAATCTTTCTGCTCCGCATTGTCACAAGAGGTAAGATCAGCATGAGGCTTCGTTATGCATTGTGGCTTGTGGCGGCTCTGCGGCTTCTGATGCCGGTATCGATCGGAAACAGCACTGTGAGCGTGATGAACTTGTTTCCGGATGGCATCCGGTATCGAATAGAGAAACTGGATTCGGAGAAGGATGCGGGACAGAGCGGCTCTTATGGCACCGGGATGCCGGAAGCGGGTACGGCGGCCGCAGGCACGGTATCGGTGGCCGCAGCCGGTCAGGGGCAGAGCGTTAAGCTTGGCCAGGCATCAGAGCAGATGAACGGGAGGCAGTCGGATCCAGAAAACGGGGCAGATTTGACGGGTCGGGGGAAGGCTTATAGAATCCTCGGGTGTTTGTGGATCGTGGGCGTGCTGTCTGTGGGCGGCTATATGGTGATCAGTCAGATACGCTTTGTGCGGATCTTGCGAAAGCGGCGCAGGGTCGTGGATACCGATCAGATTCCTAAAATGTTTCGAAAGAATCTGGAAAGATACAGGATTACAGTGTACACAGTGAAAGGGCTAGGGAGTCCCTGTCTGGTGGGGCGAGATATTTATATCCATCCTGGGCTGATGGTCAATGAGCAGAGGTTTGGTCATGTCCTGGCACATGAATATTGCCATGCCAGACAGCACGATGTACTCTGGGCGTTTATCAGAAGTGCGTTGGCGGCTGTATACTGGTTTCATCCGCTTGTATGGGCAGCGGCCTTTGCGGCCAGACAGGACAGTGAACTGGCCTGCGATGAGGCGGTGATCGGGCTGCTTGGAGAGGAAGAGCGGTTCGATTATGGCAGGACGCTTCTGTACCTGCTGACCTGCGGCGGTGGGCAGATTGACTGTGTGGGGACGGCGCTGACCATGGAAGGGCGAAAGAAAGGCGTGAAGGAGAGAGTCCGTATGATCGCAGGAAATGCCCGCAGGAAACGGTGGCTTACGATAGTGGTTCTTATGATCATGCTCTTTGCCTGCGGTTGTGCCTTTACGGGAAGCAGTCAGGAAGCAGATTTTTTGCAGGCGCAGGAAAACGGACAGGCATTGCAGAAAGAAGAGGCGCAGGGTACCGGAACAGGGCAGGGGGATGCAGCGCAGGTAACAGGAAAGGGTTCCGGGCAGGAATCCGCGCGTATCCAGAAAGAATACGAAGACGAGGAGGCGTTGCTTACGACACAGGAGAAGACACTGGCAATGAACAGTCAGGAGGCGGCTTTTCTCAGAGTCCTGCAATACCAGGATGCCATGGCAGGCAGAGATGACAGTGAACTGGCGCTTGATCGGAAGATAGACTATCAGGCGTATTATAAGTATCGGTACGACATACAAGGTGATGAGGGAGAACAGCCCGTAAATCCTCTGGAAAACGGCTGGTATCTGCTCTGCCGCAGTGAGCAGGCACAGATTTCTCTCTATGGCCTTTATACGGAGGAATTTGGGTGCCGGGGGATCAAGACCCTGATCGGGGAGGACGTAAATACTTATGATATAAGCTGGTGTCCCAGCGCAATGAATGAGATGGACGCCAATATCAGGACACTGGAAGAGGGAGAAGACGGACTTCCCAGAAGCTTTGTCTTTCAACTGCTTAGTGTAAATACTGCTGAGCAGGAGATATGGAATCTGTACAGTGGTTTTCGATATGATACCGGGACGGTGCAGTTGGAAGAGCTGACGGCACAGACGTATCGTGACTGGGCGGACGAGAATCTTGCATTTACCCTGAGTGAGGATGGGGATAAAGTACTGATTACCTATGACACAGATATGGTACTCGAGCCGCTTGACATTTCGGCCTATCAGGATCAGAAGGTGGAAGAGGCATTGATCAGCACAGATGTGGCGGGCTTTAGATTGTTTGGTGGCATGGAAGATGAGGAGAACGCTTCGGGGCAGGAAGAGGTCGAGATCTGTCTTGCACTGGGATTGAAACTGGAAGGGCAGGATGAAATCTGGTTTGCCGGTCTGCATCCTTTGATCGTGCAGGTATTGTGCCAGCCGGAGCAGGAAGAGAAGTTTGTGCTGCAAAATCCCAGGATCGATGAGGAAGCACAACTGCAAATGCCGGAGCAGGAGCGGAAACTTCAGGAAATCAGAGAAGGGAAAACAGGTGAGCCGTCCTCGGAGGAAGAGGGGCAGTAATTGTTTTTTTAAAGATACGCGATAAGATGCTTTCTTATTGCGTATTTTTGTGCTATGATAGTGTAGACTCTAATGTTTAGCCATACAAGCGAAGAAGATAGGGGATAAGGATATACAATGATATATAAGAAAATCAATGAAGCAACGGTACAGTGCATCATTTCCGAGGACGACATGTCGGAATACGGACTTACATTGTCGGACATTTTTGAGCGCAATGAGAAGGGCGAGGAATTTTTGCGGGATATCATCGAGCGTGCGCACGAGGAGGTGGGCTATCAGATCAACAATGGCAATATTGCTATGCAGATCACGCCGCTCAAAGACAAGGGACTGGTGGTAACCTTTACAGATGAAGGGCCTGCGGCTTTTAAAGATATGCTGCAGCATTTAAAAGAGGTGCTGCAGGATGTGAGCGCGGAATTATCTCATCAGGATGAAATGGAGAGACAGGCACGTGCGTCAGACAAGTCACAGGAGTATGATGAGACACACAGGATGTTTGTTTTTGCTTCCATGCGTCAGACAATGCAGTATGCCGCGACAATTTCCAATAAATACTCGGTAAAAAGCCATCTTTATAAAGAAGGGGAAGGTTACTATCTGGTATTGGAGAAGGGCCGTCTTTCTTACAAGACATTTAATAAGATCAGCGCTGCGGCGGTGGAGTTTGGCAATCTGATCGCAGCGTCCGAAGAGCGTATGTTCTATTTGGAGGAACACGGGGAGTGCCTGATCAGGGACCGCGCCGTGAGTAAGCTTCGCAAAATACAACTGGCCGGCGCCGAAAAGCAGCAGGCATAACGATGTTGAAGTGTCTGCAGGCAGGCTGATGAAGTGCGGCCTTTGACGGAAAATGTGATAACAATGCGATATGGAAATCATGAAAAGTTGGAGATAATGCTGCCATGCCTGTTTATCCCGGGTCTGGCAGCTCTTATCATGTAAATGCAAAAGTATGGTACTGATAAAGACCATGGTTTTGGGGAAACACTAAAATAGGAAATGGAGAGAGTATGAGCAGCAACAAAAAGAAAAACAATGAACAATTCGACAGGTTTCTGGAGAAAGAAATCCTCACGCAGCATAAGGGTGATAATCTGTGTGCAGATGGCAGAGACGAAGAGAACAGGCAGGAGAAAATGCGTTATGAGGATGCGGGTATTGACGAAAGAATCCTGCGTGCCGTCAGGGAACTTGGCTTCGAACACATGACACCTATTCAGGAGCAGGCCATACCACTGTTTATGACAGGGCGGGATATCATCGGACAGGCACAGACGGGCACCGGTAAGACAGCGGCTTTTGGGATTCCAATTCTGCAGAAGATTGACCCGGAGAGCCGCTACCTGCAGGCGGTGATTCTATGTCCGACAAGGGAACTTGCCATGCAGGCGGCGGAAGAACTTCGGAAATTTTCCAAATATATGAATGGCATCAAGGTTCTACCTGTCTATGGCGGACAGGATATTGTCAGGCAGATCAAGAATTTAAAAGGCGGCGTGCAGATCGTGGTCGGTACGCCAGGCCGGGTGATGGATCATATGCGCAGGCATACGCTTAAAATGGAGCATGTGCACACGGTGGTTCTGGATGAAGCGGATGAGATGCTGAATATGGGCTTCCGGGAGGATATCGAGACGATTCTCAAAGAGATGCCGTCAGAGCGGCAGACAGGACTGTTTTCCGCTACGATGCCGAAACCGATTCTGGATATTACCAAGACGTATCAAAAGGATGCAGCCTATATTAAGATGACACCGGAAGAGGTCACGATCCCGCTGATCAAGCAGGCCTATTATCAGGTGCGCAAACAGGATAAAGAGGAAGTGCTCTGCCGCCTGATCGATTATTATGATCCCAAGCGTGCACTGATTTTCTGCAATACCAAGCGGATGGTAGATGAACTGACAGAGCATCTGAAAGCAAGAGGCTATGAGGTGGAGGGTCTGCATGGCGATCTGACACAGGGACAGCGGGATACGGTGATGAACCTGTTTCGCGGCGGCAGGACCAATATCCTGATTGCAACCGATGTGGCGGCGCGGGGAATCGATGTGAATGATGTGGAGGCAGTCTATAATTATGATGTGCCGGAGGACATAGAGTACTATGTACACCGGATCGGCAGAACCGGACGTGCCGGTAAGACGGGAAGATCCTTCACACTGGTGGTGGGAAGAGAGGCCTATAAGATCAGGGATATCGAGCGTGTCTGCCATACCAGGATCAAGGAACGTAAGGTGCCGGGGGCGGCAGATATCACGGCCAGAAAGGCAGACAAAATCTTAAAGGAAGCCATGACCGTGATTGAGAAGGAAGATATCAGCAGAGCCACGGAATATATTCTGGACGCTGTGGCACTGGGACAGTACAGCGCTACGCAGATCGCGGCAGCCTTTATGAAAATGCATCTGGGAGAAGAAATCGAAGACATTAAAGAAGAGAAATTTTTCTTCGAGAAAAGAGGCAGAGCGGCCGGCCGCGGCAAAGGCGGTCAGGGAAGCAGAGGCGGCCGTGGTGATAAAGGATATGCAGGCAGCAGGAGCGGTCGCGGAGATAAGGGAAACAAAGGCGGCTTTGGTAATAAGGAAAATCAGGGCAGTAAAGGCGGCCGCGGCGGTAAGGGCAGTTATGAAAGCAAAGGCGGCCGCAGCGGCAGAGAATATGACGGCGGCGGAGAAAAGAAGCAGAAGAAACCCTTTAAAGGGCCTTTGGGCGCCGTGAAATCCAAAGATATACGAAGAGACGGCAGTTACGAAAAATGGGATGCGGGCAGAAACAGCCGTTACGGATCGCTTCGGATCAAGACCAAGTGAAATACTCACAGCACCAGTTCGTGCCCGTGGTCTTTGAGCCATTTGCGGTGGGTGCGGTAGTCGGGGCAGACATCTGCTACGGCCTGCCAGAAGGCGGCAGAGTGATCCATGTGCGTTAAGTGGCAAAGTTCGTGAACCACCACGTAATCCAGGACAGCCGGCGGTGCCAGCATGAGACGCCAGTTAAAAGAAAGGGTGCCTCTGGCGCTGCAACTGCCCCACCGGGTCTTCTGGTCGCGGATGGTAATGCGCTGATATTCGCCGCCGGTAAAGGCCTGAAAATAGGCGGCTCTTTTGGGAAAATATTCTTTGGCGGCTTCGATATATTTCTTTTCCAGGGCGGCGCGCTGGACATCGCTTAAGTCAGATACAGGGCGGTTTTTGGCCTGTTCCATCATTTCCAGATAGTGTGTGATGATCCAGTGCTGCTTTTCTAATAGAATATGCCGGATTTCCCGCTCGGAAGTGTGAAGCGGCACCCGCAGTGTGAGCATGCCGTCGGCAGAGATGCTGATACCGCAGGTTTTGCGGCTGCTGCGGATGACGGTGTAGGGCAGTTCATAGAGTCTGCTTTGATATTTGATTCGGTAGAGATTGTCCTTTGTGTGATCCATGAGAGAAATTCCTTTCCGTGCAGGGGCTTCTTGCGTTTTTATCTGCGCAGGCTGTTATACTGGCGTGGTGTTATACTGTTATACTAACGTGGATATGAAGAGTAACTGGTCTGCTTCTGATATTATATCATATACAAGGAAGCGGTAGAAATAATTACAGTTGTGTGTTAAAATAAGTTACAGATTTTGGAAGCGGCTGTCAGTGCCGGCCGGCGTGCCGGAAATAGTGACAGATTGTAACAGGAGCATATGGTATGAGTGAAAGAACCAAAGATTCGAGCAGAACGGCCGGTGAAGGTGTGAGAAGAACAACTTCCGCAAAGAGTCAGACCGTCCCGAAAAAGAGACCGCCGCAGGCACAAAGACCTGCAGAGAAAAGGGATGCCGGAGAAAGAAAGCAGACAGCTTCTGCAGGACGCCGTCCGGCAGAAAGACAGCGTGCAGACGATAGTGTGGTTAGGAAGAAGTCGGCAGGTGCAGGCAACAGGCAAAGTTCTACTGCGAAAAAGTCCGGTGCATCTTCGGGGGCAAAGACAAGGACATCGTCCGGCAGACCCAGGGACATTTCCGAAAGAAGCAGGATGGATGATAGCAGCCGCATGACAAGCAGGGATATGGAGCGTGCCAGAAGAAGAGAGGAGCGCTTAAGGCGTGTCAGAAGGCAGAAGATCATCATGGCGGCATCCGGGGCGGTGATTGTTTTAAGTCTGCTTACGCTTCTTATTTTCTTCCTGTCTCCCGCAAGGTGTATTGTGAATCTCTCCAAGGGAGATAAATTTGCGAAGAATGAGGAATATGATAAGGCACTGGAAGCTTATCGGGAAGCACTTGAGATCAATGAGAAATCTGTGAAGGCTTATCGGGGAATCGCAGGCTGCCTGCGTATGCAGGAACAGATCCCGAAGGCGGAACAGATCTTATATGAAGGGTATGAGAAGACAAAGGACGAGGGAATACTGCGTTATTATAATACACTCCTGATCAATGATGCGGTGGCAGATATCAATGGGGGGAACTGTACTCAGTCGACCGTTGATAAACTAAACCGCGTGCTCTTATATGACCCTGAGAATCTGGATGCGCTGGCGCTGCTGGATACTTGTAAACAGAGAATGGCAGCAGGACAGCCACGGGATACAGAGAGCGGACAGCCGCAGGATACGGAAGGTGAGCAGCCGCAGGATACAGAGGATGGACAGATGCAGGAGGAGCAGCCAGAACAAGCGCAGCCGGAAGCAGAATAGCGGTAAGCATTTTGTGGGCATCAGGCGTGACAGTGAAGCCGAAGACTGAACTGTTACGAATAGCGGTAAAAATCGCAATCATGGGCTTTACAAATATAGGGAAGCGGAGTTACCATGGTAGAGGATTGAGAGAATTTCACCCGAAGCAGGATTTGGAATGCAGATCCTGGGCAGGGGAGATTTCATGAAGAAATAATAATATGAAAAAAGGAGATAAAGTCATGGGAAGAAAGAAACCTGCGGTATTAATGATCTTAGACGGCTATGGCCTCAATGAGAAAACGGAGGGAAATGCGGTTGCTTTGGCCAAAACACCGGTGATGGACAAGCTGATGGCAGAGTGTCCTTTCGTCAAAGGAAATGCAAGCGGTATGGCAGTAGGCCTGCCGGACGGACAGATGGGCAATTCTGAGGTAGGGCATCTGAATATGGGTGCCGGTCGTATCGTATATCAGGAACTGACCAGGATCACCAAGGAGATTCAGGACGGTACCTTTTTTGAGAATCCGGCGCTCCTTGATGCCGTGAATAACTGTAAGAAAAACGATTCTTCTCTGCATATGTTCGGATTGTTGTCTGACGGCGGTGTGCACAGCCACAACACGCATCTGTATGGACTGTTGGAACTGGCGAAGAGGAACGGCCTTTCCAAAGTGTATGTCCATGCTTTCCTGGACGGACGTGATACACCTCCGGCAAGCGGCAAGGGTTTTGTGGAGGATCTGGAAGCCGAGATGGCTAAAATCGGCGTGGGCGAAGTGGCTACCGTAACGGGACGTTATTATGCGATGGACCGTGACAATAACTACGACAGAGTGGAGAAAGCATATCTGGCGCTCACGAAGGGCGAGGGACTGGAAGCCGAGAGTGCACCGGCAGGGATTCAGGCGTCTTATGACAGAGACGAGACAGATGAATTCGTGAAGCCTACTGTGGTGAAGAAGAATGGCGCTCCGGTAGCAACGATCAAGGACGGCGACTCCGTGATTTTCTTTAACTTCCGCCCGGATCGTGCCAGAGAGATCACAAGAAGTTTCTGCGATGATGATTTCAAGGGATTTGCCAGAGAGAAGAAACTGGATCTGACTTATGTATGTTTTTCCGATTATGATCCTACGATTCCGAATAAAGAGGTGGCGTTCCACAAGATTTCTGTTAGCAATACGTTTGGCGAATGGCTGGCGGCCAACCATATGAAACAGGCGAGACTGGCGGAGACAGAAAAGTATGCACATGTGACATTCTTCTTCAATGGCGGTGTAGAGGAGCCCAATGAGGGGGAGGAGAGAATTCTGGTTAATTCTCCCAAGGATGTGGCGACCTATGATTTAAAACCGCAGATGAGCGCTTACGAAGTCTGCGACAAGCTGGTGGAAGCCATCAAGTCCGATACCTATGACGTGATCATCATCAACTTTGCGAATCCGGATATGGTAGGACATACCGGAGTGCAGGAGGCGGCCATCAAAGCGGTGGAGGCTGTGGATGAGTGCGTAGGGCGTGCGGTAGAAGCCATCAAAGAAGTGGACGGTGTGCTGTTTATCTGTGCAGACCACGGTAATGCGGAGCAGTTGATTGACGAGGAGACCGGAGCACCGTTTACGGCACATACCACCAATCCGGTACCTTTTATTCTGGTCAATGCGGATCCTGCTTATAAGCTTCGTGAAGGCGGCTGTCTGGCAGATATCGTGCCTACGCTCATTGAACTGATGGGGATGGAACAGCCTGCCGAGATGACAGGTAAGTCTTTGTTGGTAAAATAAGCAGACAGGGACGGCGTCAGGGAAAGTGAAGGCGGCAGAAGAGGCTGGAAGGTACGGAGATTTTGAAATAGGAAAAATACGAGATTCATCAAAGGATACACATGGAAGCGTCTGTGTGTATCCTTTTTGTGTGTCGGACAGAAAATAGCCGTAGTGGTATCTGCTTGACATATAATACAAGATATAGTATATTAAGCGTACCACCACAAATAGTACACTTAATATACATAGAGGAACGATGGAATCGGGGAAAGGAGTAAACATGATAATCATAGACTATAAGGACACAAGGCCTATATACGAACAGGTGGTTGACAAGTTCAAGACACTGATCCTGCATGGAGCGCTGCAGGCGGACGAGCAGATGCCTTCCGTGCGGAATCTGGCGATGGAACTTTCTATTAATCCGAATACCATTCAGAAAGCCTATGCGGAACTTGAGCGGCAGGGATTCATCTATACGGTCAAAGGCAGGGGAAACTTTGTATCCGGTGACGGACGGCTTGTAGAGGAGCGTAAACGGGAGTGTATACAGAAGATTCTGGAACTGGCCAGGGAAGTGTTGGAGATTGGTATGACGAAGATAGAACTGATCCGGGAAATTGAGCAGCTACAGGTATGACAGGCAAAAGAAAGGAGATTCTATGATAGAGATACATAATCTGACGAAGACTTTTGAGAAGATCAAAGCGGTCGATGAGGTCAGTGTCACCATCAGGGAGAAGACGGTGTTTGGACTGATCGGCACAAACGGTGCGGGCAAAAGCACGGTGCTTCGTATGGTATCCGGGGTGTTAAAACCGGATGATGGCACGGTGGCGGTGGATAATATGCCGGTGTATGACAATGTGGAAGCTAAGAAAAAGCTGTTTTTTATTGCGGATGAGCCGTATTTCTTTGCTAATGCGAATGCCCAGACAATGGAGCATTATTACAGCAGCATATACGAGAATTTTGATAAGGCAGAATTTTATAAGTATCTGGAGAAGTTTAATCTGGACAAAAGAAGACGGATTGGTACTTTTTCCAAGGGCATGAAGAAGCAGTTAGCACTGCTTCTGGGCATCTGCGCGCACACGAAATATATTCTCTGCGATGAGACCTTTGACGGCCTCGATCCGGTGATGCGCCAGGGCATCAAATCGATCTTTGCCAAGGAGATGGAGGAGAGAGGGCTTACACCGGTGATCGCTTCCCACAACTTAAGGGAACTTGAGGATATCTGCGATCATGTGGGACTTTTACATAAAGGCGGCGTGCTCTTGTCTAAGGATCTGGAAGATATGAAATGTAATATCCAGAAAGTACAATGTGTGTTTTCTTCTAAGGAGGACGAACTGAAAGTATTAAACGGCCTCACGGTATTGAAGAAAGAGCAGAGGGGATCTTTGAGCACGGTGACGGTGAGATGTACGAGAGAGGAAGTGGAGGCGAGATTCGCCACGGTGGATATGATTTTCTATGAGGTGCTTCCGCTGTCTCTGGAAGAGATATTTATCAGTGAAACGGAGGTGGTAGGCTATGACATCAAAAAGCTCATTCTGGGTTAACAGCAAAGAAAACCATAAGCGCAGGATATGGGTCTGGATTATCGCGGTTTTGTCCCAGCTTTTGGTTTATAGTTCCATGACGATGATTTATTTAAGCCGGATCAAGGGCCAGTATGAAATGGGGGCCTTTCGGACCATAGAGGCTTTTCGCAGGGCGATGTATCAGGCGGCCAGGGATGCACTGGGCTTTTCGGACAATATGTGGCCGGTTATCGTCTTTTTGGGAGCCGTGATCGCCATGCAGGGATTTTCGTATCTGTATGACAGGCGGAAGGTGGATTTGTATCACAGCGTGCCGGTCTCGAAGGAAAAACGCTTTGCAGTCATTTATGTAAATGGTATCTTCATTTATCTGATCGGTAACCTGGTGGGACTTGTGACAGCTACCGTCATTGCGGCTGCTCAGAAGTCGGTCAATATGGACGTACTGGCCAATGAGGGTCTTGCCTTTGTATGGAATTTCATATTGTTTCTGGTGGTATATCATGCCATGATCCTGGCGGTGATGCTTACGGGCAACCGGTTTATTACACTGTTTTTGTTCGGCGTGTTCCTGTTGTATGAGATCGTGGTGTACTGGATCTTGGAAAGCATGAAATGGTCGTTCTTTCAGACGGCGACCGGCTTTTATCTGTCTTCCAATCCCAAAATCTCACCCTTGTTTGATTGCGCGGATATGATATGGAACCTTAAAAGTGCGGAAGATGCCGCGGCGGCAGCCAGATTGTGCCTGCCTGTCTGCGGTAAGTGGATCCTGATTGCGGCGGTCTTTTTGACAGCGGCCTATCTGTGTTATCTCAAGAGGCCGTCCGAGGCGGCTGGCAGGGCGATTTCGTATCGCGTTGTGGAGCCGGTCTTAAAGATTGCTGTGGTCATACCGGCAGCACTCGTCGTCGGTATGATCATGTTAGATACTTCCGGCAGTGATGAGATGCTGATGGTAGTCGGTATGCTGGTGAGCGGTGTGATCTTCTGCGCAGCGATGGAGGTACTTTTTCATTTTGATATCAAAAGCCTTTTGAAACATCTTTGGTCGGGCGGCATCGCACTGGCGGGTATTTTGGCAGTATTTTGCATCTATAAGTGGGATTTATTCGGGTATGATAGTTATATACCGGAGGAAAATGAGGTAGAAAGTGTTGCAATTTTTGTATCCGGATATTATGATGATTACTGGAATGAAAACTTTGAATATATCGGTATTGCAGATTATGAAATGGAGCACATGTTCTTAACCGATACGGAACCGGTCCTTGCGCTTGCAAGGCAGTTCCAGACGGCTGATGCAGAGCAGATGGGTGATGCCAGAAGTATACAGGTGCTTTACAGACTTAAGTCCGGCAGGAAAGTCAATCGCTCCTTTGTCATAGACTATGAGGATGCCAGGGCACAGGAGCAGCTTAACCGGATCATGGCATCGGAAGATTATAAAAAGGGATTCTTCCAGAATATGACATATGAGATCCCGACGGATAAACTGATGCTTGTCACGTATTCCAACGGGGCTGCTAAGACAGCCATTCCCACGCAGGAGGCACAAAGGCTGAAAGAAGCGTGGGTCAAGGACATGGAGCAGTATGACTTTACACTGGTGCGGGAGAACCATCCTTGCGGACGGATTACGTTACAGTATGTAAATTATGTATCCAGCAATTTGATGGTTTATGAGGGATTTGAGAACACGATTGCCTGCCTTAAGGAACTGGAAGCTTATTATCCGGTGAAACTGAATGCGGCGGATATTGATTGCATCATCATCACCAATTATCATAACGAGCTGATGGAGCATCAATATGAGAATGATCCCGGCTATGATTTATACAGGGAGGCGAACGGACTTGGCTTTGTAAAGGAGCAGGCGGTTGCCGTGGATACGTATGTGGATTATACTGTGCGGGAGACCTTTTCCGATGAGGCACAGATTGCCGAGATTCTGGATCATATTCATCCCACATGGATGATCTCTGAGTTTGCACCCAATGGGGCAGTTGAGAACAACTATGATCTTGAGGTGGTATTTAAGAAGGATACATCGTATCCTTATGAGAGAGATTCTTATTACTTCAGCTACAATTTCCTGGGCGGACAGGTGCCGGAGTTCGTGGTAGAAGCAACCGCGTATGAAGAATAAGGAAAGAAATGGAGGAGACGGTGGAGGCGTATAACAAGACAGGGCCGGTAATAGAGGTGAAGGATCTGTACAAGATATACCGGGTCGGTGAAGAGAGAGTGCGGGCACTAAACGGTGTCAGTTTCACCATTAACCGGGGAGATTTCTGTTCCATCGTCGGTACTTCCGGTTCCGGTAAGTCCACACTTTTGAATATGCTGGCAGGATTGGAAAAGCCTACCAAAGGCGAGATCGTGATTGCCGGAGAACATATGGAGCACAAGAATGAGAACCAACTGGTCGCATTCCGCAGGGAGCATATCGGATTCATCTTTCAGTCTTTTAATCTGATGGGCACCATGAATGCGATCGAGAATGTGGCTCTGCCGCTGACGTTTCAGGGGATTGACAAGAAAAGCCGTAATAAGAAGGCGGAGGAGATGTTGGATCTGGTGGGGCTTGCGAAACACAAGAAGCATAAGCCGAATCAGATGTCCGGCGGACAGCAGCAGCGTGTGGGTGTAGCCCGTGCGCTGGTGGTGGAACCGGAGATCATCTTCGCGGACGAGCCTACGGGTAATCTGGATTCCAATACTTCGGTGGAAGTCATGAATCTGATGAAGAGGGTGGTGCGGGAGAAGAACCAGACGTTAGTGATGGTTACCCATGATAATTATCTGGCCGGATTTGCCGATATCATTTTGCGGATTCGGGATGGCAAGATCATTGAGATAGAAGATCACAGGGGAGAAGAGATACCTGACGAGATTGCCAGGAAGGTATAACATAGGGTGTATGGGGAAAAGGCAGTAAGAAACAGGAATCTGGAAGGATGGAAAAATGAGTAGAGAAAGAAAGCAGGCAGGAAGAGATACAAGGAGAAGAATAAATACCGGCAGGGTCAGCGCCGCCGTTTCGTTTGGACTGGCATTGCTGTTGCTGCTGATGTCTCCGACCCGGACGATGGGTCAGGTACATGCCACAGAGGAAGAAGAGGAGAACCGGATTAAATACAGATATGAGGATGTCTATGAGGATGGCGTCAGTGGGAATCATACGAGAATAAAGTATCTGGAACGTTCTTCGGACAGAGTGATCACGGATGACGATCGTGCGGATGCCGATGCAGATATGCTCTATTATATGCAGAGTCTGGAAGTGCGCTATAAGCTGGACGAAAAAGTGATGGAGAATCTACATAAGGTTTTCGACAGTGCAGTGTATTATATTGCCAACACGGAGATGACACTGACCGAAATGTGGGCTTATGTAGCTTCTGCCAAATCTTCCATGGAGTCGGCGGCGGTAGAGAAGATCACGATGACCACCAGTGAGTTCCTGCAGGTGGCGGATAACTGGGAGACGCCTATCGTCAGCTATGGACAGTCCGTTTCCATCGTGCTTCCAATCGTCAATTTCGGTACGGAAGAATTAAATGACCTGATCATAGAGCCGATGACGTCCACACTGGTGACGGAATGGCCTTTTGAGCCGGATATGACCAATTACCTTCAGACCGAGCCTTTTATCCCGGGCTGCGAGACCAAGGAAGCGGCCATGGCAAACCGCAGAGAATTTACGTTTCATTTTACCACCAGAAGCGATGTGATGAGCGGGTATTATCCGTTGAAATTCAAGATTTCTTATACCAAGGCTGGCGTGCGCAGCGAGGAGCCCATAGAGTTGACTGTATATGTTAAGACGATCGGCAAACCGGGCAGCGGCATCATCGGCGGCAGCGGGCAGGAGACTTCCGGCGCCAAGCCGCGTATCGTGGTGACGGGATTTGAGACCAACCCGGCGGATGTATATGCAGGAGATACCTTTGTCCTGACGATTCATGTGAAAAACACAGCCAAAGACGTGGCCGTGACCAACGTTCTTTTTGATATGCAGGCGGCCCAGGAGGGGGAAGATAAGACAAATACGTACTCAGCGTTTCTGCCAACGTCCGGCTCCAGTTCCGTCTATATGGATAAGATCGGGGCAGATACGGCGGCAGACATTGAGATTGAAATGACGGCGAAAGCGGATTTGGCCCAGAAGCCATATGTGCTGGATCTGAATATGAAATATGATGCCAGCACCATGTTTGACCTGACGGATAAGGCAAGCGTATCGATACCGATTCTGCAGGAGAGCCGTTTCGATACCAGCATTCCCGAGGTGGTGCCGTCTGATATCCAGGTGGGGTCTCAGTCGAATGTGATGTTCAGCATCTATAATACGGGAAAAACGACACTATATAATGTGCAGGTGAAATTTATCGCGGATTCCATTGAAGAGGCATCGGCCTTTGTGGGGAATTTGCAGTCCGGCAATACAGGTAATGTGGATGTGATGCTGACCGGCGCAGCGGCGACCATGGATGACGGTACAGTCGTCATGGAGATTTCCTATGAGGATGAAGCGGGCAATGTGACAACGCAGGAGAAGACGATCACCTTATTTGTATCAGAGGTTTTCATGGACGATATGATGATGGGTGACATGATGGGTGATGATATGATGATGGGCGAAGAGCAGCAGGAACCTAAGAAGGGACTGATCGCAGGTATTGTGGCAGGTGTAATAGTCATAGCTGTTGTGGGTATCGTGGTATTTGTGAAACTGCGTAAAAAGAAAAAGGCTGCGAAGGCTTTGGCAGAAGAGATTGCAGATCTTGAAAAAGATCTGGATGAGGATAAGAAATAATGAAATTTCTGGATTTGCTGCGAATGAGCAGTGCGAACCTCTGGAAAAGAAAAGTAAGGACGGTCCTGACAGTCCTGGGTGTTGTGATCGGCGTGGCTTCCATTGTGGTTATGGTCTCGCTGGGACTGGGCCTTAGCCGGTCACTGATGGCACAGTATGAATCTTACGGGAGCCTGACACAGATAGAGGTGAATGAACCGTGGAATGACTCTTCTTCGGAGGAAGTGAAGCGTCTGGATCAGGATCTGATCGATGAGATTTCGATGATGGAACATGTAGAGTCGGTTTATCCCGTTTTGCAGACGCAGGCGATTGCCAAGTATGGAAGTTATGAGGGATATCTGCAGCTGCAGGGTCTGCCCAAAGAAGCCTTTGAGGATATGAATATCAAGGTGGGCGAGGGTAAGATTCCGGGAAGCGACAACCAGCTTACTTTTTTCTATGGATGTCAGGTATTGCAGGATTTTAGTAACAGTAAGGGAAGCGGCGGAAGTTACTGGCAGACGGGAGTCCTGCCGGACATCGATCTGATGAACGACCCTATCTTTGTGATCTTCGATATGGACGCTTATTACTCCTCGGGTACGCCGGATGAGAATGGGCAGACACAGAAGCCGCCCAAGAAATATCTGATTGAGACCTGCGGTGTGGAAGCGACGCCGGGAGAAGGTGAGTGGTCACAGTACGGATGGTATACGTACTGTGATATCGATCAACTGATCGCGGAATTAAGGAAGATTTTTAAGAACAAGAAAATCCCCGGACAGCCGACTACGAAAACTGGCAAGCCTTATAAGGAGATATTCTATAACAGGCTTCTGGTAAATGTGGACAGCATGGATCATGTGATGGAGATACAGAACAGCCTGACAGATTTAGGATACAACGCTTACAGTCAGGCAGAATGGGTGGAGTCGGAGCAGAAAACGATGGGATATATCCAGGCAGTGCTTGGCGGAATCGGTGCCGTATCTCTCTTCGTAGCGGCTATTGGTATCACCAATACGATGATGATGTCGATTTATGAGCGGACAAAGGAGATCGGTGTCATGAAGGTTCTTGGGTGTGACCTTCGCAATATCCGGAGTCTGTTTTTGATGGAAGCCGGGTTCATTGGATTTATCGGCGGCGTGATCGGGATGATCTTAAGCTTCACGCTCTCCATTGTTATCAATCACGTGGCGGCCGGTGCAGCCGGAAATATGTCGGATATGTCTGGAATTTCGTATATTCCTATTTGGCTGGTGCTGTTGTCACTGGTGTTTGCGGTGCTGGTGGGTATGGTGGCAGGATTCTTCCCGGCCAGAAGAGCTATGAGACTGAGCCCGCTTGCGGCGATACGAAACGAATAGTTAATCAGGGAGTCCGCCCGTGACTCCCTTTGCCTGGTTACAAGAAATCCTTTAGCACTCGTCCAAAGGTGAATTGTAATCATATTTTATGTGAAAGAGAATAAATTATGTATAGACACGCTATATCAACATGGATTGACATAATATATATGAATGTAAACAAATTTTCGGTAGAGAATTGGAGTAATTAAGAAAAAATAAAGAAATATCAGGAAAATCTACTTGCTTTTTCCTTTATAAGTGGTGTATGATAAATTTACATAATTATCTATTATGGTAATAAAGTAGGGGTTGTCATGGAGGAGTAAGGATGAAAAAGCATAAGATGATACATTGGTTACTTGGTTTATGTCTGGTTTGGAGTCTGCTGATTATACCGGCAGGGCGGATGGATGTGCAGGCGGCAGAGATCATAGCGACGGTGCGTGGAACAGTCCTGAAAGGAACCACATCTCAGTTGATGTATCTGGATACTTCCAGCGGCAAAATGGAGGTAAAGATAGACGGTAATACGGATACGAGCAATTGTAAGGTGTTATTGCCGGGGACAGTGATCAGTGTCTCACTTTCACATGGTTCTGACGGATATCTTCATGCGGTAAAGATAACTTCGGAGGCGCAGAATTCCGCAGTTACCCTAGATATGTCCAGTGTCTCTACGGTGACGGGAACCTTAAATGATAAGACGAAGAATGATGTGCTGTGTCTGGATACACAGTATGGACTTATGGAACTAAAATATGACAGTTCTCTGGATATGAGCGGATGTACCATTCTGGTTTTGGGACAGAATTATACGGTGAAATGTGCGAGAGGATCCGATGCCTATATGCATGCAATCAGTATCAGTGATTCGTCATCATCAGGCAGCGGCAGTACCACTAATTATATACCAAATAACAGTAATTCTTCCAATTCCGTGACGGGTAAAGTAAGCAGTGATACAACGCCGGAGATTCTGTATCTGTCCACCAGAGACGGCGTGATGCAGTTTAAGATTGACAGCAATGCGGATACCAGCAGAGGTATGGTACATACAAAGGACAATAAGCTGACGGTGTACTTCTATCACGGTTCTGACGGTTATCTGCATGCGACTGGCATTGTGGGTGAGAAGGACAGCGCCTCGGATGTGACGATAGATTCTTCTACGACCACTACGGTGTCAGGGCAGGTTATGAAGAAGTCAACGGAGAATATACTGCGTCTGGACACACGGTATGGTGAGATGGAACTTAAAATGGATAAGGTTGAGGCCGGAAATGACGGAAAGTCCCTTGTGACTGATATGTGGGTGACGGTAACATGTGCGAGAGGATCGGATGCTTATATGCATGCACTTAAGATCAGTTCGCTCAGGTAGTGAAACGGTGAAAGTCGATTTTGTTGACGGACTTAATGCTTTGACGGCGAAACAAGTATGAAAAATACCTTCTGTGCGCATACTACGATAGAAAAAGTGCGTACAGGAGGTTTTTTATGGGTATGAAATTAAGGATTGTGGATGTACATGCAAGAGAGATTTTGGACTCTAGGGGAAATCCTACCGTGGAGGCGGAGGTTACCGTAGAAAAAGAAGTGGGCGGCAAACAGTATACCGGCCGGGCCGCAGTTCCAAGCGGTGCCAGTACCGGCCGGTTTGAAGCAGTAGAGCTTCGGGACGGTGAGACCAGATATTTCGGACTGGGTACTACCAAAGCTGTGAATAATGTAAATACGAAAATCAGAGAGGCACTGCTTGGTATGGACGCCCTGGATCAGGGACTGATCGACCGGATTTTAATCGAGCAGGACGGTACGGACAATAAGAGCAATCTGGGGGCAAACGCAACATTGGGTGTATCCATGGCCTGTGCCAAGGTGAGTGCCAAGGCACTTGGAATTCCCTTGTACAGGTATCTGGGAGGTGCCTATACAAGATTATTGCCGGTACCGATGATGAATATATTAAATGGCGGAAAACATGCGGATAACACCGTGGATTTTCAGGAGTTTATGATCATGCCTGTGCAGGCGGAGAGTTTTCGGGACGGACTCAGGATCTGTGCGGAAATCTATCATAATCTTAAGAAAATATGCAACAGCAGAGGTCTGTCTACGGGGGTGGGAGACGAAGGCGGTTTCGCCCCTTCTCTGCCAGATGCCTTTGCAGTACTTGATCTGATCGTGGAGTCTGTCAAGGCGGCGGGTTATACACCGGGGCAGGATATTAAGATTGCACTCGATGTGGCGGCATCGGAACTTTATAAAGAAGAGGACGGTGTCTATCATTTCCCGGGAGAGACAGAATTGAAACAGCAGAGGCGGGCATTGGAAGGCTCCCAGGTATTAGAGTGCTATGAGGCTGGCTGTGGGCCGTCCGGTTGTGAAGATATGCCGGAGATCACGCGAAGTACGGAGGAAATGGTGGCTTATTATGAGGAGTTGATAGAGCGTTATCCGATTATTTCGATCGAAGACGGTCTTGCAGAAGATGACTGGGACGGCTGGCAGATGATGACGAAGAAGCTGGGTGATAAAGTACAGCTTGTGGGAGACGATCTGTTTGTGACAAATACAAAGCGTCTGGATGCCGGTATCAAACTGCAGGTGGCCAATGCGATTTTGGTCAAAGTGAATCAGATTGGTACCGTCTCGGAAGCGATGGATGCTATCGAGATGGCGCAGAAAAATGGTTATAAGACCGTTATTTCCCATCGCTCCGGAGAGACAGAAGATACCTTTATTGCCGATCTGGCTGTGGCGGTAAATGCCGGACAGATTAAGACGGGAGCACCCTGCAGGAGTGACAGGGTGGCCAAGTACAATCAGCTTCTGAGAATAGAGGAGGAGCTGGGAAATGTGGCCTGCTATAAGGAGCCGTTTAATAAAATATAATCACGGTGACGGTGCGGGAAAATGTCAGTTATCATGAAATACCGGAAATAAGCGCGATGCCGCGGGGCAGTGCAGTACTGTCCTGTGGCAGAAGCCTGGACGGAGAAAGGCAGGAGGAATCATATATGAAAAGGATCGGGGTATTGTCGGATACACATGGAAAACTGCGGGAGGAGGTTGCAGATATACTGCGGGAGTGTGATGTGATCATGCATGCGGGTGATATCAATACAAGCAGGACCTTGGAGCAGCTTCAAAAGATTGCACCAGTCTATGTGGTGCGGGGAAATGCGGATAAGGAATGGGCCAAGATGCTGCCGTTGAAGCTGGATGAGAATATATGCGGACTACGGATTTATATGGTACATAATAAAAAGGACATACCGGAGGATCTGGCAGAATACGATCTGGTCGTTTACGGGCATTCCCATAAGTATGAGATGCGAAAAGAGGGATGCTTATACTTAAATCCGGGCAGTTGTGGGCCGAGACGCTTTTCCCTGCCGGTGACCATGGCGGTGATAGAAGTGGAAGACGACGGGACATTTCGTGTTTTCAGAAAAGATATCGTAACATATCAAGAAGGGAAAGAGAAACAGAAAAAGGCGCTTACACACAAGACTCTGTCCAGCCTGCTGGGGGATGTGGATAAAGGAAAAAGTGTCACCGAGATTGCCGCAAAATACGGGCTTGACGAAGAGACAGCGGAACAAATCTGCAGAATGTATCTGACACATCCGGGTATCGGACCTGCGCAAGTGCTGGATAAGATGGCAATGCCCAGGGACAGGTGAAGAATGATTATATTTTAATCTGTGTCCACTTGCCTTTCTTAAATCTTGTAGAAGCAAAGAGAAACCGTGAAATCTGGTCGGCCAGAACACCCAGCCAGATACCTATGATACCAAGTTCCAATACGTATCCGCCCAGGAGAGAGCCGATGGTACGGATAAAGGTGACGCTGATGGTGGAGGCTACGGCAGTGTAGAAGGTATCTCCCGCCCCGCGCAGGCAGCCCATGTATACTACCTGACTGATTTGGAAAATCACCACAAAAAGGATGCTCAGCATGACGGAAGACACAACGATAAAGAGGATGGAGGTACCGAGAATTCGGTTCGCCTCCTCGGGTTTTTCTTCTCCGCGTCTTCTGGCAACCAACGCAGAAATGGACACGTTCAGGGCGAAGAACAGGGACAGGCCTATGAACTTGGGCTGGGTGGTAAGCCCTACGGCGGCTACGGCATAGGAGCCAAGAGAACTGACCATCAGCGAATCGATTAACCCGGCAAAAGCCACAAAAAAAGATTCCACGATTGACGGCCAGGCCATTTGGAATGTGATACGGATATTTTCTTTGCTGTGTCTGGGCTTATGCATTTCCTGTCTCATAAGGGCACCGTTCTGTCAACCTGAATCTTTACCAAAAGCAGCGTTCCTTCTTGTCCGGATGAAACGCTGCTTTCTTTGTTTTCGTTTATTCCCGCGGGCAACAAGCCAAGTACTGTGCCCAAAACCAACCAGGAGCTGATCCAGGCATATTGGCGGCTGCAGATGATTTTTATCACAATTTATGACGCTGTCTACTGTATCGCAGAATAGCCAAACGCATTGGCAAAAGCATCAATGGGCTGTTTCTCTTTACATAATGCACATTCCTCCGAACTGTAGGTCTTATATTCGGGAATGTCCGAAGTGGTGAACAGTGCATTGACCGGGATGCCAGCCACGGTGTTAGCGGCACTAAAGATTGCACTCACGCCGCTGATGGTGGCACCATAATAGGTCAGGGTCTGTACCGCTTTGGTGACAGTACGTCCTGTTGTTGCGCTTGCCAGAAGAAGCAGTATATTCTTGTCCTTGATCATGGGCCGGTAATTATCACGAAACAGCATCTGACCGGAGGTAGAATATTCGGGCGTGACAATATAAATTGTCTGATGTGCATTGCGGGAGTAGACACCGGCTCTTGTCAGTTCTTCTGCCAGAAACGCACCGATGATCTCACAGCCGTCTATGCAGACGATCGTATCTACCACGGTAGACAGCATAATCTGCCTGCTCAGTTCCTTGGCAGCGGTAGATGCTTCGCTCAACCTTGTTTTCATCGTGGTCATATCCAAAAAGTGATTGATATGGGAGTTGGGGGTTACGAAATGTCCGTGGATTGCTTTTAACTCGATGTTTGGATGGCTTTTGGAGTGAATTTTAATAAGTTCCTTCATGTGGTTACCTCCTTATCACGATACAGTGTAGTTTTTGCGCAATTTTTCCATCAGGAATGAGTATGCCGCTGTAATTATTATACAGCCTATACAAGCGTAAATCAACGTTGTCTTGGGAAAATATTCTGTACATTCCAGAAGAGAAGTGATAAGCTGTAAAGAAAACAGCAGGATTTCCCGGGAAATGACTGGGGGAACGGATCTGGGGATATAGACAACAACAGGGAAGAGAAACCTGTGAGAGCAGAGCAGGTAAAGGAGAGCGGCATGCAGATCATCAGAAGTAATAAAGCACAGTTTGAATATGACATCCATGCGCTGGTGAAGGCTTTTTATCCGGAATGGGAGTTAAAAGTGCTGACGCCGGATTCCGTGATAAAAGATAGGAAAATACGGGAGACGGAACCGGTGATGGAACTTTGGTTTGATGAGACGGAAGTGCTGTTAAAGATATGGAATGGTTTACATAACGCGTATAAATCCTATCGCTGTAAGATCCCTGGTCAGCCGGAGCCGTCTGCATATAAGAACCAGTTTAAAAGGTTTCTCTATACGTCCCTGCAAGAGGAGACGGGAATATCCCTTCCCTGGGGAAACCTGACAGGCATCCGTCCGACAAAGATTGCGATGACCATGATGGAGCAGGGGAAGCGAGAAGAGGAGATAGCAGATTATCTACAAAAAGAGCATTTTGTGAGCCAGGAAAAGGCCGCGCTTGGGATAGAGATTGCCGGAAGAGAGCGCAAGATACTGAGCCGTCTTCATTATGAGGACGGGTACAGTCTATATATTGGGATTCCTTTTTGCCCGACAACATGTTTGTACTGTTCCTTTACCTCTTATCCGATTGGGGTGTGGCAGGAGCGGGTAGGGGAATACCTGACAGCGCTGGAAGCGGAGATGGATGCAGTGGCTTCTTTGTATCGGGATAAGGTACTGGATACGGTATATATCGGCGGCGGCACGCCGAGTTCACTGTCGGCGGCGCAGCTTGAGAGGCTGCTAGGGAAGGTGAGAAGAACTTTTGATTTTCGTACCGTGCAGGAATTTACGGTGGAAGCGGGACGTGCGGACAGCATCACACAGGAAAAGCTAAAAGTGCTTTACGAATACGGCGTCACCAGAATTTCCGTCAACCCACAGACGATGAAGCAGGAGACGCTGCAGTTGATCGGCAGGCAGCATACGGTAGAACAGGTGGCGGAAGCCTTCGGGCTGGCGCGGCGGACCGGGTTTGACAATATCAATATGGATATCATACTGGGCCTTCCCGGAGAGGATGCGGCGGACGTAGCTCATACCATAGAGGCGATAGCAGAATTGGCGCCGGATGCGCTGACCGTACATTCCCTTGCGGTGAAGCGGGCGTCGAAGCTGCATCAGTGGATTGAAGAGAATGGTGTGACTGCCTATAATAATACGGAGGAGACAATGCAGATCGCGGCAAAGGGGGCGGCGGATCTGGGAATGGTGCCTTATTATCTTTACCGCCAGAAGAATATGTCCGGTAATTTTGAAAATGTGGGATATGGCAAAGAGGGAAAGTATGGGATCTATAATATTCTGATTATGGAGGAGAAACAGACCATAGTCGCCTGCGGAGCCGGGAGCATATCAAAAAGGGTATACCCTGACGGGCGGATCGAGAGATGCGAAAATGTCAAGGATGTAGCGTCTTTCATAGAAAGAATTGACGAAATGATTGAGAGAAAACGGAAACTTCTTGAAGATTAAAAAGAGTTTTTGTTGTACATCAAAATGGGGTTAGTACATCAATTGAACTGCTTGGAAAGCTGCGGAGTACAAGCCCCTTGCTAAGAGCGAGGAAATGGAAGAACAGGTTTTCCTTACCCGGTTTCCATACGGGCAGGGGAAGCCTGTTTTTTATTCATGGCAATAGAAAATCCGAGAAACGTATTTTTGTTGTATGCGTCAACCGGGGCAGCATATCCGGCATAAAGAATTTCTAAAATAACCCACAGCTATCTTTGAAGGTTTGACGGTTCACTGTATAATAGGTGCAGGAACGGAGGAATCTATGATGTCAAAGAAGAAAAACCGCCCACAAGGGCATTACTGTAAAATATGCGGCGAATACAAGGCAAATGAAAAATTTTCCGGGAAAGGCCACGCAGCCCATATCTGTAAAGCCTGTTCCCGTTTAAGCGTTGCGGAAAAAGCGGCGGCAATGGATATGAACCGGTTGATGAGTTTCCCAATGAGGCGGCTTTCAGAGGGTGAGAAGAAATGGCTGACTGCCGTTTTACCATTGACCGGAAAAGCCGTGTCCTTACAATGACGGATTTTCAAGCAGAGGGCGAGGGGCAGTCTGTCACGTTGGAGGGCAGTCTGTCATGGCGGGTGCAGGTGGAGTACACGAACCATACAGAGCAGGATGTTTGCAGCTATGAGGATTACCTGCCAGATCGTCCAGAAGAATTGTATCTTTCCCTGTTGGAATATTTTGAGTCGGAGGATGAAGTCTTTTCACCTTTGAAGATATAAATATTTCTGATATTCCTGACGGAGTTTATGTTGGTGAATATAACGTGGATTTTATATATGCCAAAGTGGAAGTTACCATACAAAATGGAGAAATCGCAAATATTAACATTTTGGAGCACAGGCATGAACGTGGAAAGACCGCAGAAGTTATCACTGACAGTATAGTTGATGAACAGAAAATAGATGTAGATGCAATATCAGGCGCAACAAATTCAAGCATTGTCATAAAAAAAGCGGTTGAGAACGCTTTGAAAAGCAGGAAATTGACCACTTTTTGACTTTTTGATTGTATCATATTCTGGAAGAGGAGGTTATTATGGCATACAAAATACTCATTGTTGATGTCTAATGTAGCAAACTTTCATACAACATAAGCCTTCCGGTTTTGGAGGGCTATTTTTCTGTAATGCTTGAAAAAGGCTTATTTTGTGGGCTTTCCAGCATTGCTCATTATTTCTTTCCCCACATTTTCAAGAATAGATTCACACAGATTTTCAGCGGCTCCGGGCAATGTGGCGGCCTTGCTCAGAAAAATGCACACCCTTTGAAAAATCAGAGAACAAGAAAATATCCGCTAAAAAGTATCTCACGTCGCATTCCATAAAAAAGATACTTTTTCGCGGATATTATTTTCTGTTTCTGGATTATACTTCGTCCCTTGGTGACGCTGCCTGAATATTTGAGAATGGCAATCTCTCAATAAACAGTTCCTTGCAGTCGGAAAAACCGAGCTGGTAGGCAAGCATCCCATAGCGTGAGCCAAGGGCGTTCTGTTCGCTTACATAGCGGTCAATAAGAAGCCGGGTTTCTTTTGGTAGTTGCAGGGCTTCCAGCTTATTGGAATATATGTCAGATTTGCGGATAATCTCCTGATACTCCATGTCGCTGTTTGTGATCTCATTCATAACACTGTTCATCCTCAGCCCCATTAACTGATCTAATATTGTTTTTTTCATGGTAAATCCCTCCTTGTGGCGTTGGATGTTATACCTGTATTGCAGTGGTGACAAGGGGAAAAGGGTGGATCAGGGACAATTTTGCGCCAGCCGTTTCCTTCCTGAGGCTGGCGCTTTGGTCTTATTTCTTTGCCTCCCGGTTTGCCTGAAAGTAGTAGCCGTGGCCGGTTTTCTCGTCGTCAAAGGTAAATTCGCATATCTCGTTATACATGGAGCCGTCCCAATTAAGGATGTAGATTTGATAGTCGTATGCAAAGCTCCTGATCGTCTCCGCCTCGCAGGGCGTGTCGGTTCCGTCCATAGTCCAGTCATAGCGGTGCAGTTTGGTCTCCTCATATTCTTCCAGCTCGTCGGTGTAGTAATATCTGGTGAAGCCTTCCGAGGTCTCGTAGCTTTCCAGCTTCCGGCGAAGATGTTTGGTAGTGATGTATTCGGCGGAATGGCATTTCTTTTCTCCGTTTACTACCGTGTAGCTGTAGCTTTCGGGGCGGTACGGGTTTTCAAATTCCTCGCGGTCAATATCCATTGAGATGCCTTTCCTTTCGCATTGTTTCCGTACATACCGGAGAAACTGTGCAAGGGTTACATTGTTACGCTGTATTTCGATAGAATAGTCTGCCATGGTGTGTGCCTCCTTAAAGATATGTTTTGTTTGCTGTGAGTGACAGCTTACGCACCACCGGTCAAAAAGCAAGCTCAAAATGCTTAAAAGATATCTTTATTTTTGGAATATCCGGGCAGCAAAAAGCCCCGCCGGGGCGGGGCCGCTGTGGCTGTATTATGCTGCGGTGAAGCCCTGTGCCGCGAGTGCTTCCACCAATGCTTTGTTCTCCCTGCCTGTGAGGGTTCCGTCTCTGCCAATGGTATAGTCCTCTACTACGAAGGCATAAGTCGGAGCTTTCATGTATTTAGGTTCTGCGCCTATGAAGCTGCCTACTGCCGCCGCCAGTTCTTTCCTGCGCGGGCCGGTTACATTATAGAGGATTTCCATTGTGCCGGATTCCTCGGCGGGTGCTGTTTCCCCGGCGGGCTCGTTAGCCTCTGCTGTGGATTCCTCTGCCGTTTCACTCTCGGTGGCGGTATCCTCTGCTTTTTCCGGTTCAGCCGCCGGGGCTTCTGGCATGGCCGCTGGGGCATTTTCCTCCGGCGTGGGTTCCTGCTCTGCGGCGGCTTTCGCTGCCTCTTTGGCTGCTGTTTTCTTGGCCCTCGTCATTTTTGCCCTTGCCTCAGGGAATACCTCCGGCAGTACGCCCGGTGCGTAGCTGATTTCAAAAGTGATTTTGCCGTCTGCAGGTACGTTGAAATGGAAGTCCAGCATTTCCGCCTCTTTGAGCGTATCCGGCAGGTCAATGTTCTTGTACCGTTTTAATTCCTTGCTCTCTACCATAAGGCATACCGGAACCGCGTCCCTCAATTTTGCTGTGATTTTTCCTGTCTTCATAATGTTTTCCACCTTTCGTATTTTGATATTTTGTACTGGCTGCTTGCCTTGTGAGTGACAGCTTATACATTTTGGTGGTGAAAGCAAGCCTTTTTTCAAAGAAATTTCTCTTTTTTATCCGCATAAAAGCAACGAAAAAGGCCAGCCGTTGGAGATTGGCTGGCTGATGGTAAATGCGCCCGACAGGCGCATGGTATGTTATGCCCTCTCGAAAGGCTCTCCGCAGTCCCCGCAGATCACATTTACCTCGCGGGTTGCCCGGATAATGGTGCCGCAGCAGGGGCAGACATATTTGATACTGCGGTTGATGGATTTTGTGCTTCCGCCCTTGGAGCCTCCCTCTATCTGCAGGCGGCTGGCATGGATACCGGCCTCGCCCAAGGTAGCCTTGATCCAAGCCTCTGCCTCCGGGGCCAGCGTCGTAACCGTCCAGCCGTATTTTGCATGTTTCTCTATATGTAGTCCATGGGCCTCGGCGGTTGCCTTGAATTTCATGTTGTGGTAATAGCCGTTGTTGCTTACGTCCTGAATGTCATGTTCCAGATCATAGAGGTGGGCCATTTCATGTAAGAGAGTAGCGGCCAGCTCCGTCATGGGGCGGTCAAGATACTCGGCGCAGAGATTGATCTCCCGGTATTTCTCCTCGTCGGCATTCCAGATTTCGTGGATACTGCACCAGCCGTATGCGCCGCGCCCGCCGTCCGGGGATACGGTGATGGCCGGGCGGGTAAGTTCCATATTATAAAAATGCTCGTTGAACAGGTCAAACATTTCCTCGGTTTTCTTTACGATTTCGGATATCTGTAACATAGCTGTGTCCTCCTTAAAATTATCTTTTAATTCTGTGTGACACAGCTTACATATTTTTAGTGTGAAAGCAAGCTCAAAAGGATTATTTTTGTATGAAAACTGGGAGAGATAGGGCTTGCGTGTAGAGGTGTCTTAGTTTCCGGCAGATACGGACACGGAAAGCCTAGAAAGCCCGTAAATCCGCCACTTTCGGCACTACATAGGTTAGAAATTTACATTATTTCCGTGTGCTTTTGAGGGTATTTTTACATTGGTAAGAGTACGAACGGTTGTTCTGGGATTGTTTTGCCTGATAGTTTGTACTCGTAGGCAAAACTCGGATATTATCACGGAAACTCGGATACTCGCACGGAAACTGCTGTACTATCAGGCAAAAGTCGATACTATCAGGCAAAACCCTTATACGAACACGGAAACTGCCTGTGAGTTTTCGTGATAATATAAGGGTTTCCGTGATTGTATAAGCAGTTTTCGTGATAGTATATGAGTAAAGCAGTAAAAATTGAATGGAATATTGAAAAAGAGGGGAAAGGGCTGTTTCGGCAGTCCTTTTTCTCATGTCTTAAGATTTCATAATTCATTTCTTTACATTTCAAATATCACAGATATTTATAATTGGTTCAGAAAATAATAAGTTGGAAAGTGGAGGAAGCAGAGTTAATATGCTTATACGGTGGTTTTCGTATCGGCTATGTGCCACTTTGTGAGACAGTCGCTCCTCTGTGGGAAGTATATTTCACACCTAAAATGCAACAATTGGCACCTTGCAATCAGTTGGTAATACGCCAGCGCCGATATAATAAATGATCATGGGTATGTATTTTTCATGTCTCAGCTTTAGAAAGGAAAAAAGATTTATGAGGATAGCAGTTTGTGATGATGACCGACCAATACGGGAAGAACTGATCCGTCTGATACAAAAGCAGGTATCTGATGCGGATATCATGGAGTATCAGTCGGGGGAAAAACTGCTCCATGCCGGAGTGGACTTTGACATTTATTTTCTTGATATTGAGATGGATACGGTGTCTGGCATGGAGCTGGCAAGGCATATCCGGGAACGGGAAGAAACCGGCAGGAAAAGGAGCATTATTATCTTTGTGACAGGGTATCGGGAATACATGGGAGAAGCCTTTGATGTCAATGCTTTCCACTATCTACTGAAACCTTTAGACGAGAAGAAATTTGCAGAGGTTTTTGCACGTGCATGGAAAGAGGCATCTGTTTTTTGCGAACAGGAAAAGAGGTACATCATGGTGAAAAGCCTTGGCGCGCAGCAGCGATTACTGCTAAAGGAAATTTACTATATCGAGAGCCGCAATAAAAAAGTCATTATCCATACAACGGACAAAACGCTGGAAGTCTACGGGAAGATGGAAGAACTGGAAAACAGGCTGGGCAGTACCTTTTACCGCTGTCACAGATGTTATCTTGTAAACATGGAGAAGATATCTGCTTACAGTGCAGATAACATACAGGTCACGAACGGGGATAACCTGCTACTAGCAAGGACGAAATATTCTGATTTTATCAAAGCCTATATGCGGTATATCAAAAATGGAGGGATTGTCAATGTTTGATCTGTTGTCTCCGGTTGCTATGTATTTAGCCGATAGTGTATTGAGTGTCATCTATACATGGAGTTTTTTGAAAGAAAAGTATGAGAAAAGGGGAATGCCAGTGATCTGGGCTGGCGTTTATTTTCTGATCCAGATACTGGTATTTATCATAGGAGCCGACAGATTTCCGGTGGGTAAAGCTGCAGGGATCATCTTAAATATCTGTATTCTGCTGTTTATGCAGTCATTTTTCTTCCAAAAAGAGATGCAAAAACAATTATTTGTTACCTTTAGTTTCGTGGCGGGGACAGAGACGGTGAAATATATGTTCATTACGTTTGATATTGTGGTAAGCGGATGGGGGAATCAGATCTTAGATCATCTGCTCGCAGAGAATATCTTAAATACGGTAGAAAGAACTGAGAATGTGATAACGATCTACAATGCCGTAATGACGGTCTTATGCGTAGTGTTCTATATCTTGTTATTGTCCGGATATCTGTTTTTCATAAGAAGGAAGTATATAAAAAAGGATTATCCGTTACAGACACATGAGAATGTTTTTCTGATCTTGCCCTGCATTGCTGCGTTGTGTATCTCGGTCATCATAAGACTGATTATCACTTCGCTGAACAATGGGTTGGGGATCGTTATTTATAAGGCTGTTCCGCCAATCCGTTTTTGGCTGCCTGTTGTCGGTGCCTTAATGCTTTCTGACATCATTGCCAGTATCGTATTGTTTCAGAAACAGATACAGTACCATGAAGAGACAGGGAAACGTGCCCTGTTGGAAAACCAAGTCCGGCAGATGCAGAAGGAGATCGCAGAGATACAGGATATCTATACCGATATGCGGGGATTCCGGCATGATATGAGAAGCCATTTAGCCAATATTTCTCTGCTTGTCAAAGGAGCGGTAGGCTCCGTGAAGGAAGAACTGGAAAGCTATGTCGGGAAAATGGAGGAAACGGTCAGCAGAATAGACTTTATTTATCAGACGGGAAATCCGATCACGGACATTATCATCCACCAGAAAAGTCAGGAAGCAGAGAAGAAACAGATACGGTTTCAGGTTGATTTTGTCTATCCGCATAAGCTACCGATTGATGTTTATGATATCGCGGTCATTTTGAATAATGCGTTGGAAAACGCCATAGAAGCGTGCGGCATGGTAGAGAGTGAAAAACAGATCAGCTTACGTTCCTATGTAAAAGGCAGCCTGTTCTTTATAGAGGTTGAGAATGATTTCGCAGGAGACATTGTTATGGAAAAAGAAAGCGGGCTGCCGGTCAGCAGCAAGGAAAACGGAAAGCTGCATGGGATTGGCATATCCAACATACAAAGATGCGCGAAGAAATATATGGGTGATATTGACATAGCGGTTTCTAATACAGGCGGCAGGAAGAAATTCAGCCTTACCGTTATGATGAATGGAAAGGCAGGGGCGGACGGTTAATAGCACATGGGAAACTTCGCGCCCAAAACGGAGCAGTTCGCGCCGAATCTATGAAAAAATTCTGTCAAACGGCGATAAAGAAAGTAAGAATACTTTTCAGAAGGAGGATGGGATGATAAACACAGCTTTTACAGGTGCAAACGGGGTGCGACAGCCATTGCTGCATTCTAAAAAAACAAATAAAATAGCAAGACAGCGGGCGGCGCTCCAACTTTTGTCGGGAACAGGAAGCGGCAGAAGCAGGGACAGCTTCACTATTTCCAGTGAAGCGAGGAAGTTTTCAAGAGAACGAATAGCGGCGTTGGTTGATAAAAGTGCAAATGTATCTAAGGGAGAGCTATCCTATTATTTCGCAAACTATAATGATCCAAGCGCTATTCTGGATGCAATCAACTTTGGGACGCATGTGGAGTGTGGATATAATCCTGAGTTTAAGGATTATGGCGTTATGCGTTTTGATTATAACGGAAGCAGCCAGGTAGTGCCAAATTATGCAGTGCCGAAGATCAACGCGAACTCCTTGCCCGGTATTCACGCTGAAAACAATTGTCTGGTTCTGAAGAATAAAAGCTATTACGCATGGACTACGTCAAACGGTAGTCGATACGCATGGGCGGTTAATAACGGAATGATTGGGTATGCACGATCGGAATCAATGTTAGCAGAGAATAATGGTACAAATTATAAGTCGGAAATGAGAAAAGCGAGTGGTATTTTAGCGGCATTGGCACAGGGAGAGAGTCTGTGGGACGTATTACATAGCAGGAAGGAAGTTTTAGCGACTTGTGAGAAAGTCGGAATCACGCCGGGTTTCTTTTCCATAGATGCGGGCGCAGGGAAGCATACCTATATCCTGCGGGAATCCGGTGCCGTGATAAATGTGGATAATAACATTGCACGGTGGAATAGCATAAATTGGATAGGGAGCGGTTATAAAGAGGGGGACACATTTTCCATTTATGGCAATGAATATGCAATAGACAGCAGCGGACACATCCATGTTTCAGTGGATGATACGTTTACGTCAACAGAGGTTAAATATCCAAAGCGTACCATGTAACAAATCGAAACGATTGTTTTAGCTGGGAGAGGAGAAAGTATGATGCAGGTAGGATTAAATAATTATCAGTTTGGAAACAGCAATGTGATGGAGAAAGCAGACACTAAAAAGGCGGAGAAAAAAGCAGAGGACAAATACGCCAGTGTATCAGCGTATGAAGCTTACTTAAAGGATAAGTACCCTTGCTTGACGGCTCCTAATTATAAGGTAACGATATCACCGGCATATTTGGAGAAATGTATCAAAGATCCCAAAGAAGCTGAAGGGCTGGAAAAGAGTTTGGAGCATTTACCGATTAGTCATCAGAATATGACTGCATCATGGAAAGCTTTAGGAGCGAGAGTTGTAAATGAGCAGTGGATTTATGATGAAAACGGGAATTGCGGTGGTAGCCCTAGTATGTATGTTACCAACAGCAATTTATCATCCAGTGGCAGTGTTCAGGATAAAATATCGGAGAAAAAAGGTCAGAGAAAAACACCTTCACCGCAGGAGCATTACGAAAAGAGAAAACTTTTAAGAGAGCAGTTTGAGGAGAGGCTGGCGGAGAAGGAGTATCTGAAAGATCAGTTGGAAGAAAAAGAGATGAAGGATGAATTACTGGAAAAAAGCATTTTATCAAAGGAGCGGAATGCAGGCAGATTCATTGAGCGGTATGAAGCCAATATTATGACATCTTAAATTGTTAAATATGCTGTTTATATAGAATGTTATAGGACGCATGGCCTCAATAAGCCGTAGCGGACGGCAGGCTTGGTATTCCCGGCATTTTTGCAGATCAGGGAAATTGAGGAGCCGGGGGAAAAATAATACACAACCGATAAAAGGGAACCAAGCAGGAACACTTCATGTTTGGTTCCCTTGTTACATAATCAGTACGGGGAGGCGGTTGTCAGTGGAAAGGATCAGATGCCCGAACCCTAAATGCGGGCGGCACATCCTTGACATTGAGGAAATGCCGCCGGGCGAGACGGTGCTTGAGATGAAGTGCAGGCGCTGTGGGGAGGTGGTCAGGGTGGGCTTTGGCCCGAAGAAGGTACATAAGAAGAACAGGCGGCAGGGGTAGCCCTGCCATTTTTTGTATAGGCCGTGATTAGGAATGCGTTCTGTGGGCATACTTACAGTATACATGGTAATTTATGGAAATTATCACTGTAAGGACATCTTGCACGGAACCGTCCCGTTGATCGCGGTTAGAAATCCAGAAGTGGCTGTGGGAGGGATTGAGAGATGTGCAAAATAAGGTGTCCGCTGTGCCGGAAGAGGATCTGCGATTTAATCGCCATCGCGGAGGGGAGGACAGTAGTCCGTATCAGAT